>DCUV01000056.1 GCA_002328585.1 Spirochaetia bacterium UBA2205
AGCTGTGATCAAGAACATACAGCGCTAATGAGGTATTGAGCGCCAATAGCTTGCTTAACGCCTGCGGTTTTTTTGACTGTATGATATCAATGAAAAGCGTTGCATTTTCCTGAGGCGTTTTGTCATAGGGTATGCTGCTGGATTCCTGTACTGTGATAAAATCCTCCGGATTTATAACCATGGTGGTGCTGTTATTGTCCTGTATCTCAACAACTGTGGTTGGGTGTACCGGTGATATTTCATCCATCCCGTTGGTTGAAGAATACAAAACAAGCCGCTCATAACCTAACGGCATGGCTGCTTTTGAATAAACCTCCAGAAACGAAGGATGGAATACACCAATCATCTGCTTCTTTGGTTGAAGCGGGTTGGTCAATGGTCCTAAATAATTGAATATGGTTCTGACTCCCAACTGTTTGCGTACAGGGGCAGCATGTTTCATTGCAGGATGATAATTAGGTGCAAATAAAAAGATAAATTTTGTTTTATTGAAATAACGGGTGGCTTCTTCTCCTGATAAATGGACAGGGATATTGAGCGCTTCATAGAAATCAGCCGATCCGCTTTTGCTTGTTACTGATCGGTTGCCATGTTTTGCAATTGCATACCCCATGGCATTGAGTATGATTGCAACTGCGCTGGAGATATTGAACGATCGTGAGTTGTCACCGCCTGTGCCGCATGTATCAAAAACATGCTCGGTGATGGGAAGGCTCACGGCATATTTGCGCATTGATTTTATTGCTCCTGCTATCTCCTCAGGTTGCTCTTTGCGCACCTTCATTGCTGCAACCACTGCGGCTAATGAAATCTCTGAAATCTGTCCATTAAATATAGCATCAAAGAGATACTCTGACTGGTCCATAGACAGGGTGCTACCTTCAATTGTCTGTGTGATAAGCTCGTTTGTATTCATAAGCTCCTCCTATAAAATTTTTTACTATCTGCATCCCATATTCTGATGCATATGATTCGGGATGAAACTGTACACCCCAGATAAATCTATGGTTATGCGACAGCGCCATAATCTCGCCATCGACTGAATGGGCACATACTGAAAGGCATGGCGGAAAATCCTTGCTGCTGACTGCAAGCGAATGATACCGTACTGCGGTGAATGTCCTGGGGATGTTTTCAAAAAGTTTACTGCCGTCATGTTCTATGATATCGGTTTTGCCATGCATGATAGTTTTTGCATGAACTATCGTACCGCCAAAAACATAGGCAATAGCCTGCATCCCCAGACATACGCCTAATAGTGGTGTGGTGGTTGCCTGTTGAATGGCTGCGATGGTAGTGCCGGAATTTTGTGGTGAGGAGGGACCCGGTGAAAGTATAATACCGGTATAGCGTTCCAATGGTATAGAATCGATTGGTTCATCATTTTTATAAATGACAACCTCCTGCTGTAAAACACGCAGATATTCAACCAGATTATAGGTAAACGAATCATAGTTATCGATAATACAAAACATTATACTGTCTCCTTCATCGATGAGTTTACTTTTGCAAATGGCAGGCTAACCGCCAGTGCTTGAAGTTTATTGATGATTTCATTGTATTCATTGAACGGTATGCTGTCATAAACAATCCCTGCACCAGCCTGCATATACGACACCTGAGGCGAAAACACAGCAGTGCGAATGGTAATGCAGGTATCCATTGTATTGTTAAAACCAAGGTAGCCAACACATCCTGCATAGATACCGCGAGGGCTATCTTCAATCTGGTCAATTATTTCAATGGCACGCACCTTGGGCGCGCCGCTTACCGTCCCGGCGGGGAATGTATGTTTTAAAACGTCGGTGAGGCTTGCGTCATGATGTAGCAGCGCTTCAACCATTGACACTAAATGGATCACATGCGAATAATCTTCAGGTTGCATAAACTGGGTAACATGCAACGAACCGGGTTGTGCAATCATGCTCAAATCGTTGCGCGCTAAATCAACCAGCATCAGGTGCTCGGCACGTTCTTTTGCGTTATGGAGCAGCAATGTTTTTTGCATGGCATTCCCGGTTTTTGTTTTTTTCTGGGCGATAGTTCCTGCTATGGGGCGCAGCATTGCAGTATTGTTGCACACCTTGACATGAATCTCCGGCGAACTGCCGGCAATATGAAGGTCATTGTATTTCATATAAAACATATACGGCGATGGATTTACCTGACGCAGCTTCAGGTAAAAGCGGTATGGGTCTACCGCCTCATTGATGAGAGCACGCATGCTCAGCACAATTTGCAATGCCTCTCCATCTTCTATGAGCGTTTTTGCTTTTGTAACATCATCCATAAACTTTTTTGCTGAGGTTTGAAATTCTATTGGAATAGTGTCCGAGTATGCAGGAAGATAGGGAAGTGATGTATGCTGTATAACATGAATGATATCGTCTTCAAGCTTGCAAAGATGTTCGATGGCGTTGTTGTATGCACCATCAACCGAATTATTATCCGTATAGATGCTGGTAGCGATGTAGTAGATGTTGTACTTGTTATCGTAGCATATAAAATCATCAATATGATGCAAAACCATAAGGGGATGGACACAATCCTCATGGATGCGCTGGCGTAAATGTCCTGTGTAATTTACCATATCGTAGGCAAAGTATCCTGAAAGCCCGCCATTGTATAAGCCAAAACGCGGATTGGATGGTGAGCGGTAGCGGGCAATATAATCATCAATAAATTTGAAAGGTTCAGTGCAATGTATTATTTTTTTAGAGTAACTATCGCCAATAATAATGTGAGGAGGTGTAAAGACGATAGTTGCTTGTGGATTAAATCCTAAAAATGAAAACCTGCTTTGTTTTTTATTTTGTTTTGCACTCTCAAGGAAAATAACATCGCCTTTTTCAATGAATGATTTCAAAAGCAAAAGCAATCCGGGCTCTGCAATGTTGAGCTTTTTATAGATTGGTATGCGGTTGTAGTGCTTGCTTAACTTTTTGTACTGCTCCAATGTTGGGTACACGGTAAACTCCTTACGCTGTAAAATAAAAAAGCCGTGGATTTTTTAAACCCACGGCTTACGGAATATACCGGATCAATAAAAAACCGTGGGTTTAATGCCCACCCACGGCTTTAAAATATAGTATTGCACAATAGCCTATCAGGTGGACATCATAGTGGTCCACCACCAGTTATTATTTGTTGTGAATGATATACTATACATGTTCATATTTTCTTAACAATATCTTCGACTTTGCAACGAAAAATCATAATAGTGACAAGAAATCACAATTTAAAAATTTGTCAATTTATTTTTTATCATTATGTTGATTTTTATCAGCGCTCTGTTCCACAGGGCAGCTACTGGATAGTCAGGTCCGTATGCCAATTTTTGGAAAAACCCAGATATTTAATGCAAACCACAATGCCATCAGTATCAAAAACCAGATTGCCTCTTTCATAAAAAAACTCCTTTGCACTATACGTTAACTACATGATGCTCCCGTGTCGACAACAAACCCGGCACCATAGGGTGTTTCAACAAAATCAATGGTGATAGCAGTATCGCTTACAAAAAACCGTGCGATATCATTGTCATACAGTACCGGTATATCATTTGCTATTACTTTTATATCGCTGGTATTTTCTGACTCATCCAGAGCCAGTCCCAATCGGGGACCGCCTCATCCAATCCCTGATAAAACAAGGCGTAGCGCTGGTTGTTTAAACTCGTCGCCTTTAGTAGCATCCAGTATTTTATTCTTTGCACTGTCAGTGATAGTTATATTCATAATTATTTCCTTTTAAGATATTTAGATAGTATTAAAATACTATAAATTTTATATATTTCCAATTATTTTATTGGTTATTGCAAATATTCTAAATCGGCAATGTCTTTAGCCCTGCCGGCAGCTATTTTTTTTCATCAATCTCAAAAATTCTATAAAGTCGGGATGAAGTTCCTTCATACTATTGTTTTCGCAATTCCTCAACAATTGCAAGCCGTTGCAGTGGTGTAAGTGATTTATACAATGCTATCTCGTCACGTTTAGCTTTTTCAAAGGTATGAAATATCTTAATTATTTTTTCCATAAACTTTATATACTGTGTATAGCAGTATTTTCATTATTTTGTGATAGCATAAAGTATGGTATCCTATATAAGGTTTTTATAGTCACATGGTCGAAGCGATTGGTCAAGGATACTATTTTCAGTACTGGTGATTTATTGCAGCAATGTGTATTACCAGCGTTGTTTATAGTTGACATCTGGACAAAAAGAAAATACTATATATACATTATTGTATAAGTTTTTATATGAGGGAAAACAATACACTTTCATGGTAACTATCGAACATGAAAAGCAGTACAATACTCCTTTTTATGAAAATATTATCAATGAGGGTACCAAGTCATGACATTGACAGCCAAAGATAAAAAACTTTTGAGCCAATTAAGAATGCAAAAAGCAAAAGATTTTTTAGATGATTCACGTGATTCATATACCAACGCTGTGTCAATAATCCAGACTATAGAGAATGCAGAAAAGGATATACTGCTATAGTATTTAATACACTATATTCAGAACTTCCTCAAAATAGGTAACAAAATGCGCATCCATCCCTTTTTTGATATGCGCTGGCAACTCGTCAAAGTCCTTTTTATTCTCTATTGGATAAATAATGGTTTTTACGGCTGCTCGTTTTGCGGCGATAGTTTTTTCTTTAACACCTCCAATAGGCAGCACTCGCCCGGTTATAGTAAGCTCGCCTGTCATTGCTACGCTCTTTTTAATTGGTTTATTTTTTGCAAGCGAATACAACGCTGTAGCCATGGTAATACCTGCCGAAGGACCGTCCTTAGGAGTGGCTCCTGCAGGAACATGGAGATGAATAAAGTGGTTTTCAAAGAAATCAGGATCAATGCCAAATTGTTTAACACGGGAGCGGATATATGAATAGGCAATCTCGGTTGACTCTTTCATGACATTGCCCAATTGTCCAGTCTGGGTAAATCCCTTTGTTTTTGATGGGATTGCCGTTGCTTCAATGTACAGTGTTGCTCCGCCCATACTGGTCCATGCAAGCCCCATAACAACGCCCGGGATTGGTTTTTTGTACAATGATTCATCGGTAAAGCGTGGTTTCCCTAAAAATTCTTCAAGATTTTCAGGAGTCACCATTATGGATGCAGCAGTCCCTTCTATTATTTGACGGGTAGATTTGCGCATAATCTTTTTTATATTATTTTCCAGACTGCGTACCCCGGCTTCACGCGCATAGCCATCTATGATCTTTTTTAATGATGCAGTATCTATTTTAACCTCGTTTTTTAAAAGTCCATGCTCTTTTATCTGCTTTGGAATTAAAAAACGTTTTGCAATCTCTAATTTTTCTTCCAGTATATATCCAGAAAGATGCATTATTTCCATTCTATCCATCAATGGTAATGGAATGGTATCTAACTGGTTGGCAGTTGCAATAAAAAGTACATTAGAGAGATCATACCGTACATCTAAATAGTGGTCTAAAAATTGGGAATTCTGCTCAGGGTCCAGAACTTCAAGCAATGCTGATGCAGGGTCACCCTGAAAACTTGCACCAATTTTATCAATTTCATCAAGCATAATAACAGGATTTGATGTCTCAACCACCTTGAGACTTTGTATTATCTTCCCTGGCATTGCACCTATATAGGTGCGTCTATGTCCTTTAATTTCAGCTTCATCGCGCATGCCGCCTAACGAAAACCTATAAAACTTACGGTTTAAAGCAGCAGCAACGGATTTGCCTATAGATGTTTTACCAACACCCGGAGGTCCCACAAAACAAATAATTGAACCGGTAATATTCCCCTTTTTCTTGCCAGCGCTGATAAATTCAAGAATTCTGTCTTTAATATCCTGTAAGCCGTAATGATCTCTGTCCAATATTTTTTTTGCCTTATGGATGTCGTAATTATCTTCAGAAAAAAGACCCCACGGTAACGAGGTAAGCCAGTCTAAGTAATTACGGCTTACTCCATACTCTGCCGAGTGAGGTTCTAACACTTTAAGCTTTTCTATCTCCTCATCAAAACGTTTAAGAGCTTCTTCGCTGAGCTTCAGTTTTTTAATACGCTCTTCAAATTTTTCTATCTCGGATGTCTTTTCATCTTTTTCCAACCCAAGCTCTTTTTTTATCTCTTTCAATTGCTCACGTAAAAAGAATTCTTTTTGATTTTTTGCAATACGTTCTTCAATCTGCTGTGAAATCTTTTTTTGCAACTTTGATAGCTCCAGCTCTTTCTTTAAAAGGAGAAGCACCTTTTCAACACGCTGTTTAACGTCAAAGGTTTCCAGCACTTCTTGAACCTCGGAGGGCTCAGTGGAGGTTAATGATGCAACAAAATCAGCCAATTTGCCCGGATCTTCCAGGCTGAACCTGTTTAAGAAAAGTTT
This sequence comes from Spirochaetia bacterium UBA2205, assembly GCA_002328585.1. Classification (GTDB taxonomy): domain Bacteria; phylum Spirochaetota; class UBA4802; order UBA4802; family UB4802; genus UBA4802. The sequence continues at coordinate 6,385 of DCUV01000056.1, forward strand.
AAGTTCTTCTTGAAATAAAGCGTTCGATTTTATTAATTCTTTTACCGAAGAAAGGATAGCTGCCGAGTATGCCTTCATTTCATCGGTAGATTCAGCGGCTGGCTCATAGTGATGGTCCACCTGCCACCTGATAACTGGCTCTTCAGTGATTACCTGCACCAGGGTAAAACGTTTCAGAGCATTTACCATGACCTGTATGGTATTTTCATCAATTGGTGCAATCTTTAAAATTTTTATGCTGACACCAACCTTATACAGATCTGAAGAGGTAACCATCCCTTCACGCTGGTTTTGTATTAAAACAACACCGCCTATTTTGTTGTCGGATTCGGCTATTGCCCTGGCAGTATTGAGCATGGTATCACCCGTTAGTACCAGCGGCACCATCATACCCGGAAATATTGGCCTGTGCGATATTGGTATAATAGGTATAATCTCAGGTAAAATCTCAGATGGTAGTATAAGATGTTTTGATTCAATAATATTCTGCGAATCATCTGGCATGAGCTATCACCTCTTGTGAATTGTTTTTATAGTAATGTAGCATGGCAGATTTTTAAAATCAAGATAATTTTTTTGTATGATTCAGCGTGGGCACTGTAAAAATACACGCTTTCATAGTAATAGTATTAAATCATTTAATCATGATTTTAACGCTTTTAACCTGTATGAATAGACATCTGATTACTTCGGTTTTCTATGAATTTTTTTATTGACAGGTATAAAAGGGCTGCTGTGAGTATAGGTTAATGGAGATTTTTTGTATATGGCATTGACTTTTACTGCTTATTCAATAGTATTGCTAATATTAATGTTTGGTAGTATACAGTACATCTTTTCGATAATTGATTGAAAAATGATAACCACCAATAAAGTTGAACATGAGCTTAAATATGTCGTCAACAATTCTCGTGCTGTTGATATGATAGGATGGCTGTCACGGTATTGTGAGCCTGATCCTGAATATCCGCGGGGAATGATCTCAAGTATTTATTATGATACTTTGCAGTGGAAATATCTTGACCAAAAATTGAACAGCTTTTATCTTAAAACCAAGGTTCGATTACGATGGTATTCTGATCTCCATTACAGCTGCCACGATGATGCAGTATTTGTTGAACTGAAGTATAAGATAGGTTCACGGCGTGGCAAGATACGCGTCAAATCCACTTACAGTGGAACTGAGATAGCAGGGATGCCTCTTGAGGATGCACGTTTGTTGATGATACCCCATATACTAAACAATAAAGGGGTGATTATCAAAGATAAACTGCTCCCTGCATTTCAGATTACCTATAAAAGGTTCAGATATATCGATCCTTATTCTATGTCACGGATATGTTTTGATTTTGATATTCATTCGCCACGAGTAAACAGTATAATGCTGCCATACATGAATCCTGTTATGCTTCAGACTGCGGTTTTTGAGGTCAAAGGGAGTGAAAGTGAACTTCCCTCATCGCTTTACCCTTTGACGGATATGGGACTCAAAAAGTCAGCATTTTCCAAATATAGTGCCTGCTACAGGAAATTAATACGACGGCACTTTTAATAATAAATTTTACCGTTAAGGATAAGTACTATGGATATTTCATTTCAAAAAATTATTTCAATTTTACTCAAGGGTTTTGGCAGTCAGAAGATGGAGGATATAGGATTTTTGCCCTTTCTGCTTATTATGCTCCTGTCGTTGCTTTCAGCAATGCTGGTGTCGTATCTTTACCTTAAATTTTATAAAAACAGGGCAACAGGGAGTCAAATTCATAGAGCTTTCCCTCTTCTGGGTGTGGCTATTACCGCTATTTTTATATGCATACAGTTTTCTCTTCCTCTTTCATTGGGCTTGCTGGGTGCTCTTTCTATAGTGCGATTCAGAACTCCTATAAAAGAGCCTGAAGAGATAGGGTTCATTATGGTTGTAGTTGCCACTTCTATCTGCTGTGCGGTTTTCAATATCCTCTTTCTTGGGATAGTTCTTCTGGTAACATACATAGGGCTTTTGATTCTTCAACGTGGTCCACGATTCCTTAAAGGGAGGATCAATGATGGGATGCTTATCATAACCGTTCCGGTTGATGACTATACCGCTAAGGCAGGCAACATCTTTAACTACCTGAAACAATCGCTTCCTCTGGGTAAGATTGAAAGTGTAACCGAAAATCAGGATAATACGGTGATATCATACAGCTTCAATACCATTGAAGATGATATGATTTTGAAAATAAAGCAGGAGCTTTTATCTATTTCAAATCAGATAAGTTCAAACTTTTTTTTCAACAGGATAGGTGATATATAATATCATCAAAAGCGCCATGAAAAAACATCTGCCTATCATATTACTATTCACATTAATTGCTATATGCGGTGCTTACCTTGAAGGGATGGGTGCCTTTAAGGATATGGTTAAGGGTCTGCGAAGTAGAGAGCTCCCATCTGTCTATCTTAATTTTGGGAGGCGTGGGCAGATATTTAAAAAGATGGGGCTAACCTATATTGTTCCTCTTGATAATCAGTATACCGATGAAGGTGAAAGCAGAATCACGTTAGATCTGTCAAAGCTTGAATCACGAGATGAGTGGATACAAGCTGGTAAACTCCCCCCTCAAAATATGAAGAGCACAACCATCATCAATAAGAAATTGGTTGCTACGGGGCTTCCTATACTATCTCTGTACATGAATGAGCATGACCTTTATGATACCTTTACCGGTATTTATGCCAATCCCCTGGAACGAGGACGAAACTGGGAGCGGCCATGCTTCATATCCTATTTTAACAATGGCGCACTGCTTTTTGGTACGGGCGCAGGTGTCAGAATTCATGGAGAAACAAGCAGACTCCATGCTGTTAAAAATTTCAGAATCTATCTCAGGGATGTCTATGGTAAAGAATATTTTGGACACAATATACTATTTAATGGTAAAGGTGATCCTGTCCAACGATTTGTGATAAAGAAAATAGAAAACGACTATGGTTTTACTGTTGCCATGGCGTATGCAATTGCACAGAAAATGGGTTGTTATGCACCGTTTGCTGATCCTGTAAAATTTTACCTGAATGGGAAACCGCATGGCTCGGGAAATTTTGTATTGCTGGAGTATCTGGATGTCCATTACCTTCAGAATCACTTTGGGCATAAAAATTTTGTTTATTATGAGCTTAAAGGAAGAAAAGATAAACCGCGACAATATCAGCGTCTTTATGAATGGGCAAGGTTTGAAGGCAAATCTATAACATTTGAAAAAACTTCCGAGCTGATTGATATGGAAAATTTTATTAATTACTGGATTGTCAATATATTTTGTTCAAACAGTGATCCCTACCAAGGGGTTGCACTCCTTGATAAAACAAAAAAAAATCCACGCTGGTTCTGGCTTATGTGGGATATGGACCATGCTTTTAGAAATATCTATGAACATGATAAAAAAAATCTGTGGGAACAGGAACGCCCTATTAATCTGGTTTATACCAACACAAAGAAGGAAACGGACCCACGATATTTCATTTTCCGAGAGCTTATATTCCATGATGAACAATTCAGGGCTGTCTTTAAAAAAAGGCTAACCCATGCATTAAACTATATTCTTACAGCAGATTACCTTGCATCGATAGTTGAAAAAAATAGCAAAGTAGCGCTTAGTTTTGGTATGGATATAAAAAAAGCTCATGGCGAGCTTACCGAATATATGCAAAAACGCCCAAAATATGTTATGGAAATGATGAATAAATATTTTAAGCTGGGAGATGTATATATGGTACACTTCACTATTCCTTCAGGTAAGGGTGTAATTATTGATGGATTTGAGGTTACCAAAAGCTTTACGGGTTACTATTTTAAAGGAGCAGAAATCTCTGTGAGTGCTATCAATGGGAAAGGATTGATTATAAATGGAAAGCATAATACTGTTTCAACATCATTCCGCGTAACAAATGATATGACAGTGCAATGTCTATAGATACCGTCGCCACAGGTTTTTTAGGTTATCAAAATTGTATTAATTGTACTGGTTTATATCAATCTACCAATTGCACATTTTTAAATATATAAACAAAAAACTAATTGCAAAAATTATTCTTTTTTGTATATTGAAACCGATAACCAATATTACTATAGCAATAGAAAAGGTGCAGAATGTCAGTAACCGAGATAAAAGTTAAAGGATATCACCTGGATTTATTTGGGCGTGTTACCAATCAGCGTTTTTTAGATCTTCTGGAAGATGCGCGATGGAGTTATATGGACACGATAGGTTTGAGTTTTGATGAATTTGCAAAAAAGGGTGTTTTTCTTGCTGTTGTCAATATTAATGTCAATTTCAGGGCTCCTTCAATACTGGGCGATACCCTTGTCATTGAGACATCGGTTGACCGTATCGGTAACCGTAGTATAACCGTTAAACAAAGGATGTATAACAAAAAAACCGAGCAGATTGTTCTGGATGCTGAGGTTGTTTATGTTATAGTAGATTTAGCAACAGGTAAATCCATACCTATTGATAATGGTATGAGGCAGATATGGCTGGAACTATCAAACAAAAAAAATTAAAAATTTTATTTGCCTTATGTATCAGGGTAGTGTAGTTTGATAAAGGGGTAGTCAATATATGAGTGAAGAGGGAATAATGAGAAAGTACATCCACTATGATAAGCTCTCCAGTGAGATAAAAGATGCCATATATTTGTATTGGGGCACATTAAAGCAAAGTAATCCTGCGCTTAAGTTTGATGAGGCTATGGAAGATTGGTTTATGCATCAGTTTGACGGTTTCATGATTGCCAAATATCATATTAGGGGTGATAACTTACGGAAGCATTTCAGGCTTGATGTTGAGATTCCCATACGCATTGTTGAGCTTTTAATTGAATCATCAAAAGATGAAGCCGAAGCCATGGAGCTTATTGGTACCATTGTCAATATTAGCAAAGGTGGGCTTTATTTTATTTCGGATATGCCTCTTGAACTGTCATCTATTATCAGGGTTGTTATAGATTTTGGAGCTGTTGATAATGAGTTAAGCGATGTTGAAGCGCTGGCAATGGTGGTGCGACATGATACACGTGATGATAAAAAATATGGTATTGGAGTAATGTTTAGCAGCATCTATGATAATGGCAAGCACAATCTCAATATCTTTATATTGAAAAATCTTTCATATTATCTTTATTCATGATCATTGCCCTAATGCATCAATTTCCTTTTTTAGTCCACTTTTGGTAATATCAAAATAATAACAATATCTGCTGGGGCTTACGGATTCTCTTTTCTTTAATGTTCCAAATTCTGAAATTGTTGTGATTAGATAACCATGCACTTTTTCATCATAAATTATTTTCTTAGATATAATATAATGTTTTAAAGAAACAAAAGCCCGTTCCTGCCCTTTTTGTTTAACCGATAGCTCATCCCACGGTTCTTCAGATGGGACTATCACCACAACCCTGAATGTGTTGCTGTTGATGAAACCTTCTTTATCATATTCAAACATGAGATCATTGTTTTTTTGCGTAGTGGCATCTATAACGTGCTTTTTAGTACATGATGTTAGCAACAGTAAAAATGGAATATATAAGAGTAGTATCCATGTATATAATTGCGTTTTGTAATACACAATTCCCCCCTTGAGATTGAATTGTGGATATGATATTATCCCCTTTTCATTAATAATACGAGGATGGTTGTTTTACACTACGGTCATTCCTAACTTGTTTTGGAATCACTGCGCCACTCCTGTCATTCCGGGCTTGGTCCGGAACCCCTTTATTCCATTAAGGATTTTGCATTCAATGTATATCCACCTGTAACTGTATTGTGTTGTTAGGGAAACATCTTCATTATTGACAACGCAATGAAGCCAATTTTTTCTTCAGACCATTTTCATATATCCGTATGACAGCGGTTTCGCTATAATCTTCATTGAAATAGGTGGCAATTAGTATCCGTTTATCAACATACGGCTTTAATTGTTGTGTGATACATGATTGCATGGAACTATCGCCGAAGGCAGAAGGATTGAGCTGTTTGGCAGCAGCAAAAAGTTCAGCATAGCATTGTGTTTCCATTGATTGTATAAGGTTAATGTGTGCACTTTCCCTGCCAGCTACCAGCCCTTCCACACCTGCATCGGGCTTTGCTGTTACTGTACACTGGTAGCAATCATCGTTTAAAAATCCTGTTGTGGTTATATCATTGGACAATGACCGCACCAGTGATTCGTTGGTGGCACAGAATTGTAAAAAAAGAATGGACAATAGCAACAGGGCAGTGAAAAAACTCTTGATGTGTTGCTGGCATATAGCGTACTGTTTGGATGATGTTAAGTAAGTACCTTGCATAGCGTATGGTGTATCCATAGTTTAAAATTGTTAGCATGGTTTACAATAGTCAATAAAATATACTAAAATATAACAAATCGTTATATGTCAAATAAAAAAAATTATTCTAACATTATTTCTTCAGCATGGTTACTATATCCCGTATCTGGTCTGCTTTTGGATGGTTTGGTTTCATGGACAAAAGCTTTTCAAAATGGTATATTGCTTTGTCATTGTTCTTTAACTTACGGTAGTATAGCATTCCCAATTCCTCGTGAGCATCAGCCAGTGAACTGTTAATCTGCAATGAGCGTTCAAATTCATTTGCAGCCTGTTCATACACACCTTTTTCCCTGTATGCTACTCCTAAAAAGAAATGAGCCTGATCATTCATGGGGGATAGGTCAATTGCGGTTTGGTATTCTTCTATAGCGTTATCCCACATGCCTGCTGCAGAATATGCATTGGCTAAATTGTAGTGGGCTTCAAATGATTTTGGCTCGTTGATAGCAGCCTGTTTAAATTGTTCAATGGCTTTATCATGAAGTTTGTTCTTTTTATAAAGATTCCCTAAATTAATGTATGCTTTAGTATAGTTGGGATTTTTGGTGATAGCCAGTGAATAGTATTCTATTGCCTTATTATCATCACCCAGACCTTCATATGCTTTACCCAGTTCATAGAGTGTTGGTGGGTCATCATTTTTAATGGATAAAGCTCGTGTATAAAGAGAAACTGCCTGTGCATAATTTTGTCTGGTTGCCGAAATCAGTCCCAGGTTAAAAAGAGCCTGAAAATATTCAGGATCAGCTTCTAGTGTTTTATTGTAAAATGTTTCAGCATTTGAGTATGATTTCATTTCATGGTAGGTTTCTGCAATTTTAAAAAGGGTGTCAGGATTATTAGGCCGTAGCTCCCTGTCTTTAGTAAAATAGTCCAGTGCAACTTTATAATTTTTTTGCTTTAAGTAGATGTCGCCCAGATTGAAATATGCCCTGTCTAAGCTAGGGTCCTGTTCAATGGATTGTTTTAGATCTTTTATAGCACCCTGCAGATTGTTCATTTTATAGTAAGCCAAACCTCGTGCATAGTATGCTTTTGGAAAAACTGGCTTTTCTTCAATAGCTTTGTTAAACTCAATAGCTGCCGCATTATATTTTCCTTCGGTATAATAGATGAGTCCTAAATGATAATGTGAATCAGCATTTTTTGGATTTGCAATAATTGAATTCTGGAATGATTTTTTAGCTTCATCATCAATATGATTATGATAGTAGATTCTGCCCATCCAGTGATGTGAGTAATCATCGGTTTTATCCACTTGAGTTGCTTTTGCGTATGCCTTGAGTGCTTCATCGTATTTTTTTTCTGCACGGTATTTATCGCCTAACTCACGCCATTTTAACGCGGATTCATTAACAGCGTTTACTGATGATGGTTGTTGTGTGGCATCAGAAAGGTCTTTATCGCGGACAAGTGCTTGTGCCGGTGTATCATTTTTTTCATTGCTGGCGATAGTTACCGGGGAAGGTTCTTTTTGTGCAAATACTGGTTTTTGCAGTTTTGCAAGTGCATTTGCATATTTATTCTTTAGATTCTGATCATTGCTGTTATAGTTCAGCGCCTGCCGGTAATAGTCTACAGCTTTCCCCCAGTTTCCCTGTGATGCATAGATATCGCCTAATTTTTCTGCTGAAAGTGCATCTCCCGGATCCTTTGCCAGTGCGGTTGAATAAGCGCCAATTGCTTCAGGGATTTTGTTCTGAGCAAGGTAGGCATCGCCCAGAGCACGATAGTATTTACCGGTTGCAGGGGAAAGTGCAATTGCTTTCTGGTATTGGGGTATTGCTTTTGCATAGTTTTTTTTGCGCATGTAAAGGTTGCCCAGATTATAGTAGCCTTCTGCATCATTGGGGTTGGCTTTAATTCCTTTTTTTAGAATATCCTCAGCACCTTTGTAATCGCCTTTTTTCATGCGTTGTTTAGCAATGTTCCAGTAACTTTCCTGATACGCAGGTGCAACCGCTATGGCGCTTTTATATTCTTTCAGTGCTTTTTCCAATTTTTCCTGGGTATCATAAACATTTCCTAATTTGTTATAGGCTTGCGGATATTTTGGAAAATATTTTTTTGCCAGTTCAAGCGTTTTAATAGCATTTTCATAGTCACCCTGTAATGCATAAGCATGCCCCAATTCATTAAGTGCATTGTAGTTATGGGGTTCTATTGCCAGCGCTTTGTTATAGTAGCCGATAGCTTTTCCAATATTGCCTATTTCTTTATAAAGGTTTCCCAGTTTGATGAGTGTTTCAACATCAGATGGGTTTGTTTCAAGGAGCTTTTCGTACAGTTCAATCTGTTTTTGGCGTATATCAACGATATCCTGTAACGAACTCTTTGACAATTTTGTGTACAGATAGTAACCTGAAAAAAGAAGTAAAATGATACAAAGGGCTATCCCTGCAATTCTTACATAACGGTAACGGTCATAATAATATGCCATTGTGAACTCCTATAAAAAAGAATTATATACCCCTGTCATTCCGGGCTTGGCCCGGAATCTCTTTTGCTTATATTAGATCCTGAAATGATCCTGAAAACAGTTCAGGATATGGTTCAGGATGACAAACAGTAAGTATTCTCATCCTGCTTGATTACGATGGTATCATCCCGGCACTTATAATTCATCATCACGATATATCTCTTCTAATTTGTTCTTTGTCTTTTTGGTTTCATGCCCTGCCTTTTTATCCTGAGCTTCGCGTTGTACTTCGTCAAGCGTTATTCCTCCTAAATGCAATGCCTCTTCAATAGAAACATCGCTTCCTGGCGGCGGCAAAACAAACTTTGGGTCCCTCAATAATTCAATAACTCTTTTTATCTTTTCATATTGTGGATCTTCAGGAGCTATCGCCAAAAATTTTTCCCATGACTCAATTGTTTTTTCCTTGTCCCGCAACAGCATAAGATAGGTAAGCCCTATGTGATAATAGGTAAATTTTAGTTGAGGATTAAGGCTAAAGGCTTTTTGAAAATAATTGATAGACTCTTCAGGTTGTTTTTTGTAATAAAATACCTGCCCTATACGAAATGCATCCTCAGCACTTTTAGGATTTAATTCCAGCGCTTTTATATAAAGCTGCAACGCACCATCATAGCGCTTCTTATATAAAAAGATATCGCCTAAATATGAATAGGCAAGCGCATTTTCAGGATTATTTTTCAACTCCTCCTGGAACAGAAGTTCTGCAATCTCAAATTTTTGCTGGTAAAAATATTTCACGCCTTTTTTGTAAGGAGTATCGTCATCTTTTTGTAGAGCAAATGAAAAAGGCACAATTAATCCAATTGCTATGAAAATGACTATGATGTGGATGGGTGTTTTTTTCATAATTGTTTACTATATCGTCACTTTATAGGGTACTCATTGAGTAAAAACCGATTGTACACATTAACAAAAAAGCATGGCAAAAATAAAGAAAATAATCAAAGACGTTATGGCAAGTAAAAATCGCTTAATATCAAAATTCATCGTACCTCCTGGAAATAGGATTCATAAAAAAGCAATAATATCAATAGGATATTGTAAATGTAATAAAACCTTACCTTTAAAAAATAACCAATTATCAACCATGAGTCAAGTACTGGAAAAAATAAAAAAATATGCTGTTGACATTTTCATAAGATTGTATTATGATCAGCGCCATTAAAAATTATAAAAAATACCTATGCCTAAAAAAGCTTTTACAACAGCAAAACAAAAAAATGACTGCATTGATGCAATCATTAATGAGATGGTTAACCGCAGTGCATTTCTTATTTTAGGACACGCAAATCCTGACGAGGATTGTGTCGCGTCAATGATTGCATTTGCCCTGCTTGCAAGGAAATTTGATAAAGAGGTGAAGATTTTTACTTCAAAGAAGATTCCACAAAATTTTAAATATCTTGTTGATATTGCTGTATATAACCGTATAGATGTTGTAATGGCCATTCCAAGGACTTTTATGGCTGATGCGATAGTTATCTGTGATACACCCAAGCCTTCCATGATTGATTCCAACCGTAAAGTACAGAGCATGTTACGTAATCCCGATGTACGGAAGATAGAGATTGACCACCATATGGGTGCTGATAGTGATTACGCAGGTGATGCCGGATACTGCCTTGTTACCGAGGCTTCTTCCGCAAGTGAGCTGGTGGGACAAATAGCCATTAAGCTGCGAGCAAAGAAGGAGATTTTAAAAAAATATGTAATATTAGATCCCCTTTCACGTAACCTTGTGCTGGCTATTTTAACCGGTATTATTGGCGATTCGCAAATGGGGCGCTATCTTAAGTCATCCCGTGAAAAAAGGATGTACAGGCTGTTCAGCAACCTTTTTAATACTATCCTGAATACTGCAACCATAAAAGAAGGCAATATCACCAATATGGATCAGATTTTTGAACAGTTGAAACAGGCTTCTGAAAATGAAAAGAGATGTTTTCAGTACATTAAGAAAAAGAGTAAGCTCTATAAATGGGTTGGGTATGCTGTTTTATCCGAAGAGGATATGCAATACCTTTATGACAATTTTGACGATGAAGATATTATATCCACAACAAGGGCACTGGCAGATAAGTTAGCCGAAGATTCAGGAAAAATTGGTATGGTTGCTTATTATGATACAAAAGATAAATCGGATCTTATACAATTCAGAATGAGACGTAGCCAGCATTATAAACAATATGATCTGAGAGATTTGTTAAAGATTATGCATATCCATAACGGTGGAGGCCATGAAGGGGCAATAGGTTTCCGATTGCCTAAAGATGCTGTCAATGAGTATCAACACTATGTTGTAGCTATGGTAAAAAAGGTGAACAGCTTGCTGTCATGATGTATGGTATAAAGGGCTTATAGTTTTATTTTTGGAAGAGTTGCCTGTGGCTGGCTTATAGCCTACCATAAAGAATGAAAATTATACAAACCGGAAACAATGCTCCCCGTGCCTTGTGACGGAGGGGGCAGATGAAGTTACTAAATCTATTTTTGGAGGAAAATATACTATGAAGAAAATTATATCATGTCTGGTTATATTTATTAGTTTAGTGTTTTTTATGTTTGTGCAATGCTCCAGCAAAGCAATAAAGGATATGGAACCAGAATCCAAGGGGGAGACGGCTGATAGAGCTTTGAAGGATGATGAAAAAAGTGCAGTAAGTAAGGATGCCCTCAAAGCTGATACCGCAACCAGGGAAGATATATATACTGAAGAAATGCCAGCATCAAAAGCAAAAAAAGGACTGCTTCCTGGTAAAGCTGAAATGACAAAAAAATCCCAGGGGGTTTCCGGATTAAAAGCAGGATTTGCTGATGATAATAAGCAGTTTAATTATTTTGTAAACTTTTTACAGATGTATGCTGATAAGGTTACCCATTATCCCATGAACATTTCCGAAAGGATAATACTCTATTGTAAGGATACAGGGAATAAATCCGTACCAAATGCAAAGGTTAAGGTATATGCCGGCAATAAACTGATTGTAACAGGGAAAACGTATGCTGACGGTTCCTTTATGTTTTATCCATCAGAATATGCCGCAAACTATAAAAACTATACCATTACCTTTGAAGCTTTCAATACTAAGGCTGAAATCGCCATTGATAGACAGGGAAAACGTGAGCACACTGTTATAATGAAAGCACAACGGCCGCAGTACAACAATGTTCCTCTTGATATTCTTTTTGTATTTGATACAACAGGAAGCATGGGCGAGGAGATTGCCCGTTTAAAAAAGACTATCGAAATTATCAATATGAATATTGCCTCATTAACTGCAAAGCCTGCTGTAAGGTTTGGGATGGTGCTCTATAAAGATAAGGCTGATGAGTATGTAACAAAAGTTATTCCGCTTACCAGTAATTTAAATGAATTTCAGGATGAGCTTGCTAAGGTTTTTGCCGGCGGAGGCGGTGATGGCCCGGAGGATTTGCAAAGCGCTCTTTATGATACCGTAAAAAAAGTAAAATGGAATAACAATGGGATACGCCTTGCTTTTGTTATCACCGATGCTGAACCTCATTTAGATTATGGGTACAAATATACGTATGTTGATGCGGCTCATGATGCTAAAAGGGATGCTATAAAGATATATTCTATAGGTACTGGTGGGCTTCCCCTGATGGGTGAATTGGTATTACGGCAGATTTCCCAGTATACCCAGGCGCGGTATATATTTTTAACCTATGGTGAAAGTGGGGAAAGTGAAGGGGGCAAAGAGGGTAGCGTAAGCCATCATACTGGCGCTAACTTCCAGACGGACAAGCTGGAAACAATCATCATACGATTTGCTAAAGAAGAGCTGGCATATCTTACCGACGAGCCTCTTGAAGAAGGTGAAGCATATTTTGATGCAAAAAAGGTTGAGGATGAAACCAATGAACAAACCTTGCAAAAACTTTTTGATATGGCGATAGCTCAATTAATTGATTATTCAGCCATAAACCTTCAAAAGGGTGAACCAACATCGGTATTGCCCATTAAATCATCTGATGAAACACTTGCAACCAATGCTGAATATTTTACCGAGCAGTTGTCCGTAGCACTGGGTAAAAATAAGGTGTTTACGCATGTTGAGCGTAAAAATATGCAGCAGATATTACATGAGATTGGGCTGGGACAAACTGGCATTATAGACGAGGCATCTGCCGCAAAAGCCGGGAAGCTTCTGGGTGCAAAGATGCTTGCTACCGGTACACTGTACCAGAAAAAAGACAGCTATGAACTGTTCTTAAAACTTATACGGGTGGAAAGCGCTGAGGTTTTATCTGCCACAAAAGCCATCATTGATAAACAATTGGGTGTTGCTGAAGGAATAAAAAAGGAAAAGCCTAAACAACAACCAAAGCCGGTAAAGCCAGTAAAAAAGAAAGCAACACAGTAATGGTAATGTTTACAGGTTAAAGGTGTACCATTCATCACAGCTGTTGCAATCAGGTTTGGTAGCTCTGTTTTGTTTATAGTCGTTGACAAAGTGCTGTTTTTGCTGTTCCCATAATGCTTTGAGATCATCATGCACTATGGTGCCGCGTTTGGCAGAGCCGTCAAAATCCTGCATGCAAAATGCTACTCTTCCATCATATACAATATAAAGGTCCTGTTGCAGGTGCCAGCATGGCTTCCGCTGAAGAGGTGTTAAATCCGAATACCGCCTGTCGGTAATACGTCCTGTGTAGGTATTTTGTTTTTGTAAAATAACGGGAATTTTATGCTGTTCAAATAAATCATAGTAACTATCTAAAAATGGCTCCGTTTCATTAATTTTCATAATCTGAACATACAGACGGTTGTTTTTATTGTTAGCCTGCAACATCTCATTCAGATGAATGACATTGGCATGTACGGTGCCAAAATGATCAGCATTGTGAAGCCTCTGATAGGTTTCAGAGTTATAGCCATTGATATTGACAATGGTTATTATTTTTTTATTCAGTGATGCTACTGTTGTGGCAAATGCGGTATCAGCGTAAATCCCATTTGTTTCAATGACTATGGTATGAATAAGCTCTTCATTGCTGCAAAGCTCAAGGATTTTAAAAAATTGCGGATGGAGTAAAGGCTCGCCCGAACCGCCAAAACACACTGTGTACGGAGTGTTAAAAGTGCGCATACGCTCAAGTATGGTCTGTAATGTGTTAAAGTCCATATCACCATGGTTGGGCGATAGTTGTTTTCGATAACAGAAGATGCAATCAAGATTACATCTGCCGCATAATTCAATGGTAACATAGGATGGCGTGGTAAATAGCACCTCGGGGTTATGATCAATGACTGTCTGGAGCGATTCATACTCCGGTATTATGCCGGTATGATTGATGATATTCTGCATGATGAGCCTATCGCGTATAGTGCCGGCTCTAAACTGTATCCTGTGCCAGCGTATGTCTGGCTCTTTATAAAAAAGTTCAACATCAAACTGATTGAGATTGCCTTTTATTATATCACACAGCGAATCGTTTGACTGAGGATGTGCTAATGGATTTTCAAGTGCAGACTTTGAAATGATCTCGCATGCGTAGCCTGACGGAAGGTTATACGAAAATGTAAATTCAGATAGATACTGTAAATGGGTGTCAAGCATCTGACTGATTATTGAGCCTTGTAAAAATGCTGCATCGGCTGGGATTTTAATGACATGTATTGCCTCTGTCCTGGTAAAAAATGTATTCCAGAAATCAGGATTGTCACTGGTGGTGTATACAAATGGTGATTTTTCTTGCAATCTGCCATGGTACTGTGAAGGTATGCCATAGTGTATTGTATCAATGGCAGGGATGGATTGTAGCTGTTTGGCAATGTAGTCCGGTATAAACTGTCCATTAAATGTCAGGCTGTTGTCATCATCAATAGAACTATCGACAAAAATGAGTGCGTGTGTATTCACAGTACTCCCTAACTTTGCTTGTAAGTTTCTAAATATATTTTAATATCGGATTGCTCCCGTCGGGTTACTATCCATTTTTTAAACTGTTCTCCCACGTTACGCTGATAGAGCATACTTAAGATTCTGTCCTGAACTGTTTCAAATGAGGTTGGCCTGTATTCAATGAGCTTTACGATATTATATCCTGATTGAGATTTTATAACGGGAGAAATTTCGCCGGGTTTTTTCATCCTTGCAACGGCACTGGCAAGGTAAGGATCTAACTCGGCTAAAGCCATCCAGCCCATATCGCCACCGCTTTTTGCACTTGCGTCTTCAGAATATTGCGAGGCTAATTTTTCAAATGATTCGCCTTTTAAGATCCTGTCTCGTATCTGATTGATAAGCTCATTAACCCGCTTTTCTTCAGCAAAACTTGAACCTTTTGGCCTAACTAAAATCTGCTTAATATGAACTTCATTTCCCAATTTGTATTTATTTTCTTTATACCACTGATAGGCTTCTTCGCGTGATGGTGGCGAAACTCCAATGGCAAGCGAAACAAGCATCTCGGTAAGCATATTATATCTGATTTCTTCTTTATATTCATCAAATGAGATACCTTCTTTTGCTTCAATTACCTTTTTAAATGCATCAAGCGTGGCTATTTTTTGTGATTTCATAATATTGTCTATATGCGACATTACCTTTTCATCACTGATTATGATAGATTGTTCATTTGCTTCCTGCTCTATGAGTGCTCGTTCTATGAGGTTATCCAGTATGGTGTTTAATTCTTCAGGCTTTTTGGGTGACTCTTTTCTGGTTACCATCTGGTAGCGGCGTAAAAGCTCGCTCTGGATGATGGCGGTATCGTTGACAACAGCTATGACCCTGTCAAATGTTTCCCATGCCAGTGCATTTGAGGTTACCATTGTTGCAGCAAATACAAAAATGAGGAGTTGTTTCATCCTGGAACTATCCTATAGTAAGTTTTTCTACCGGGACATCATCGCCATTGAAGAATAATGATTTTAAATAGTGCATGGTATCGGTGATATCCGATGCATAGAGCTCTATTTTGCCTGGTAATGAATTATTTGCAAGATTTTTTTTTACTAAAATTTCTTTTACTTCACGTGCTATTTCTTCGCTGGTATCAACTAAATCTAATTGCGGATATACTTTGCTGATAGTTGCTTTCAAAATGGGGAAGTGAGTACAGCCTAAAATTACGGTTTTTGTTTTTTCATCGATCATATGCTGAAGATATTTTGTAATGGTTAATTTTGTTACCTCTTCGTTTATCCAGCCCTCTTCAATAAGAGATACCAGCAGGGTTGCCTGTTGCTGGATTACCTTCACTTCCGGACTTATTGCATGAATTGCCTTCTGGTATGATCCGCTTTTTACCGTTGCCCGCGTGCCAATAACACCTATTATATTATTGTGTACTCTTTTGCAGGCTGCTCGTGCACCGGCATTGATAACTCCAATGATAGGGATGGTGTTTTCCTGTTCCAGTATGGGCAATGCTGCTGCGGATGATGTATTGCATGCAATGACAATCATTTTAACGTTGCGCGATAAAAGATATGCAGTTATCTGGCGTGCATAGCGTATCAGCGTTTCCGGGGAACGTGTACCATAGGGAAAACGGGCAGTATCGCCAAAGTAGATTAAGTTTTCATGTGGCAGCATTTCATGGATGGCTTTACAAACAGTAAGCCCCCCTATCCCAGAATCAAAGATACCTATAGGCTGAGAGTTCATTATAATGGTACTACCTGGTATATTAATGTTTTATATTGTTCCGTGTTTTAAGGAGCATATATTCAATACCATCAACCAATGCCTGCCATGAGGCTTCGATTATATTGGTTGATACACCTACCGTACCCCAGTGATCAACATGCCGTTTATGATCAATAAGTACACGTACAGGCGAACCAGTGCCTTCTTTTTCATCAAGGACTCTGACTTTATAATCGGAAAGTTGTAATTCGTTTATTTCAGGATAAAAGCTTTCCAGTGCTTTTCGCATTGCATTATCAAGCGCCTGAACTGGTCCATTGCCATTAGCTGCCGTATGCTCAATCTGCCCATCAACTTCAACCTTGATTGTTGCTTCACAGGATACTTTTCCTGATTCATTTTTCTCGGTTATTACTCTGAAGCCCTTCAGTGTAAAGAAAGGGGTATATTCACCATTGCTTTTTCGTATTAATAATTCAAACGATCCCTCAGCAGCTTCAAACTGAAATCCCTGATCTTCTAAAACTTTTATGCGGCGAAGTATTGTTTCTGATAATTGAATTTTATTTAGAGAAATCCCCAGTTCTTTAGCCTTTACCTGAATATTGCTTTTGCCTGCTAATTCAGAGATGATAACCTTTCGTCTGTTTCCCACTAATTCCGGATTGATATGCTCATAGGTTGCAGTGTTATGTTTTAATGCTGATACGTGGATGCCGCCTTTATGGGCAAAAGCATTGTCGCCAACATACGGAGCATGCTCATTATGAGCTAAATTTGCTATTTCACTGATATAGCGGCTTGTTTCGGTAAGGTGTTCTAGAGCGCTCTCAGCATTGCAATGGCAGCCTAACTTTAACACAATGTTTGGTATCAGTGTGGTAAGATCACAGTTGCCGCAACGTTCACCGTAGCCATTTATTGTGCCCTGTACTGAGATTGCTCCATTTATTATTGCTGCAATCCCATTAGCTACGGCTACTCCCGCGTCATTGTGATGATGCACACCAATAGGTGTTGTAAATGAAGAACAGACAGTTTGTGTAATGGAGCTTATTTCATGAGTCAGAGTGCCGCCGTTAGTGTCGCATAGTACCAGCATATCAACACCAGCTTTTTTTGCACTTTCTAAAACCTTTATAGCATAATCGCTGTTGGCTTTAAATCCATCATAAAAATGCTCGGCATCTAAAAAGACCTCAAATCCCTTATCCTTACAATAGGCAATGGTATCATACACCAGGTTTAAATTTTCTTCCAGCGTTATATTGAGTGCGTCGGTAACATGAAAATCCCATGATTTTGCTACAATGGTCAGGGTGTAAGCATTGGATTGGATAAGATTTTGTAAAAGTTCATCTTCGGCTAATTTCATTTTAGGACGTTTGGTGGAACCAAAGGCTGCAATTTTAGCATGGTTTATAGAAGCGTTACGGATTTCACTGAAGAAAAGATTATCCTTTGGATTGGATCCTGGCCAGCCGCCTTCGATATAGTCAATCTTCAATGCATCTAATTCCAGTGCAATACGGATTTTATCCTGAAGGGAAAACGAAATACCAAACGTTTGAGCGCCATCGCGTAATGTAGTATCATATAAAATGATGTTCCCTGTGTTATGTTCCATAATAGCTCACGAATACAATAACTGTTGACCATGGTGTTAGCATATAATTAATATATAACACTTTTTCTGGCAGTACAAATATTATTAAATAATTTTAATGGAGTGTTATATTTTTTTTGCATTGAATGACAACGTAAACGATAATGCATATAATGGGAACTGTGTAAAATATTCAAGCTATTTTTTTGACAAAATAGACAAATTGCTTGAAATTTATAATTAATATTGGTTATAATGGCTACTATAGTAAATAATTGATATCGTTTGCCACAATGAAGTATGAAACATAGTATAACATATAGCGTTAAACAAAAGCGATGGGATTTGCTTCTGTATGGAGTTTTAGCTCTATTAATTATTACCTTATTTATAGTAATGTATGTATTTATATATTACTCCATCAATCATTCATTGTTACACCCTCCTTATTTATTTCTTTTTGTTTTATTTGTTCTGATGTTAGTTGCAGGGATCTATTCAACTATAAAATTTTTGGTTATAACAACAAATGAGATTGTCAGCAGTAAACATGAACTGGCATTAAAGGACGTCATTATAGAGCATTCCAATGAAATTATCATACTCCTTGATAATATTGGAAAAATTTTAAGCATTAATCCTGCATTAACAACCATACTTAATTTTGACAAAGAAGAATTGATACAGCAACCATTCAGGGCAGTTTTATATGAAAAGTCATTTGAAGATTCGGTGAGATTACGGGATCTTTTGCTCAGCAGATTTAAAGATGTATTTAAAGGATATGAGGCTGAAATTGTTCTACCGTGTAAGGTGCAACACTATGCCGAAATAAAATCTATTGCATTTAAGTTAGTTCCCATTTTTAAAGATGAACAGTTGCAATATATCCTTGCTATAGGAAGGATTATACAATCCGACTACCTTACCAGTAACTATCTCAAAAGCGAATTTGCAGAATTTATTCTGGATAACAACATACGTATCGTAAACATGCTGTCATATAGATTAACAAGAAATTTAGAAACCTATATTGAAAAAAAAGAGATCATACGCATACAGTTGGGGCTGCAGGAAGCTATCATCAATGCCATAGAGCATGGTAATTTAGAGATAGATTTTAAGACAAAGAGCCTTTTAAAGAAAAAGAATGGCAATTATTGGGATCATGTTATTGATAGATGCAATAAAGAGTATTTAGAGAAGCGGAAGATTAAGGTACAGTATTATTTATCCCCTGATCATGTGAAATACATCATAACTGATGAGGGTAAAGGTTTTGAATGGGAGCACTATATTACAACGCTGCCCGATGGTAATTTAATCAACAATTATCATGGTGTGGGGTTAACGATGTTACAGGATATCTTCAATGTGTCGTTTAATGAAAAAGGTAATGAGATAACCATGATAAAGTATTTTAACAAAGGGTGACGTATGACTGCTTACCGCAACCCTGTACCTACCGTTGACATCATTATCATGCTTGAAGATGAACATAGCAATGTTAAACCTGATGAGATTGTATTAATAAAACGAAAAAATCCCCCTTATGGGTGGGCTTTACCAGGTGGCTTTGTGGATTATGGTGAAACGCTGGAACAGGCAGCAATCCGGGAGGCAAAGGAAGAAACATCGCTGGATGTTATATTGCTGAGGCAATTTCATACCTATTCTGATCCAGCACGGGATTCGCGTCAGCATACTATTACCACTGTTTATGTAGCCAGGGCTAAAGGGAAACCAGAAGCTAGCGATGATGCCAGAGAAGTAAAAATTTTTAATATATGCAATGTGCCCATCGACATGGCTTTTGATCATGCCCAAATAATCGAGGACTATAAAAATAATAGATATTGAGGAAGTAGCAATGGACATTTCGTTTCATCTTATGAAATTAACCGGATTGGCAATTGATACGCTTTCGAAATTAAGCAGGGCTACTATACGGGTACATGATGCAGAAAGAATCCCTAAAGCTCCTGTTGTATTTGTGATAAACCATTTTACCCGAATGGAAACATTTTTTCTTCCCAATGTTATTTATAAAATAACAGGAAAGTATCTCTATTCATTAGCGCATTACAGCTTTTTTACAGGCAGCTTTGGAAAATTCATGGAAAAGGTTGGTGCTGTTTCAACAAAAGATCCCCTGAGGGATGTTAAGTTTATTGGTGCGTTACTTAAAGGGGATATGGATTGTATAATATTCCCTGAAGGGCAGATGATAAAGGATAAAAGGTTTATAGAACGTGGCAAATATATGGTTTACAACTCCGGAATACGACGGCCACCTCATACCGGTGCTGCCAATATTGCATTACAAGCACAATTTTATAGAGAAGAGTTGAAAAGCTGCCAGATTCGCAATGCATGTGATGAATTGAACACGTTAATGGCTCATTTTGGTATACATGATAATGAATTATCACATGTTGTTGATCAGGAAACCTATATTGTACCGGTAAATATAACGTATTTTCCGATACGAGCACACCGAAATATTATCAATAAGATAGCCAGCACATTTGTTAAAGGTTTGCCCGAGCGCATAGAAGAGGAGCTTGAGGTTGAAGGGACAATGCTGGTGGAAGGTGTTGATATTGATATCAACTTTGGCAATCCCATTGCCATAAGCCCCTATTTAAAGAGCTATCTTGCAAAGAAAAAAATCAAAAGTAAAAACCTTTACCTGCAACCACAGGATTTGCAAAACGATGTAGTGCTACGGAAAATTGCCATTGATATTATGTATCGATATATGCATGACATTTATACAATGACAACCATCAACCATGATCATATCTTTTCGTATTTATTGACGAGAGCTACAAACAAAATAAAAGAAGGTGATTTTAAAACAAAGGCATATTGTGCAATTGCGGCATTAAAAAAATTAGAATTACCATCGTGCCATAGCGCATTAAAATTGAAACAGGGCTATCTTTTAACCGATGATCCTCATGGGAGATATAACGATTTTATTGATGCGGCTAAATCGGAAGGACTTATAACTGTCAACAATGGCATTATTTATAAAAATAAACAAAAATTTTCCCGGGCATATGAGTTCCATACAATACGGAAGGACAACATTGTTGAAGTTTTAAAAAATGAAATAGAACCGTTGCGGAATCTGACGCGCAGGTTACAAATTTTGTATTGGACCCCAATGGTGTGCGTGCGGCGAAGTATAGTAAAATCATTGTATCAGCGCGATGTGCAGATATTTGAAAATGACTATAAGCACTATTTTAAACAGGGCGAAACAAAACCAAAGTATATTGGTATGCCGTTTTTTAAAAAGAGGCTGTTTGCAAAGGCAGGGGTGGTGCTGGTACATGGTTATATGGCTGCACCTGCAGAGATGCGTGAGCTTGCTGATTTTTTATATAATCAGGGATACACAGTATACTGTGCACGGCTTAGAGGGCATGGCACATCACCTGAGGATCTTGCAACAAGGAGCTATGACGAGTGGTATGAATCAGTAAACCGCGGCTATAGTGTTGTAAAAAATTCAGTTGAAAAGGTATTTATCTGTGGTTTTTCTACCGGTGCCGGGCTTACACTCCTGCATGCTGCCAATAAAAAAGATGCTCTATGCGGCACTGTGGCAATCAGTGCACCATATAAATTAAAGAATATTGCTTCAGGGCTTGCTCCTGCCGTGGATACATGGAATAAATTTTTATCATTTTTAAAAATAAAAAAGATTGGCAGGCTGGATTTTATCCCCAATCATCCTGATAATCCTGATATTAACTATCTTAAAAACCCCGTTTCTGGCATTCATCAGATGGAAACATTGATGGATGTTGTTGAAAAACGGCTTAACGACATTTATATCCCGGTATTAATAATGCAGGGTGCTGGCGATACAACAGTTGACCCCAGGGGTGCTTTTGAACTGTTCATGAAAATACCCTCAGAAAAAAAAGAATGTACCATGGTGCACTCAAAAAGTCATGGTATAACCCGCGGTGATGTGGGTATTGTTGTTGCACGGAGGGTTGGAGCTTTTTTGCATGATTACAGGGTATAGCACATTATAATTTATACGATATGCCTGCACCTACCGTGATGGTCCACACATTAGATTTTGTTTCTGATTCCAGCGAAATGCTGTCCTCTGAATGATAATATGTATCAATGCTGTTACGTGACACGATAAGCAAGCCTGTAATTACGATATCAGGCGTATAGATGTAGTTGCAACCCAATGTCATTAATAAAGAATTATATTTTCCCCTTCCCATACTGTTGCTATTGGCAGCATTATTAAAAAGATGAAAAAATGCTATGCCACTCATAATTTGCAGTGATCCGTTGATGGTATATTGAGTACCACCTTTTAATAGTAGTATTGGATTGTTCTTCACTTCTATAGACTGATGTTTAATGGCGGGAGAGGGATTGTCAGTTACCTGTATACTGGTATTGCTGTATTCGCTGGGCATAATGAAACCAGCTTCCAGTGCTATTCCTAATGTCGGAGTGATCTGTACATATCCCCCTGCATTAATCTGTGGTCCTTCCAATTGTTGAATCTTCAAGTCATCATTATATGAACTATCCCCGGTACTAAAATCAGCATCTACTTTTTTTTTGGTCAATTTAACTGTTGAAGGGATAAAACGTAATCCAACCTGTGATGTTCCATCGGTCATCAGGTAACCAATTGCAGGTTGTATGATAAGTGCATATTCTTTCAGAGTAAAGCTGTATGAAGGGGATAAGCTATTATCGGTTTTGGTGTCATTATTTGACAGGTATGGAGTTGCGGCAATCTGTAATCCTGCATAGTTATTGTCAAATAATTTCCATCCGTAGGCTATGGTGACGGTGGGGGTTAACTCATCAGTTGTAGTGGTTTGTGTCTGGGTAAAGGAAATGCCTGAAACATCACCACTGAGTTTTTGTACATCTTTTCTTCGCAGATACAGATTATCCTTTGATGAAAGACTGACCCCTATTGTTCCTTTGCCTAAAGGTTTTGCATATCCAGCAACAATAGAAAATGTATAGTAGTAATCATTGGATTGTTGAACTGACTGGATATTTATATCTGAAGCATGCATCCGGGGATTGGTTTCTTCATCATAGAAAGCTGTGCCTGTGGCATACATATTGATAATAGAGTTGGCTACGATCCCTAAAAGGGCAGGATTCCGCGTGGTATCATTGCTTCCTTCGGATGTTACTGTTACTATACCGCCCATGGCAGTGCCATTGATCTGTGCACTGGCAACACGGGAAATACAGAGTATGAGTACAACCATTCCTATACTGTATTTATATATACATCCCTTTGCCATATTTTTATACCGATAGTTCATATATAAAATAGTATTATGCACTGTGTGTGCATTGCAAAATCTATTTGATAAAAACAGCCTATGAAGTCATCGTTACGATTGGTTAATGAAATACTATATCAAAGACTTCGTCAATATGGGCAACAAAAAATAGTGACATATCCTTTATAATATGTGAAGGTATTTCATGAATTTCCCGTTTGTTTTCTGCTGGCAGTATGATTGCAACACAATGTTCACGTTTAGCAGCAATAATTTTTTCTTTAATGCCGCCAACCGGCAATATCCGCCCTGAAAGGGTAAGTTCACCTGTCATAGCAATACGTTTTGTAATTGGCTGTTGCAAAACCAGTGAATAGAGCGCTGTTGCCATGGTAATACCGGCAGACGGTCCATCTTTGGGGATAGCACCCGCGGGGACATGGATATGGATGTTATTTTTAGTAAGATAATCTATTACCTGATGATTGTTATCACAGTAATGTTTAATGTAATTATAGGCGATAGTTGCCGATTCTTTCATGACATCGCCAATATTCCCTGTCAGTGTTAATGCAGGTGTTGCCTGTGCTGGCGTGGAAAGCGATTCAATTAATAGAATAGAACCACCGGTTGTTGTCCATGCCAATCCTATTGCTACGCCTGGATTAAGTTTTTCAGGAATGGTGTCATCAGTATATATCTCCGCTCCCAGAAGCCTGCGAAGTTCATTGCTGTCAAGATGTTCAGGGAATGAATCATCCTGTTTAACAATTGATTTTGCCTTTTTTCGGCAAAGACGTTCAATCTGTCTGTCTAAACCTCGTACTCCTGCCTCACGCGCCCAACCGTTAATGACGCAATATAAAGCATTTTTATCTAATTTTATGGGATTATGGGCTAAACCATGTTTTTTAAGCTGTTTTGGCAACAAAAAATGTTTTGCAATTTCATACTTTTCTTCAGCAATGTATCCCGGAATACGAATGACTTCCATACGATCAAGTAACACATCAGGGATAGTTTCAGATGTATTTGCAGTTGTAATGAAGAAAACCTTTGAAAGGTCAAAAGGCATATCAATATAATGATCCCTGAATGCATGATTTTGTTCATAATCAAGAACTTCTAATAACGATGCAGCAGGGTCCCCCTGATAGCTTTGATACAGCTTGTCAATCTCATCCAGCATAAAAACAGGATTTTTAGATTTACATATCTTCATGCCCTGAATTATCTTCCCGGGCATTGCTCCAATATAGGTCCTACGGTGCCCTTTAATCTCTGCCTCGTCGCGGATTCCGCCCAGTGAAACCCTGAAAAAATTTCGTTTTAAAGAATCAGCAATAGCCTGTCCCAGGGATGTTTTCCCTACACCTGGCGGCCCAACAAGACACAATATTGAACCACCTGAATCAGGTTTTAGCATCCTTACACTTAAAAATTCAATAATCCTTTCTTTGACATCATTTAATCCATGGTGACTTTTCTTTAAAATTTTTTCTGCATACTCAATATTTAAATAATCATCAGTATAGGTATTCCATGGCAAAGAAAGAACAGTATCGATATAGGTACGGGCTATGGTATATTCCGGAGTATTGGATTCAATATAATTAAGCCTGTTTATTTCCTCAAAAATCTTTTCTCTGGATTCATGGTTAAGATGCAATGCTTCCGCTGAAGATTTCATCTGTTCAATTTCATGATGCCTGTCATCCTCTACTCCCAATTCCTGTTTTATGATTTTTAATTGTTCTCGTAAAAAATAATCTTTCTGCTGTTTGTATATCTTCTCATTGATACGATTTTGTATTTTCCGCTGAACTGATACAACCTCCAGCTCTTTTTGTAATAGCACCAGCACTTTTTCCAGACGATTTTTTACGTTGATTGTTTCCAGTATATTTTGATATTCATATTTTTCCAGATTTAAGATAGATGTTACAAAATCTGCTATGCGTCCCGGTTCATCAACATTGAGCATTGTCAGCTTCATCTCCTCGGTAAACAGAGGATTGCTTTCGGATAATATTTTAAGCTGACTTAATATTGCGCGTGTTAAAGCTTTGATCTCTACATTTTTTGGATTTGCCTTATCATAGATATAGTCAACTTTTGCAAGGATGTTACTTTTTTCCTCAGTTATTTTGTTGATTTTAAACCTGCAAACACTATTGATAAGCACATTGATGCTTTCATCAGGAAGATTAATTTTTTTAATTATCTTTGCAGCAGTGCCAAACATCTCTATATCATCTAATGCAACATCCTCAACGTCATCATCTTTTAGTACAACGATACCAATAGATCTTGAGATGTTTAATGCATCATCAATTGAGTGCATAAACCTTGGTTTTGCTATAATAAGCGGGGTAATAATACCAGGAAATATAGGTTTATATCGAACCGGTATAATGTGAATTGTTGATGGCATAGCGGTATCTATTTTGGAAAGATCGCTTGCCATTATGGTATTTTCTATCTGTATGGTATCGTTGTCAAAATATTCTTCAAAATTCATTCAATGTCTCCATAAAATCATAAACATAACACAGGAAATATAGTATATATGCATAACTAATTTTTTGCTACATATTTTTTAAATTTAATTGCGATATATACCAATAAAACTATACCGCCGGCAAATAACAATACTTTGCTATATTGTGATAAGATATGACTTATTTTGTTTTGCACAATAAACCAGTTATTACCTAACGAATAGCCAAGATATATAATAATTAAATTCCATACCGAAGCGCTTAAAAGAGAAAACAGCAAAACTGTATGTGTGGACAAATTAGAAAAACCAGCAGTCAAAGAAATGACACTACGGATGCCAGGCAAAAAGCGGTTTGAAAGCACCAGCCAGCTGCCATATTTTTGTACCCATTGTTCAGCCTTAAGTATATCGTCATATTTAAAAAAAGTGAATTTACTATTAAGCATAAACTCTTTTCCTAAAAATTTTCCAAATAAAAATAGCAGCGTAAAACCCGTAGTAGCACCAAGGGTTGTTGCTATATAAACGCCTATAAAATGTAATTTCCCTGTTCCAACCATAAATGCTCCAAATGCAGTAACAACGTCACCCGGAATAGGCGGTATNNTTCTGCGATTCAAAGTATGAAGGGAGCTGTTTAATTATCTCACTGAACATATAATTTTACTTGAAATTATTGTATAATAAAATATAGTTTGGTGTATTACTAAAAAATCTTTTTCATTTGTAATGAGCGTACACAATAGGTGATATAATAATTTTTTATACAGTGATGTCACGGTAGTACAGTTGCTCTATTTTGTCAAGTAAGCTGAAAAGATTTATGGAGATATTATGAAAAAGTTACTATGTGCCGTTTTCATTGTAATGATGATGGCAGGTTGCACAACAACTATCGAACAAAAACAAGAAGGAGACCCGTTTGCTTTCGATAATCAAAAATTCCTTGAGCAAACAACGGGGCAGGAAGCCTTCAGGGTCCTTATAACCCCTGAAAGCTACACGGTTGTTCAGGTTAACTTTAAAGGCAAGATTGAGCGAATTGCTGATGAAAGTGGTGATAAATATATTCTTGAAGAGATAGCACAATATAATCAAATAGATGAAGCAAGGGAGGGTATTGCAACGGTGTGGCTTTTCCCCGATTCGGGTGGCATCATGAAGATACGGCCAACGCAGTTAACTTTTCTGGTGGAGCTTGACAATTTAATGATAGAGGACCTCCAGCGCTGGACTTTTTCATTTCCGGATAAAAGCGTTGAACCTACTAAATTTGATGTTAAATACAGGATAGTTTTAAGGAAAAAACTTTCCGATGAAGAGATAATGCTACAGATACGGGAAAAGATAAAAGACAAAACTCAGTAACAACAGATAGCGGAAGGTTATGCAAAATAGTGTAGTGGGTGGAATATACTGGTGGGGGGGGGTGGGAGTTGGGAGATGCCAAAGAAACTTACTACTAGTAGATGAATAACTAAAAGGTTAAAAAAGATGAATGATTGCAAACAACAAAGTAAATGTCCTGCATCGTTAGCTGTTTTTAGAGAGTTATACGAAAGTCAGAAAGATGTGTATGTAGCCGAAAAGATTAAGGACGATCGTATGCATTAATTCTTTGCTGCAGCATGTAAGCGCTTGTGTTCACCACGCATCTGCTATCAGGGATGGATGTGTCTATGGTAAACCAGAATCTTACAAAGAAGATGTATTGATAATTAATCGTACAGCATTTTCGTCAATCAATAATTTATTGGAAATCTCCTCTGAGCTCCAACCTTTGTTTGATAGTTCCCGTACTGTTTTTATTAATCGCTCATTTATTTGAACGTTGGGAATACCTTTCATCTCTTTTCCGATGGTGGAATTAGAATCAATTGCCTTCAAAAAGTCAGAAAATTGCTTCATACGCTTATCAGTTTCCAAAAACATAAGCTGCAATCGTCCATCAGTCTGACTTATCTCATCACGCATATCTTCCAGTTTCTGGAACATGGCATTAATCTGTTTTATGCGCTCTTCAATATGTGCCGTCAGCCCTTCCAGTTCGGAAAAATGCTCTTTAACCTCGCGGATTTCCTGTTCACGTGTTTTTAATATCAATGTGTTTTCCTCAATACTGTGTAAATATCCTGTTAAGCGCTCTATTTTCTTTTCTGATTTTTCAACAGTAGATTGGAATGTCTTAATCCTTGTTTCAATGGATTTCATAATAAGGTCAGCCTTATTGACTGATTCAAGATTTTTGGTGATAGTTGTTTCATAGTCCTGCAATTCATGAATTCTGCTTTCAAGATCATTGTACACTTTTGCCAGTGCATCGATTCGTGCGTTGAACTGGTCCACCTTCAGCATACCATCCTGTAAAGAATCCGCCTTTAATGAAATCATGTCTGCCAATTCCATTAAAGCCTTTATCTGGGATTCAACTGTTTCTAATTTTTCTTTACGGGTTTCAAACACCTTTAGCTCACGTTCAACAGTCCGTCGTAAATCTTTTATTGACTCTGCTTTCTCAAGAAATGCATCCAGCTTTGATGATTCTTCCTGAGATTTAGCTAAGATTGTATTCAATTCAAATAATGCTGTCTGCACCGTTTTAAGCATATCGTCGGTTCGGGTAAAAATTTTACGATTTTCTTCCAGATTAAGCAGTTCTTCTTTCATGCTGTTAATGTGCTGGGTCATTGCATCAAATTCTTTTTTTGCTTCAGAAATTTTTGCATCAATTGATGCCTGCACCTGATGTTCAGCCTGTAATGCCTGGTCGGTTACGCCTTGTAAGCGCAGTTCAATAGTCTGATATTCTGTCATCAGATTTTTAAGCTGCTCGTCAGATTTATCAACCAGATGTTGTTCCATTTCAATATACTTTTCGCCAAACTCCTCAATGCGTGTTTTAATATCCTCTGCTTCTTTGCGAGCTGCTTTTACAATTTCATCTTTTTTTGATATGGCATGGATATTCAGGTTGTCAAAAGCAGTTCGTATTTTATTAACCTCATCCTCAAATGAAGCAATAAGCTGAGTCTTCGAATTATCAATATTCAGTTCAATCTGTCTAAGCTTATCATATACCTTCTCAATATCGGTGTTAACCTGGTCTATTAATGTTTCGCGCATATCTTTAAATTCTTTTAACGATGCTGCTATGCCTGCTTTAACATCGTTGGCTTTTTCTTTTAAATCTGCAAACAGGCTGTTTTCCACTTCAGTGATGGATGATTTCATTTCAAGTATCTGGTCGCTTATTTCGGATAGGTCTCTACGCATTGCACTGCTTTGCGATATCCTGATTTGCTCAAGATCCTGTTCAAAATCTTCAATTGATTTAGCCAGTGCTGCAATCTTCTGATTAAGGTCGGTAAACACGCGACGCTCAGCTGTTTCAACACGCTGTTCTATTGAATCAACAGATTTTGTAACTGTGTCAATCTTTAAGTGGATGTTTTCCAGAATTGCATCACCGGTATTAGTAATGTTTTGTTCCATGTGCGATAGTGACTCGGTAAAGCTTCTTGTCAAAAGATCAATCTTTTCCTGGGATGAAATAAGAATGCGTTCTTCTTTAATATTAATTGTGTCGCGCAATTTATTTATTTGCTCAGATATTTCTTCAGAAAGTTCTTTTGAACGCTCTCTAACTTTGTCATTGAAGGTTTGCAATATTGTTGATGAATCTTTTTCCAATCTGGAAAGATTTTCAGATAAATAATTTATCTTTTTTGCAATATCACCAAAGCTTGCCCGTGAAGCTGCAATATACTCTATTTGCTGGTTTACATCACGTGCTGCATTTGAAATAACTTTTAAATCTTCTTCAACCTTCTTTAAATTTGTTTTTTCAATATCAAGTCCTTTTAATTTTTCTTCTATGCCCGAGATTGAGGAATTGAGATGAGCACTTAACGCCTGTGCTTTTTTTAACATAATATCAAGCTCTATGGTTGCATCACTGAATTTGTGTTCCTCATCCTGCGTTAATTTTTTGAAGTCGTCCAGAACCTTGGATGTATATCGTTTAAGTTTTGTAATTCGCAGATTAGAACGGTCAAGACGCCGGAAAAAAAGTATCATTGCCAAACACATAACCAGCGTTGCAATATTCCCTATCATCACATTGCACCTCTTTTTTTAAAGGAATTGCTATTTTATGCAATAAAAATAAAGCCAATATATTGACTCTACTACATAAAACAATTAATCAAATTTGTCAACATTATTTTATGTCACATTAAAAAATGATTGACTTGTAGATGATATGCTAAAAGTTGTCTTGAAATAACATTATAATGCAGTATAATTATTATTAATTGTATAGAATAATTATAGTATAAAATAAATCAATTATGAAACGATTATTTATAGGGATACTATTCTTCAGCGGGTTAGCTTTACTGGCATTTACCTACCAGAGTGATGTATTGCTGAGGCATGAACCATGGATAGAACTATCGAACACACAAAAAAAATACCAGGGTGTTACCTGGAAAATAACCGCCTATTGTCCGGGAAGCTGCTGTAATAAAAGTGTTATCGGTACAAACATTGTTGATTACACCAATACTGCTGCTGTTGGTGGAGTTAAGCTAACCGCATTGCTTGATAATACTATCAATGTTGTTGCCGTTGATCCAGCAATTATTCCGCTTGGTTCAATAGTAAAGTATAACAATAACTATTATGTGGCGCTTGATACTGGCAGTGCAATAAAGGGATTTACTCTGGATATTTTAATGCCGGATCATGAGCAAACTGAAAAATTTGGCATACAGTATTCAGATAACATTGAAGTATATATTCCGCATAATCCAGCACAGATGATTAAAAAAGTAAAGAAGACAGTGTTAGAATATTCTAACCCCTGAAATGCTTTCAGCGACGTTAAAAGCATATTTGTCGATTTTTTAAATTTGCTTATCAAATTTTCTCTATCTCTAAAAAATATACCAATACACCTCGATAGCAAATATCACATATATAGTATAACGTTATTGTTGAATTTTGGATGTATCCTGATCTTTCAGCTCGTTTTCTTTGAGGCGGACATCATAGGCAGATTGATTTATTGGCAATGGGAAACTTTCACCTTTTTCCTCTTCTATCTGGTTGGTTCTTGTATCAGCGTTTTGATTTGATTGCTGTACTTTTTGTTCTGAAACCCTTTCCAGACTTGATTGTATTGTAGCATCGTTGGGATCAATAAGTTTTGCTTTTTCATAGTATCGTTTAGCTTCTTCTAAATTTTTTAGTGATTCATAGCATAAACCAATGTTAAAAAACAAAGATGCCGAAGCCATATTCATCTGATGTGCTTGTGTAAGATACTGCAATGCCTCATTAAATTTTCCCTGTGATACAAGAAGAATCCCTAACTGATACAGTACATCAGGGTTATTGGGGTCCATCCGCATTGCATTATTTAAATATTTAAATGCATTTTCTAAATTCTGAATGGTTGCATTGATAATACCAATGCGATAATTAGCGGTAAAGTTATTGGGATTAACTGCTAACATTGCATTGTAAAGGGAAATAGCCCTGTCCCATTGTTTTTGTTTTTCATAATCCAGTGCAATGGTTTCATACAATTTTTCTTTAAAGCTAATGATGTTTATTATATACTGCCGCAGGTGAGGGGTATATTCAGCAATCCTGCGTAGTTGCATCAGTGTCTGCATCTCTGACTCATAGTGTTGGTGTAATCCATAGTATTCGGATTGTTTAATGAGCTGATTAATAGGTTTTGCATATAGCATGCGCAGTCCAATAGTGTTAGCATAGTAGTACTGGTTATCAATGATCTGTACTACGGCGTCATTGGTAGTAATAACCTTTTCAACAAATGGATTGATGAATAGTTGTTGCGCTGGTTTGGTAATGGGTAGCGCAAATGTTGTAAAGACGCCATTGCGTGGCATGATTAATTCAATGGTATTTGATACCATGTACGATAATGCATGCTCAGCATTAACAAAAAGATTAGCCACCTCAGTTGTTTGTATCAGGGTTTCTAAATTTTGAATATCAGAAGCACCAAGGATAAATCCGTTGCTATTATTGGTTGCTCCTATTGTCAGGTGATTGCCGGATACAAACACAACTGTATGGAGGAAATATTTTTTTAAGGCATTTGTCAGACCATAGAGATAGTTTGGTGCAATATTTGTTATGTCTATTATTGTAAAGTAGTAGCTATCAACATGTTCTTTTATGATTGCGATGTAGGCATCAGAAAAGCGGAAAGGATACATATAATGATCAAAGGTATTGGGTATATCAACTATCAAACCTTTTTTTTGTTTTAATCCCTGAATAATAGATGTGTGTATGGTTGCAAAATGTACATCGCTTATTGCTGGTTTTTGATAATCTACTATTCTGTCGGAGATATAATCCAGCACTATGGGTGAATTCAGGAGATGGAAAAGGCTGTTAGTAAAAAACTTGTGATATCCATCAATGATAATAGTGTTGTGATTGTCCGCAAACAGTGATATAAATGTTATGGATCTTTTCAGATCGCGTGCGGTTGCATCGGTTATACGGCAGGCTACATAATCATTAATATAAGCTACTCCCGGTTTGGTTATAAAAGAAGAGTTGAAATTTGATGAAACAACATCTTCGTATCCTCTGCTGTATGCATTAACAAGACTATCGCTCAACGGAAGTTTAAAATATATATGGGTAATGATGATAGCAGGTATGAATAATAAACTGACAATACAATAGATTATGGATGGAACCGAGCGCTTGAAATTTTGCAATAGGTATAAACCGGGAAATACTATGGTAATGAGTGACAGTATATACGTTACAGCAAAGAACCAGAAGTACGTAAGTTCTATCCAGATAAATGCAATAATTATTGGCAAGGGTATAAGGAAAAATGAAAATAAAATGATGGTATACCGTGCAGGGTGATTGTTTTTTATTAATATATGTTTTAACGATGTACCAAATGTAATTCCTGCAAATATGCTGAATGGGGCTGCTGCTAAAAGACTGCCATATAATGAATGAGATGTTGTATGACTTATAATAATAAATGTTAAAAACAGTAATGGATATAACATTTCACCATAAATAAAGACGGTATTATATTTTTTTAACAATGTAGATAGAAACATTCCAATTAAAAAGCCACCTATAATAGCGCTGATTGTATACATTGTTGTAGCTATAAAAATCCCTTGCCGGGAATAAATTGTTATCAGTATCAAAGTTGTGAATATGCTGATGATAGAAATATTGCTATAGGTAAAAAGAACATCATCGCGAGTTGAAATATCATCTGGTTTGGTTATGGCTGTGCGCGATATAATGGTAGGCGGGCAAAAAGGCAGGTTGAGAAAAATGATTAAAATTAATGATAGCAAAGGAAAAAGGAAATAAATCCAGAGATATTCCATATGACTGTATAGTAACAGTGAAAGATAAAAGGAAAAAACTATGGAAAACAACGCCACACTGATTGCAAAAAGAGCAGGATTTTTATTATCAATATAATCGCCAATAGATGTTTTAAGAAAGTAAGCGGATTTTATACCCTCCAGTGTAAAAAGAAGAAAGATTAAACAGTAGAACAATAGAGAAAATTTTTGTGCGATGGCTAAATATATAGTTTCAATGCCATTATCAAAGTAAGAAGCAATACCAGGAGCTATCGCCAAACATGATATTACTATTTGTAATAGTATTAAAAGTACCCTGCTAAAGCTAATTTTTTTATGTATGATAGTACCAATGATGATACCCGTTAAAATGCCTGAAAGGGAAAGAGTAAGGATGTATTTCCACACCGCTTGATAGAGTACTATTGAGGTAAGAAATAACGTACTCATTATTGCATACGATGAAAGTGTCACTATTGAAAAGAATAACGATAACAATAAAATCCTGCGTTGAGCTGTATTTGAATAATTAAATTCCTGAATATGCATGGTATCGATTAAATTTCCTTCATTATTTATTAACGATTCATTAAAGACAATTGAATTTTAAGACCTATTATACTGTTATGATAAAAATGACAAGAATTTTTCTATATTTTAGTAATTGTGAAGGTGAAATCAGGAGGATATAACTGGTATGATGTATATCGTTTCTTTTTGTTGCTATACCATAGATAACTATTTTAGGGTAAACGTTATTTTAATGTATGAATATTGAATAATTATTAAGATTTTTTCACTATTTTACCGTAAATTATATATAGATACTTTTAGACTTTTTTTGTTGCATGATTTTAGTTATTTTACTATAACTGTATTCTGTATGACAGTAAAAGTTAAAAAGGGAGTTTTTATGCAGTCAAAAAATGCTTTTGAATATATCCCTGAGTATAATCTGGTTGTGCTCTTTGTTTTAATACTGTGTACGGCAGGGATTTATTATTTCTGGTGGATTGCCAGGGTGAGCAGGATATTTTATGACAACCCTGTAACAAACATTTTACTGATTATTTTAACAGCAGGGATATGGCTTGTCTATATTACCATAAAATATATGCAGAAATCTGAGATGCTTAATGACAGGCAGATGCCATGGTATATGATTTTGTTTTTACCTATAGGGTTTTTGATTATTCAGCATAATATTAATGAGCGTTACTTTACCAGTCAATAAACCATCAGGAGCAATCAATGATTGTACGATGCAGCGAATGTAATTCAGCCTATCAGGTTGATGATGAAAAGGTGCAAAATAAACGGTTTGCATTTACATGTCCCAAATGCAAGGCTCATGTTATTGTTGATAATCGTGCAGAGGGTTATGATGCAAGCTTTGATGATATGATGCTGGCTCAAGATACTGGCAAACCACATACAATAAATGAACCTGTTGATACACTCATTGACGAAAGGGGTAGTGCTAAAAGATTTTCTGAAGATACCATTGCTCAAACTGATGATGATTTGCTGGCTGATATAGAAAAATTTGAAGATTTTGATAAAACTTCAAAAATAAAAAAAGAGACAGATGCATTTGCTCCCATAGAAAGTGAAAGCATTGATTTGTCTGATTTTTCTGCTGAGGAATTAGCACGTGCTACTGATGATTTGAATATTTCACAGGAAGTGCTGGAGTCGGATATAGTGCTTGAAGGCGACATTAAATCAGATGAGATCTTTTCTAAAGAAAAAGACCTTGATGAAAGCATTACTATTGATCTTGACACCCTTGATATACCAATCGAAGAATCTACTGTAATTGAACAGGCTGAAATGCCTTTGACTGAACCAGATATTCTTGAAAAAGGAGAGTTGCCCGAGGAAGAGATTGGATTTGATGATATACTTGTGTCAGAAGAGCCTGCTCGTAAACCAAAAACAACCATTTCTCCGATGGGAAAAGAAAAAGAAAAGCTTGATGATATTACTCTTGATCTGGATTCACTTGATATTCAGCTTGATGAACATGCGGAAACCTTGCCGGGTGAACAGATCATTGATGAAGATGAAAAATTAACGCTTGAAGATGCAGGCATCACTATAGATGAATTAATTGAAGAACAAAAAAAGGAAACCATTGAAGAAGAAGAGGAACTAAAACTTTCACTTGATGAGATAGAACCAGGATTAACTGCCGATGATCTCCATAAAGAACTTACCGAATCCGAGCTTGAAACGATAATAGCCAGTGAGGAAAATTTTGATACGTATGCTATCAAAGATGAAATGGAATTGCCCGAGGTTGATCTTGATAAATACGAGATGGGAGCTGGTGAAGTTGAACAGCAAAAAGCTGAATATCACCATGCAGAAAATGAAGACTTTGATTCCGTACCTGCTGGTTTTGTAAATTTAACTATTGATTACTCATTGTCGTATTCAAGGTCAAATGCAATTCTACGACTTCTTGTTGTTTATCTTTTATCATTACTTCCCCATATCCTTGTGTGTGCAGTGTATAGCATTGTTTCCATGGTATTGGGATTTTTTAATTGGGTTGTTATACTGTTTACCGGACAATTTATTGATGATTTTGCCGATATACAGCAAAACACATTGCGATATTGGTTATCTATTGTAGCCTGTGCTGCACAGATA
Source organism: Spirochaetia bacterium UBA2205 (assembly GCA_002328585.1). Classification (GTDB taxonomy): domain Bacteria; phylum Spirochaetota; class UBA4802; order UBA4802; family UB4802; genus UBA4802. The sequence goes on from DCUV01000056.1 coordinate 42,325, forward strand.
ACCGAAGACCGTCCGGTATATGCAGGACGTCCATTGGTTGAACATAGCCTGCAGCTTGATGTAGTGTACCCATCATCTCCGTCGAGGCTTCTGGCATTATTGCGCATTTCATTGATTGGCATTATCATAGCATTGTTGCCTCATCTGTTGCTGTATATTATTTTAACAATGGGAGTTTTGTTACTTGTTCCTATAGGATTAATGTCAATTGTGGCAATAAAGCACTGGCCAACACTATTGTTTGATTTCATGTATCGGTACATGCGGTATGCTGCGCGGATATGGGCATACGCAGCCGGTCTTGTTGATAAATATCCATCGTTTATTTTTTAATAGACATAAAATATCCCAGTTATATACATTACCTCAATTAATTAAATACATACATAGTTGTTTATGGACATTAATGAAATTATACATACTGTATTTACTGACGGCGTGCTTTTGAACTATATTCCTGATTATGAGTACCGCGCAATTCAGGAACAGATGGCTGATGCAATAATCGCCGCATGGTACGATGAAAAGCATTGTATCATTGAGGCAGGTACAGGTACTGGTAAAACGTTAGGATATCTTTTACCTGCTGCTCTTTTTGCAATGTATGAAAACGTTAAAGTGGCGATAGTTACCGAAACAAAAGCTTTGCAGCAGCAATTAATGCTTAACGATTTACCCATCATTGCCAATACCATACGCGATATAACAGGTACTTCTCTTACCTATGCCCTGTGTTTAGGCAGCAACAATTATCCCTGCTATCGCCGTTTGCAGAATGCAATCGATACGGGAAGTTTTGACAAAAGTAAGGAAAAAGAGATATACCGTGTACATGAAGTAGTAACAAAGCAACCTGCGCTGACGCGGTTTGATATTATGGCAAGTGAATCCTTGTGGCATACTATCTGTCGAGAATCACAGCTATGCCCTATTCATACATGTAAATATAAAAATAGATGTTCATATATTTTAGCTAAAAAAAACTGGCAGGAAGCAAACATCCTTGTTATGAATCATTATCTTTTTTTCTCCAATATTGCTGCTTCAAAGTCATTGGTGCCGGATTTTAAGGTTGTGGTGTTTGATGAAGCGCATTCCATTGAACGGATTGCTTCTAATCAACTGGGATTTGCAATTAATACTGATGTGCTCAAAGAAACTTTGGAGCACATTGTCAGACGCAGAAAAGGGGGTGCATTAATTGAAAGGGTTTTAACGTATGATATGATTAGTGAAGCAATGGAAGTTTTTGACAATGCACTGCGTCAGATTCAACTATCTAAAAAAATACTCAATGACATTATAAAAAATTTACAAACACTGCGATTGCGGAACCCCCTTGCGGAATGTCTTCCCTTGCTCAAAGCTCTTGAGGAGGTTTTACGGTTATTTGAAAAAGCTGAACCAGAAACAATGGATGAGGATTTACGATTAGAATATGAATATCATAAAACAGCAATAATGGACACATGGCATGATCTGGGGATGGCTGTATTTATGGATGAAGAAAAGTATGTGTACTGGCTGGAAAAAGAAAAAAATTCACAGGTTAATATTTTCATTTGTGGGCAGCCGCTGGATGTTGCCTCGATAATACATAAAGAGGTTGCTGATTATTATGACCATTGTTGTTTTGTTTCGGGAACGTTGAGCGTCAACAATTCATTTGACTATTTTAAACAAAGTATTGGATGTGATAATGCAAATACCTTAATTTTATCGTCGCCCTTTAATTTTACGACACAGTCAGTTCTGTTTATTGATACCAATGACATAGATCCAAACAGTGAAGAATTTATTGATGCTTCTGTGGCAAGGCTTACGTTTATTGTCAATATGGTAAAGGGGCGCTGCCTTGTGCTATTTACATCATATACCATGCTTACCAGGGTATATGAAAAAATGCATACTACAATTCCCTATGAAATTTTTTCGCAACATCGTGTCAATGCGTCTACGATATTACATGAGTATATCACATGCAGTAATGGGATTCTTTTTGGGACACATTCATTCTGGCAGGGGATTGATTTGCCGGGTGATCTGGTGCGTGCGGTTATCATCATGAAACTGCCATTTGAAACTCCTGATAGTCCTGTTGTGCAGGCAAAGATAGAGAAGATACAAAAAGAGGGAGGCAATCCCTTCATGAAGTATCAACTGCCGTATGCGGTGCTGTTATTAAAACAGGGGTTTGGCAGGCTTATACGCAAATCAACCGATAAAGGAGTTGTTGCTATTCTTGATTCGCGCATCGTAACGAAGGCGTATGGAAAGATATTTTTAGCTTCGCTTCCTGATGCAAAAAAGGTGTACACGCTGGAAGAATTAGAGAAAGCATATACTGCTATGGTTATGTAGTCTATTTATTATGTGGAGTTTGCCCATGGCAAGGCTATATATTTTTCAGAGCATCTTCATTGGTTGCATAAAGAGTAACAAAATCAGTAATCCCCACAATATTCATAACCTTGTTAAAATGTGGTGATAATCCGGTAAATATTACCTTACCGCCAAAGTCACCAAAATCCTGTATGATATTTATTAAAATTGCAATCCCGGCAGAATTGATGTACTTTGTTTTGGTAAAATCAATAATACAATAGAATGGCGCCTGTTTTTCTTTCAATTGCCGGTATTCATTCATAATATCAGCATCAGCCTCAGAGGTTATATCTCCTTCTAAAATCAATACGGGGATATTGCTTATTATTTTTGACGATACCCGATGAGTTTTTTCCATAATCCACACCTTTGGAAGTATTCTTTTGCTTATAATTCATGTATTCTTGACCATAAATTGTCAAGAAAAAAATCATGACAATGGTTCAAGGGGGGTATACTTTTCCAGAAATGTTTTGGTAAAACCATTGAGAAATTGTATGGTCAGTTTAACATTATCACCCTTTCCCTGTATAGCAGTAATTTTTCCTACACCAAATGAAGGGTGCTTAACCCTCTGGTTTACTGTATATTGAGAGTCGTTATTATGTAAAGCTGTGGTAGTGTAATTATCGTTATTGCGATAGTTGTTGTGGTTGTTTGTTTTTGGCATATCCCAATTATTGTATGATGAGCTATAATGGTGGAACTGGCATAATGCTGGTGGGAGCTCGCTTATAAAACGCGATGCTTCTTTAAACTGTGTTGTTCCCCAGCTTCTCCGCAATTCGGCGCTGGTTATAAACAAACGGTCTTTTGCACGTGTTATACCTACATAGCACAATCGTCGCTCTTCTTCTATCCCTTCATCGCTGTCAATTGCATTGGCATGAGGGAACAACCCCTCTTCCATCCCTGTTAAAAAAACTACAGGGAATTCCAATCCCTTCGCGTTATGAACAGTCATAAGAGTAATGGCGTTGTTTCCCTCTGGAGCGGATGCATTGGTTTCGTCAGCAGGTGAAAGCAGTGAAATGTCCTGTAAAAATTCAAACAGTGTTGCTTCAGGATGGAGGTGCTCATATTCAACAATGCTGTTAACAAATGCATCGATATTTTCAAGCCTTCCCCGTGCTTCAATTGAATTTTCACTTTCCAGCGTACTTTTATACTGCGTATCGTTAAGGATGCTTATGCATATTTCCGAAAGCCTGTAATGAGCCGGGATATCATTAACCCTGTCAATTAATTTCTGCATAAGTTCTTTAAAAGAATGTAGTGCGGGCGATAGTTTATATGAATAGTTCTGGTTGTTGGCAATGATGTTCCATTCAGAAGTAGTATGAACATAAGCAGCATCGCGCAACTTTTCAATTGTGGAAGCTCCAATGCCACGCGATGGTGTATTGATAATGCGAAGCAGTGATACCGTGTCATCAGTATTTGCAATAAACCGCATATATGCAAGGATATCCTTAATTTCTTTTCGCTCGTAAAATTTAACACTGCCAACAACAATGTAGGGTAAATTCTCTCTTCTGCAGTGTTCCTCAAATATACGCGATTGTGCGTTGGTACGGTAAAATATTGCAAAATCCCTGTTGGAGTAATGTTCAGTATGCTTTAAACTGGCAATAGTGTTGATAACATACTCAGCTTCTCCGTATTCATTATTAGCGGTGCATACGGTGATAGGTTCCCCATCACCGCGATGTGCGGTAAGCTTTTTGTCTTTGCGCCTGTAATTATTTTTAATAACGTATGAAGCTGCTTGCAAAATAGGGGCGGTTGAGCGATAGTTTCTGTGGAGGGTAATTACCGTTGCATCAGGATAGTCTTTCTCAAAGTTTAAGATATTGCGAATGTCAGCCCCGCGCCATGAGTAGATTGACTGGTCATCGTCACCCACCACACATATATTTTTTGTTTGTGATGCCAGGTATTTAGCAATGAGATACTGCGCAAAGTTGGTATCCTGATACTCATCAACCATAAAGTATCGCCAGCGCGATTGTAATGTTGTAAGCACCTGGCTGTTGCGCAGCAACTGCACTGTATAGATTAAAAGGTCACTGAAATCCAGAGCATTGGCATGTTTCAATTTTTGCTGATAGCTGGTAAATATCTCCTGAAAGTTGAATGAATGATATTTTGGCAATAGCAATGTTATATCGCCACCCTGTATGTAATGGCTGCTTTCCTTTATGCTTGAAATTTTTTCGGCAATCATCGCGGGTTTTACCGCTTTTGGGTCTATGTGCATATCACGTAATAAATCTTTAATCAGCGATTCCTGGTCACGACTGTCATATATGGTAAAATTGGGAGTAATGCCTATTGCATCTCCATGGCGCCGCAGTATATACACTGCTAATGAGTGGAAGGTCTTAATCATAACACTTTCGCCAATAGGACCTATCAGCCCTTTGATACGATTGCGCATCTCTTCAGCAGCTTTATTGGTGAAGGTTACTGCAACAATGGCATAGGGTGGTATGCCTTTAGCTTTTATTAAATGAGCTATCCGGTAAGTAATGACCCGTGTTTTGCCCGAACCAGCTCCTGCCAGGATTAACAGCGGGCCATCACTATACGTAACGGCATTATATTGTTCTTCGTTAAGTTTTTGTAGTAAGTCCATATTGTGTAATCAAACGGATTGTAGTATGACGATGACATAATTAATAATAATAAAAATACTGCAAGATAAAAAAGAAAAATTATAACCTGTGCAATAAAATTAATATTAATAATTGAAAAAAATAGTCTTGTATTATTTTATATTTTTTTATTACATAATCTATAATATATATATCCGTTTTAAAAGCAAAGGGGATGCGATGAAGAAGGTATATGTCACAGTGTTGCTGATGGTTAGCATAGCATTAGCTTCAGGAGCTATCGCCCGGAATAATAATGCAGCTGCCAGCCAGTGCAATGGCGCAGGCTTATATTGTTTAGAGTCAGGTAATTATCAGAAAGCCTCTGAATATTTTATTGATGCAATACAATTAAATCCTGCCAATAAATTTTACTACAACAACTGTGCTGTTGCATGGATGAACATGGGAAGGTATGAGGATGCCATGGATATGCTGCAAATAGCGCTTGCTATTGATCCTCACTATGTAAAAGCCTTAACCAATATGGCTATTGTTTGTTTTCACCTTTTGAAGTTTTCACGTGCCTATTATTATTATTCACAGGCAAGGACAGCCGATAGTATCTATACAAAAGAACGATTCCAGATGGCAAAGGTAATTGCTGGTGTTAAAAGGGTTTATGCCAGACATCCCGATAACAATGATTTACAACAGATTCTGAATCAGCTTGAGATATTACAGCAACGTAAAAAAGATTTACCATAGATTCAAAATAATTTTGAGCTATCTAAAAGTATGGTTACCGGACCATCGTTAACAAGCATAACCTTCATATGAGCTTTAAATTTGCCGGTTGCAACATGGGGATATGCTGCTTTACACATTGCTACAAACGAATCAAAATATTCTGATGCTGTTTCAGGTTTCATGGCGCTGGAAAATGAAGGGCGGCGTCCTTTGCGGGCATCACCGTAAAGTGTAAATTGGGGGATAAGTAAAAGCCCACCGTGAACATCAGATAATGACAGGTTCATAAAGGAGCTGGCATTATCAAAAATTCGGATGCCTATAATTTTTTGACAGATATATTCTAAATCTTTTGATGTGTCTGATGGTGAAAATCCTGCAAGTACTGCCAACCCATTATTGATGGATGCTATGCTATTACCATCAACTTCCACAGAAGCCTGTAAAACACGCTGTATAACAGCACGCATTGTTTATGAAAGTTTTTTCTTTAAAGTGTTTTCAGGCTGTACGCCAATCATGCGCTCTATCTCTTTGCCATTATCAAAAAGTATAAGTGTTGGGATAGAAGATATACCATACCGCTGGGCTGTTTCAGGATTGTTATCGGTATTTACTTTTACAATCTTTGTTTTTGTTTCGGGATCCTGTGCTAATTTTTCCAGTATTGGCGTTTGCATGCGGCAGGGACCACACCATGGAGCCCAGAAATCAACCAGCACTTTACCGGCACATTCTAACACCTCTGTGTTAAAATTAGCGTCATTTACTTCAAGAATAGTGCCCATAATTACCTCCGCTCTAAAATAGTAAAATACTATAATAGCATACCTTTTTCAATAATTCCATAAGTTTATTTTTTTATTTATACAATTCTACTCAAAATACACGATGCAGTCAGGAAATGTCAATAGTAAAACATAATGTATGGATTGCCGGTATATACAAAACTATTCATTTTAAAGATGTATTAAATGGATTGGTTGTCCACCTGCATAAATTCCAGCCAGATAAGCATTTATAGCATATTTTATTTGACAATAACTTTTTTTGATGGTCATTAATTTGATTATTATGATTAACGTTTGAAGTATAGGTGATAGGGGCTTGTTTATGGAAAAGTTCATTAATTGTTTTAAGATAATCTGGCTTTTTTTCTGGGCATCATTCATGAGTGTTGTTCTGTTTGTTCCCATGACATTAGCGGCAGTATTTTCAGTGACAGGTAATTTAGCGTTTACCATATCAAAGATATGGGCATGGACAATGCTTATTGTGACAGGTGTAAAAGTTAGAGTTCATGGCCTGGAAAAGATACAAAAAGGAACTCAATATGTCATTATAAGCAATCATCAGTCACAGTATGATATACTGGCACTGGTTACTTCATTAAAAATTCAATTCAGATGGGTTATAAAAAAAGAATTGCTGTATATGCCATTGTTTGGCTGGGCACTTTATGCTTCTAAGAATGTATTTATTGACCGGGGTAATAGGGATAGGGCTATAGCAAGTATTAACAAAGCTGTTAGCAGATTGCCACAGGATGTAAGCCTTATGGTATTTGCTGAGGGTACTCGTTCAAACGATGGCAGATTGCAAAAATTTAAAAAAGGCGGATTTACCATAGCTATTGAACGTACAATGCCCATATTGCCGGTGGTGGTAAAAGGAAGCAGGCAGATATTGCCCAAGGGAAGTCTTGTTGTTCATTCTGGCACGATAGATGTTGTGATATGTGATCCAATACCAACAGATGGTTATTCGCATGATACCATCAATGAGTTAATAGATGTAATCCATAGAGTGATTGCGCAGGAACTATTACGATAGATGGTAATAAATAAAAACTGTTGCTCACCATGAGCAGTGCCATCATTTACCCTTTGTTTTATCATCTATGGCTTTGATTGTGTACTTACTTGTATTTCCCTAAAATTTAAAAATTTAATCTTGACAAAAATTTTAATACAATAGAGTCCAATGGTTCAATTGTTTAACTGCAATAAAAAATATGCTCAATACATTTTATTATACTTAAAAGGAGATGATAATGCCCCGAGGATATTATATACCAGAAGGATATAAGCCAGTCCTTGATCTTCACAGTACTGAAAAAGCTATAAAAAAAATTAAAGATTTTTTTCAGCTTAATTTAGCATTTGAGCTTAATCTTATACGATTGACAGCACCTTTATTTGTATTGAAAGGTACGGGTATAAATGATGATTTGAATGGTGTTGAAAAACCAGTTTCTTTTACAATAAAAAATTTGAATAACCAGCAAGCTGAAATTGTACAATCACTGGCTAAATGGAAACGAATGGCTCTGGCAGATTATAACATAAAGGTTGGATGCGGCATCTATACCGACATGAATGCCATAAGGGCTGATGAGATACTGGATAATATACATTCACTGTATGTTGACCAGTGGGACTGGGAGATGGTAATTACAAGACAGCAGAGGAGCATCGATTATTTAAAAGAGGTAGTGCGTAAGATATATGATGTCATACGACGTGTTGAATTATATGTAAACCATGAATATCCTGAAATAAAACCAATGCTGCCAGAAACTATCTACTGTATTCATGCTGAAGAGTTACTGAAACGCTATCCCAATCTATCGCCTCAAGAACGCGAGGATATGATTGTACAAGAACATAAGGCAGTATTTATTATTGGTATTGGTGGTGCATTATCAGATGGTACAAAGCACGATGGTAGAGCTCCGGATTATGATGATTGGGGCTTGAATGGCGATATTTTTGTGTGGAATCCTATTCTGGAAAGCGCTTTTGAACTTTCATCAATGGGTATTCGTGTGGATAGCGATGCTCTGATACGACAGCTTAAACTATCCCACAACGAGGACAGATTGAATTTGCTATTTCATAAACGATTGATTTTGGGTGAGTTGCCGCTTTCAATGGGTGGTGGGATTGGTCAGTCACGATTATGTATGTATTATTTACGGAAGGCTCATATTGGCGAGATACAGGCGAGCATCTGGCCTGAGGATATGGTAAAAGACTGTAAAGAAAATAATATAGTGCTGCTGTAACATTGTTAAAAATGGTTAAAAATGGTTATATTAATTAATAAATCAGAGATTAAGGTTTTGCCAATATTCATGAGTGAACATGGCTGTCTGTAAATAATACAGTACGTGTTACATGTAGACACCATATAAACCATTGCATGGGAACAGGTAAAAGCACTCAGTAAAGAAGTAATTTTATTGTTATAACCTTATCTCCTGTAATGGAGTATATACCGGTCCCTGTGGCGTTAGCTTTGAGGAAAACAGTACAATGCGGTTAAATGTTGCGCTGCCAAACTCCATTGAGGTGAATGGTTGTAGCGTATCGTTAATCTTTTCTGTTAACTTTCTTCCTTTCCGGATACGCGCTAATGTAAGATGAGGCACAAAACTGCGGACTTCCTCCTTAATGCCAAATTTTTTTGCAAATATCTGCGTACTGGTAACCATCTGTGATAGTGCCCTTTCATCGGTATGTATACCTGTCCATATCACTGCCGGATGTTTGATGTTGGGAAACATCCCAATGTCTTTTACTGTATAGTCAAACCGGATTATGGGAAGTGAAAGCTGCGGGAATTCATGTTCTATTGCGCGGGCAATACTGCCTTCACATTCGCCAATAAATTTTAAGGTTAAATGATACTGCGACGGTTCAACAACCTTTACTACATCGGCAAAGCTGCCAAGTACATCATGTACCGGCAGCAGATTTTGTATGATTGCCTCATCAATAGGAAGCGCAATAAAAAGCCTGTTCATTCCATCTCCTCAATAATACGTGGTACCACAAAATGATTTTTTTCAAACTGTGGAGCAATTTTTTGCACCTCCTGAACAGGAAGCGACTCATTAACAGTATCATCCCTGAATACATTGGATAAGGGTACAATGTGGTCAGCGGGTTGCACATTGGTGGTATCAAGCTCGTTGATTTTTTCAACATAGCGTATAATATCTTCTAACTGCATGGTAAATTCTTGCTTTTCCTGAGGTGTCAATTCTAAACGGGAAAGTTCGCATACCTTGTTGATGACGTTTTCGTCAAATTTCATGGTTTATCTCCTTATAGTACATAAGTATGGTCATTGTAAAAAATGTTTACCTCTGGTTCTATATTCATTTCGTATGAAATTACATTCAACTATTTTTTTACTACCAGGTGTTATTGCTGTTACTACAATGGTAAATTTGCGTACGTTAACCGGTATCCAGGTAAATGCAATGATGTTGATGTGGCTATCGCCTGCGGGCACAAATGGCAGGGTACAGGGGATAGTATCGTGTGCAAAATCAATATTTTGTATAGTACCGTTGAAGTACAGTAAGCGCCGGGGTACGGTAAGCTCATCAACCTTTATCCATTCATAAGCAGGCGAAGAAAGAGATAGTTGTAATTCTTCAGTGGTTAAGGCAGCAGTTGTTGTGTTGTCATACCTCAATACTATATCCTTTATCATAGCAGGGGTCTCAGTTTTATTTTCAATCAATATGAGGAAAAAAAATAGTTTTGGCAGGCGTACTATATTTGCTTTGTCAATAAATTGACTGTTTTCAGCTATTCTAAACCATGTATCGTCAGTAAAAGGTTCAACGGTAATGGTAATCCCATCAGCATTATGAGATACAATGGATTGTCCGCTTTCTGATACAACAGTATTGATTATCCCAAATTGCGTTTTGCAGCCAATACATAGAACCATCACAAACACTATATATTTTTTCATTTTTTATATCCACATCATGATACATACTATAAGGGCGATAGTTGTTTTGTAAAGTTTTTATTGTACGGATAAAATCTTTTTTTAAATTATCGTTGCATTAATACTCTATACATCGATTTGATGCATACAATAAATGGATACAGTTTGCGATTATGACACGATTGTTTACAACATTGTTTTTAGCAATACTTTTGACAGCATGCTCTCAAAAACCTGTGCTCACTGATTTGTTGCAGAAGGGCATGGATATCCACTACGATGTAAACGTTTTACAAAGGCTTTACGGCAGGGATATCTATGTTGATCCGTGGATAAAAAAACCATATATCGTTAAGATGGCGTATGAAGTTGACAGGGAAAAAAAATGGTCAAAGACAACACGGGCACTTGTTTTACCAGCTCAGTATAATAATCCTGCTGAGGTTGCCATTCCTCTTACATGGACAAAAGGGAAATTAACTTTTGACTGTGCCTCAATGGGGAAGGGAAGGCTGATGGTACAGTTACTATCGCACAAAAAAAAGATGACGTTAGGTGAATATACACTGTCAACGGTGCCCTTTAAAACAATAGCAATTGCTATAGAAAAAAATTATTCCGATGCCGTTCTGATACTGAACTTCCAGAGTGATTCTGAAGACTATGCGTACTGCTTTGTTGCCAATGCAATGATTAAACACACTGATAATACAACAATCCCCAATGTTGTGTTTATCTCGGTTGATGCACTGAGAGCAGATGCAGTGCACTGTATTGTGCCAGAGTACGCTATCACCCCTAACATGGATGCGCTTGCAAAGGATGGCGCTGCATTTGTCAATCACTGTGTGGTAGCTAACTGGACGCGTCCTTCGACGATTGCGATGCTCTCTTCAGTGTATGGCTCAACTACCGGAGTTAATATCTATTACTTTCAAGTGTCAAATCAGGAAAAAAAATATTTTTATACGCAAAGCGGTGTAGTGCCGCTTCCGGTACTTTTTAAGCATCATGACTATATCACGCGTTCTATTGGCAACAACGCTTTTATTCTGGATCATTCGGGCGTTGGTGTTGATGTAGGATTTGATGATATGTCAGAATATGAGCGACAGTGGGAGGACACAGTGGATATTGCCAGTGAGGTTGAGCAGTGGCTTGCTGACAATAAGGATAAACCTTTTTTTCTTTTTGTAAATTTTAATGCGCCGCATAATGCTTATATCCCGCCTGCGCAGTATCTGGAACCATTGCGAAAGAGCATCAAAGGAGTACATCCATGGTTTAGACGCTATCTTGGCGAGGTTGCCTATACCGATGATTATATTGGCAGGATAATTGCTGTTTTAAAAAGTTTAAAACTTTACGATAACACCATCATCGTTGTAACAACTGACCACGGTGAGGTTTTTCATGAGGCGCATAGCCATAGTCCCTATACCGACAAAAAATCTATATTTACCCACGGACAAACATTGTTTGATGAGGAAATGCATGTGCCACTTATCATCAAACTCCCTGAAAAACAATTTACTACGGCGGTATCTGTTCCCTATCAGGTGCGAAATATCGATATTGCTCCTACTGTTTGCGAGCTGGCAGGCATTCCCATTCCACAGAGCTATCAGGGCATAAGTTTACTACCGTACATTGAGGGGTCAGAGCATGGGGACCGTCCTGTTTACTGTGAGGGCAGGCTTATGTATGGGGTCAGAGCCGATGGATATAAATATGTAGAAAAATTTTATGGCTTTGGGGTTAAACCATATCACTGGGGTGGGCAACAGGTTTCAGAATACCATGAATTATATGATTTGCAGAAAGATCCTGATGAGCTCTATAACATAGCAGGCATTGATGATGAAAAGGTGTCAGCCATGAAAAAGAAGCTGTATGCACTGCGTTTTAAACAGCCGGGCAATGTACTCTATGCTAAAAAAAATGTTACCGGGAGCATTGCTGTAAAGGAAGGTTATTTTTATACGGTGGAGTCAGAAGGTGTGGTGCAACAGGCAAATCGTCAGAGCTGTCGTTTTAAGCTTCAAAAAGGTCAAAGACTCATTTTTTCCACAATTCCTGCGCGGACACAATATTTTATTACCACTGACGGTGTTGTTGTTCTTCTGGGATATGGTGGCATTGCGTTACCAAAACATGGCAATGAATATATCTTTGATACAACCAATCCATTGTTACAGCAAACTATTAAAAGTGATGCTATTGCTGCATTCCCTGATGCAATAATAGCATGGTGTGCTCCCGGTAAAAGTGGTTTGCAAAAGGTATCCGAAGCGGTAACGGTTTCATCACAGATGAATGATCTGCTGAAGCAATGGGGCTATATACAAAATGACGGCACTCACTGATGGGTTAGCCGGAGGAAGTATTTATATCGGGAAGTAGGTATAACAATTTTTATGTTATCGGATAATATCCTTTATCCACTCAATTGTTTGTCCAAGGATGGCAATACAATCAAAGCGCAGGGTATATTCTTTGTTGTTATACACTGGATTTTGCACAAGAAAATAGGATGCTACTGCTCGTAACGATTTTTTCTTTTTTTGTGTTATTGCATACAGAGGATTGCCATAGGATTGTGTATGCCGTGCCTTAATCTCAAAAAATACCAGAAGATTTTCTTTTTGTCCAATGATGTCTATTTCGCCATATCTTCCATAACGAAAATTTTGTGCAATGACGCTAAAGCCCTGATGAACAATGAAATCTTTAGCTACCAATTCACCTTTTAAACCATACTCATGATTATTTGTTTGCATGGTATCCCGCTTTTTTTTATAAAAATAAAAATAAGTGAATGAACCATAGCGATACGTTTCATTAAAAGTAATGGTGATGCATACTGACGTTTATTTATGATACTATACGTTATAAAACCTCAAACAGATTGATACCAATCTCAGCCTCATCAAGTGCACGGGTAATATACAGCGCTTTTTCCTCTAATAAGTTGACAATAATGGTATCAGTGAATCGCTTTTTATTTTGATCCATGATGAGCTTGATAATAGGACGCAATGGTTTTTGCGGAACGGAACCAATCACTATCCCTATGGTTCCATTACTGAGCTCAACTATTGAACCAATGGGATATACTGACATCCTTGATAAAAATACCCGCAAAATAACCGGATCAAATTTATTGATACCGCTTGAAAGCAGATTCTTCATTGCTTGATAGAAGAATATCCGTTTACGATATGCCCTATTTGCAATCTGTGCTTCATACGAATCAGCAATTGCGGCAATACGTGCGTATTCATCAATCTGAGTTCCTTTAAACCCCCGTGGATATCCTTTTCCATCAAATTGTTCATGATGCTGCAGGCAGATAAGAGCGCTTTTTTCAGGTATTTTACCAAGCTGTCGCAATGCCTTGTACCCATGCAGTGGATGGGTTTTTATCTGGTTAAATTCATGCTCGGTTAAGTTAGATTGTTTATGCATTATATACGCTGGCAGTTTAATCATGCCAGCATCAATAAGCATGGTCCCTAAACCAAGCTCACGAAGTTTGATTGGTGTATATTTTAATGCCATACCAATTAAGATTGCATAAAAGGTAACATTAACTGAATGTACTACAAGATAGTTTTTGCCTTCTTCCAATCCATATAAAAATAAGAATATATTGGGATAGTTCTTCATTATTTCAATGATCTTGCTTAATGCAGCGTCAATTTCATCAATGGTAAATGGTTCGTCAGCTTTAATTGAGCTGGAGATGTTCACTACTGCTTTGCACGCTTCACGGTGTATTTCAATGAGTGGGACACGCTGTGTTAATAATTTGTTATATTCATCAATTATTTTCCTTGCCTGGTCGCTGTCGGTCATGGTTGCGCGGGCTGTTGCAGCTTTTATTTCCTGCTCCGTGGAAACCAGAGTCCCTGCTGTTTCAACCTCGCTTACTCCCCAGCGCATGAGCTTTTTTATATCATCTATCTTAATGGATACATTGGCTGCTACAAGCATATTATTGCTATCGATATAAACAGGTTTGTCAAACCTCATGCCAGGTTTAAGTTCATCTAATGGTATTTTTCTCATCTGAACCATATCAATGGTGTAATTGTTTCAATTGAAGTAATCAAGTACAAAATATTAAAAAATATAAAAATTGGTGTACCTGCTACACTCAATTTAATTTTTGTCTAAAACGATCATTAACGTTATAACAATATGCAAGAACTATCGCAACCGCTTTATAGAGCTCTTCAGGAATATATGAACTTTCAAGGGTCAAAAGGACCGTGGCTAAATCAGTATCCTGATAAACAGGTATATTATGTTCTTTAGCTTTGTCAAGAATTGTTTTAGCTAATCTGCCTTTTCCTCGGGCTATAATTTTAGGCAGTTTGGCTTCGGTTACGTATTCCAGTGCTACGGCAATATCTTCCATGATATTATTCCCCAAAAGTACATTTACTTTATACAGAAAAATCAATGCTGTAGTGTATATACATACTGTGAATTAATGCAATTATTTTTTCTTCCCAGTCTTTGCGCAATAAACAATCGCATTGTGCAGTTTTACCTGTAGCTTCTGCTATTGTTTTCGATAGTTGTTGCATAGCAGGCTGTAAAGCGTTATAAGCACCATCATTAAAACAATAGATTTTTATAGAAAGCCCCTTTTGTTTGCTGATGCTAATGTTAAGTTTACCAAGATGTTCAAAGGTTACATCTATGCATACAAAATCCTTATCGGCAATAATATATGCATTGTTAAATGCATTGTTGTCGTAAAAAGGGATGGAATAGCTATTTCTTGAACTATCGCTTGCATAATAGAGTAAACTTTCAATATCCTCTTTTGACATCATTGAAAAAACATCCTGTATCTCTTCATCAGAAAGTTCCGGTAGATTATCGTTAGTATTTCGTAGTAAATGCATAATGAAACTAATACCAGAATCTTTTGAAACAGTGTAACAAAATTTTTGCAGTGTTTCATTTGACATTCCCCTTTGCAATAAACGCTGCAGCAGTGGTGCAATAGCGGTAAAACGAAGGGGATGCAAAAGGTTGCTTGCCATCAAAGCTTTATGGATTGAAAAAATGGTAATATCGTCAAGTGTATTGAGGGCATGTAAAAATGCCCTGTAGTTAGATGGGATTCCAAGCAATATATCGTTGTGTTTTGTTATTTCAGGCTCTACCATGGTAAATATAAATCGGTTGCCCTGCATTGCATCATACCGCAGTAGTATGTGGTTGGACTTTGGCAATCCTTTTGCAAAGCTTGTTTCAAAAAGCTGGCTTCCTACACGCAGCATCGCTGTTGTAGTATCCATTCGTCTGGTTATTGTGCCAACAACAACCTGTCCGCTTTTCAGCGCAAGTGATGAGATTTGCGTCAATCCTGCAGTGACAATGTTATTGGTAATTTTCATTTAAAAAGTGTTGATCCTCCTGCAAGTAATCCTGCAACAGGCTGATAGGTTTTACGGTGAACAGGGCAGGGTCCATAGTGATATATAGCCTGTACATGTTCACGGGTGCCATATCCCTTGTGATGTGCAAAACCATATGCAGGATATTCAGCATCAAGCTTATCCATAAATTCATCACGGGTTACTTTCGCAATGATTGATGCTGATGCAATGGTAAGCGAAAGGCTATCACCTTTTATAACTGATTGATATGGCATGGGCAGTGGAAACGAAAAATTACCATCTATGAAAATCATATCAGGTGTCATGGTATTGTTTTGTAAAAGCTGTACAATGGCATAATATGTTGCACCATTAATATTCTTTTCATCTATTATATCGTGAGGTATTAGAACACATTCCCACCACAGGCAATGTGCAATAATTATTTCTTTTGCAGCCAATCTTTTTTTGGGAGATAATTTTTTTGAATCATTGACAATACCTATAACATCATCGGGGGGTTTAACAAAAAGATGGCAGGGGTAAATAACCATACAAACAGCAAGAGGCCCCGCTAAAGAGCCTCTTCCTGCTTCATCAATGCCGCCTATTATTGTACAGCCTTTTTCATATTCATGAACTTCTAATGCAAAATCAGGTTTTTCACCCATAGTATAATTATTATTTATACATTAGATTTTGTGCTTTCCTTTTGAGCGTCAATAGCCTCATGGGTAGTGGGAGTTTCAACCCCTTTTTTATGAACACGTACTTCTCTAAGTTTTGCAGATTTACCAGTTCGCTCGCGTAAAAAATAGAGTTTTGCTCTGCGTTTTTTCCCCTTGCGCATTACAACAATTTTGTCAATTCGTGGTGAGTGCAGGGGAAATATTCTTTCAACGCCAACATCATAGGAAATACGTCGCACGGTAAAAGTTTTGCTTATGCCTTTATTATCAATTGCAATAACCACACCTTCGTAAACCTGAATTCGTTCTTTGTCACCTTCAATAATTTTATAGTGGACCTTAACAGTGTCGCCCACTTCAAAATTGACATCACGGTAACTTTTACTTAATTCATTCTGAATTAATTGTATTGCTTTCATTGTTTCACCTCATCTTTTTTTGCAATATACAATCTATAGAGATCAGGCCTTGTAGCCCTGGTTTTTTCAATACTCTTTTCTAAACGCCATCTGCGTATTTTTTCATGATCACCGCTAATCAGAATATCCGGCACACACATACCGTCAATTTCCCGAGGTCGGGTATACTGTGGATATTCTAAAAGATAATTTTCAAAACTTTCATCCGATAGTGACTCGGGATTGGACATGAATCCCGGGATATAACGACATAAAGCATCAATAATTACCAGCGCTGCGTATTCACCACCAGAAAGGACATAATCGCCTATTGATATTTCATAATCAACATAGCGGTTGATGACGCGCTGGTCAATGCCCTCATACTGACCGCATATAAAAAGAAAGCTGTCATGGTGAAAAAGCTCTTTAACCATATCCTGATTCAAAACAGTTCCCGATGGTGAAGGGTAGAGCACCTTGCTGTCACCTTTACATGATTCAATAGCTTTCAATAAAGGGACGGGCATCAGCACCATGCCGCTGCCGCCGCCGTAGGGGTAATCATCGCATTGCCTGTACTGCCCTTCACCCCATTGTCGTAGATTGATACATTCAATATGGCATAAACCTTTTTCAATTGCTTTCCCTAACAGTCCTGATTTCAGTGGACTCTGGAAAAAATCGGGGAATAGCGTTATAATTTTAAAGATCTTCACTGGATCAACCCTTCAATAGGGGAAATCTCAAGGATATGCTCGTTAAGTCGTTGTGTGCTCACCATACTCTCAACAAAAGGAATAAAATATTCCTTCCCGGTGTACGTTTTTATTACCAGTACATCGGCTGCACCTGTTTGCATAATATCAACAACCGTCCCCCAGTTTTCATTGTTATAATAAACAACACACCCTATTATAACAGAATAATGAAAACTATTGTCATCATACAACTGGACGTCATCAGCGTCTATAAAAATATCACATCCCTTTAACGCTTGTGCGGCTACATCATCATGTATTCCTTCTAAATAACAGTAGCCTGTATGCTTTGCTGCAATAGTAAAATCAATTATGGCAAATGCTTTATAGTGGCCATGTATATTAACATATACTGGTGAACTGCCAGAAAAACGCTCGGGAAAATCAGTGATTATGAAAACTTTAAGGCACCCATCAAAACCACGGATGCCGGAGATAACACCAATACGAAAAAATTCTTTACTGCTCAATCAAGTATTTCCAGAACTATCCTTTTACCTGTTTTTGTAGCCGAAGCATTTAATATGGTTCTAATAGCACGAGCAATCCTTCCATGCTTGCCAATAACCTTGCCAATATCTTCCTTGGTAACCTTTAATTCAAGGATAGTAGATTTTTCACCTTCAACCTCCTTGATTTCCACCTGTTCAGGATGATCAACAAGCGATTTTACCATATACTCAACAAGCTCCTTGTAATTCATCGTTACTGCCTCCACATATCAAAATCGTATTAGCCTGTAATTCCGGCTTTGTTCAATAATTTTGCAATAGTTTCCGTTGGTTGAGCGCCTTTTTTAAGCCACTCAGTAACTTTGTCTCTATCAACTACAAATTGATCACCTTTCACTATTGGTTGATAATGTCCAAGACTTTCAATGACAGCACCATCACGACGCTTTCGTGAATCAATCACCACAACCTTGTAAAATGGTTTTTTCTTAGTTCCCGCACGTTGCAATCGAATCTTTACCACCTATCTACCTCCTGAAGTAATTAGTGGATGGTTATATTTTATAACCCTTGTCGGTGGCTGCATTGTAGCCACCCAAAACACTTGAAATAACTACTGGATGATTATTTTTTATAAGCATATTTTGTCAATAGAAATATATAGTAGTGTATTAGCACATTCTACTGCAAGCACAAAAATTATTACCATTATTTAAGGGCTTTACAGGCTTTTTGTATAAGAACCTTTGCCTGTTTATTGATATCATGTGCATTAAAAACGCCACTGCCGGCAACGATAATTCGGGCACCTGCTTTAACAACGTCTGCTATGGTGTCCTCATTGATACCGCCATCAACCTCAATGACTACATCCATATTGTTAGCATTAATAAAATTATGAAGCTGTTCAATTCTTTTTAATGAAGCGGGAATAAACTTCTGCCCGTAAAATCCCGGCTCAACCGACATAATCAATATCATATCAGCATATTCTATCATGTCAAACAACATTGCAACAGGTGTAGAGGGGTTGATACTTAAACCGGCTTTTATTCCAGCCTTTTTTATCTGTTGCAGCAATCGTATTGGTTGGCGGGTACTTTCCATGTGTATTGTTAAAAAATAGGGATTACACTCACTATAGTGTATAAGCGATAGTTCCGGTTGAGCAATCATCAGGTGTATATCAAGTGGTATGCTGGTATGGTGTTTCAGGTTTTGAATGTAGCCAGGACCGATGGTGACATTGGGAACAAAATTACCATCCATAACGTCGATATGCAAAAAATGTATAGAAGTGCTGTCAAACGATGATACAGTAGAACCCAGCAATGAAAGGTCAGTAGCAATGATTGAAGGCGACAGTAATACGGTATCAGTCAAATTCTTCGACATCAAAGCTAAGCACCTTTACCTGTTTTTTATTACACATGATATATACTCGCGCATTGCCTGTACGGTTGAATACGCAATCAATGTGGTTACCCGGTTTCAACTGCTGTGAAAAGCACAGACGTTTTGATTTATTATCGCTTACGTAAACCTCGTATAAACCTTCACCTTCATCATTGGGGACGGTGTATTGCAGGCGTTCATAGGCATAGTACGGTTTGTCTTTCATTGCATAATAGTATACGTGCAGTGTTACAACCTGCCCCTGGGTAAGCGGTTGCCCTTCAGAAGGTGTTACTGATGCAATAATACCACTTTGCGATATATCATTAGTAGGTACTATAGCATACTGTACCACAACCTTTTTTGACATCAAAAGATCATAACACAAATCAATTGATTGCCCAGCTACTCTGGGCATTACCATCTGTGTTGCGCTGCCGCTTGAAACTAACAGATTAACCTTTTTATCCAGTGGGATCTTTTGACCGGATTTTGGATTTTGATCTATGACAACATTATCAGCGGTTTTTTCTGAAGGGATATAGGATATTACACCAACTCGTAGTGAAATGGTTTTATCATACAGATGAAGATTTTTTAGTTTGTTGAGAGCAAACGGTAATTCCATCCCTACTACGCTTGGCATGTCTATTGTCAGGTTGCTGCGACTTACCAATAGACGTATGGTGCTATTTTCGGTTACTATCTCCCCTGGTTCAGGATACTGTCGTAAAATGATATCGTTATCAATATCATGAACATCATAAAATTTTAGGTGGGGCTTTAATCCCTTACGGATAAGACTGTTGTGCACATCTGAATAGCGTTTGTCAACGACATCAGGAATTTTAACTTCCTTATCAGGTTTGGTCAATACAACAACAACTATCGCCGAAATAATCAGGTATAGTGAAATGGCAATAAAGATGATAAAGGCAATCCGGCTATAGGGGTGTTTAAGCCACCCTTTTGAGCGTTCAATAACTTGTTGCAACGAATACTTAGACATTGTAACATCCCTCTGCGATGTAAAAAAGATAATTGTTACTATTTTGTTACTATTATAGAATGGAAAATTGAACACAAGCAAAATTTACATAATGCGTCAAGAATTATTTTACTATAGCAATTAGTAAAAAAGTGAATAACTCATACAATCATTTTAATAATCGTGCAATACCATTGGCAATAATAGTAAGTATAACGCTGATAATAATCATAGTGGTAAATGGGAGGTATACCGTTACTCTGCCTCGGGTAAATACAACATCACCAGGCAAATTACCAAATAATTTTGGTGACAGTTGCAATAGAATCCCGATGATGATGAAAAGTATCCCAAACACAATAAGCGTTCTGCCCATAAAATCCCTTGCAAAAAAAAGTAATACTGCAAAAGCAGCTCATGCCATCATTTGGTATGATTAATCGCATGATATAATAATTATTGACATTGACAATGTATTAATATAGAGTATAGTATAGTATAGCATGAATAGTGTTTTATGTCAATCTGAGCAATAGCAAAGAATCGTGTTGTGATGTGTCATTCTGAGGCTAATCTACCTGTGCTGATATAAGTCAAAGTAAAGAATGTAGCCGTTGAACAAATAGATTCTTTGGGTGTTAATGCTCCCTCAGAACGACAAAAATTGCTGCGTATCTCAGAATGTCAATGATGTATGATTTTATGCCAGAGGGAAGCTTTCCACTGGTTGTCAATACAATGGAAAAGGTAGTCTATAACAGCTAACCTATGAACAACATGGATACTATATATAACAGCGATTTGAGCCTGAAGGAGCTTATTGACAATCTGCCGGATCTTGTATTATCGGTAGATTATCCTTCAGGTGTTATCCGCTATGCCAACATACGTGCAATAGAAAGGCTGGGTTTTTCAATAAAAAAGGTGCACAAGCTCAAGGATTTAGCCCGTATTTTGTTGCCTCGTTACAGAAAAAAATATCTACAATTCTGGCGTGATATAAAAGATGGGATACTTATACCCTCTATAACCTTTGAGGTAAAAACAATAGAGAATATAATAATCTGGGTTGAGCAAAAAAATATTTATATCAAGCACAATGAAAATGTTATCCGTATTCATGCCGTAATACGTGATATTACCGAGCGGAAAAAATTAGAAGAAGAGATGCTGCAAACGTTTTATTTTTCTGAAAATCTTTTTCTGCATTCCCCGTATATAATAGTGCTGTTTGATAAAGAAGGGAATGTTACACGGCAAAACCTTACCTACAGAGCAATGATGGAACAGGTTGATAATTTTATACCCGGCTATAATGTCTTGCAGGATAAACAAATGCAGGAATATGGGATTGATCTCATTTTCAGGGAGGTGTTGCGCGGCAGGGTAATGGACGTTCCACGCTTTCCCCACACCCTGACAATAAAAGGGGAAGAGGTAACCTTTTACTTTGCCGGTAAGGCGTTCCCCTATACCCGCTCCTCCGGGGATACTGAAGGATTTGTTGCAATGCTGGAGGATGTAACTGCAAAACATAAAAGGGAACAGGAAACGCTGGAAACAAAACGGCTTGAAAGTGTTGGAAGGCTTGCCAGGGGGATAGCTCATGAATTTAATAATATCCTTGCAGGTATTTCAGGCTTCACTGAAATTTTATTACGGAAGATTCCACAGGATGATCCCAACCGCTATTTCGCAGTAAGGATTTTTGAAGCGGCCAGCAAAGCCGCTACCCTTACCAACCAGTTATTGGGTTTTGCCCGGGGACACCTTTTTAATCCAACCTACCTTGATATACGTGCGCCGATTATGTATGCAATAGGTGCCACGCCCAATTTACATAGCAGGATAAACCTTATAAAGGCATTTGAGGAATCCGATTACAGGGTATATGGTGATGTCAATCAGTTGCGGCAGGTGTTCATTGAGGTGTTGCGGAATGCTGCTGAAGCAATAGGTGATGGAGGTGAAATAGCACTTAATGTTGAATATGTCAGCAGTGAGGTTTTGCCTGTGGAAATCAGGAAAAAATATGTACGGTGTGTGCGTGTTACAATATCCGATTCAGGATCAGGAATAGATGAGTCAATTATTCCTAAAGTGTTTGAGCCGTATTTTACCACAAAAGATGCATTAAACCATTCAGGAATGGGATTGTCGATTGCATTTGGACATATAAAAAATCATGAAGGTTATATAGCTATTGAGCGCATGGAAAAAGGGACAAAGGTAACTATTGTTTTACCTGCTATAAAAGAACCTGATCTTACTATAATAAAGCAGCCGCGATATCAAAAGATATTGGTGATTGATGATAATAATGAAACATGCTTATTGTTGCGTTCATATTTTGAGGATAGAGGAGTTTTTGTTACTGTATCAAATAACGGAACAGGTGCTATTGATATGATTCAAAATACTCCGCAACGGTTTGATTGTATTTTTCTTGATCTTATTTTGCCCGATATAAACGGGAAAGATGTTTTAAGCAAAATCAGAAGTATTAATCCAGCAGTGACAGTATTTGTTATGAGCGGGTATGACATGACTACTTTTATAAATGAACATATAAGTGATCAAAATATTTTCTTTTTGATGAAGCCTTTTAACCTTGATGATCTGGATATATTGCTCAAGTAATTAGTGTATTCCATACTTCTTTAATTTTTCGTATAAAACGCTTCTGCTTATACCCAGTGTTTTTGCTGTTTTTGAGCGGTTATTGTGCGATAGTTTAAGCACGTACTGTATATGTTTTTTTTCAAATGCTTCAACGGCTTTTTCAAGGTTTAATGGCGATAGTTCATGGTTAATGGATTGTTTGTATTCAGGTAAAATCTGGATTATAGTATCTTTTGACAGCACCGATGTTTCTTCAATGATCGTTGCATGCTCTATAATATGCTGTAATTCCCGTACATTGCCTTTCCATTCACGTTTCATCAAAATCTCAAGAGCATCAGCGCTGGCAGTTTGGATATCCTTATCAAGGTCTCCGGAATAGAAGGCAATAAAATGCTCTACTAAAAGCGGGATATCGTCTATACGCTGGCGTAACGGTACTATGGTGAGCTCAATACCGGATAATCGGTAATAGAGATCTTCCCTGAAATTTCCCTGTGCAATCTCTTCTTCCACATTAATGTTGGTAGCACTTATGATTCGAACATCCACCTTTACGATTTTACTTGAACCAACCGGTTTGATCTCCCTTTCCTGTAAAAAACGAAGCAACTTGCTTTGAATATTGGGTTTAAGGTTGCCAATTTCATCTAAAAATATAGTACCACCATGAGCTTCTTCTATCAGTCCTTTTTTATTTTTATCAGCTCCGGTAAACGCTCCCTTTATATGTCCAAATAGTTCTGATTCAATGATAGTTTCGGTCAATGTGCTGCAATCAACAGGGATAAATTGTCCATTTTTTCTCTGGCTTTCTTCATGGATTGCACGTGCAATGAGTTCTTTGCCTGTTCCGCTTTCACCAAGAATCATAACGGTTGCTTTTGATTTAGCTATCTGTTTAATCTTATTTTTTAGATTGATAATAGCTTTATCCCTGCCAACAATACGCGCAATACCATTAGCTGTTTTAAAGACTGCATCTATCTTTGTGTCTTCAATATTGTGTATGCCCTTGCTATCCATTTTTTTCTTCAATAAAGCAATTAAAGCAATTAAAGCAATTTACTACTGTTATAATTTATTTCAAATACGTATCGCTATGATAGTAGTTAGTATTTCTCATGCTCATTAAGTTACATCATGATTACGTTGTTTGAAACAATCAAGAGATTATTCCATTTCTATGCTCCTCATAACACTATCAACAATTTATGATAAATATACAATCATTTTTTTTAAATAATGTTTGACCGATGTACAGTATTTTGCAATTATATTTCAGAAATGGAATATAAAATGATCATCATGGTAATATATATAGTTGTAAACTCTGCCTCATTGAATAGGGAGTATAACGTTATATAGCATGTAGCTTGCATTCTATTGTTAAGTGATATATAGGCAATGATTTCTATACTATTAATGTCAGACATCCATTTTGGTGTTGATACTGCTGCACCATATATAGATGATAGCATACGTCAAATGACATTTAATAAAATATGTATGCTTGCTCGTCAGCATACCATGTTTATTATTGCCGGCGATCTGTTCCATGCTCATGTTATTGATACACCTGTTTTTTCCTTCATCATCAATTCATTGCAAGCGCTGCTTGATGAAGGGGTAAAGATTATTTATGTTCCAGGTGATGCAGAGTTAGCAAATAATGACCATCCTGACAGGGTGCTTGCCATTCCTTCTACAGTAACTTTCTATGATAATAGGGATGATTATCATACTCTATTGGAATTTGGAGGTGAGGTTATTCATTGTTATGGATCCAAATTGCTCATTGCCGACCAATTGCATGATATCGTCAAGGAAGGTTCGGATGGATTCCATATCGGGGTGTTTCATGTTGACATGGGGGATGATAATAACACTAATTACGGTATGATTCCGGTAAAGTCATTAAAATCAATGCCGCTGGATTTTTATGCACTGGGACATCACCATAATTTTTCAATGTATAAATTTAAAAATAGGATAGTCGGCGCTTATCCAGGCAGCCCTGAGGCTGTAACACCTGACGAGATAGGCGATAGATATGTGCTCTCAATCACCGTTGACAATAATGAAATTCATCAGATAAAGCGTATAACGGTAAATTCGGTAAAGATGGAAGCAGTAACAATACAATGCGATACTGTTCATTCACAGGATGAGCTATCAACTATTTTACAACGCTATAATAAATCCAATATTGTGTTGCAATGTACACTGGAAGGTATGCGCTCATTTGATACCACAGTAATTTCTGCCTTGTGCAATAAATGTGCTGAACTGGTGATAAACGATCATTCTAAACCTTCCAGTCAATTTATCTGTAATAGGTATAAACAGGAACTATCGCTTCGCGGCTATTTTTATTCTGAGTTACATACTAAAATTACCAATGAATCCCCTCCCTACCTGCAGGAAATTATAGATGATATTGAAAATATGTGTTCTTCATTTAAAGGTGAGCTGTGAAGCTGCTACGAAGTGTCATATCAAAAATTGGTTTTGCTGAAAATAAACAAGTTGACTTTAATAATAATACCCATTTTATTTATGGTAAAAATAATTCCGGTAAAACGCTTATTGCAAAAAGTTTCATAGACACGCTTTATCCGCATGAACCATCCCACATTGATGCTGATGAATGGGATACGATGTTTGCAACATTTACCATCCAATCTAATCTGACAAATATTGCGATACAGCGGAAAGGAAATAAAGAAGTTAAAATTTTTACTGCTACCGACGGTGATACCAGTGCTAAAGAACTATCGCTCCAGCTTCCGGTTGTAGCAAATAGTTTTAGTGGCGATAGTCATCTTGAAAGGCTCCATGACCTTTTCAATAAGGCTTCGTTTTCATTATTGTCATATATTCCTTCGCCACTGGATAACCAGTACTATGCGCAGAATTTTTCTGAAAGCATAAAATCCATTCTTTTGTTAGACAGGTCATTGTATTATTGTTCTTTTAAAAAGATATTTTTTTCTACGGTAAATCAATCCGGAAATTATTATGAACATATAGCAAATGAAATTCAGGATAAAATTAAACATTGTAAAACAAAGTTAGATCTCATTGAACTTAAAGAGCAACGTCAAAAGAAGGCACTTGCAGAAATCAAAGCGCTTACCGATGAAATTACGATGCATAATGAAGCGATAGCTATATTCAAAAAAAAATTAAAATTGCTGGATGAGTATATTGAAATCCTTAATACAGCAAAAAATGTTACACAGCAGTTGCAAGCCGTAGAGCAACAAATAGTATCATTTAAAGAAAAATTAGAAAAAATAAAAAAATATGAAAAGCTCATTGCAGCAAAATACCCGCAATTTAAAAATTTTTCCCAGGAAAAAAGAAACAATATTCATGCAATGCAAACTATATACCGGCAGATACAATCGGTATCTGAAGAAATTGAAACCTGCATATTTAATCATGAAACTAAAAATCATAAACGTGCTCGAAATCTTTTAATTATAAATGTAATGTTTGCATTTGGTATATTATTTTTATTCCTGAAGCCACTGTTTAATACAATTGCATTGAACAGGTGGTTATTGTTAGCTATACTTATAGGAATTCAGGTTGCAAGTGCTGGCTATTATATTATTTATATCATGACACATTCTATTAATAAATTGACTGCATCCTTGCAACACCAGAAGGAAGAATATCAAATAAAATTGGAAACGCTTCTAAACCAGAATAATATTCTACTTGATAGTATTACCATTGATGAAGTTTATGAATTTCTTTTACAATATTTTGAAGAGTATAACGAATACAATGAAAAACAGGTTGATTTGTTAACCATACAGATGGAAATAGACGAGCAAAAATCATTAGCTGATCTTGAACAAGAAAAGAAAAAAATAGAAAGTAATTATGCTTTTATAAAAAGTCAGATGGATTCTTTTATTCAGGATATTGATTGCGGGCATATTGAAACTGTTGAAGAAGCTATTGCTGCAAAAGCTGATGTGCAACATTATTGTGATGAAAAAAAGATGATGATTCAAGCATTGCAAAATAAATTAAAAGAAACTCCTGAAGAAATTGCTGATTTCAACAATGATAAATTGGAAGTTGAAAATGAAATACACACCCTGGAAAAGGAGTTATATGCTATCAAAGAAAAAAAACGAGTTATGACAATCGTTAAGGACTCTTTTAATGATGCTGTTGAGCGTTTTTACCATGATGCACTAACAGTGTTGACGCATACTGTTACAACAATGTATCCAGAACTTACAGGCGACCAATTCCCACATATTGATGAAGAATATATAAAAAAAGCGTTATATACTTCTTTTGATAGTACAGCGCCTGCATCAGTTAAATATTTGCTCTATGTCACTGTTGTATTTGGATTATACACCATGTTGCAGCAGCAATTACCCCGGATACAATTACCGCTCATTATTGATGATCCTTTTGTTTTAATGGATGAAGATGCAATCTATAATTTTACAAAAGTAATGCAACAATGGGCAGATTCCCGGCAGATTATCATTTTTTCCCATAATTCTAATATAAAAAAAATGTATGACGTTACTGAATTGTAACTATGGATAAAAACGGGCAATTAACATTTTCGGATGATCCATTACTCCAGGGAACCAATGAAATGTATATGTTCATTGAATCAGGGGATTTTAACCTGGCGGTAAAAAAGCTGGATGAACTTTTAACAATAAATCCGGACTATCCTGGACTTGCTGAATCATATCGTGTTGCACGGTTCTGGGATTCAAGAAAAAAAAACCTGGATGAATTGTCAAAGGGAAAGGAAACCGCAGATTTTTTGATGAAACAGTGGGAAGAATTTGAAGTATTTGCCAGGGATAAAAATGTAGTTCATACAACAGCATATCAAAAGGTAATGCGCTATGTTTTTTTTACTGCTTCTGAACACTATATCACTGCATTCAATGATCGGGAAAATCCAACTGATAACCTGAAACTTTTAATGCAATTAGGTGCCTGCCTTGTGCGTATTGCTGAATATCAGCATACCATTGAGGTGCTGGAATATGCACGCTCACAGTACCAGAGTAATGCATGCATATTGTCGCTTTTAGCCGAGGCTTACTATCATGCAAACGATATCCCGCGATCATTGCTCTATTTCAGGGAAGCATTTTTACTTAATCCACAGGAGATTGATTTGCCATTGCTATCGTCAAAACCAATCATTGAGGCAGTTGAGTTAACCAAACAAAAAAAACCTGACTGTAAGGATATCCGCGAATGGATACCAATTGTTGCATTTATACATGATATATTTTATGTTAAGCGACAGCTCAATTCATCACAGCTTGAACAGTTAAAGAAGGATATTCTAAGATTAGAAGAAAACTATCAAACTTTAAATAAGGATAGAGTTGAGCAGTCAAATATTATTCCCCGCTTGATTAACCGCTACCTGTGGATGATGGATTATTATGAATTTCAGCACTATGATCAGCAAAGTTTGCTGGATATCCGCAGTCGTTTGCTTGCCATTGATAAAGAGCTTTTTGAAGGTTATTTTCAAAAAAAGTCATTTTCAAAACCATGAAAATGGTAATCTGAAAAAATTCATTGACACTACATATACTGCTGAATAATTAACTACCAGCAAAACAGAATAGATTACAGGTGGTGGAGTATGGAATTACATGCATCGTATAATCCAAAGATTGCCGAGTCTACATGGTATACAGTGTGGGAACAAGAAGGACTTTTTCACGGTGATGAAAATGATCCCCGCGATGCCTATTCTATAGTAATACCGCCGCCGAATGTAACCGGTAACCTTCACATGGGGCATGCGTTAAACAATACATTGCAGGACATACTCATCCGCTGGCATAGGATGAAAGGGAAAGCCACATGCTGGATGCCGGGTATGGACCATGCAGGGATTGCTACACAGAATGTTGTTGAACGCCTTTTATTGAAAGAGGGTAAAACTAAATATGATTTAGGCAGAGAGGAATTTGTAAAACGTGTCTGGAAATGGAAAGAGCATTCTGGTGGACAGATAAAAGAGCAGCTTAAACGTCTGGGATGTTCGTTAGACTGGGAACGCGAACGGTTTACCCTGGATGAAGGTTTGTCACATGCAGTCCGTACGGTGTTTGTTGCATTGCACAGGGAAGGATTAATTTATCAGGGATATCGTATTATAAACTGGTGCCCGCGTTGCGAGACAGCGTTAAGTGATATTGAAACTGAATACAAGGATTTAGCAGGTAAGCTGTATTATATTCGCTATCCCTATGAACATGGTGATGGCTATATTACCGTTGCCACAACACGGCCTGAAACCATGCTGGGTGATACTGCTGTTGCTGTTAATCCTGGCGATAGCCGTTATGCGCATCTGATTGGAAAAAAGGTTATGTTACCTTTAATGGGAAGACCCATCCCTATTATTGCTGATGATTTTGTTGATCCCGCCTTTGGTACCGGACTTGTTAAAGTAACCCCTGCTCATGATCCCAATGACTTTGAGATGGGTAAACGGCATAACCTTGAAGAGATTAATATCTTTAATAAAAATGCAATTATCAATGAAAATGGCGGAAAGTATACGGGACTTGACCGGTATGATGCTCGCCAGAAGGTTCTGGGAGATCTACAGGATGCCGGACTTTTAGAAAAGGTTGAGGAACATAACCATGCTGTTGGACATTGCTACCGCTGTCATACTGTTATTGAACCGTATCTTTCCAAACAGTGGTTTGTTTCAACAAAACCACTGGCTCGCGAAGCTATAAAGGTAGTTGAAGAAGGCAGGATACGATTTGTTCCGGCGCAATGGGAAAAGGTATATTTTGAATGGATGCATAATATCAAGGACTGGTGCATTTCCCGACAACTGTGGTGGGGGCACCGCATTCCTGCATTTTATTGCCAGGATTGCGGACATATCATGGTTGAGTTAGAACATCCCGGGGAATGCAGTATGTGTCATGCAAAAAATATCGAACAGGACCCAGATGTTTTAGATACATGGTTTTCCTCAGGGCTGTGGCCCTTTTCTACCTTTGGCTGGCCCCAAAAGACAAAGGCATTGTCAAAATTTTACCCCACCAGCGTGCTGGTTACAGGTTTTGATATTATCTTTTTCTGGGTGGCACGCATGATAATGATGGGGTGCAAGTTTATGAATGATGTACCCTTCAAGGATGTTTATATCCATGCACTGGTACGCGATGAGCAGGGACAGAAGATGAGTAAATCACGTGGCAATGTTATCGATCCGCTTATAATGATGGATAAATATGGCACCGATGCTTTCAGGTTTACCCTGGCTATTTTTGCTGCCCAGGGTAGAGACATTATACTGTCGGAAAAGCGTATTGAAGGCTACAGTGCATTTTGCAATAAAATCTGGAATAGCACACGCTTTATTCTTATGAATTTAGGTGATGATTTTGTCCCCGCTTCATTTGATATTAATTCACTGGAGCTTTTTGATAAATGGATACTGCATGCACTCAATCAAACTATTAAAAAAACAAACCGGGCATTGGAGGAATATCGTTTCAATGATGCTGCTCAAACGCTGTACGATTTCTGGTGGCATGAGTTCTGTGATTGGTACATTGAACTTTCAAAGCCAAGGATTTATGTTGCTGGTTCTATTACCGGAGCTATCGCCAAACAGGTATTGTATTTTGTTTTGCATGAGTATTTGAAATTATTACATCCCTTTATGCCATTTATAACAGAGGAGATATGGAGTACTATTACAACGAATGAAGGGAGAATAGTGGTTGCTCCATGGCCCCAATACAATGAGGATCATAATTTTGAAAACGAATATAACGATGCTGAATTATTTAAAGAGGTTGTGTATAGAATACGTAATATCCGCGGCGAGATGAATGTTCCTCCCGATAAAAAAGCTCATGTAGTCATTAAGGCAGGTAAAATGATTGAACAACGTTTACAGGAACAGGAGCACAATATAAAGTTATTGGCAAAGTTAGAAACAGTAGACTTTAATCCCGGCTATAAACCCGATAAAACTGATGCAGGTGCGGTGCTCCCCAACTGTGAAATTTTTATGCCATTGAAAGACCTGATTGATATAGAAAAAGAAAAAGCCCGTCTTGATAAGGAGATTGTCCGTATGCAAAGCGAGCTTGATAAGGTGCTAAAAAAGTTACATGATACTACATTTATGGAAAAAGCACCACAAAAGATTATAGAAAAGGAAACAAACAAAAAAGCCGAATTAGAGGGGGTGCTTGCCAGGCTTATAGCAAGCAAAGAAAAATTAACGTTATAATTTACGATACAACATGTCTTCGTAGCCTTGAAGCATGGCAAATGACGCTCTGTCAAAGTACAGAACAACACGATTATTCAATACCAATGCTTCCTTGTATGCAGTAGTGTCATCATACAGCTTATCCAGTACAAAAAGCCATAAATGGCGTTTTTGTAATATCAATGACTTGCATGCCTGGGAAACAGGGATGCCCTGTTCAAAACGTTCATGACCAACCTTTCGGTAAAACCTGAGAATCTCTTCTTTTGGGTAATCTTTTGCAATCCATTTGGAAAGTTCGCGATACAGGTTATCTGCAAATTCATATACAAGCTGTCGGTCCATGTTTCTGAACGCTATGGTATCAGGATTACGCAATAAATTGTTCATAAACTGCTCAGTGATAACCTGATGATTTTCCTCTATAAGTTCTACAAACCTGTTGACCAGTGCACTTTTTATCTTCATGATACTTATAACTTCAATTGTATTATAATAGTATGTTTTAATGTGATATATAACAATTAAGTATAGGGAATATGTAAAGTACTTTTTATGGAATTACTTCCTTTTTTTGCCGGCTGCATTATATGCTGGAGTATATAGTTTGTTAAACTCTTCTGCATACAATTGAGCTATCCGGGATGACTGTATCATAATGCAATTTTCATCATTATGTTTTTTAGCATTTTTTGAGAAATTATATGAACCAGTAATGACCAGCTCGTCATCAATGATGATTACCTTGTGATGCATGGTATTGGGATTGGCATCGTAGTATACATCCAGCCCTTCAACCTTTAATTTAATGTACTGACTGTTGACATTTTTTATATCTCTTTTTTCAAAGATACCTTTAACAGTAATGCCTTGTGAATGCTTATTGATAATTGCTTCACCAATTGCTTCGCTTGTAAATGAAAACGCCATAAAGTAAATTGACTTTTTTGCTTTTTCAAGACGCTTAACAATAATACGTTCAATATCATCGTCAGGAGAAAAGTAAACGTTCATATTAATATCATCTATTTTAACATAATATTTGTTGAATAAAAAAGGCAAAGGATTGTTTTCTCCTCTGTTGCCAAAGATGCCATCCTGGAACATTTCATTAAATTCGGCTAAATAGATTGAAGCTAATTCTTCATTGTCAATGTATACAGCATTGTTATTGTTGAGTTTTGCTTCGCGCTCAGTAGTATTGTATGACCCTGTCCAGACTGCTTTGTTGTCAAAAATAAAGAATTTGTTGTGCATAAATCCTTTGCGGTTATCCAGCCGTATGGGTATTGCAAAAGCTTCCAGTTTTGTTTTTACTGTACTGCTCAACCTGTCAGATTCCAGAACAAGCCTGACGTCAATGCCACGTTGTTTTGCGTTGCATAATGCGTCAATAATGAGCGGATCTGATAGCTCATAGAGGGCAGCATAGATTGACAGCGATGCATTGTTGATGCTATGTATCAATGCTTTTTGTATTGGTGTTATTGTTCCATTGCTGTCAGGATTGGTAAAATATACTCTAATTGGCTGCTGTGCATAGGATACGGAAAAAAAGAGTAATATAACTATGTGCGATAGTAATTTTTTAACGTTCATTGTTTTTTTCCCAGATATAATTTTCAAAATCAACAAACCGTAAATTTTCTTCTTTTGTTGGAAAAAGCAATTTTACCTTTTGTATTAATGTCTGGAATGTGACGAGATCTTTTTTATCAGCTTTTTCTATGAGTTGTTTTACATTCTGGTCATCATGAGCTATACAATAAAAATAAAATTCATAAGCCCGTTTTAATTCATTAAGTTTTTCAAGGTGCTTATGCAACTCTTCTTTTTGTGAATGCTGAAGCATTGTATTTAAAAATGCGATGATATATTGTGCATCAGATTCCGAAAGGTCCATATCAAGTAGAATCTGTTTTACCCGAGGTAAATCTAAATTACGTAAATGGACACGCGCTAAAAATACAGGATTATTTGATAAAAGATTAATATCGATATTGCCGGCATCTGCAGCACGTTTTGGATCATTATTTGGTGGTTCAACAGATTTGCCTGCAATTTCAACATGAGACGATGGGCAAAGAGATTGTATCATGGCATTATCATCATTGCTCAATTCACTATTTATGATGATGAAGTCTGGTATAATCCCCTTTTTTACAAAACTGATGAATGATGCAATATCATTAGCGTATTCTACCATACAGGGTATCACATCAAGATAGCTATCGCATGGAATAAAGATGTAGTGCCGTGTATTATTTTCAAACATATAGGGAATAATTATTGAAGTGTTTTGTATCTTAAAAAGCTGATATGGTTGCTTTATTGCTGCATCACCAGGGTAGATACCAATAAATACAATTGTTTTCATAGAGTGGAATGGTTTTGTTTTGTTTTCGTCAGAATAGATGATTTCTCCTTTTTGATTAAATAATACATATTGCCTTTTTACAGTATTTATTTTAAAAACATAACCTTTGGGAGTTTTTTCTTCAATTATTGGTGATGACATGGATTACACCTTCTTTATTGATAGTAATTGTATATAAATTTTCATTGAAATTTTATTAATCATTAAAACATTGTACCTTGAATATTGAAGACTATTATACATGTTGCTTGTATATCATGTGTATACAGTATACTATAGATAATAAGAGGATACCAAAAACTTTACTATGTAAAACCATTGTGGACGCAAATAATTGATAAAACTATTTTCCAATTTTTGATCAAATTGTTAATCAGATAAAAAACCACTTTTAGAAGAGCCCACAAAAGGTAAAAAAAGATATGGTAACAGGTAAATAGTAATTGATAAAAAATCAAGCAAATGTTAGGTCTTTTATTTATTCTTAAAAGAAAATATGTGCTTTTAAATTTAGATGATTTTTTACACATTAGTACACAAGAATATCAAGGCAATAATTTTATTTTCTGCGGGGGGAATAAACGATGAATACGGTTAATATATTGGCATCAGCTTATTATAAGGGGGCAATACATTCAGTATCCAGTACATCTGGTGATAATAAAGCAGACAATGTTTTAAATGACGATATAGAAAGCTTCTGGTGTACAAATAAGTCACATAATGCTACAGGTGAATATATTGTTATTGATTATGGTGTGGCTGTGGCTGTTAATGTCATAGAGTTGCTTCCTTCACCATCGGGTAAATCAACATTCCCATCAGATTTCAGACTTGAATCAAGTGCTGATGGCAGCAACTGGGAGGTAATAAAAACAGAAAACAGATATTCGCTTGATGAAGATAGGTATCGTTTATTGCTGCCAATGAATGCATTCCAATTTTTGAAACTGTATATCATTAAACCAAAGAGGATAGCTGCAAAATATTTTTCAGAGATAGGAAGGATAAAAGCTGGTATACAAGGAGCGAGTGCAATTACCGCAAGTTCATGTTCTTCATATGAGCATGGTCCATCAAATTTATTAATGAATGATACTGCAAAATATTGGGAATCTGAAATAAGCAATACACCGTCTCGTCAGTGGATTGAAATTGATATGGGAAGGGATTTCCCTCTTGCTCATATTGGTCTTATTTCAACATCCAGTGCAGAATTATTCCCTGAGCAGTTTTCAATAGAATCAAGTGAGGACCGGAAGATATGGACAACGATAGCTGAATTAAAACGATTTAAAGCTGAAGCAAACCGTTCATATATTTTTGGTATGTATCAGTTTAGTGCACGCTATATACGCATACTTTGCACAACAGTACAGTCCTCCAAACAAAACTATTGTGCTCAGATTGCTCAGATTTGCGCATATGCCTCATTACCATCTGATAGCCATTTCCATGTTAACACTGCAGTGCAATACGCAACTATTTTTCAGCCAGGGATTGTTACATTAGCAGGCGATGGCGATACGACACCTTCAACAGTGGTGCAGGCAAATGATAGCAGATTACGTGATGCAAGTACAATATTCAAGGGCATTGTTCAACTGGCTGCTGATGGTTCAAGCGAAAAGGGATTGGTTGTTCAAGCTTCTGATTCACGACTTTCTCCTGCAACAGAGCTTAAATGCGGAATTGTGCGCTTGGCGTATGACAGAGAAATGGTTGAAGGTGTTGCAGTTCAGTCAATTGATTCCCGATTGAAGGAAGCCACAGAAAATAGCTTTGGAATTGTTAAACTGTGTCCCGATGGGGAATATGTTGAAAATTCAGTAGTGAAAGGAAATGATTCAAGGATTCAAAAAGCTACCGAAAAAAAATTTGGGATTGTAAGGCTTGCAGATGATGGCGAAGACAGTGAGTTTTCTGTGGTTCAGGGGAACGACAGGCGGCTTAAAGATGCAACGATAGTTGCCAGAGGGATAGTTGAGTTAGCTGAGGATGGCGAGGACAAAGAAGGCGTGGCGGTGCAGGGGAACGATAGGCGGCTTAAAGATGCGACAACGC
>DCUV01000068.1 GCA_002328585.1 Spirochaetia bacterium UBA2205
TTCTGCCACATTCTATGCCGTTTAACAGATTCGATCCTTTTATCACGAGATATATTCAAAAAGCGCACTGTTTCAACCGGACCTAATGCATCTAACAAAACATCGATTCCTTTCTGTAACATCTCTTTTTCACTTAAATACCTTGATGCTCTCATTTTAATTTCTCCTTCTCGCAAAATATAACAGGATTATATGATGGGATAATATTAATATATTTTTTACATTTATTCAATAATTTGTCATCACATGTAATAAATATAGCATTATAATATTCAGCAAATGCAATATGTGCGGCATCGGCTATACCAAAACGCAATGATATTAATGTTTCAATTCTGTTTTTCAATATATCAGCTTTGAAATTATAAATTTTATTTGCATTTTTCATCACAAACATAATATACTAAGTAAAAATTATGTCAACAATGAATTAGCTTCATTCACTGTTTTGGAATACAGGTATATGCTTACAATAAAAAATATTTCATTTATCCTTTCAATTTCTTTCTATAGCTATAGCGCATGATCATTCCGGCAAGATTAAGTCCAAGTACAAGGACTATCAGCACGATAGCTGTTCCATATTGGATAGGGCGGGTAGCTTCTATGTGGGTACCGGCAGTTGCCAGAACATAGATATGGTATGGCAATGCCATGACCTCACTAAAAAGCGAATCCGGTACAAACGGTGTGTAAAACGTGGCACAGGTAAACATGATGGGAGCTGTTTCTCCCGCTGCACGCCCAAGTGAAAGCATGATGCCGGTCAATATGCCGGGAAGTGCAGTTGGCACAACTATCTTATAAATGGTTTGCCATCTGGTGGCACCCAGCGATAATGATGCCTCCCTGTATGATATGGGAACAGTAAGTAAAGCTTCTTCCGTAGAGCGTATGACAAGCGGAAGATTAAGTATTCCCAGCGTTAGCGAGCCGGCAATAATGGATGAACCAAAATCAAGAAATATAACAAATACACTCATTCCAAAAAGACCAAAGACTACTGACGGAACGCCGGCTAAATTATTAATACCCAGCCGTATAAAGTTGAGTACTGTTACATTTTCAACATACTCGGTTAAATAGATTGCTGTCATAATACCAATGGGAACGGATACAAGCGATGATCCTACCATCAAATACAGTGTACCGATAATAGCAGGAAATATTCCACCTTCACGCATCTCATTTTTTGGAAAGCTTACTATGAAATCCCATGAAAGCGCTTTGTAACCCTGCAAAAAAATATATCCTAATACAAACAGTAAAAAACCAATGATTGCATATGACAGTATTGTAATGATAACAAATGAAGAGGTCTCATAATATTTTGCTTTTTGTTGTAACGTTGCCATTATATTAATTCCATTTAAACTTATATTTCATGGAAAGATAGTTGGCAATAACATTAAACAGCAATGTCAGTAAAAAGAGTATGATACCAATGGCAAACAGCGCAAAATAATGATCGCTGCGATATGACGCCTCTGCCATTTCGGCAGCTATGTTTGCTGTTAAGGGTCGCACCGGATCAAAAAGGGATGTGGGAAAGATAGTAGCTCCACCGGCAACCATCAGCACCACCATTGTTTCACCCAATACACGTGAAATACCCAGAATGATAGCGGTCCATATCCCCGAAAGCGCTGCAGGCATGGTAATATGAACTATCGTTTGCCATCTGTTAGCACCTAATGCATACGATGCCTCTTTTAGTGATGTTGGCACGGACGATAACGCATCCTCAGAAATACTGGCGATAGTTGGTATGGCCATAAAGGCAAGCATAATAGCAGCATTTAATACATTAAGTCCTGTATCAATATCAAAATGATCCTGCAAAAACGGGGCAACAACAACCATGCCAAAAAAACCAATAATGACCGATGGGATGGATGCAATGAGCTCTATTATGGGTTTGACTATTTCACGGAGAGTGGCTGGAGCTAATTCCGAAAGATATATAGCTATTGCCATGCTAAATGGCACAGCAAAAGCTGCTGCAAAAAATGTTACCGTCAATGATGCAACAATCAATGGTAATGTGCCAAACTTTGGTGGCACAGATGTTGGGTACCAGCTTGTACCAAACAAAAACTCCTTCACACTCACACTATTGAATACTGGCAATCCCTCTTTAAAAAGAAATATCATAATTAAAAACAAAAAAGCAACAGAAATAAACCCTACAACAGCAAAGATATATTGTATAATCCTGTCGCTGGCAGTATGGATGTTTAAAGCTATTTTTAATCTTTCTTTGAGCATGATATTATAGTGTAAATGGTATAATCAAAATCAAGATAATCAACTTTAAATTAGTCACTTATATGTAAAGAAATTATAAATATTTTATGAAGATAACGTTAAAAATATTCTAAAATGATATCAGATATAGTGTCATTCCCCATAATTTACAGCCTTAAATAGATCATCCTGATATATAGTACATTCTTTAATGATTCTATCTTTTGCTAATGCACAATATGAAGTATCTAAATCAATCCCTATTGCATTTCTTTTTAAGTTATAGGCAGCAATAAGCGTTGTTCCTGACCCCATAAATGGGTCTAAAATTATATCATCGATAAATGAAAATAATTTTATGCACCGTTTGGGTAATTCAATTGGAAATGGTGCAGGATGGCCTATACGTTTCTTGCTTTCACCGGAAAATGTCCATAACCCATTTGTCCATTCCATAAATTCTTCTTTTGTTATATCCGACTTCCCAGAACCTGATGTCTTTTTCCATTTTTTTTTATATAATATAACAATTAGCTCAACAGGTGCAATCACGTACGGTGCAGAAGCAGATAACCATGAACCCCATGCGGTTCGTCGTGAAATATTGCCTTCATTCCAAACAATTGTTGAATGATATTGATATCCAATATCCCTGGCCATTACCGTTAAATCTGCACCCACACTTTGCTGCCCACCTTTATTCTTATCAAGGGGTATATTGAGGCACAACCTTCCATCATCTTTTAACCATGCATAGCAGTGTTGTAGCCACTTTCTGCTAAATGCAAGATACTCATTATACTGTAGCGTATCCCTGTGAGTAGCATACTGTATAGCAACATTATACGGTGGCGAGGTAACAATACAATCAATACTACTGTTATCAATTGATGTTGTTGTCAAAACATCATCATTGATAATTTTTAACCCTTGATGCTGAAAATATACATTATCCATTTATAAAGCCAGCCCTTATTATAGCATTTCTTCAATTATAAAAATAATGAGGCACTTAGTCAAATGAAATATTGGTATAACCATAATGGCAAAAGTATTTTCTTTATTCTTGTGCCTTTCCACACTGTAATGTAATATTGTAACTACACTATAACACTTTTTGTTTTGCCATTGCACAGTACAATCATAAACCTTTGCTCCATGGCAATAACATTATTTCTATGGTTACGTTAAATAATTTAATTGACGCTAAACAAAAGCATGCAATACTATTTATCATAAGCTTTAGCGCAAACAATACTGACCACATTGACAGGAACTATCGTGCAAACAACAAAGCAATACCCTTTTGTTACCCTTCCAGGATATCCATTACCCTTAGGTGTACATATAGACAGGCATGGTGCTCAATTTTCCATCTTCAGCCGTCATGCAACAGCAATTTCAATACTTTTGTTTGAATCATCTGAAACGGAAGAATACATTGAAATTGAACTTGACCCGGCATTGAACAAAACAGGCGATATATGGCATATCTGGATAGCCGGTATACGCGAAAAACAACTCTACGGTTTAAAGGTTGATGGACCGTATGAACCGGCAAAAGGGCACCGCTTTAACAAACATAAGTTAATCCTTGACCCCTATGCAAATGCAATAAGTGGTAACCATATATGGGATTTTAGCAAGGCATGCGGTTACATTAAAGGACACCCTGATAGGGATTTATCATTTTCAACCGAAAAGAATTACAAAGA
>DCUV01000069.1 GCA_002328585.1 Spirochaetia bacterium UBA2205
GTTTATATATTACCGATAACTATCGTACATTCATTATTTTGTAAAGACATTTTTAAAAGTAAGATACTTACAATAAATATTGATAGTTTGATAAATTTTATATTGATTTAAATGCATACCATGTTATAAAAAGGTATAAAAAATAAATATCATTAGTGGCAGGTAATAGATATGGCTAAAAAAAATGAATATATACTGGCAATCGATGCAGGAACGCAGTCAATCAGGGCGATTGTTTTTAATCTGCAGGGAAATATTGTTGATATGGTAAAAACGCCCATTGAACCATATTTTAGTAATTACCCGGGATGGGCGGAGCAGAATCCTGAATATTACTGGAAAACATTATGCCAAACCAGTAAAAAGCTATTTGCAAAAAGAAAAATTAAAAAAGATGCACTACGCGGGGTAACGCTTACTACACAACGTGATACCATGATAAATCTGGATAAAAAAGGAAAACCTTTGCGTCCTGCAATTGTTTGGCTTGACCAGCGCCGTGCAGATAAATCTGTTGTGAAATTGCCATTCTATATAAAAGCAGGTTTGCGTTTGGTCAATATGCTTGATGCGGTTGAATATTTTATTACTGAATCTGAAGCGAACTGGATTAGACAGTACCAACCAGAGATATGGGAAAAAACATATAAATTTGTTTTTCTTTCAGGATTTTTTACTTACAGGTTAACCGATGACTATGTTGATTCAACAGGATGTCAGGTTGGATTTGTACCGTTTGACTATAAAAAGCAGAGCTGGGCTCCACTGTCTGATTTTAAGTGGCGACTGTTCCCTATGGATAAGGATAATCTGGTGCGGTTAGTAAAACCATCTGAAGTGCTGGGTTATATCAGTAAAAAAGCTGCTAATGAAACAGGCATTCCACAGGGGTTGCCATTAATTGCAAGTGCTGCCGACAAAGCCTGTGAAGTATTGGGTTCGGGATGTTTAACACCAAATATTGCGTGTTTAAGTTATGGCACTACCGCTACTATCGAAACTACCAATACCCGATATGTTGA
The DNA here is from genome assembly GCA_002328585.1 of Spirochaetia bacterium UBA2205. Classification (GTDB taxonomy): domain Bacteria; phylum Spirochaetota; class UBA4802; order UBA4802; family UB4802; genus UBA4802. Next base: position 1,023 of record DCUV01000069.1, read on the forward strand.
AATCATACCATTTTTCCCGCCATATCCAAGTGCTGTTCCCGGTGCTTATAATACTGAGGTTATGATATACAGGGGTTACTGGATGCTAAGCTGGTTTGTTAAAGAGTTCGGTGCTCGTGAGGAGATGCAGGCAAAGAAGATGGGTATAAAGCCTGAGGCCCTGTTTGATAGACTGGTTAAAGAAATTCCTCCTGGTTCAATGGGGCTTACATTACAACCATACTGGTCACCAGGTATTAAGATACCAGGACCAGAAGCAAAAGGTGCTATTATAGGATTTGGAGATGTACATACACGAGTACATATTTACCGGGCTATCCTTGAAGGATTAGCATACGCACTGCGTGAGGGTGCAGAGCGCACACAGAAGCGTAACAAAGTACCCATTGAAAAGGTGCGTGTGTCTGGTGGTGGCGCACAAAGTGATGTGGCTATGCAAATGACTGCTGATATATTTAATCTTCCGGCGGAACGTCCTCATACCTATGAAACCTCGGCATTAGGGGCTGCTATTGATGCAGCAGTTGGGCTTAAACTATATCCCGATTTCAAAACAGCTGTAGCTGCGATGACTCGTGTTGGCAAGGTGTTCTACCCCAATCCAAAAGACGTGGCAATGTATGATAGGCTCTATAAAAATGTATATCAAAAATTATATACCAGACTGCGACCGTTATACGAGGAAATTCGAGAAATAACCGGTTATCCTGAAAAAAGGTAATATTTTTTAAAGGCTGGTTTACAGTTACCCTTCCTTTTGCAGGAGGAACCCGGGATGGAAGGGAATATAAAAACTTACATCATGTGGATATTTTTGATAAGGATGACATTATGGAGATAGTATCTGGAATGCTGTGCGAAGTATGTCGTGAACATGAGGCGGTCGTCCGCTGTGACGGATGCGGGAAAGCTTTATGTAGAAAGTGCCGCTTATTTGACATATGGTGTTATGGATGCGGACATGGTGATACAAAAGCGTTTTGTAAACAGTGCAACGAAAATCCTACCATTAATATCTGGAAAACACCCGTGTAAAAGTTTACGGTATCGCTGTAACTTGTAGCAAAGCTACCTTTACTCCTTTTTTAAATTTTAATTTTGGGCAACCAAAAATTACAAAAAGCCCGCTTTGAGTTTTATATTTAATTCCATATTTTTTTCTGGAAGTTTTAGCTTTACTACCATCACTGCATTTGCTTAAATCAATCGATACTACAGGGCTTTCATTGCCGCATGAAGTAGGTATTGCCAATGAGTTGTTCTGTTACATATTGTCAGCAATTGCTTTGCCAAACTCTGAGCATCGTAAAAGTTTTGCACCTTCCATTTGCCGTTCAAGATCATAGGTTACGCGCTTGTGCTGTATGGTTGTTTCAAGCCCTTTGATGATCAAATCGGCAGCTTCGTTCCAGCCCATGAAGCGCAGCATCATTTCACCTGAAAGGATAAGCGAACCGGGATTTACCTTATCTTGATGAGCATACTTTGGTGCAGTCCCATGCGTTGCTTCAAAGATTGCTGCATCATCACCAATGTTGGCGCCAGGTGCCATGCCAAGCCCACCAACCTGAGCAGCCAGCGCATCCGAGATATAATCACCATTAAGATTGGGAGTCACAATAACATCAAACTCGTCAGGACGCAGCAGCACCATCTGGAACAGTGCGTCGGCAATGCGGTCTTTGATGACAATTTTTCCTGCCGGCTGTTTGCCCTGATACGTTGACCAGAGTTCATCTTCAGTAATGATGTAATCAACAAATTCCTCCTGTGCGGTTTGATATGCCCAATCACGAAACGCCCCTTCGGTAAATTTCATGATATTGCCCTTGTGCATAATGGTTACGCTTTTGCGCTTGTTTTCAATAGCATAGCGTAGTGCACTTTTAACAATATTTTTAGTATTGGACATGCTTATTGGTTTTACGCCTATTCCCGTATCATCACTCAGGTGCTGTCCCATCTCGTTGTTTAAAAAGTCTATCACCTTTTTTGCCTCTGGCGTTCCCTGCTTCCATTCAATGCCAGCATACAGGTCTTCCATATTCTCCCTGAAGATAATCATATTGACACGTTCAGGTTTTTTCAGCGGACTGGGTACGCCGGCAAGATACCTCACAGGACGTACACAGGCATAGAGCTTTAGTACCTGACGCAGGGTAACATTGATACTTCTGATGCCACCGCCAACCGGCGTTGTAAGCGGACCTTTTATTGCTACCTTATACTGTTTAATTTTTTCAAGTGTTTCATCAGGCAGCCAGCTTCCGGTGCTATCATAAGCTTTTTCCCCGGCCAGTATTTCCTGCCAGTGTATTCTCCTGTTCCCGTTATACGCCTTGTTTACCGCTGCATCCAGCACAATCTGTGTGGCTTTCCATATATCGGGACCGGTGCCATCGCCTTCAATGAATAACACAACAGGATTATCGGGTACATTAATGGTGCCGCTTTCATATTTGATTATTTCTTCCATAGCCTCTCTCGTATGCAATAAAATTTATTATCAGTAACTATCGCACATAAAAATTTTTTTGGCGATAGCTCCTGGTATCAGCTCGTTATTAAAAATTACTGCTTTCTGTGGAAATAGTAAACCACTGTTTCATGGTTGCGTTAAATAGAGAAAGTATAGCACGAATAAAGTATTTGACATTAGTTTTTAAAACAAAACAGAATGTCACAATAAAAAAATAGATGGGATGATTTTTACAGACATGGAATTTTAGAAATCACTTAAATACTGTGATTTAATAATAGGAGCTACCCATGGCTTATGTTTTTGTCATCAACATGCAAGATGGTAAGTATTATTTCCACTGCTCTTACAAAGGGAATGGGCAGGTAGTGATAATGCTATTTCGTGATGAGAGGTATATTGTATGAAAGAACTCATTATTATTGGTGCCGGGCCAGCAGGCATGGCTGCATCCATATATGCGGTGAGGGCGGGACTTGATACGCTGGTGCTTGAAAAAATTTCACCTGGCGGGCAGGTTATGCTTACTTATGAGATTGAAAATTATCCGGGATTTATTGAGCCAGTTGAAGGATGGCAGCTTGCCAGCAATATGGAACAGCAGGCACGCCGTTTGGGTGTAACCATAGAAAGCAAGGATGTTGTGTCAGTAGAAAAATATGATGAGATATTTCATGTAAAAACAACTGATGGTGCTTTCCTTGAGGGGCGGGCTGTTATTGCAGCTACAGGTGCTTCATTAAAGCGTTTAGGAGTCCCCGGCGAAAGTGAATTTACCGGCAGGGGTGTATCGTATTGTGCTACCTGTGATGCGGCATTTTTTAAAGATAGGGTAACAGCAGTAGTTGGTGGTGGGAATACAGCGCTTGAGGAAGCACTGTATTTAACACGGTTTGCAAGCAAGGTATATATCATCCATCGTCGTGATGAATTCCGTGGTCAGAAGATTTTACAGGACAGGGTGCTGTCCAATCCCAAAATTGAGCCAATTTTTGATACACTGGTAACACAGGTAAATGGTGACGAAAAGGTGTACAGCATAACACTGCAAAATAAAAAGACAGGTGAAAGCCGTGAACTTGCCATACAGGGACTGTTTATCTTTATCGGGAATACTTCGAATACAACATATCTTCCTGAACAGGTGCTGAATGATTCAGGCGAAGTAAAGGTTGATATGAAGATGCAAACGCTTATGAGCGGACTTTTTGCAGCAGGAGATTTGCGTGAAAATTCTTTACGGCAGGTACTTATGGCTGCTGCTGATGGTGCAACGGCTGCTATCAGTGCTTATGAATATATAACGCACAAGGATTGGTGACAGTTTATCGTTTTTACATACATTATTATATTAAAAATAAAATTATATAAAACGAGCAAACTTGCTGAAACAATCGTGAAGACGCTCCTGAATATGTTGTGTGCGATGACTATCAATGGATAAGTTTTGAGGATCAAAATATTTTTCATTTAAAAAAAGTGACTTTGATAAGGCTACGCGTATGATGGGAATTTTATGTTTGGCATATCGCTGCATGATATACCGTTGTGCTGGTTTTGCAATAACAAAAGGGGATGTAACAGTACAGTCTTCACTGCCAAACGCCTTTTGGAAAAAAGACAGCAGTTTCAAAGCTATGGTTTCTTCGCAGGTTATAATATCGGAACCGTTGGTAACACCATGTTCTATGGCAATGATTGGACGTGGTATTCCCGCATCGCGAGCAACAGGGGGAGCAACAGGCATGGTGGTGTGACATACAATGATACAGCGGGTAGATTTAGATTTTACAGCATGCTCTATACTATTGTGAAATGGGAACCAATACCGTTTCATCATGGCAGCTATTGCAATCTCATCAGGAAAAACTCCGCTGGTAAACATTAATTTTTTTTGTGATGTATGCATTTTCATAACCCCATTGCTTGAGCGCGGAGGCAATGTGTAAGGGTCTCTGTCGACATCAATAAATAGCCTGTGTATGGATGTATGTATCACTGTGCCAATCTGGTGTAGATCAAAAAGGTCGTTGGCACAGGTATCTGCCTCAAAGAACAATTCAAGGTCATTGAGCACACAAAGCTGTGCTAATTCCTCAGGAATCTGATAACCACCATGGGGTATTATAAAGCAGTATGGTTTTTCCATTAGTTTTATGGCGTTATATTGGTATAGTAGTAAAATTATATTGACTAATTAAGTATAAAGCTATTGAATTGTGAAGAACTTTTTTATTATCGCAATAATTTATTGAGAGAGCATACAACACTTATAAATAAGGAGAATGTCATGCGTCCCTATAAAATAGATACATTAGGCGAGGATATTTTAGAAATACTTTCAAATGATGCCAAAGCCACCGTTGAAGATATAGCACGCCAGCTTGATGTAAGTATTGATAAAGTAAAAAAATGTATCAGCAGGCTGGAAAAGGATCGCATCATATTGCGGTATAAAACTCATATAAACTGGCAGAGGGTAAAGCATGATGAGGTGCGTGCCCTCATTGAAGTTAAAGTGACGCCTCAGAGAGGTGTTGGTTTTGACTCAATTGCGGAGGTAATCTATCGTTTTCCCGAGGTTACCTCAGTATATCTGTTATCAGGCGGCTATGATCTTCTGGTGCAGGTGGAAGGTCCATCGCTTCGTGAAGTAGCAATGTTTGTGGCAGAGAAGCTTGCAACAATAGACCATGTGCAATCTACTGTTACTCATTTTATGCTGAAAAAATATAAAGAGGATGGTGATATATTGGTGGAGCAACCTGAGGGCAAACGTTTACCGGTAAGTTTTTAGTTCGCAATGTTTTCTCTTAATACGGTGTATCAAAAACTTTTTGCTTGCTATGGACCACAGCATTGGTGGCCCGGAGAAACTCAATTTGAAGTAACTATCGGCGCCATACTTGCACAGAATGTTTCGTGGTCAAATGCTGCAAAGGCAATAGCCAGCTTAAAAGCAAACAACCTGCTAACACCACACAAACTCTTTAAAGAAGATAGTGTGGTGATAGCTCATCATATTAAGCCTTCAGGCTATTACAATCAAAAGGCTTTTGCCATACAATCATTTTTACAGTGGTTTCACCGTTATGATTTTAGCTTTGATGCATTGAATGCTATACCAACAGCAATACTCAGAAAAGAACTGCTGTCAATAAAGCGTATAGGTTATGAAACAGCAGACTCAATACTTTTATATGCATTGCAACGAAAAGTATTTGTTGTTGATGCATATACAAGACGGATATTTACCCGTGTTGGTTTTTTAACCGGCAACGAAGATTATATGGCAATACAGGCTATGTTTCATGAGCATTTTACCGGCAACACTTACGATTATAATGAGTTTCATGCTTTAATAGTAAAACATGGAAAGGATAGATGTACAAAGAAGCCAGCGTGTAATGAGTGTTATATTGCAGATGTATGTAAACAGTATGGTTTGGCTAAATAAATAATAAGTGATTATTGTGCCAATTCCATATGATGCATAAACAAAATTTATAGCGACTTCCATGCAATGATCAAAATAAAATTATACCACTATCATCACCACTAAACCGCCTCTTGATATACCGGATATCTGGCAGTATGGTGATAAAAATATTTTTTTGTTGCAATGGTATTCCATGCAGTTCTTTTTTTAAATAATAAAATAATATTGACAACAATATCATTCTGATGGTATCATTTAAGCAATAAAATATAATAGGAGGTTTGCAATGAATACCAATGCACCTAAATCAACTACATGGTGGGTTGCTGTTATTATCGGCGTATTAGGAATTGTTGGACGGTTTGTTGCACTACCTGTGCTGACAGTCTATTCATGGTGGCTTGTATGTATTGGATTTATTGTTTTAGCACTGGCAACTGCTATAAAGGGATTATAGCATCACCAGTAACTATCGCCCATACAGTATTTTATTATTAGCTTTTATGGTAAACTAATTACCGAGCACAGCATACCTGCAGCATTTGATGCTGTATGGGGGTTGTACAGGTCAAGCTGCCATGTGCCATCGACAACAAAGTTATAACGGCATGCACCTTTAGGCAAACGTTTTTGTAAGTGCCAGATACCGCTGTTATCTTTTTTTAGCAGGTCAGCTTCCGTGTTCCAGTTATTGAAATCGCCAGCAAGTGCAACTATCGTTGCATGGGGGGCATACAGCCTGAACTCGACAAGGCGTGTGATTTCATTCAATATGCGGAAGCTGATTTGTTTGCTTTCAGGTAGTTTATCCTGACGCACGATGGAATAATAGGACCCTGTATTGTCATCATCAATATCCATGTTTACCGGGTCATTGATCCAGATGCCATCAACCATAAACTTGTAGCGAATTATGCGCTCTTCATCATCAAGTGGAATTATATAAAACCACACACCATTATTACTGCGCTCCATTGGTTGCCTTTTCCAGTATGAAAAATCACCTGCAATGTATACCTTGTGGGCATTTCTGTTTTTATAGGTAATGAGAGTTCCTTTTATTATGGGAGGCATGCCTGGCTTGCTATGACTGACAGTTATTGGAGCAGGTGTAGATGCTCTTACCAATGTATAAAGCGAATAGTAAGGAATTGTTTTTATGGGATAGTCACCGGGATTGGAAAAAAAACAAAGAGATGCTATAAGTGCAATCCACCGCAATGATTTTTGTATCACACCAGACCTCAGGCTCATTGAAAATTTTACGCTCATGAATTACTTATTAATATGTCGATAGGTATAGAGAAAATATTTATATGATTTTGTTGAAAATAAATATTAATATATAATTAGAAAAATGTATTTGATTTTATGTACAGAGTATGAATTATATGTTTATGTCACATTATATACTTTATAATGAGAGCCCGTTATGGCGGTAAGTGAAGAGATAAAGAATCTAACCCCTGAAGAAGAAGCCGAAGTAAAACAGATTGTTGATGCATTTGACAGCGAGTTGTCTTCCATTGCCCAGATGCGGGGGAAAATTGGCATTTTGCATGCTGATTCAACCGCTGCTGATTTTACCATTACCCCCGCTACGCGTTCAAAAGAAATGGAAACAACATCTGCACCGGTAGAGGGCTTTGAAGAGACGGAGGAGATTGTTGATATAACCGATATGATTGAAGAGGTCCCTGAAGATGTGGTGCCGGCATCTGAACCTGCATTGCCAGAGGTTGAGGAAACCATAGAATCTGTGGAAGAATTGACTTCAGAGGCTGTGGAGATAGCTCCCGAAGAAGTATTGCCGCCGGAGTTTAAAGAAGAATTTCCGACTGAGGAAGTTCCTGAAAGGAAGGCCTCAAAAAAAGAATCAATCAGCCCTTTAGATGAACTTGAAGAACTTACTCAATTTGAGCCAGAAACAGTTGAAGCGCATGATATACGTACCGATGAATTTGTGACCGAAGAGCCCCGCATTCCCAGGGATGTTCATCTTGATGAAGATATACACCTATCCGAGCTGGAAACTGAAGAAATATCTGAAATATCTGAAGTAAAGGCTGAAGAACTACCGCAGGTTGATATATCAACAATGGGGATGGGAGAAGAAATACCAGAACCAGCAGCATTTGAAGAAGAAATAAAAGAGGAACCTGCGCGTGCTCGTTTTGAAACGCCTTCATTTGATGAGCTTGATACTTTTGCAGAGCCTTTAAAGAAATCTGAAAAAATTGAGAGTGTTATTGATGAATTTAAACCGGAATTTGAAGGCTTGAGTGTTGAAGAAGAAGAGCCCCCGACGGAAGAAGGTGTAGAAATTTCGGATGCGGAGTTACGACGATTAAAAAAAGCATTGCTTTTGCTCCATCCTGTTTTAAGAAAGAAGATCAAAGAGATAATTTTAAGGGATGAACTGCCGCCGCAGGATACACGTAAACTCATTGATCTTATTTTATCAGGGAAACCTGAAGAGAATATACAGCGTTTTATTGAAAAGCGACTCAACATTACTCTTCAACTTGAGGAAGAACTGCCCTCTCACCGGAGGGTTATTACTGCTCGCTCTGAGTATACCCGTGAGGGTATGGAGCGTCAGAAACGGCTGCTGCGTCAAACGAAAACGTTAGCACTGGCTGTTGTGATAGGCTTTACATTAACAGTAACTGTCTACCAGTATATTTATAAACCATTTATGGCCAAACGGCTTATTAACAAAGGAGTGGCACTTATTCTTGAGCCAGGTGATCCAGCAACAAAAAAGGTGAAGGATTATACAAAAGCAGAAAAACTTTTTGAAGATGTTGATGTGCACTATAAAAAAGATTATCTGTATGGCTATAATGCTTATGCACGTGCCTATTTCAAAAAACGTGAGTTTGATTATGCCTATGTAAAATTAAAACGAGCGTATAGCATAGACAATCGTGATGTTGAAACACTCAACAATACAGGATATTTTTTTGCTAAAATTCCGGAACATTATTATAACCGTATTCAGAATGATGCCGTTAAGACATTTGCACCAAAAGATACGTATTCAATATCACAGGTTGATTTATCTATTGCACTGTATAATAAGGTATTAGCGCTTGATCCAAACAATATCACTGCTATGTTTGGTATTGGGAATGCCTACCTGTATCAGGGACAATATTTAAAATCGCGCCAGTATTTTGAGAATATTGTAAAGGTTGATCCTGATTCATGGATTGGCTATGCAGGACTTCTTAATCTATTTATTGAAAGAGATAATTTGCCCGAAGTGTTATCAATTCATACTGATCTTCGTGCAAGGGATATTTTAACTGATATTCCTTCGCCGCTGTTAGCAAAGCTGGCGCATTACTACTTAGGCAAAAACCGCTCGGATACTTTCAACGTGCGGGTTGATTTAGGGGTGCAGTCGCCTCGATTGAAGGATGAAAGGGATAATTTAATCCCTGCATGCCGTGGAGTGCTTGATGCATTAAAAGAAAAGGATCCTGATTATCCACCGTTATATGTGGCAAGCGCTAAATTAGCAGCAGCACAAAAAAACCTTAAACTTACACAGATGCTATTACAGGAAGCAGAAGAAAAAGCTAAAGAAAAAGGTGAGCGTTATTTTGCCGCATTGCATCTTTTAGGTGAATACAACTATACCATCAAACAGCCTGTTGAAGCATATAAATATTTTAATGCTGCACTTACTGCGTATCAATATCCACCTGAGTTTACCTATGAAGACTTTTATTATGAATCGGAGACAGTAGGTAAAACATATGCATATCTGGGAAATATATTTTACTATTTCTTTGATAAGGTCAAATTTAGATTTGGTGATGAATTAGATGAAGCGTTATTGGACGAAGATAGTGATAAAATGGCAAATCTTGATATTGCCCTCCAGAAGTATGAATTAGCCTTGCAGGAAAATTATAGCTCCCCTGAGTTGCGATATAATTTAGGCAGGATATACTATATAAATCAAAACTATCAGCAGGCGCTTGAGCAGTGGATTAATCTGTATGAAGATATCGTTACCAACCCACAGGTGATGTTGGCTATTGGCAATGCGTTTTATCATATGAATAATTTAGAAGCCAGTAAAGGTGAATATCTCAAGATGATTGCAGTTTTTGAAAGAAAGGCAGAATCCATACGACGGCCAATGCCTGATAGGAATGAGCATAACATTATCTTTCAGTCGTTGGCTTCGGCATATAATAATCTGGGTGCAGTATATCAAATACAGGGGAATGAAACAAAAAGCAGCATTGCATACTGGAAAGCCATTGAGTATGCTTCACGTATTGGGAGGGAAAATGAATTTGCCCGTGTAAATTTGGCTCGTGGATTTAAACCACGTGTTACTCCCATTATGCCAATACTGGATGAAAGTATTCCCTATAGCATTGATATCTACAGAGAAGACATGCGTTTATAGCTTTGTTTACATTAAGCCTTTCGCAGGTGTTGAAAAGAAAAAATCCGTATTTATTTAAATCAAAATATGTATTAACTGCTGAACAAATTGTTAAAAATATAGTTGATGCCCATATTTCTTCAAATGAAGAGACAATCTTTGGTGATTGGCTGGAATGTGATTTTCTTAGAAAAATTTACTTGAATAAAGTAACTGATTTCAATATTATGTCTCTTATATTAATATAACCAGTGAAATAAACAGTAACTATCGCACATAACTATTGTATTGAATAATTGTACATGACAATGAACAGTATGCAGACAGTTAAAGCATATCATGCCGATGCAGCAACGCAGTATGATGATAATGCCATTATAGAACATATTGCTCAGCATGCTTTTGCAACCGATAGCCGCTTTCTTTTAAAAACTGAGAGCTATGTCCTTTCATGCGCGTATGCAAATAATAAAATGCTGTCGCTTTCAAACTCGCGCACACGGATTTTACCCCATCAGATTGAAAGTACCTATACTGTTGTCAATGCGTTGCATAAACGTTTTTTGATTGCCGATGAGGTTGGATTGGGGAAAACCATTGAAGCGGGCTTAATTATAAAAGAGCTTTTCTATCGCTTTAACTATGAACGAATCCTTATTGTATGCCCTGCATCGCTATTGTATCAATGGCAGTATGAGTTGAAAAGCAAATTCAATGAAGATTTTATTATCGCTGACAGCAGGGTATATCGCAGGGAAAAGGGCAATCCATGGGAATTAAATAAATTGCTATGCTCCATAGACTTTATCAAGAATAAGCATTTTGCCGGGAAACTTTCACAAACATACTGGGATACCGTTGTTATAGATGAAGCTCATCGCTTACGACGCGATGCAAATAGCCAGACAAAGTCATATCAGGTAGCAGAGATATTAGCAAAAAACAGCAAGGCGTTACTTTTGCTTTCGGCAACCCCTTTCAGAGGTAAGCTGGAGGAGTTATATTATTTACTATCGCTTTTGGATAAAAATTTACTGGGGCCAATTCACAGCTTTCAGGAAACCTATGGTGCACCGGAAGCAGATCTTACGTTGCTCAGAGATACCATTTCTAAAGTTATTATCAGGCGTACTAAATGCGAGGTTGGTGGATTTACAAAACGGCTGGCAAAGACCATACGGTTTGAACTATATCCTGAAGAGCGGGAATTGTATAACGCTACAACAGAATATGTAGCTGACCAGTTTAACAAGGCAATGCAAACAAATAACCGCACTATTGGTTTTGTTATGACGGTATTCCAGAAGCTTCTGGATTCGTCATCATATGCATTACTATGTGCATTGCAAAAACGCTATGAGTATTTAACAGAGGTATATAATAGCCATCAACATGCAATACAGAGTATGCAAGAAATAGATGAGGATGTCATTGAAGCTGAAGATGTTGACCGTATTGTACAGGTAGAGAGTGCTGAACTTGAGAATGAAATTAATACATTGGCAACACTGATAAAAATGGCTCAAAGTATTGTTCGCAACAAAAAGGGTGAAAAATTATTGCACCTTGTACGTAAGCTTTTTGCTGAAAAGCATAATAAGATTCTTATTTTTACGCAATTTCGTACCACACAGGATTATCTTGCACAACTTTTGAGTCGTTACAAAGTAGTGCTTTTTCACGGTTCAATGAGCAGGGATGAGAAGGAAACTGCAATAGAATATTTTAAAANNCAGTTTTGTAATGTGCTTATCAACTATGATCTGCCATGGTCACCGCTGAAGGTTGAACAGCGTATTGGCAGAATTCATCGCTTTGGACAGAGCAACAATGTTATCATCTATAACTTTGCAACCCGGAATACAGTGGCAGAACGTGTCCTTGAAGTGCTACAGCACAAGCTTAAACTTTTTGAGGAATCACTGGGAACTCCTGATGTTATTTTAGGAGATATTACCGACGAGCGTTTCTTCAACAATATCTTTATGGAGCTCATTGCGGGGCTAAAAAATAAAAAGCGTGTTGCAAAGGATATTGAACTGCACATACAGGCAGCAAAAGCCAGTTATGAAAAATTGGGACAATTAGCAGTAACTAAAAAGATTGATCTCAATTTTGATGAATATTATACCATAACATTGCAGGAACGGGATTTTTCCAATAAAAGGATTGAAAATTTTGTAAACACGCTTAAAAACATTGAGCCCACTGCAATTGATTTTTTGTCTGTGCAAAATAAAAAAACACGATTATATAGTGTGCATCATAATCCATTTACATTACAACCTGTTAATGCACAGGGTACCTTTGATAGTGCGGTTGCGCTGGAAAATGAATCGCTGGAGTTTTTAGCTTTTGGTCATCCTGTGGTGGATTGGTGTGTTGAGCATTGTAAAGAATATACTTTTGGGGGATTGTCGGGCATAAAGCAAATACAATATTCATATGATTGTAGTGGAATTGTATTCAACTATCTGCTTACTATTCATGCTAAGGAAATGATGCAGCGCATTGTACCTGTCTTTATCCCCTATAACACAAAGGATGATACAACAAATGATGCAACACTAGAAGACATTGCCAGTGAATCAATGCGCCAGTTTGGTGTTGTTAGCAGTGTGGTTGATGATGGTATGGTGAAGTACTATCAACACAATATCTATGATTGCTATAATCAATCCCGCACAATACTTGAGCAAAAAATACACCATATTATTGCCGGGATAAAAGAATCGATGCTATTGGAGGTTGATCCTTATACTGAACGGGTTGAAGACCATTACTCAAAAGAGATAGCTCATGTTAAACAACGTTTGGAATGGCAGGAATGTCAGCAAAAATGGTATGATAGGGACATGCACAGTGCCATAACACGTTCAAGAAATACAATAAAAAACCTTGAAGAGGAAAAACTACAGCAACTGCAGCAGTATAAAAATTTTACCACTATACAGTGGGATGCTAAACTTATCAATGCAGGGCTTTTAATCTGTAAACAGCTACTACCGTGATATCACTTTTTTCAGTTTTTCAATCTCTTTATGGGTTGGAATAAATTGAATACCCATGCCGGCTTTTTTATTATCTTCTTCTTTAATTCGTATCCACCGTACAGTTCCTTTAAGGGTAATCCTTTCTTCAGGTGAAAGGCACAGCTCTACATCAACTGTACTACCAGGATGGATTGGCTCGGGGGTTGATATAAAGATTCCACCTTCACTGATATCATTTATTGTACTGTATGTTACACCTTCCATGCTTTCAACAACAGATTTACATTTTTTCTGGACACGAGTATATTTTCGTTTTTCTGCCATAGTAACCTCTGCTAACATTAAATTTATGATGAATTATTGATACTGTAATGATAAGCTATATGAAATAATATTGCAATATTTTTTTATACAACTCTCTGGGAATAAAGAGGTATTGCTTTTTGGGGCGCATTGCTTGCTGTGGGGGTTATCATTTTATTTAATGATATATATGGGTAATTTTTTTAGCAACAAATAAAATGATTGCAAATGTTCATGGCAATTATTAAGGTTCCCTTATAAAAATAATACTATTCAGGTGATATCGTTGCATATTGTTTATCTTTCTAAAAAGGTGTTGTTTCCACATTGTACTATAACGGTAAAACTAAAGCGCAGCCGGTTTTTGTATACGTTAAAACCAGGTGATAAGGTTATTGTGTATCCTGTAAAAAAAATCACTGATTTCATACTGATGCGGGGTGTTGCAACATTAGCTGAAATTGTTAAATCAGAACTATCAAGCAATAAATATACTTTTACGTTTAAAGGGATAAAACGTGTAACAATAGATAAAAGGCATGGAATATTCCAATGTAGCTTTACTGAAATACATGAGCAGGCGATAGTTACTAATGAGATAACCGAGCAGATAAGAAAAAAGTCGCAGGAACTTATTTTTTTAATCAATGTAAATGAGTCGGATAAACTCATTCACCTTTTAAATTTTATTTCTGATGCGGTGCAGCTTTCAGACTTTATTGCCAATTATTTTATTCTGGATTATGATAAAAGGGTGATGTTATTAAACAATTGTGATGTTGCATCAAGAATTGATGTAATACTTGCCTTGTTGAATGATTTAATTAATAATGTTAAGAAAAAAAGGGAAAAGGAATCGTATGAAAAAGAAAATATATCAGGATGAAGTGCTCTATACGTTAGCATGGTCGCCAATGTATCAATTTGATAAATATTCAATAACAAAAATTATCCCTGAGCTTGCCGGTATAGTTGCATTGATGGAAAAACGTAGTGAGGAAACGTATCATTATATACTTTTTTATAGCTGCTGGCGTGATGGCATGCGTTTGGGTTTAAAAAATTTACTTGATCCTATTTTTACTCGTCATCCTGATCTTGCTAAAGCAATGGAAGGAAGACAATTATGGTATAAATATACTGTAGTAGATTCAAATCCCTTTGACCTTCAGGATATTTTGTGGTGGCTGATTCAAAGCTATGAACCGGAGTTAAATGATATACAAAATTATGAAGACTCAAAGCGGTATAAAAACATATATGTACGGGAGATGGAACTGGACAAGGAGACAGTTGTTGAGCGTTTGCCAAAATATGGATTCTAATGTGATAGGGCAATATCATCCATAGTATAGATGTGTCTAACATTTTGCTTCAGCGCAATAAATTCCAGTATATACTTTAACCGTGCGGCAGCATCCAGTGGGGATGCGGATTCTGATTCAATGTGAGCTAAAAACTGCTGTATTCGCCTGACATTTTGAGTGCGTTTTTCCTTATCAATTTCAAATATATCTTTTTTAAAAAGCAGGTAGGTATCAAAGATTGATTTGATAATATTATCTGATTCTATAAGATAAGCTATATAAAGGTTACTATCGGCATTGTGAACATTACGGGTAAAAATTTTAAGCAAAGGCAGAACAATATCAGGATTAAGGTGCACGTTGATTAGCTCTTTTACTTTTGTTTCTAATTCAGTGTCGATCATTCGTTTTGTAGGGTATGCCAGGTGTACAATATATGGATTGCCCCGTTGCACTTTGCTATAGACAAATTCAAGAAAACGGTCAAGTGAGTCCTTCCGTTCCATATCAAGTTCAACAAATGCACCTTCAAGTATATACTGTGCAATTTCGGTAATTGGTTTTCGCTCTCTTAAAAGTGATTCAATATCATTAATTTGCTTTTCTTCATCCATACATTAAAACCTTTTTTGCAATGTAATGCGTATAGCCTTCTTTAGCTGACTGTTGCTGTTGCTATTGTATTCACCTACATTGAGCACTGCACTTACCAGTGAATATTGATAAAAGGTAAACCCGGCAAGCCCAAAAAAGACAAGCTGGAAATTATTATCATGGTTATACCCTCTGTATGCAAGTGCAGCGCACAGTGTTGTTGATATAAAAGAAAGCACACCTACTGTATATTTTCCAGTATAAAAATGACCAAAACCAGGCACAAGCACTGAACCGGTTGCCGAAACCCAGATATTTTTTTGGGGACGCTTTTCATAATCATGCAATAGTTGTGAACATGCCATAGCTTCTTTGCGGAGCCTTTCATCAGAAGTTTGTTTAATAAATTCATCTACATTATTTTTTGCATTTCGGATGTTGTTTAACAAAATCTGTGCATAGATAAAATCCAACCGTGCAGTTTCCCTGTATTTGCCATCCGGGTATATGGAAAAGTATTCCTGATAGGTGCGATATGCAAAAAATGGCGAGCCTTCCATAAGGCGCATCACTGCAAGATTGTACAATGCACTCTCGCCATAAGTGGTGTTTGTGTATTTTTTGTAGCAGTCGTACGCTATATCAGTAGCATTGTAATAGTTGCCACCTAAAAAATATGCTCTTGACATTATCAGCATGCTCCGGGGATACTCCTTGCCCTCAGGGTAAAGAAACTGGTAGCGCATACACTCGGTGATGGCATGATAATATTCTTTGTTACTCATAAAAGTATCAGCCAGTTTCAGAAGCGGGTGAGCATCAATCTGTTGTGCATGCATCATAAAAATAAAAAGCAGTATCATGCAACGTTTCACTTTTTCATCCATTGCGGTAAAAATTGTTCAGGGTTGTATTCCAGATACCTGTTAAGTTCTGTACGATAGTTATTGTTCATGGTTTCCTGTGTATGGATTGCGCTATTATACGCTGAATAGACATTGCCTGCATACCCTATTGCAGTTAATGTCCCCAATGTGCATGTAAGAGCGATGCTGCCTTGTGAATATGCAAAATACGTTGCTGCTGACAGAACAGCAACGGTTATGAAGCTTATCAATCCGTCTGTTTGGTGTCCGGCATAGCAATGACCGCTTCCCGGTATGATAGCAGAAAGTGTTGCTGCAATATAAGGATTAATTTTTTCTTTTTGGGCTGCATTCAATATAGTGTATACCTGGTGCATCTGTTGTAGCCTGTCGCTATGTTCTGTATAAACATTCAGTGCATTGTCCCAGTCATAGTGATTGATATACACCGCCAATATATTTTGATAATACAACAGTTGTAAAGGTTTATCCTGCGCTGATATATCACACAAAGAAAGTGCATGGAGCGCATCCTGGTAGTGTTGCATCGATGTGTACACCTTTGACAAAAGAAGGTAATCACAGCATTCTTTTTTTTCTTTTTTTTGCAAGATAGCAACTGCTGTAGCAAGCTGGTTGCCTTTGCAATAGCACAGTGCAATTGTGTAATCCATATTGTCATCTGTAAGCATACTATAGCGTCTGGATTCGGCTATGCACTGGTAGTAATCGGCCGTATAATACAATGTGGATATCAATTGCTGCTGCTTGTGTATGAAGGTGTCATCAGGATTTACAAATATAAGTGTCAGTAACAGCAATGCGCTCATGGATGTTCAGCCAATGTTTGTGGTACGGGATCATCTTGTGGTATGGTGAAGGGATTGCAGCGTATAATCCTGTCTCCAGCTAAAAAGCCACCCATGACAAGTCCATAGCGCATAACCGCCTGCCTTCCATATTCACTGCATGTGGGGTGAAAGCGGCAGTTTGGACCATCCTGGGGGGAAACAACTATCTGGAACATCCGTATAAAGAAATAACCTATTGCTCCGGCTGCATTGTGTATGGTTGGTGATTGCCTCCGTTCAGTGGTTTTTTGTGCCACGCTGACATCTGCATCCCATGGAGGGAAGTCAGCAAATGCTGAGCTGTTGATGAGCAATAGCATGATAAGCATGATAGAACATTGTTTCATATACCGTACTCCACAATCTAATAGTTGTTATGCATATAGTAACGCTTCTGCTCGGCTACGGTGCTTTTAGGAAATCGTCCGTAGTGATGGCCAGGCCATACTACCGTATCATCAGGTAGCGATAGTATCCGGTAAATGGATTCCATAATCTGCTGATATGATCCTCCGGGTAAATCAGTCCGTCCCATGCCTTCGGTAAACAGGGTATCGCCGGTAAAAATATTCCCTGGTGAATACAAACAGATGCCTCCCGGCGTGTGACCGGGTGTATGCAGCACCGTGAGTTTTTCGTTGCCAAAGATGATGGTATCGCCTTCTTTCACTGTATGAAGCGGCTTTGGCGAAGCACTTCCCCTGTTTATGTGTGACATGAGGCGATTGGTAATACCGGTAAGCTGTCGTACATCGTTTTCGTGGATTAAAAGCTCTGCACCTGTTAGTTTCATCATGGAGTCGTTGCCTGATGTGTGATCAAAATGTCCATGGGTGTTAATGATATATTTTACATGAGCGTTGTGTTTATGTATTGCCTGCATGATTGTATCAAAATCGGCTGCCGGGTCTATAAGCACCGCCTCTTTTGTTTTGGGGCACACCAGAAGATAGCAAAATACATCCATTGGACTTACCAGAAGCTGTTCTATAATCATGGCTTTTCCTTTAATGAAAATAGTTTATTCTAACAGTGCAATGCTTTATAACAGTTTACTTTAGTACCATAGTAAGTAACCGTGATGTTTAATAAACACCATGCCTTCTTATCAAAGAGATTCTGAATCAGACAGTTACTTTAAATTCATTCAGATTAAAGAATGACATTGGATGTTCCATAATAAAAATCAACATGATGGAAATTTTTACAAGAATTTTTTTATAAAAACAGACCATATGGCCAATTTTTAATTGGGTAATTTGTTTAAAAATTACAATTTGTTTTTATACACTGAATGAGTGAAAATAAGGAAAGAAATATTTTTGAGGTTTTTTAGATTATTTGTTAATACATATGTATATAATTATGCCATTTGCAAAAATTGTAGGCATAGCATTGCGTATGCCATGGTGATGGATACCATAAGCTGTTTTATTGAAGTTAGGGAATGAATAACGCTTGATTGAATACTGAAATACGAGTTGCCATACATGTACTGATTTATTTGTACTTTTGCAAAGGATAGATAAATATAAATAGACAATCAAATAAAAGAAATTGACTTGATTCCATAGTATTGTAATCTATTATGTATAGTAGCAATAATTTAATTTTTGGGAGATATAACATTGAAAGGATTGCCAATGCTTTTGATTTTTAAAATTATTCCAACACGGCTTTTGTCAAGAATTTTTGGAATCGTAGCACAAACCCCTCTGCCGCGAAGTATACTAAAAAAGCTTGTAGCATGGTACAGTAAAAAATTCAATGTATCGCTTGAAGAGGCACACATCCCGCCTGGTGGATTCAGAACCTTTGATGAGTTTTTCACAAGGAATCTAAAAAGGGGGATGCGAACCGTTGATCCTGATACATACTCGCTGATTTCACCTGTTGATGCAATGGTGAGTTCATATGGTGATATTGTCTATGGCCAGATTGTTCAGGCAAAAGGCATCAACTATGATGTTGCCTCCCTTATTCCTGGTGTAATGGAAAGTACATTTATAGGCGGTTCATTTGCCACATTATACCTATCTCCAGGTGACTATCACCGGATACATGCACCGGTCACTGGAACAATAACTGCTTATCAGTATGACCCTGGAAGGCTATACACCGTACAGGATTGGCTGGTGAGCATGTTGCCGGGGCTTTTTACGGTTAATGAGCGTGTAACTACCTATATCCAATCAGCACATGGATTAGTAGCAGTATGTAAGGTTGGTGCAATGAATGTTGGGAGGATAACGTTACGTTATGCTTCATTATATACCAACAGGTTTTGTGCTAAACCATACTTCCATATAATGGAAAGCCACAAACAGGTAACAATACAGAAAGGTGATGAACTGGGGATTTTTCATCTTGGCTCTACCGTTATAGTTTTAACGCAAAAACGGTGCAGATTTATGCCTGCTATAGCAGGTAAAAAAGTCACCATGGGGCAGGCAATAGCGTTTTTTTAAGATACCTTGCCAAACTGTTATATATATATATATAGCAGATGCTGACTGTAACAATCCGTTTATTTTCCGCTTGCTATTTTTTATTTTTTTTAGTATAGTATAGGTGGTGGTTTGTATATAGGAGGAACATCTATGAAAGATGTTGCTGTAAAAGAAAGCGCTATTTTTAAACAAATTGAACATTGGCGAAGGCAGAAGGCTGTAACAGGGGATAAGGAAAAAGCAAACATACTACCTTTTGTTACCATTTCGCGTGAATATGGATGTGGTGGTTTTGATCTGGCTGTAAAGCTATCAGACATTTTAAATAATGAATATAACGCCATGCCTATATGGGCAGCATATGATAAACAAATTCTTGATACTATTACTACTGATTTAGGATTGACACAAAAATTAACCGATACACTAACCAATGCTGCCCGAAGTAAAATGACTGAGCTGTTCCAGACAACATTCAGTAAATTTCCTCCTCAGGTAGCAGTATACAGAAAATTGGCAGAGGTTATCCGAACAATGGCAATCAATGGACATGTGGTTATTGTAGGAAGGGCAGGTAATATCATTACCCGCGGTATTCCATATGGTCTACATGTGCGCATTGTTGCTCCATTAGCATACCGTGTTGAACGTATAGCTGCAAAAAACAAAGTAAGCAAGGCTGAGGCTAAACGTATTATTGAGAAGAAAGAAAATGAACGGGAGAGTTTTATAAAAGTTTTTTTGAAATTTGATCTGGAAGATACCCACAACTATGATATTGTTGCCAATAATGAACGTTTTGCAATTGACGAATTAGCACGTCTTATAATTGAGACTATGAAGCACAAAGGTATATTAGTGTAAGTTTGAAGTTAAATTATGCAACAGTTTGATTGCAATGAAACATCTATTGTATACTATCCCGAAAAATATATTATTGTTTGTATTGCACATGTTGATGGGAAGAAGGTATGGGCAAAAAAAATGCACGAACCAGTTGCAATACAGAATGTCCTTTTTGATGAGCGATATTACTATATTGCCTGCAAAACAGGTGATACAGAAGGTATATTTTTAACATTAGAAAAAAAGAATGGCTCCACTGCATGGTTTATACCGGGTAGTACATTTTTAGAGGTTTTGTACAGGGGGTATCTGTATCTTATCTTTGTTGATGAGAATGAACGGCATTTTTTGATTAAGGTTGAATGTGATGAGGGTAATAAGCTGTGGTTTCACCAGATAGATAGTGACCTGTATTATTATCACTTTAAAGAAGATTGTATAATACTCCATTATGCATCAGGCAAAAAAGAGATGCTACAGTATGACGGCAAAGTATTGTTGCGATAGTATTATTTACCAGTAACTATCGCCAAAAAATGCTGTAAGGATTTCTGAATTTCTAAATGAAAATGAAAAATGTACCGATAGTTATCAATAGAAGATTTTAGCATATTATGAGGTTCTATTATGAAGGCAATAGGAATACCAACTGAAGCTGCCAGTATATATAATAAGGCTCTGGCGCTGTCCAATATGGGCAATTATGATCTTGCTATAGAGCAGTATATGCGAGCTGTAGAAGTATTCCCTCAATTTATTGAGGCATATAATAACATTGGCGAATTGTATTCGAGAATGGGTAACACTGAAAAAGCAATTCAGGTATATAGCAAGGCATTGTCCATAAAAAAGAATCATAAGGTTTTGCTTAATCTAGGTGTTGAATACTATAATGTAGCTGATTATACTATGGCCTTACAATATTTCAACGAATCGCTATTGCTGAAAAAAGATTTTCTTGAGGGTAATTTTTATACTGGCATGACATATTTTAATCTTAAAAATTATGTGTCTGCAAAAAAATATTTTGAGGCTACTGTCGCCATTGATGCGCATCATTTAAAGGCAAACTATCTTTTAGCATATATATTGTATGAGGATAAGGAATATCTGAAAGTCATTGAGTGCTTAAAGAGGATTGAGCATATTGCAGATGATCTAATGTTTATTAACCGCTATTATGGTTTTTGCTACTATCATTTAGGCGATTATAAAAAGGCTGTGAAGTTTTTGAGCGCTGCACTTACCAATAGCCCAAAATATGCCCAGTTTAAAGCATATCTTGAAAGTCTTACTTATGAAAACAAGCTGAAAGAGATTGGCGATATTGATGTTAAAATAAAAGAATTGGAACGAAAGATAATGGCAGAAAAACCAAATCTGTCAGAATATACAAGACTCAGCATGCTCTATATATTTAAAGGTCAATATAAAAAAGCAGAAGACCTGCTTGTAGGTGTGAAGTCAAAAATAGCCAGATAATAACAACCCACGGGTTAAACCGTGGGTTGTACGTGTTAACAGCTGCAGCCCTCATGGGAGCCACCACATCCATCACATTCGTTGCTATATTCAGGTGAATCGCTTATATTAATGACTTTAATGTGGAAATGCAATGTTTTCCCTGCTAATGGATGATTCATATCAACAACCACCTCGTCATCGCCGATTTCTTTAATGACAGCGGGTATTTGTGAACCGTTGTCCATCTGCAAAGCAATGGTCATGCCAATTTCAGGTTTAAACTGCTGTTTCACCTCTTCAAGAGGGAATGCATATAGTAGATTTTCGTCATAGTCACCATAACCATCTTCAGGGGTGATAACGATATCTTTTTCTTCATCAAGTTTCATGCCAACCACTCCTTTGTCCAGACCGGGGATTACCATGCCGGCACCTATCTGGAATTCAAACGGTGTACCATCAAGGCTTGAATCAAACACCTGACCATCATCAAACGTGCCGGTGTAGTGAATGGCTACATATTTACCTTCTGTTACCATAAAAACTCCTTAATAATTATAATTGGCAATTGCTCATTGTATCAAGCAACGGTGCTGTAATCAAATGGGTAAGAGGAAGAATTATAGAATGATTAGAGCATTATACTGTTGCAGCATTTTACAAAAAGCAATACATCCTTACCACAATACAATACACTATGTTGATGTCAATATCAATATTTTTTACAACAATTACATGCTATTGATGAGAAAAAAAATGAGCTGTCATCAGTTGTTATGACAGCTCTGAAACTATTCATTTTTTAGTTTGTGCACGCTCATGATACCCTCGGGTCCCCATGCTTCTGGCTGGCTATAGAAGCACTTTCCGTTGCTGTTCCATATAAAAATGGTAGCTTCCCCAACTGGTTTTTTATTTTCATCGACAGTAAAGTGTATCAGTAGTTTTTTATCGGCAATTTTCCAGTGAATGGTTTTAACGGGATTATCAGCATTGTTAGGATTGGTGATAGTTCCTGTGTTATTGGACTTGAATTCACAGGTTGTGCATATATCATAATCTGCACGATTGGGAACAGATTTAGAGCACAGTTGCCATACACCGGAGGGTGTTGGGATAGCAGCTTGTTGGTTTTGACTTTTTTGTTTTAGTAATGATGGCTTTTTCTTATGATGTGCTGATTGTGCATCATTGAATGTTGCTATGGTACATGATAATACTGTGATGATTAATACTGATAGATAGTTATGTTTCATTGATACATCCTCCTGTAAAAATAGAATAAAAGAATAAAATGGTGTCATTCTAAAAAGCAGTCATGAAGAATCTATTTTTAAATTTAAAATGACGAGATTCTTCACTTAGCTCAGAATGACATCACACCACGTCGCAATACTTTACTTTGACTTTGCCAGGCACAGGCGGTTTTGACTCATGTTGATAGCGATGCTGCATTTTCATTACTGCTATATGGACGATCACAACTTATCCATAGGTAACGTTTATGCATAATAGACAAAATTAAAAAATTGCAAGTAAAAAATCAATAAACAGCTCATGGCAAATGTAATTATTATGAATATTAAAAATAAAGTGTATATAATTAATATAGTGTATAGTTAATCTGGATTATTTGCGGGTATCACAAAAAATCATTGACATATATGCAATACTATTTTATAATAAGCAATAATAAATGGAGGTGCCATGAAATCAATACAGATAGGTTTTATTGGGCTGGGACGCATTGCCGATCTTCATTATCTGGGATATAACAATAATAAACAGGCAAAGGTATATGCGGTGTGCGATAGTAACCTTGAACTTGCACATATAAGAAAAAAGCAATGGAATGCCGAAAAAGTATATACCGATTACCATGATCTTTTAGCTGACACAAACGTTGATGCCGTTGAAATACTAACCCCTCACTCGCTCCATGAATCAATGACCGTAGCTGCCGCTTATGCCGGAAAGCACATTGCACTGCAAAAACCCATGACGATTGACTTGAAAAGTGCCAGCCGCATTCTTACTGCCACTACCACTGCCGGTAAAATTTTTAAAGTTACCGATAACTATCCATTTTACCCGCCTATCAGGCTGGCAAGAAAAATTATAGATAACGGCGATATTGGTAAACCTATTGCCCTGCGTATAAAATTTATTGGTGGCGGCAGCGGCGGGTGGCATGTGCCACCAGAAGCATGGCAGTGGCGGATTAAGGAAAATACCGAAAGCGGTGGTGTGCGCGGGCTTGATACATTTGATCATGGACATCACCTATGGACAACAGCATGGTATTTATGTGGCGGTGTTGAAAAGACTGCAGGATGGATTGACTCAATTGATGGTATTATTGATGCACCTTCAGTTATGATGTGGAAGCATAAAAATGGATGTTATGGTTCAATTGAGTTTGTACATTTGCCTTCGCTTACCATCCCCTGTAAATATTATGCTAATGATGAGTGGATGGAGGTGAGCGGCACTCATGGTATAGTAGTTATACGACGATGTACGGGGAGCATTGTTAAAGGTCCGGTTGTTGGCGTTTTTACTAACAAGGGCTGGAAAAACTACAATGTCCCATCCGACTGGAGATTGGGGTTTGTGGGCGCTACCCATAATTTTATAAATGCAATGCTTGGTAAAGAAGAACCCATGCTTAAAGGCAGTGATGCTCGTGAAATTTTGCGCTTTTCCATAGCAATTCAAAAATCCGCTCGGCTTAACAGGGAGGTTTATACGCAGGAACTGGACAGCAGGTTTCCTTCACTTTACTATGTTTGTCGCCACCGCGAAGAGCTTAAGGCAAAAAAGCCCAAAAAAAGCATTGCTGAGCGCCTGGGCTTATCGGCAAACTTTGCAAAATATGCACCACAGGCAAAAGAGCTGACCCAGCAATTTATAAAGCGGTATAATCCCGAGGCAGCAAAACAATGGACAGTAACTATCGCCCTGCATATAAAAAAAGAGGGCGGTGCTGACGAGCTTCTGTACAGCATTGCAATTAACAATGGAGTGTTAACAGTAAAGGAAGGAACGCTCCCTGAAAATTGGGATATGAAGATTACTGCGCAGGCAGGCGTATGGGCTGCGATTTTACTGAAAAAGAAACGCATCGAGATGGCATATCTTCAGGGGTTGCTAAAAATTGAAGGGAAGTCGGAAGAGGCGCTGCGATTGCGTTCGGCGTTTGGAATTTGATTGATGGAGGTTTTGTATGAAAAAAAGTATGGCACAAACCGGTTTGTCACTCACAACAAAATTAGGATATGCCGTTGGTGATTTTGGAGCCAACATGGTGTTCCAGTCGGTAGTTCTTTTTTTGATGTTTTATTTAACGGATGTTTTTTTGATACCTGCGGGAGTTGCCGGCACAATTTTTTTAATTGCAAAGATATGGGATGCAGTAAGCGACCCAATGATGGGGTACATCAGTGATAGAACAAAGTCACGGTGGGGGCGGAAGCGGCCATATCTTCTTTTTGGTGCACTGCCTCTGGGTATTTGTATGGCGCTGCTTTTTTATACTCCTGCGCTTGAAGGCTCATCAAAAACAATGTATGCGCTGGTGATGTTTTTGCTGGTATGCACTGCATATACCGTTGTTAATATTCCCTACGGCGCTTTGACAGCAAACCTTACCCTTGATACCAATGAACGCTCACGCCTTACCGGTTACCGGATGTTTTTTGCAATACTGGGAACATTATTTGTAGCAGGGGCAACAAAGCCTCTTGTTGGTTTGTTCGATAGTTCCGTTGAAGGGTGGCGTTTTATTGGAATGCTGTACGGCGCGATAGCAGCATTTTTTACCCTTGTGACATTTGCCACAGTAAAGGAACGCATACAGCATAAGGAAACTGAGGAATATCATCTGCGCGATATTGTCACAACGTTAAAGGTAAATAAGCCGTTTATTTTTTTATCGATAGGCGTGTTTTTGCATTTGTGTGCAATAGGTGTGCTTGCATCGATGGTAAATTACCTGCTCAAGTATAATTATGCAAAAGAGGAATTTATTCCCATTGCATTTTTATGTATGTTTGCAACAGCGGCGGTAGCAATACCGCTATGGGTTTTTTTATCGCAAAAGATGGGTAAAAAGCATGCATTCAACGCAGGTATGGGGATGCTTGCTGTCATACTGCTTGTTTTGTTTTTTGTTAAGGAATTTAATGGTGTTCTTTTTATTGTGTTATTTGTCATTGCGGGTATCAGCATCTCCACTGTGTTCTTCAGCCCATGGGCAATGATCCCCGATACTGTTGAATACTCGCAGTGGAAAACAGGCATACGCAGAGAAGGCATTTTGTATGGATTTTTTTATTTCAGCCAGAAACTAGCAGCAGCATGTGCGGGATTTATAACCGGTATTGGACTAACGCTGTGTGGCTACCTGCAACCGCTTCTTGTTGGCAACACATTAACCTCCCGAATGCAGGCTGAAGGTGCGCTTACCGGCATACGACTGCTGAGTACCATTATTCCCATGCTGCTTATTATTCTCGGCATTGTGTTTATATGGCTTTTTTCCATTGATGAGAAAATGCACAGGAAGATAGTGGAAGAAATTGGTTCAGGTGTTATGTAAAAATTCATTAAAAATCATCAGAACAATTGACAAATTGTCTTTAATGTTTACCTTGTAAACATGCTATAGTATGCGATATAGTATGAGAAGGAAGTTCAAAAAATCACTTAGAAAGGGCGATATCCCGGCAGAGATAATGAAACGATTTCATAATGCCTTTTTATCACTTGATTTGACAAAAGATTTGAATTTATTTGATGTTAATTATTTGATGTTAAAAAGGTGAAAGGAAATTTTAAAAGAAATTATTATAGATTATGGAAAGAAAAATTCAGGGGAATGTTCTTTATAGAAAATGATGATTTTTATATCGTTTATATAGGAAAGCGAGAGGAGGTATCATAAAGTTTCAATGGGAAATGAG
>DCUV01000038.1 GCA_002328585.1 Spirochaetia bacterium UBA2205
AGTGCAGCGGCATATCATACTGCATTGTGGTAGCGGTAAGGACATCTAAATCATGAATAGAAATACAGGTAGTCGTTTCAAAATCCATAGTACACACCCCTTCCTTTTATAGTATGCCTATACTATACACCATACATGAGCATGTGTCAATCACAATATAGGGATGTACGTATAGTATCACAGGCATTTTTCTTTGACACTTTCTTGTATTGCTGCCTGGACAAAAGAAAGGGTTAATCATTACTCATTATCTTTGACTGTTAAAAATTATCATTTTGCGTGAAACACTATTGTACAAACAATTAAGCAATAAAAAGCACAACAAAGAAAAAATAGCAACAAACGATATGAAGAAACAAGGGTAACAGCCGTGCACAGATGGATGCACAGCGCATTGGGATGCGGGTACATGATAGGACAGCATGCCGCAGACAACCACTACAAGACATCGCTGTTATTCAATCCTATCGTTGATGCTATGTTCAAAGTTTCGTTTGGCATGTATGATTGCAATAACTTCAATTGCATTTTTAATTCTGTAAATTATACGGTAATTGTCATGTATAATTTCACGGATATAATCATCATTTAGTTCTGGAACAACTCTCCCGCTTTCAGGAAACGTTTCTAATTGTTGAATATGGTTTACTATAGATTGAATAACTTTATGTGCGTACAAAAGCTTAATCAACTGCAATAAATTCGTATATGTGTCTTAAATCATCATTTGCTGGTTGAGAAATTATTACCATGATTGCATTTCTTTATTTAATGCATCTAAAGACACTATTTTACCTTTATCAATTGAATTAAGACCATTTTTTATTTTATCGATAACATAAAGGCTATACATGATATCTTCCAATGTAGCAGTATCAGGCAAAGAGTTGATAGCGTTAAGGGCTTTTTGCTTTATAGTTTGCATTTACGATATTCCTCGTTATTATTATTTACTATTAATTTAAATGTACTATGTAGCATAGCATAAAAAAATAAAAAAATTCAATGAACGTAATAAACTAAAACTATTGTAAAGCATACAACAATAACGACCTGCAATTAATATACATTTTTACATTAATGAAAGTCAATAAAAAAAATAGGTCAACTCATTCCTACCTGTGATAAGGATAAGTTGTATATTACAATCCTAAAACCATGTACATGGTTTTAGGTAAACCAACGTTCAAAAGGGGGTAAATTATATTGACTTTTACTGTTTATTATTATATTGTTGTTGTATGTTATGTTATAGAATTACAATTACTACAGACTAAAGGAATACATTGTTATGAGCAATGGCTAATTAACCATAACCCAGATAAAAGAAGAGTTAATCCCTATTATACAGGCTGTGGTAACACAGGAGGTAAAAACCAATATCGAGGAATTTTTGCATCAAAGTGAAATCAAAGCTAAAGAATTATCGCTCATTGAGCGTGTCATCCGTGTAGAAGAGGAATTAAAAGCGTTAAAAGAGATAGAAAAAACACGCTTTGAGGCAATGGATAAACGTTTTACCACCCTGCAGTGGTTTACAGGTGTTGGCTTTACTGCCATCAGCATACTTATTGCTGTGTTTGGTCTTTTTGTTGGGAAATAGATGCCATACGCAAAGCTTTAATAACTCAGTAAGAGATATAAACCAGCGCAGCGCATTGATTGAATACTTAAATAACAATGGAGTAAATGCAATAGACACTTTTTTTAACAAATAGCTAATGATGACTCAAAGTTCATTAAGGGAAAACTTTGTTTGCATAGTAACTATGGTATTCCATTGTATTAATTCACACCGATTGTAATCTGCTTGACATAAAATAATATTTTATATAAAATTAAAACAGTGGATATTGAAAACAAAATTAATTATTGCTTGATATGGCAGTTTATGATCTTGATACTGCAAGGGCAATGCATGAAACCGGGAGGTATCTTTATGTTGGTTTCATGTGTCATCAGGTAATTGAAAAATCACTAAAAGCATATTACTGGTATTCAATTCATAATGAGCCCCCATATACTCATAATCTTCTACTGCTTGCTGAACAGTCAAAATTAAAACAGTATATGAATGAAGGTATGAACACACTTTTAAATTATTTAATGCCTTTGAATATTCAGGCACGCTATCCACAGGACAAAAACGAATTAATAAAAGCACTCACTGAGCAGGTTTGTAATGATCTACTCAAAAAAACCGAGGAGTTATTTGAATGGATCAAACAATTGTTGCAAAAGCAAAGCAGTATGCCAGCATAGTTAGACGGACAATGCCTGTGAAAAGAATTGTTTTGTATGGATCATACGCAAAAAATTCTGAAAACAGTAGCAGCGATATTGATATAGCAGTTATCGTTGATAAGTTTAATGGTGATTATCTGGAACTAAGTGCAAAACTTTTTGAATTAGTACAAAAGGTTGATGTGCGCATTGAACCCATTCTGCTTAATGAAAATTCTGATACAAGTGGTTTTATTGAAAGCATTCTGAAATATGGGAAAGAGATTTGATAAAGTCAACTTCGAAGCAATACGAAAATGATGATAAAGTTTTCACATTATAGTAGATTGACCAGTTCACAACACAAGAAAGTCAACGATTATTATGACTGCCGCTATATTGCGGAATGACAAATGATGAATTAAAACCAGTAATTGATTCAATATATACTTTATACACTTTTTTTAACAAATAGCCAATAGCTACTGTACATTACATCATTTATGATACTATCTACCCGGTAACTATCGCCCAAAAAAAAAGAAATAACAATAAAATGCTTGCTAAAAAAAAGTATACCCGGCGTATACTATCATTTTCACCGGCATAAAAATCCATGTTAATACGGTACACATCATGAAAATTGCAAAGATAGTAGTAACCGTCATACTGTTGCTGTTTATTGCTGCTGCTTTATTCATTGGTAACACCCGCCCCATTGACGATGGCGACACATGGTGGCACATGAAGTATGGACAATACATGCTGGAACATAAAACGCTAATCCCAAACCACTCACTGTACACATGGACACCGGCAAGCAACGACACGGTGTACTGCGCATGGATACCTGAGATTATACTCTATGCACTGTACTCGGCATATGGATTTTACAGCCTGTATGCAGTAAAATACACACTGGCTGTTTTTGCGCTTGCGCTGTTTATACTGTATGCAATCAAAAGAAATGTGCTAACCCATCCTGTAAGCCTGTTTGTTATTTTAATGGGGGTTATAACGCACGGCAACTCGTCGGGAAGCATGATAAAGCCGGAGCTTTTTACCTATGTGTTTATGACCATCATGGTATTTTTATGGTACATGTTTAGCCTTAACATGCAAAAAAACCTTGCATACCTTTATGGCATTCCGGTTGTCATCCTTATATGGGTAAATAGCCACGGCGGTTTTATCTTTGCTGCACCATTTTTTGTGTGCACCTATATAGGCATACTCTTAAATTATAAATTTCAAAAGGATACAACGGTCAATAAAAAAGTATTACGGCATATCACCATTGCATGGATATTGTCATTTATGGCAACATTTGTAACACCGTATGGATACAGCTACCACCTTGATTTGCTGCAGTCGATTTTACTAAAGCCTGATGTTGAAAACCTTAAAACAGTGCAGGCATATATACCTACCCTTGCCGTACCAACCTTTGTGCTGTATTTTGTTATCCCCATTATTATACTGGTATATACCATTATAAGCACCAAACGCTACCGTTTACATACAATTGACTGGGTGTTTATTG
>DCUV01000032.1:0-27729 GCA_002328585.1 Spirochaetia bacterium UBA2205
ACATCAGCCTGCATTATCACATCACTTTGCAGTGCATCCTCAGCAGTATAATAGTTATATACTCTATATTCATCATCAAGAATAAATTTTAAAACTTCATTAACCATTTCATCATCATCAATAATGACTACTTCAGGTTTTTTAACAGCATTCATTTAGTCAGCACCATTGTACAGATAATTCATTGAACTGCTATAAAAACGAATTCCCACCCAGTTTGCAGGATGTTTGTACCGTTTATCCCGTATTACATAAACAAATGCATCTGCATAAGCAGTAAATAATGGTTTACTTTTAAGAGCAGTTAAAAATTCTCGTAAAAATAACAATCGGTTTACATCCATAACAGAGCAATCGAATGTAATAAATCCACCTATCCCTTTTTGCATCAATACCAATCCTGGATTATATGATTGCCCCTGCATGATAGTCAAACTAATTATTAAACACTCTGGTTTTACCAGCGCATCGTCCATAACAAAAATTTTTTTATTATCACTATACCCCAATGGTGTATCAGTAATTACTATACTCGATGGAATAGCAAATCCATATTGAACGCCGGATTGTTTTACAGCAGCAGTAATACTATCCCGGTTACTATCGCCTATATTTATTGAAATATCCGAAGGGATAACCTGTGTGCTGCCCATTGCCGCTATAAGAGAGGGTAAAAATGCTACCACACATCCTGTCTGATTGTAAAGAATTGCTTCAAACGGAATTGCATCTGTATATGCATCGGCAATAATGATAACATGATTGTAGGGGGCACATTCTTTTATTACAGGTTTCATTATTTCATCAATGTTATTTTCAATCCCCCCCACAGGCTGCAGCAACCCAATATTGTTATAATACTCATATGCCAGCGTCTGCACCTTATCATAACTATTAACCAATCGTAATGGCTGAATATAGGTTCGTGTAATAATCCATGCAAATATATCATTTCCATTTTTCACTGTATATAACATTGCTGCATTCCTTGGCAATTTTTTTTGAATCTGTGCGATGGGGATTGCATGCTTTAATAGGTTGTCATACTGTTGTTTAAAATATTCATTATTGCTAAACGATGCTATGGCATGGAGCACCCTGTGTAATTCTGCATATTTCAAAGCATCTTTCTGATTGCCTGTGCTCATTGAATAGGATACCATGTAATTGAAAAGTTTATCCAACAAGTAATGATAGTCGCTATAATAATAACCCATAGCATCACCATTGAACGAGGCTATCAACGTTTCAATAGCCTGTGTGGTAGCTTTTAAAAAGGTTTCATCAGCTTTTCCAGACGCAACCATCTTCTGAAGCTGAATGTTCATCAAAAAAAGATTATGCAGTGATTTGTTCCATGATATCATTCCACTTTCATCAAGCAACTTCACTGCTTCATTTGTTTTCCCCATAGCAATAGCAGAATATAGGTAACGCATATACCACTGACGTTTTATTTGAAAAGGAAGATCATGGAATGCTGTGCAAAGTGCATACGCCTGCTGAAATTTTCCCGTTTTTTGATATGCAATAATCTGCTGTAAGGCAAAAGGCCATGCTGATTTTCCTTTTTGTGAAGGGATGCTGCCTATGAGTTGCAGGGATCTTTGCGGCGCACTTTTATTACAATTATCAGCAATTTTTATGGTATAAAACTGTATGTCAACCCACGGAGCATACTGCAATGCATATTTGGCAGCCATAAGCATCTTGAGCCATGCCTCTTCATTTATATCTGCATTCAACACAATTTCATGTATTGCAAACAAGGACAGCGTATCATAATCCATAGTAGTGAAGGCATCAACAGGGTATTCACTATTTTTCAATGAGTTTATGAGTATGCCTGCATTGGTATTATTATGGTAACTATCGATTGCATATCCAAGCGAATAGGCTAAACAAAGTTCACGCTGTGAAAGGATATAATCCGCTTTAAACTGTTGTAGCGCCTTTCCTGCTTTATCATCTTCTTTAAGGAGGGCAGCAAATTGTATATATAATAACCGTAATTGATTGGCTGGTAGCAGTGATTTTTCATTTTTATCAAAGGTATCATATTCTGCAAGGGATTGACTGCCATTCCATGCTTCAATAAGCGCAGCATACACCTCATTATCAAGAGTCCCCTGCAATGCTGAATTCCCTTTCAAAGCTTTTAAAGCTGCCTTCATGTTACCCTGCAGCAGATATGCATACACAAGGTACGACCGGGCGATTGCATTGTTATCTACAATCAAATGTATTAATGCCACTGCATCATCTATTTTTCCTTGATAGAGTAACACCTTGATTTTATATATAGTATATTCATTATCATTAAGACCTGTTTGTTTCCACCGCTGTAGTGCCAGTAATGCCTTTGTATAATCCCCCTTACTAAAAGCATCATTAAACAATTGCCTGCTGGTTTTTGCTACAATTAACGCGTTACTTTCTCTCTGCTTTACATCTAATGGAGTTTTACCCAATAGCAGTAATGGTGTATTGACTTCATGGAGAAGGTTAGCATCATCGCTGCTTATTGCTCTGACAATAGTTTCAACCTTACCACCAGCATAATATCCAATAATAGTAGCCACATCGGCATAGAGCGCCGCGTCACTTAAAAGCAATAAATCGTTAAGCGATAGTCCCTGGATATTTTTAACAACAGCTGAGCACTCTATTACAGTAGTAAAACAATATCGAGCTGTTATAGCATATAGCTTGTTTTCAGAATCGACAATATATTCTGCTTCATGTATGTCGTTAATAACATTGGGTATGTCTGGCAATCGTATATCCGTTGCTATTGTTGTCACTGGCAGCCATGCCTTTTTTTCTACTTCAGGTGCCCGTGCCGCGCATGGTATGCATCCAAGCTTATACAACAGGGTAGTATCAAGTGCCTGATGTATAGTCATAAACGAATCATTTAAAATGACATAGCCCCGGTTCCCATAGTTTTGCAAAACATCTTCAATATCAGCGGTTATAGTTTTTGGATGTACTGCATCAGATATTAATCTCCAATCAATAGTATTTTTATATGCTATCCAGCAATACAGCTTTCCATTATAGTCATAAAAATGCAACACAGGCACATCATACAGTGCCGCTCTATAAGCACCAACATAGGGAGCCATGAAATCTGTTGCATTGTTACGGAATATATCTATCTTTTTATAATGTATTGATAGATTTTCCTTTATTGTATCAATTACTTCCTTTTTTTCATTAGCTACTATCTTCTGCGTTAATGTTCTTTCAAGCTTTTCAATAGTATAACATGTTTTTTTGTAATGAGTAAAAAATTCAACATCAGCTTTATTGTGAAAATCATGGAGCGTTGCTCCTGACATTGCTAAAGCAACAATCTGTTTGCGTTGCTGTATAGTAAATGCCTCTCTGTATTTTCCTGCATTGAGCAAGTAATCTGTATACCTATCATAAAGATTATAGATAAAGTCTGCATATCGCGCATATAATTGAGGCAACAGCTCAACCCGCGATAAAACAACAGCTATAAGGCTGTCGGGATTTTCAATATGCTGCATTAAACTGCTATAGCGATTAGCATAATCCCATAAGGTAGCTTCTGCAAACCATACCAATTCTTTTGACTGTATAGCGTTTGCCTTGAAGCGTGCACTGATAATATCCTCAAATCCTTCATTGAGCTGACCGGTAGCAATATTGCATATACCTCTATTGATAAGTAATTTTATGACAAATTCCTGATGATATGAGTCATTACCGTGATAGTCAATTGCCTGTGATAACAGCGCCGATGCTTGTGAATATAAGGAAGCTATTGCAGTGCCTTGTCCCGAAAATGACTGGTTATTAGCCATAACTGTTGCTTTTTGCATCAGCATTAAAGCATAAAGAGCATTAAAGGAGATGGTACTGCCTTCAACCTGTTTCTTTGCCTGCTGTGATAATTTTTCTATATCCTCGTGTATAGGCTTTTTTTTCCGGGCTTTCATGGCATTGATATAGTTATTGCTAAGTTGAGCATAAACACGTTCATACATGCTTGTTGTATACTGCTCTATGTTGCCCAGTACTACATCAGTTTGGTGGGTATCCTTTGCTCCATACGTGCCTGCTACCGTATAACAGTAAGCCCATTGTAGCATCATCCGGTATACTTTATCAACAGCAATATCTTCTTTTTGAGCTATTGACAGCGCTTGTTCATAGTAGCGTACAGCATCACTAATCTGGCCCGATTGAGCAGCGCAATAGCCAGCATTTTGTAGTGCAAAAAATGTTACATCAACTAATAGGCTGCTTTTGCGGTTACCTGCTAACTTTATAATTTTATCATACCTTGCCAGAGCATCGGTAAACCTGCCATTGTTTATATAAATCTCTGCAGTCATAGAATTAATAAACAATCCCATTTCAAAAGGCGAAAGCTCAGAAACAATTTTTCCTTCACCAATGACAATATCATCCTGATGTATAGTAAATATATATACAGGACCAAGTGTAGCTATTTTCAATCCTACTTTGTATTGTGTTTCCTTAGTTGATGGTAAACTTTTTTCAGCAAGTTCAAGATATGATAATGCTTCTCTATCGTTTTCCAGCTTGCGATAGCATTCAGCTATTGCTATATATAATCGTGAGTTACTTTTCCCATGATTATAACGCGTTGCATGTATAACACTTGTAGTATACCACTCTATCGCTTTTTTATAATTTCCCTGCATCTGCTGAAATAAGGCAAAGTATTTATATAATGTATAAAGCTGATCTTCCACTAAAGGCTCATTCTTCTGGGCTATCGCCTTATAAATAGTATATGCACGCTGCATGGCGGCATACGCACCGCTATAGTTTCCCTGTTGCCATAGGCAATATCCATAATGGTAATAAAACTGTGCTTCTTCTTTTAATGAGGTAAATGCCTTTTGATAGCTGACAGCCTTGTTATAATGAGGCAAAGCTAAAGTATAATTTTTAAGCAGAAAATATATATTTGCCAGATTGGTATGTATATCCGCCTCTTTATGAGATGTTATAGTTTCATCGTTTGCTTCCAGTGCTTTCTCATACAGTGGAATGCATTGTTCCCAGAGGTACTCACTAAAATATGAATCGATCAAACGCTTCTTAGAAGGGCAGCACATCCGCAATTCATCCACATACTGATATACCCACCCTTTTAATAAATACGCATCAACAAACCTATCATCAATAAACAAAGCCCAATCAATATGAAATAGCACCTGTTTCAACATATCAAGCTGCTTCTCAAATTCCTCTGATGCTCTGCCTTCCATAGCACGAGGTGACGAGCCAACCGATATAGCTTTCTGTACATAGATATAGCCAAGTGCATAGATATGCGCCTTATCAAAATCCATACGTGCAACCGAAAGGCGGTGACCCTGCCCGGAATATTCATTTTCAAGTGTTTCCAGCATAGTATGTTGTAATGGAATACTGGCATTGATGTATCCAATATGCGCTCCTGCAGCGTTTATGTTGTACACATCCTGATAGCGACGCCTCAGATACAGCAATGTATTCATGGTAATATAACGTTTATACAATTCACTGGACTCTTTGTATTTCCCCTCCTCATACAGTTTTTGTCCGTTTGTTTCAAAGTAATCTGTCAATTGTTCAATAATAGGACGAATATCCTGCTTCCATTGGGCCTGAAAGTTATTTGTTGCAGCCTCATAGTAGCCAGCCCAATCATCGCTTTTCTGTTTTTGTGCAAGCTCGCCTGATTTTACATTGAATAAAAAATATGCAACATCCAGTTTTTTTGTATTTGCAAGCCCCTGTTTTAAGTAGAGCAATGCCTCTTCATTTTTCCCTAGCTCAAGAAGGCTGGTGGCAGCTATGTATTGAAAAATAGCCTTTGCAATAGGCAGGGTATACCGTTCAACAGCTTCCTTCGCACCTGCATACCGCTGAGCTGCCGGCAATTGTTTTGTAGCATTAACAACTTCCATCGTAATTTCATTTTTTAGATAGGTGTATGATGATTCCAACACCACTATCCATTCTTCAGGTATAGTAAATCCCCCGTACAGCAACCGGCCAATCTTAAAGCGCACATATGCAAGCCTGGAATAGGTGGTATAGGTATTAGCAATAGCGCGGTACGTCGTTAAAGCTCTCTGCGCGGAACCCTGACGCACATACCTATCAGCTAACTCTTCCATAAAAAATGGCGTTAGCTTTTCATTCTTTTCTGCTTTCAACTCTTTTATATTTTTTTCAAGGTATACTATTGTATTGTTATCTTTTAATGATATAAATTGCGCATACAATGATGCCGGCTTGCTTCCTGGTGATAGTTCCTGCAATATTTGTTTTGCAGCGGTATAGTGTTCATTGTTTGAAAGCTCATACAGAGCCTTTGCAATAATCATCTGGGAATCGATATCCACTGCATCCCTAAAAAAGTAATATGTTGCAAACAAACAGCGCTGATATCGTTCTATATCATCAAAATCTTCTTTATATTTCAGTGCCAGTTCATATTGCCTAAGTGCATTTTTTTGTTTTGGTATTATCCCCGTATGGGGAATCATTGCCATGTTTATATACTCACCTTCAACCACACTATAGACAATAACCCCACCAGCATAGGATACCCATCGTGGCGAAGTTGAAGATTCATCAATCAATGTCAGCGGATATTCTTCACCGGTTTTTGCATTGCAATAATACAGCATACCGTTATCATTGGCATCAATCATTCCATCACCATTGGTATCATGTTCAATCCGTGTAAAATAGATATCATCGTCTGTTTTTCCATAGCATGGCGACAGTTGCAGTGACGAATTATTGGTAAGCTTTTCTATAGCACCGGTTGCGACAGTTACCCGGTAAAGGTTGGTTCCCTTCCCATCCTGTTTTGTAAAAAGAATCGCATTGCCATCATTTGAAAACCGTGGTTGCATCCCTCCGGTTATCTTGCGAACATTGTTGCCATCCCTATCCATGATAAAGATGCTTTCCTCACCTTCGCGCTCAGATGAAAAGGCAATCCATTTGCCATCAGGCGAAAAGCATGGGCTTGCATCCCTTATGGGGACTATAGCGCCGGTTGTTGCATCTTTTATTTTTGTAAGATTTTTCGAAGGCTGCTCGCTTTCTAATTCACGCTGTGATACTATCGTAGCTATATTTAATTTCATGAGCAAAATATCACCATAGGGGTCATCCCGTGTTGAAACAAATACACACCATTTGCCATCAGGCGAAACATCAGGTGCAAAATCTTTTGCAGGGTGTACGGTTAATCGAAACGTTGTAATGTCATTCAGTGGTCTAAGATAGATATCAAAATTGTTGCGCTCTCTGTTTGATGCATAGATAAAGTACTTCCCATCAGCAGTAATGGTACCACTTACATTGACCGAACGCTCAAAGGTAAGAGGTATAGCTCTGCCCGTACCAAAACGATACTCTTTTGTTAAAACCTGTGAATAATCAAATGGAACATCACGCTGTGCAGTTGAAACACATCCAGCAAACGATAGCACGAGTAACAGTACTATGAACACTACACGCTTCATTTCTTCACCCAGCGCCCGTCATTGTTTTGTATCCAGTCACCTTTTTTAGCTTTTGCCTGCTGCTCTTTTGCAAATTCAACTGCAAACTGCATGGCTTTCGCTTCATTGCTTTTGGTGGCACCTGAACTTTTAACAAAAATAATACTGCGGGCATTATTTTCCTGTTGTACAATGGTGCGTATTGCATCAGATTCCTGCAGCGATTGAAGCTTTTTTTCATCCACTATTGCAATATATCCGTTATTCTGCTCTCCAATAAGCCCCCTATCCTTATATAATCGTATTATATCGCTGTTTAATTCCCTGATCTGGATAGCATTCAACAACTTCTCGTCAGCATTGATAACCGCTTTACGATTCCCTTTTGATGGGGTCATCACCGTCGACGTAACCCATGCGTCCTGTTCAAGCTCATGATAATCTCCAATGAGCTGTCGCTCCAATGCAGTCTTCTCACCGGTAATATTGATAGCAGGGGGGTATATCTCAAGGCAACTTGGCATATCTTGAATACAGCCGGAGGAAGTACATCCAGACATACAAACAACTATACAGGCAATACACGCGAGTGCTATCGCCACCACGTTTTTTTTCATAATGATTCCTCCCGCACCTTGTTGAAAAACTCCATCACCGGAATGCGTTCATAGCGGACCCGTTCATTGTTAACCGTTACCACTGCACCCAGTATTTTGCGCTTAAATACCACCGTTGGATATACAAGCCCTTTATCAATATAAAAATCAAAGCCAGAAATGATAAGCGAATTATCCACAGCAAATTGCGCCATTCCCAATTTTGATTTTCCCCTTTCTTCATTTAAGCCTTTGAACAATCGGTTGGCAAACTGCTCGCCAATCTTATAAATAGTAGCAGTACCTGAAACGTCAAGATTCTGACCTGTAGTTAAATTTTTACCCTCCATCTGTGCATTCATCGATAACAATGAGCTGTGATGTATTCGTATAGAAGACGGATTGTCCAGTTTTCCTATATCAATATCATTGACATTGAATGCAACTCTGAATCCCATATTCTCAGGTTTGAGATCTGCCAGATTAAAGAGTAGCTCCTTTAATGTTACCGTTCCGCCCATTACTGTTGCCTGCACATTCTTTATTTCCAGTGTGTTGCGTTTACATCCAATATACCCTTTGCAACTACTCATATACTCAAATGCAATATCACGCGATGGATGTTTTGCAACAATCCTGCCTATGGAAACATTAACATCAGGTTTAAACAATTCAATGTTCATACTGTCAGCGACATCAAACGGCAGCTCAAAGCTCTCCCCCATGGTATACATGACAGGAATATTGATATCAACAGGACCAACATAAAGTTTATTGGGTTTATTTTCAATCTGTAGCTTCTTTGACACAACATTACCCTTTGCTGATAATTTCTGCACTGTTCCTTTGAGATGCATTATAACTGCCAGTTGACCACTCAAAGAATAATCAGCAAATACAACAGGCTTTGCAGGTGCAACAGTTAACCCTGTACTAACATCAATCATGGGATCATTCCCCATAACAACATTGCCATGTGCTCGTATAGTCATGTTTTTTTTGTTACTGGACAGCTCTAAAACAGAAATGGTAATTTTTTGCTGTGCAGGTTTCTGAGCTATTGACGCTGAAAGCCTTAGGTCATCAATATCATAATCAGGTATTGCCAGTATGGCAGCAAGCTCTACTGTATTTACTTTTTTAGAAGATTGCAACGTGGTGTTCAACGTAACATTAACCGGTTTTGTTATAGGACTTGATGATAGTGCTTGTTTCAGGTGAGCGGGTAATGTATGCGTTAATACTGGCATATTGATCATCAACGGATGTACGGCAATGCGGGCCTGTATAGTATCATGCAATGAAATAGTACCATCCATTTCGCACCGTAGTGCTTCCTTTGCACTATCAGCATCTCGGTGTACCATGACAAAACGATGTATTTGCATAAACCCCGTGTTGCGATTGTAATTGAGCTCACATAACAAATCTGCGCCATTATCCTTTGACTTTTCACCAAGTACATAATAAAAATGCGGTATATGTACCTGGAGCAATCCTGCAACGTTAGTGTTGCTCATAGCTACGGTGTAGGGTATGGTAAATGAAGGAACGGTTATTGAAAAACCTCCGGTAGCAACTGCTACATTCTGCCCGCTAATAGTACCCTTAATGGTGAAATTGCTGCCAGTACCTGTTATCACAAGAGGAAATAGGGAGACAGTGCCATTCAAGTATGGGCTGGGCCCTATCAGCTTGCTGGTATAGGTGTACAGCTCATGAAGTCTGATATTGCTATCAAGCATCGCAAAGGAAATCGTTGGATTTTTGTTAACATGCAGTATACTACCAGCAAATGATACCCAGGTGGATTGATTAAATGTAATCACAAAGGTGTTACAGCGAAGGATGTCAGTTGAAGGATTATATATGATATCATATTCTATTTTAGCATTTAACGGTGCTACATGCTTTTGAACAAAACGCAGCGGCGTAGTATAGGTGCCGCAGATGAAGCTGCTTGATAGTTGCTTTTGATCAGGATGGTAGGCAATATGAA
Organism: Spirochaetia bacterium UBA2205; assembly: GCA_002328585.1. GTDB lineage: Bacteria > Spirochaetota > UBA4802 > UBA4802 > UB4802 > UBA4802. Next base: position 10,113 of record DCUV01000032.1, read on the forward strand.
ATGAAAACAGCAATGGCGGACCTGCCTTTACATCTTTTGATATAAATGAAAGCTGTAGTGTTTTTTGTGGATTTATAGTAATGTCCATTGTATCAAATAATGTAAAAGCCTTGATATTCAATGGTATGGAGCTAATTGAAGGTGCATGTAATGTTATATATGATGAAAAATCATTACATCGTAGCTCATACGTACTGCCATGTACGGTTATTGAAAGATTTTGCACTATCAAGTTAAAAAGAAATTCTACTGGAATTGGCAGTGTAATTGCTTCCCCTGCTTCAGCTTTTTGCTTTTCTTCTTTTTTTTCTTTTTCCTTTTTTTCAGAGGGTTTCAGCATCCTCTGAAAATTCCATACCCCTTTGTGTTCATCAATGACAATAGACGGATTATACAGCCCAACCTCATAGATGTTAACCTTCCCAATAAACATGGGTAGCAGGCTATACTTTAGTTTAAAGGTATCAAACTGTAGTAATGGTGCAGTGTCACCCGAAACAAAAAGTTTAAAATTTTTTATCTCAAATCCATGAAACAATGAAAAATGTGTTACTTGTAATGAAGCTGTAGCATTAAGCCTGGATTCTATCTGTGAGGTGAGGATTCTGGTTGCTCTGTTGTCGGTAATATAAACATTAACAACAGCAATACCAATGAACAACAAAACTATGAAACCAGCAACACCAATACTTAGATAATATGCTACCTTTTTCATCAGACGGATCATGATTGCACGGCTACCCTTTCACACAAAGAATAGTGAAGCTAATGTCAATAATCTCTATACTGGTTTAGTGCACTACTGTACAACATTCGCAATGCCAATTAAAATTTAAAAATATAGTATTACAACTAAATATTTATAGAAACCATCTTTTTTCATTGACAACTATCTATTTCAAAGGTTATCATGACATTAATTTATAAAAATGTAAAGGGTTTTGTATGAGCACATTAAAAGATTTATTTTCCTTAGAATACGATAATGATAGCAAAATATTATTAGGAACAATCAAGAAACCAATCCTTGCCAAAGAAGAGGCTAATGAAATCTTAGAATTTGTCAAGCAAGATATGCAAAACTACCCTGATCATCAGCACTATATACTGGATGTATTAACAGTGAAAGAGGTATCCAACCCTATAATAGGTATTTTATTGAAATCGTTGCAATTCTGGAAGAAAACCCGCGGATATGCCCTCCTTGTTATGACTGATGACCTTTTACAAAAAATAATGATAGAACAGCCTGCAATGTTTGATTACTTTGCTGTTTTCCCAACAATGAACGAGGCAATAGCATTTACAAAAAAATCTTAGCGCTACAGCTCTTTAACCAGCTTTCTGTCTATTGCTACATTTTCCATGCCCGGGTAATCTACTATAGCAGCTTCGGCAGTTTGCTTTTTAAATCGCATAACATTCAACATAAATATGTCTAATTTATTCAGTGCTGTAGGAGGCAATGCATTGCCATCAATCTCCACTGACATCATGGGATATCCTTTTGTACGTGCCCATGGAGCAAGTATGCCTTCAATGACCCTTCCTATCAAACATGCAAATGGTGAGATATTCACAATACCTGAGCAACCATCCTCCATTGCACTTGCAGCAACACCGCTTGAAATAGTAATCTCGGACTGCAACTCAAGATTAACAAAATGCTGTTGTGACATCTTCATAATGTGATGCATGTTATGAGGTGTTTCAGGAATCAGGTTGGTAGGCATCAAAGCTTCCTTTATCTTGTTTTCAACACTATGTTTGTACCATTGCTCAATATAAAACAATAGCAATTTCTTTGTTTCAGGTATAAATAGTTTTTTATACCACGGCGCGGCCTTGATTGCTTTTTTATACTCATATTCCCGGATAAAATCACAATAGTAAATCCATTCGCTGACGCCCGAAACTTTTGCAATGATACCTTTTGTGCTGAAATGCTTAATCAACTCATCAACGGCAAAGTCATCTCGCCGAACATAAATTTCCCCAACGACCAGTACCATGGGACATTGTTCGATAGTTCTCTTTAAAGGTATTTGTTTTATGGCAGCAGCTATCCTTTGTAAAGCAGGTATAACTTTTGTTACATCCTTCTCTGCTATCGATATCAATTCCTGCCACAACTGGTCGTACAATGCCAGTGCACTTAGCGGATCTTCAGCGCATGCTCTTAACGAAGTTTCAATGTCTTTCATGTAGTCGCTTATAGCAACACCCCACCATGCATGCTTTGAAAAATGTGATCCAAGCTCATTATATGAATTTGAAGAATCCAATGTAATAACACACACGTTTTCCAATCGTAAATCCTTAAAAAGATTTTGATAAAAAACAAAATATTGCCCCGTACGACATGGGCCCTGTGTGGTAGGAACAAACAAAAGATATATTTCATCTTTCCGGTAGTGCGTGGAAGAAAAAAAGTTCAATGCACTGCCCAGAACCAGATGCGATGGTAAGCATTCTTTGCCTGAAACAAACTGCCGTGCTAACTGCAATGTTCTGTTATTGGGCACAGGCATTGCTACTGCATTGATACCGGTTGAACGCAGCGATGCAGCAAGAAGCTCAACCCCCAATCGCCCCATGTTGGATAAAAGGACCTTAACCTTGGGATTGTTGCGTACAGGTATTTTGCTGCCGGTATAACTATTCCTTACAAAAAGACCATCATCCTCAATAATGAAACGCAATCCATTGTCATAGCGCTCCAACTGCTTATCAATACCTTTTTGCCGGTAGCCATCAACAATATCAAGGAATGCTTCTACACGCGTATCAACGCCGGCATCAGCAGTATGCGAATCTAATTCTAAAATTAAAAATGGCTTTGTCCCCATTATCCATTTTACATAGTGCAGCATGAATGAATCGGGTGCACATGAAAAGTTTGAAATAAAGGTTACATAGATATTGTCCTCATTGGCAAGCTTTACACCGGCTTTCATATCCAGTTGTCCATAAAACCAGTACATATTGGGGAATATGGACTCATCCTCAAACGGTATGATATCAAAAGGGATAACAGTATAACCAATGCTCGTAAATTTTTTAGGTATTCCCATGTTGGCATCTTTTGTAAACGCATTGTATGGCCTTCCCAGCAGTGCTATAGCAGGTTTTGACAATTTCTTTGAAAACTCAAGCGCCTCTTTCCCTAATTTTTTAGCTTTTACAAAATATTCCTTTTGCTTATCCAGGGCAACATGATAGGCACTCTTCCCCTGCTCAACTGAAAATCCCAGTGTAACAGCAACATCAACAAATGATTCTTGGGTCATTGCATCTGAAAGCGTAAGGCTTATAACCGGTGAAAGAATTTTTTCTTCTGGCAATTCATCAAACGCCTTTTCCATATAATAGGGCAATCCCTGCGTGATTGGACAAAATGTTGCCCGTGCATCATCAGCAAAACTTTTCATCTCTTTCATGTGAGGCAGAAAAATATAATCAACACCTTTATCAAGGATATTTTTTACAGCGCCATGTGCTATTTCAGCCGGAAAGCAATATGCACTTTCAGCTTTAGCTTTCCCTTCATCTGAAATTTCATCAGAAGTAACTATCGCCACACCTAATTGGGAAAAGAACCATGCATAGAGGGGCCACAACGTGTAGGTTGAAAAGCAAAGAGGAATGCCAACGCTCATGGTGGAATTGCCTGCCAATGGCTGGGGTGCGCATTCCTTAAATAACAATTCATTCCGTTTTTCAATAAAGTCAACAACCTCATCATCATTGATTATACGCTTTTTGCGCATATTGGCATATTTATTGCACCGTCCGCCAAACATATATTTGTTGCCATTGACTTTTAGCACCCGTATTGGGCAGTAGTTGTCACATGATTTACAGGTAAATTCGCGTTCATAAATAATTTCAGTTTGCACTATTGCATCAAGCGAATATAACTTCTTTTGCAATAATCCACTCTGCAGCTTTTGCAACGCAACAATAGCAACACCAAAACACCCCATTAGTTCCGGATCGGGCGGCACAGTTATATTTTTTTGTAACAGCATGGCAAATGCAAGCGGTACCGCTTTGTTCTTTGCCACTCCACCCTGTAACACAATGGCATTACCGATAGTTCTGTTGCCAACAACCCTGTTGAGATAATTTGCAACAATTGATGTAACCAATCCAGCGGTGATATCCTCCTTGCTTGCACCCTGTTGTATTGCCTTACGGATATCTGAGTTTATAAAAGCTGAGCAGTGTTCACCAAACTTCAGCGGCTCTTCCGCCTGCAAAGCAATATCCCCTATTTCCCATGCTTGAGCAATATTCAGGTCACCCTGTGCCGACTCCTCAAGGAATGAACCTGTCCCGGCAGAGCATGCCTCATTCATAGCATAATCAATAGGCACTCCGTTTTTCAAATATACATATTTTGCATCCTGCCCGCCAATCTCAAAGATTGTATCAATATCTGGTTTAAAATAGGTGGTGCCAACGGAATGAGCAATTATTTCATTATAGATTGCCGGTGTTTCTAAAAAAACGCCCAGTATCTCACGTGACGAACCGGTTGTCGCTGCAAGCGATATGGTAATAGAAGCATCTCCTATCTGCTCATATAATTGCTGTTTAATCTGTTCAATGCACTGCTTTAACGCTTTTACAGGGTCTCCATGTGTTCTGCCATAATAATCAGCAACTATCTCATGAGTATGTATATCAATGAGGCATGCTTTGGTTGTTGTTGAACCTCCATCAACACCCAGAATATATTCACCACCGGGTTTTGCCCTGCCCCGTTTTGATGGGATATAGGTTACTTTATCAAGAGCACTGGTTAAGTTGCTAAAGCGTGGAAAGCTGACGATATGTTTTTCAAATAGATCGTCGCCAATTAACTCCCCGTATGTTTGTGCAAGCAATGCAGCACCATATGCTTCAAAATAAGGGGCCGATTCAGGAACCAAAAAGGTAACATTGGGAAGCTTTTCTTTTATAAATTGCAGTATGAATGGATTTTGTGTAATACCACCAGTCAGAACAACCACGCCCTTTTGTATACGTGCCTTCTTTAAAAAATCAACAACCTTGATAGCCATAACATTGGACAGTGACAGTACAATATCACCTTTGGTGGCTTCACCTTTATTGAGCCTGTGGGTACAGTCGCTTTTCATAAATACCGAGCAGCGCGTTGATAATTTCATCACCTTGCTATCTGCCGGGATTGATGCAACATTGTTCAGCGTCATATCCATACGTGCTAACTGCTGTTTAAAAAATTCGCCTGTCCCTGCAGCGCATTTATTACCGGAGAAGCTAGTCTTGATTTTTTTATCTTCACCGATGGTGTAAACAACAAGATCTTCACCCCCCATTGAAACTACTGCAACAGGGTCTACTGCTAAATGGTGCAATACCTCTTCAATACATACCGATTCAATAACACGCGGCAGATTTATCATAAACCGCCCTTCATTACCGGTAACTATCGTTTTAGCATTATCAGGGATTCCTATTCCGGCTACTATTTTGCCAAGAGTACCCGGCACATCTCCTTCATGAGGGAGAACACAAAACTTTTGTATTTCATTATTATTACATAAAACAACTTTTACGCTTGTTGATCCAATATTTATTCCGCAACTGTTCATTTTTTGTCCTCCTTTGATGTACGGTCAATGTTTCTGTTTTTGTGTTTTGTCAATTTATTTTTATAGGAAACATGGAAAATAGATTTATTTACCTCACCCCCGGCCCCTCTCCTTCTCAAGGCGAGGAGAGTATTGTTTCCGGTTTATACAATTTTCGTTTCCTATGGGTCGCCACAAATTTGTCATTGTTAACTCCCCAAAAAAAGCTTGCTCATATAATTACTCTACCAATTGTACTTTGAAAAAAATGGCTCTGCTGCAATGTAATTTCTGCATGGGTATATATGAAAATTTCTGGTTTGCATTATTCTTTTTTTCCCGGAATATATATAGATAATACAATTGAAAGTGTCAGAACCAATGCAATAACCCCCAGAGATATCTCCGTTGGAATATGATAACCAAGCTGGGCTGCAATCATCTTGCAACCAACATAGATCAATATAACAGAAAGACCATAATGCAAAAAACGGAACAGCCGCATAACTGCTGCTAAAGCAAAATAGAGTGCTCGCAACCCAAGTATTGCCATGACATTTGATGTATAAACAATAAACGGATCATGGCTTATAGCCAGCACTGCTGGTATTGAATCCACTGCAAACACAACATCTGTTGACTCAATAACAAGCAATACAATAAAAAGCGGCGTGACAAATCGTTTTCCATTTTCTTTCACAAAAAAATAGCCATTGCGATAGTCACCGGTAATAGGCAACATCGTGCGGGATAATTTTAGCACTGGATTTTTTTCCGGATGTATCTCTTTATCTTTTTCCTTCATCATCTTATAGCCGGTATAGATCAGGAATGCACCAAAGATATAGAGTATCCAGTCAAATTTTTCAATGAGAGCAATACCAGCAAAAATGAAAATGGCACGCATTATCAAAGCACCAAGTACCCCCCAGAAAAGCACCTTATGTTGATATATTGGCTGAACCTTAAAATAGGTAAAGAGCATAAGAAAAACAAATATGTTATCCATACTCAATGATTTCTCAACAATATATGCTGTAAAAAACATCAGCGCTTTTTCATATCCACTATAAAAATAGATACCAGCATTAAATAAAAGTGATAGAGCAATCCAGAATATTGTCCATAGTACTGCCTCTTTCACTTTTATCTCATGTGCTTTTCTATTAAAAACACCCAGATCCAGCATGAGCATGAGCAGTACAAAAACATTGAATCCAATCCACAGAAGTGTTGTAGACATAGGACAACTCCCTTGAGAATAAAATTATTGCCTCACATATCGCATATCGCATGGTCCATGCTTTAGCAACCATCCCTTTCACCACGCATTATCCTCTATTCTCCATAAATAAAATAAAAAGACCATGATGATAGGCCCAAATAGCAAAGGAATGGCATTTCACTTGATGGAGTAAGAAACTGGTTGCGATATTATTTTCATTTACCAATCTTTGCTTTTATGCGTCTTTTCAAAGCATTTAAAAAACCATCCATCCCCTCACCGGTTTTACCACTGACTTTAAATATCTCCATTGTGGGATTGGTTCGTTTAATATTTTCCGATAGTTCATCCATATCAAAATCCAGATAGGGCAAAAGGTCTATTTTATTTATCAATAGTGTCTGTGATGAGTTAAACATAAGTGGATATTTAACCGGTTTATCTTCTCCTTCAGTGATGCTAAGCACAACAATGCGTTCATCCTCACCCAATTCAAATTCAGCAGGGCACACCAGATTCCCAATATTCTCTATTATTACAACATCAATCTCATCCAGATTAAATTGTCCAAGACAGCCCATTATCCATGAACTTTCCAGGTGACAGGCACCGCCAAAAAGTTTTGTTTCAATCTGGATAATAGGGATACCATACTTAGCCAATTTTTCAGAATCTTTGGTTGTCTCCATATCACCTTCAATGAGGGCGATGTTGTAATAGGGCTTTAGATTAGCTATAATATTATCAGTAATGGTGGTTTTCCCGGAGCCGGGCGAACTCATGATATCTATCATATAAACCTTTTTATTGCTCAAAAGCTTTTTGATCTCTTCTGCCTTCTGGACATTGGCTTCAAAGATATTCTGTAACACCTGAATTTCCATAGCAAAATCTCCTATAATAAATCATGATTATATTACATACCAGCTAAAATACCACTATAGTAGTTATATCATTGTATGTACAAAAATACTAAATTAAAAATGCATCACCCTGTAATTATTGAGCGTATGGTTCATTGTAGTAATACATTATTTTTTACCCTATCATGTTTTGTAAACAACCTTTTATATCTCCCATATATCATATACAGGGGTATCATCAACCCTGTCACATTTTTTATCAAGAGTAACTATCGGAATAGGAATATCGGGGTACATCTGCCCAAAAACAGAATATTTACTTTTCTTAAACTGATTTACATCCGCTTTTACCTCATATGCCTTTCTATTGTTGACTATAAAATCAATTTCATTACCCTGCAATGAATTCAGGATGACTATCGACAACTATTTTTATCTTCTCTGGGTGTCCGCACGCCGACGGGAACTCCTCCTCTATAAAAAAGTGAGCTGCCCTAATGTAAAGCAGCTCACTGTTACAAAATATACCCTTATACCCATTTCAAAAACCTAACAGATCTTGAATGTACCAATCTCTTTGTCACCTTCTACAACATGAACAGCACAGGCTATACAGGGGTCAAACGATCTGACAACGCGCGCTGCTTCAATTGGATTTTTGGGATCAGAGATTGGAGTGCCAAGCAATGCTTGCTCAACAGGTCCAAGTTTGCCATCATCACCACGTGGTCCGCAGAACCATGTTGTTGGAACAACACACTGGTAATTAGCTATCTTCTTATCTTCTATGATAATCCAGTGGCCCAATGCACCTCGTGAAGCTTCAGTTAAACCTTCACCCTGACCTTTATCAGGAATTTCGTAGGTTGAACGTGGCATTGCACCTACTTCTAATTCATCAAGCCATTCATATGCTCTCTCGCATAATAACTTACACTCAATGACCCGGGCTGCATGTCTTCCTAATGTAGAAAATACAGCATTGATATCAGCATTGAACACTTTGAGTAAAGAATCAACCTCACTCTTAATTCTTTTGTCTCCTGAAAGGTAGCTAACAACAACGCGAGCTAACGGACCTACTTCCATAGGCATATTCTCATATCGTGGGGCTTTAAGCCATGTATAAGCACCCCCCTTATGCGGATCAGGATTTGTCTGACCCTGATATGGATGTAAATTGCTACCCGAGTTATATCGTGAATAGCGTACCTGTTCCCTTATTTTTGCAGGATCAAATTCCGCGAGCTTCTTACCATCATAAACCCCTCGTTTAAAGAAGAATTCGGAATGCTCCTGATTTTCCTCAAACACACCATATGATAGGAAATTGGTAAATTTACCAATATTAAAATAATCGCTGTAAGCCTTGGCAACTGCGATGATATCGTTGTAGTAAACCTTGTTTACAAATTTTTCTACATCTTTTAAAAATTTTTTATATTGGCGGATTTTATCCCGTGTAGGAACTTGAGTAACTCCACCCGGCACCAGACCAACCATATGTGGAGTTCTTCCGCCAAAAAGACCTATCATTTGCTGAGCTTCTAAACGGACATTCAGTGCCTCTAAATAATGAGCTATCGCTGCAATATTTAGATCCTGATCCTTGATATAAAAATCACCTTCATACCGCGGCAGGAATGGTGCAACTGCAGTAATAGCATCCTGGCGATTCTTCTTTACCTCTAATTCATTCTTTGCCCAATCACGTACTGCCAAAAGCTTTTTATCGTTCCCATTATATTTTAATATTGATGTAATATCAACATAGTCAAGAGCACATAAATGGTAAAAATGAAGAATATGGGATTGCAGATAGTCGGCACATAAAATGAGATTCCTGAGCAATCTGCCATTCTTATTTGCAGTGATACCAAATGCCGAATCCAAACATTTACTTGATGCTATCCCATGAGGAGCAGGGCACACACCACAAATACGCTGTGTAATCTGATTTGCATCCACAGGGTTTCTACCCTTGAGTATCATTTCATAGCCACGGAACATGTCGCCTTTGCTCCATGCATTAGCAACTTTTCCATTTTGAACATCCAGCTCAATAGACAGATGTCCTTCTATTCTGGTAATTGGATCAAGTAATACCTTAGCCATTGATCACACCTCCATTCTTAAGTTTTAGTACAGTTTCAGCAACCTGTGGATGCAAGCTTTCAATTTCATTATTGCTTGCCATCAGATGCTTATAGATACCTCTGTTGCCATAATCCGGGAATGGAGGTTCTGTACATCCAATACATCCTGAACCGCATCCGGTACAGGTGTTCACACCACCCACCCATTTCCGCGTGGGTATATCACACCCTGTATCCATACCCAAACATCCTAATAGGTATAAACAACCCTCTTCACCCCAATGTTTGGCAAATCGTCCTCGTTTATAATCAGGAAGCCTTTCACATTTTTCATGAACAGTAGTTCCATAATACATAAGAGGTCTGTTATATTCATCAAGTTCAGGCATCCCCTTTAATAATACATGCAATAGTGTACCCACCATCCAGTCAGGATGAGGCGGGCATCCCGGAATATTAATTACCTTTTTATCAGGCAGTAACTTTTGTAAGGATGTTGCCCCTGTTGGATTATCACCAGTAGCCCTGATCTTTGCACCAGGAATTCCGCCAAATGTTGCACATGAACCAACTGCAACCAATGCTATCGCATTAGCGCCTAACCTCTGAATCCACTCCCGTGCTCCAATAATTCTTCCATCCATTTCTCCAATGGTACAATATTCATCGGATTTTGTAGGTATTGAACCTTCAACAATCAATACAAAATCTTTTCGATTGGTTTTAACCGCATTTTCCAATACCTGTATGGCTGCATGTCCGGTACCACCACACAATGTCTGGTGATAGTTAAGGCTAATGTATTCAGTTATTACGGTAGCAATATCCGGTTCTAATTTGTTTAGCAGTGATACCGAGCATCCTGAACAGGACTGTGCCTGAATCCATATAACATTAGTTCGTTCAGAGGCTTTCTGCAATGCCCGTTTACAACCCTGAATGAACACACCCGGGAAAGCAACTGCGGCTGCTGTACCACCCATTACTTTTAAAAACTCTCTTCTATTTAGCGACATGTAATATCCTCCTTATTAATCAGGTTAATGAACAGTAACGCTTTCAAGAATCAAGTCCACAACTTTGGGAACTGATTCTGCAACCGAAGGGCTTAATGTCATATCTAAATCCTTGATGTTTTCCGGAACTATTCCAATGACTTCAATATCAGGATAAGCCCCCTGTATCTTCAAAACCTTAAGCACTTCGGCAATGCCTAATTCATGCAATGAAACATTGGGAGATTTTGACACCAGATGCTCTCCCGCAAACCTGTATATACTGCCGGGTTTATCGTGAACGTTTAATGCATCAACAATCATAATTTTATCAAACTGGTTCATATGCAAAATAAGATCAAATCCAGCTATACCGCCATCTAACAGTTCAACATGCTGTGGCAATGATACATCATGTTGCTGCATATACTGAATCACATGCACACCAACACCATCATCCTTCTGCAACAGGTTTCCGATGCCCAGTATTAACGTTCGTTTAGGTTTCATTGCACATTCTTTCTTTAAGAGCTTTATTATTCTTTTGCTATGTGACACTCATTACATAATGTTGGACCTTGTTTTGTCTTTGCATGACAGCTGATACATAGATTATGCAATGTATCCTCGCCACTTGCTCCCTTATGGCACACCGCACATTGTTTAATCCTGTCATCATTACCCTGTTTATGATGGCAAATGACACACTTTACCCCTGCATCTTCATGTTTTTTATGAGCCAGCTTTACAGGGTCCATAGCATTCATTGTTGCATTAATTCCAGCCTGCTTGTCAGTATCAGTAATAAACTTGTTAACATCGGTAACTGTTACGACATCAGTTGGACTGGTATTAATGTTGGTGGTACCTTGCGAACATCCTGCTAAAAAAATAACCGCAACAGCACCTACTAAACACAGTTTGCTTTTACTCACATTTTACCTCCTTAAACTATTGTGATATCTTCATAAAATATTATAATAAATCCTGCAATAATATAGTTAAACTAAAATGTTATATTATTGCACACCTTAAGTAAACCATAAGCAACAAATCATCCTTAACAGGATGACCTGTTTACAATTTTTGCAACCTTTGTTTATCATCATTGAATGTTTCCATCTGTGTCAATCTAAATTTTTTCACATTATAAACAATTAATGCAAATAATTTAATATATGCAAATATTCAATGTTGTGCCCCAACCACCAGTCATAACAACCATACGGCATTAATTGAAACTGTATGATATTATTGTGCAAACATCCAATGCTTTCGCTCCAGAAAATGATGAACAGTTTCAGCAGTATATCTGGCCATACTATTTTTTACATCAGCTAACCACATGGTAAAGTAACCTATCCATTATTGCAATGATGATGTAATATAATAGATTGACTGTAATGTCAACTACTAATTTATTATATTATAAAATTCTTAAACATCTATATTGCCATCCTCCTTTTAAAAAACAAAGGCTTTTTTTGTTGCAAAAAAGTGTGCCCATTGCCTATAAACAGGTAACATGTGCTACAATTTTAACTATGGTACACTATAAAATACAGGTCAATGGGATTGTACAGGGCGTGGGATTCAGGCCCTTTGTGTATGCTCTTGCTACCGGTAATAACTGCAAAGGTAGTGTTGTAAACAATACCGAAGGCGTTACCATTCACCTTGAGGGAGAAGAGCAATCTATACAGCAATGTATTGATGCCATAAAAAATTCACCTCCTCCCCTTGCCAAAATTATTGATATACGTATAACAAAGCTTCCATTAAACGGCTATACTGCCTTTACCATAGAAGAAAGCCAGATAACAACTTGTAAAGATACCTTCATCCCGCCTGATGTTGCCATCTGTAATGAATGCCGTGATGAATTTTTTGATAGTACCAACAGGCGCTATCATTATCCATTTACAACATGCACCCATTGCGGACCGCGCTTCAGCATTATTGATGACATCCCCTATGACAGGGCAACCACATCCATGCGTTCATTCCCCATGTGCAGCAACTGTCTTGCAGAATACCGCAATCCGTTAAACCGCCGCTTTCATACTCAGCCCAATGCCTGCAGTGTTTGTGGGCCTGAGTACAGGCTATGCGATAGTTCCGGTAAAACCATCCTGACACAATTTGATGCCATCATGGAACAGGTAAAGGCATTGCTGAAAGACCACATCGTTGCCATAAAAAGTGTTGGCGGCTATCATTTAGCATGTGATGCCCGCAGTGACCGATGTGTAAAGCTGTTGCGAGAACGTAAAAACCGACCATTCAAACCCTTTGCCATCATGGTTTCCTCCATAGAATTTTTAGAAACATTTTGCTCTGTTACCGCCCGGGAAAAGGAACTTTTGCAAAGCAGGGAACGCCCCATAGTGCTGGTTAAACTTAACAAAAACATCTTCAGCACTCATGTTGCACCAGATTTAACCTATATTGGCGTTATGCTCCCGTATACTCCCTTCCACTATATGCTTTTTGACAATAATAGAGAAAACATCTATATCATGACAAGTGCAAACATTGCTGATGAACCTATTATCTATAAAGATAATGATGCGTTTGAGCGTCTCCATACTATTGTGGATTATTTTGTAACCTATAACCGTGAAATAATAGCTCACACCGATGACTCGGTTATGTATGTGGTTGACGAACATCCCTTCTTTGTCCGTCGCTCTCGCGGCTATGTTCCCGCGCCTCTCTTCATAAAAAAAACTCCACTGCATATACTTGCAACCGGTGGAGATCTAAAAAACAGTTTTGCACTGGCGCGGAATAATTTTGTCATTATGAGCCAGTACCTTGGTGATCTGTCCACTCCATGGGGCAATGACCTTTACCGAAAAACTATCGCCCACTTTAGTAAAATCTTTGACTTTAAACCTGCACTGGTAGTCAGTGATTTGCACCCCGGCTATTTTACCACGTTATTTGCGCATGAACTGGAGGAGCATGGAGTACAAACCATTGCCACACAGCATCACCATGCACATATTGCCTCAGTATGCCAGGAGCATGGGATATCCCAGCCCGTCATTGGTATCGCGTACGATGGCACAGGTTATGGCACCGATCATACCCTGTGGGGGAGCGAATTTTTAATTGCTGACACTACAACCTTTACCCGCGCTGCGCACTTTGATTACTTTAAACTGCCTGGCGGAGAGCATGCCATCAACAATCCATGGAAGATTGGGCTATCACTGTTGCAATGTACGGCAATAGACAGTAAAAATTTTTTTACCAATTGTAGCAGTGAACAAGAAAAATCCCTTGTTGAAGAGATTATACAAAAAAATATCAACTGCCCGCTTACCTGCAGTATTGGCAGGCTTTTTGATGGTGTAGCAGCACTGTTGGGATTAGCGCACCATATCAGTACTGAAGCTGAGGCGGCAATGCTTCTGGAGGAAGAGGCGTTAAAAGCATATTCCGACACCTGTGTATTGCCCGTACCAATAAAAAATTCCATGCCCTATGGTATTGATACCGCATGGCTTGTTCAGGAAATTGTCAGTATGATAGATAGAGGAATAACACCGGCAACTATCGCCATGCGCTTTCACAGGGCAATTGCCGATGTTACCGTGCGGGTAGCTCTCATGCTACGAGAACAATTCAAAATACATAGCGTTGCGCTTTCCGGCGGCGTTTTTCATAATCGTATTTTACTGCACTGTATTGTTGAGGGACTGCGTCAAAATAGGTTTGACGTATACACACCATTACAATTACCGTGCAATGATGGCGGCATTGCATTAGGACAGATAGCTATTGGCAGGGATACCTATAATGGACATTAAAAAAGAAGCGGTCCTCTTATCACAATACACATTGCAAACACCCGTTGCAATTATGGAGGTGTGCGGCACCCATACCACTGAATTTTTTAGGACCGGTGTAAAGGATATATTTCCGCAGGGATTGCGCCTTATTGATGGGCCGGGATGCCCTGTTTGTGTTACATCCAATGACTATCTCGATACAGCCATTGCTATTGGCTGGCAGTACCATTGCATCATTGCTACCTTTGGGGATATGATGAAGGTACCCTCATCGTACAGCTCGCTGTCAAAAGAAAAATCAAAAGGGCTGTCGGTAGAAGTTGTGTATTCACCAATGGATGCGGTGCAGTTAGCTGTCGATAATCCTGATAAAAAAATTGTTTTTTTAAGTATAGGCTTTGAAACAACAGCACCAGCCGAGGCAGTTTGTGTACTTGAAGCAAAAAAACGCAATATTAAAAACTTTTTCATTTTACCCGGTAACAAGCTTACCGTGCCGGCAGTTAAGGTGTTGCTCGACTCTGGCGAGGTAAATATTGATGGATTTATATTGCCCGGGCATGTCAGCGCTATCATTGGCAAAAAAGCATGGGATTTCATAGCAACGGACTATGGCAAACCCGCGGTTGTTGCAGGCTTTGAAGATCATGATCTAATCCGCGGAACACTGCTATTGCTCAATTTAATTACGCACGCCAACCCCAGCGTGGTGAACGAATATACCCGTGTTGTCCGTGACGATGGTAATCCAAAAGCGCTGGAAATACTCTACAGCGTATTTAAAAAAGGTGATGCCAGCTGGCGCGGTATTGGTACTATCCCTGAAAGTGGATTGCTGCTCAACGATGACTATGCATCCTTTGACGCATTACAGCAGTTTACCCCCGATGTCCCGCCACCAAAAGAGCATCCGGGATGCCGCTGCGGCGAACTTTTGCGCGGGGTGATTATACCAACCGATTGCCCTTTATTTGGCAAAGCGTGTAATCCCGAGCATGCTATTGGCCCGTGCATGGTATCCTCCGAGGGACCATGCTCAGCATACTATAAATATGGGAGAAAGTAAATGGATATCATTGTTCCCGGCCATGGTAGTGGCGGCAAAATGATGAATGATCTCATCAACAACACAATCAAATCTATCCTTGGAAGTGACACCATTCAGATAGATGATTCTGCCATCCTTACCGTACCGGTTCATTCCATAGCCTTCACCACTGATAGCTACACTATAACACCCATCGAATTTTCCGGAGGAACTATCGGCAGCCTTGCTGTTAACGGTACCGTCAACGATTTAGCCGTTATGGGAGCAGTCCCACGGTTTATCTCATGTGCACTCATTCTGGAAGAAGGATTGCCAATAGAAACATTGAAACGAATACTTATATCAATGAAGGAAGCAGCGCTCAAGGCAGGCGTGGCGATAGTTACCGGGGATACAAAGATTGTCCCCAAAGGTAAAGGCGACTGTATCTATATAAACACTGCCGGCATAGGCACCGTGGAGAACTCCGTTCAAAGGCGTCCTATTGTATCCGGCGATAGCATTATTATTAATGGAACTATCGGCGACCATGGCACTGCTATTATGGCTTTGCGAAACAATCTAAGCTTTTCAAAGGGGCTATCATCCGATTGTGCAGCATTAAATCATCTGATTCAAGATATCATCAAACATTTTCCTGACGCTATAAAATTTATGCGCGATGCAACCCGCGGGGGCGTAGCATCAATACTCAACGAAATTACGAAAGGAGCATCATTTGGTGCTAAACTATTTGAAGAAGCACTCCCCATACGTGACGAGGTAAAAGGCGTGAGCGAGATACTGGGCATAGATCCATTGTACAGTGCTAATGAAGGAAAGGTGGTTATTGTTGCCGATAGTACATATGCCAACGATATTGTTGCAATCATGAAAAAACATCCGGAGGGAGCAGATGCGGCTGTTATTGGCACCATAACCCACGAATTTCCGGGAAAAGCATATATGCAAACAACAATTGGAGGCAACAGAATTTTACCAGTATTGATAGAGGAACAGCTTCCACGAATATGTTAACCTGCAAGGAGGGTACCATGTGTTTGGCAATACCAATGACTGTAAAAAGCATAGAAGGAACAAAAGCCGTTGTTGAATCAATGGGAGTAGAAAAAATTGTTGATATAGCGCTATCGCCTGATATAAAAATTAACGATAAGGTTATTGTCCATGCGGGATTTGTTATTGAAGTCCTTGATCCAGAGGCAGCCCGCGAGATAGAAGCAACATGGGAGGAGTATACAACATTGATGGGAAAAGAACAGTAAAATCACGTTTTTATTATGCGCACAATTACAACTCATGACATTTATACAGAAGTATCAAGGCTTATTGTTGAAGCAAATTTTTACCTGCCCGGTCATGTACAGAAGGCACTTCTTGCCATGTTCAACCGTGAAACCAAACCACTTGCAAGGGAAACACTTTCCATACTTTTAAAGAATGCAACCATTGCACAACAAAACCATATACCGCTGTGTCAGGACTGCGGTTCGGTGATAGTATTTATTGACATGGGTGATGAGGTGCATATAGAGGGCAACCTCTATGAATGTATCAACCGTGCCGTTGCCGATACCTACCACGCACATTATCTGCGCCCATCAATGGTTCAGGATCCACTGTTTGAAAGGACAAACACTGGCAACAATACCCCTGCATGGATACATGTTGCAATAGTTAAAGGAAGCTCTGTTGCCATAACCGTGTATATAAAAGGCGGCGGCTCCGAGAACATGACTTCGCTCACAATGTTTACCCCAACAACTGATGTACATACAATTATTGAATATGTGGTCAGCACGGTAAAGCAAGCAGGGCCAAATCCCTGCCCGCCACTATTTCTGGGAATAGGCATAGGAGGCACTGCCGATGTGGCAATGCTCAATGCTAAAAAGGCAGTATTACACAATAAACCGCACCCAATGCAAAAATACAAACAGCTCGAAGAAGAAATATTACAGCGATGTAATGAAACACAGGTGGGACC
>DCUV01000032.1:27805-46200 GCA_002328585.1 Spirochaetia bacterium UBA2205
TGCCCATAAAATAATTGCAGGAATGGTACAAAACAATGAGCCATTGCCCATTAATTTTAATAATGCTGTTATCTTCTATGCAGGACCAAGCCCCGCACCTGAAGGATTGCCTATTGGCGCTATCGGGCCTACAACATCATACCGTATGGATGCCTATACTGAAATTATGCTTTCGTTAGGGGTAAAGGTATTCATTGGTAAGGGTTCACGAAATAACAATATAAAAAAACTTCTGGTACAATACAAAGCTATTTACTGCGCAAGCTTTGGTGGTGCTGCTGCCTATCTTAACCAGTGCATTATCAGCGCAAAACCCGTTGCATTTGAATGGTTAGGACCTGAAGCTATCGTTGAACTTACAGTAAATAATTTCCCGGCTGTTATTATTAATGATATATATGGTGGTGATCTATATGCTAACGTTTCAGAGTCATGATGAATTTTTGCATTTTTGTGGAAGGATTAAACAAACATTGCAACAAAGACCTCCCCGTCAGATTCAGATTGAAAAAAAAAGTTTGAAGGGTTCAGCAGTGCTCATTCCTCTGCTCTACAAGGATAATGAACCATACCTGCTCATTACCAGACGGACAAATAAGGTTGCCACTCATAAAGGTGAAGTGTCATTACCCGGGGGAGGTATTGACCCTGTTGATACAACACCGCTTGACACCGCTTTGCGTGAAACACATGAAGAGGTAGGCATAAAGCCTGAAGATATAACCGTACTGGGCGAATTTGACCACTTTATCTCCATTTATGGATTTCATGTATACACGTTTGTTGGAATAATTCCTTATCCCTACACACTTACCATCAGTCATGATGAGATAGAATCCTATACCGAGATACCGTTATCCCTTTTTGTAGAAGAAAAATATGACAATGTTGAATATTATACCTATGAAGGCATCTCCTATGCCATTTACTATTATCATTACAAAGGCTATACAATCTGGGGATTAACGGCACGTATTTTAACAGATTTTTCACGCAAGGTTATTAAACAAATTATATAAATATCTTTACAATTTTTTACCATCATACTACTGTTGGAAAAACGTTATAGCCACCGTAAAGAATCGTTTTTTCATAAGGTAAGCATAGGTTAAGCAATTGAAACAAGATGTTTTACCACTATTTTTTTATGCTTACACTGGTTCCTGAATTATAGCTTTTTGGTGTGCTGTATAATTAGCTTTTATAAAAAATGTCAGGATTGTAACAATGAAAAAGATTTTTGTACCTATACTGTGTATCATTATCATGGCTATTGCAACAGGGTGTTTACATCAGCAACTTTCTGAAGATGAATTTACCATAATCTGGCAGGAATATGTAAAGCGGGAATTTGTTGAAAGCTTTGATGAAGAACAATCAACCATGCAACGAAGAGAAATTTTAAACTCTGTATTGAATGATTTTTCAATCAATGAGCAATCATTTTACAGTTACTGTCGCACAAAGCATCCGGACAAATTCAGGCTTTTTGATATCAAACCATAAATAAGTAAAGCGAGGAATATATGATACAGTGGTTAAAAAAAAGGTCATTTCATATAATTGTCATATCATTTTTAGCAGGAATTTTCATTGGTGTGAATATCGCATTCAATGTATCAGCTCAGGAACCCTCATTTAAATATTTAGATTTTTTCCATCAGGTATATCAGCTTATCCGTGATGAATATGTTGAGCAGCCTGAATCTAAAAATCTTTTTTATGGAGCTATCCGGGGGATGATTGCTTCGTTAAATGATCCTTTTTCACGATTTTTAGATGAGCAGGATTTCAGTCAGTTGAAAGAGGAAACAAGCGGCGAATTTATTGGAGTGGGGATTGAAATATCTGCTAAAAACGGCGATATTGTTGTTGTTTCACCAATTGAAGGAACTCCGGCAATGAAGGCAGGGATTCAACCCGGAGATATCATCTACAAGATTGATAACAAGCCAATTAAAGATAAAAATATTAACGATATTATATCATTGATACGTGGCAAACCCCATACTAAAGTTATGCTAACAATAATACGTGAAGGCATTGATGATCCTATTGATATTGAGCTGGAACGTCTTCCGATTAAGTTACAGTCAGTTAATTACGCAGTCATCGATAATACTGATATTGGGTATCTCAGGATAAAGGTCTTTAGCGAGGATACCTCATCCGAAGTTAAGAAAGCATTGCAATATTTTCAGAAGAACAACATACAGAAGTGTATTGTTGATATGCGATGGAATCCGGGAGGGCTTCTGGATCAGGCTGTTGCGATAAGCGATATGTTTTTACCAAAAGATGCTCTCATCGTATCAACAAAAGGGCGTAGTGGCAAGGATACATTGCAGGAATACCGTTCCACAACAATACCTCTGTATACTGGCAAATGTATTATACTGGTCAATAAGGGAAGTGCTTCAGCTTCTGAAATTGTTTCAGGTGCTTTAAAGGACAATGGGCGGGCAAAGCTATTGGGCGAAAAAACATTTGGGAAAGGCTCTGTTCAGAAATTCTTTAATTTAGACGAAGACACTGGTATAACACTTACTATCGCCAAATATTACACGCCTTCAGGTGTTTCCATACACGGCATAGGCATACAGCCCGATTACACCGTTACCATGGCAACTATCTCCAAAGAAGAACAGAAGCAGATAAATATTTTACTGAAAGAAAAGATTTTACAAAATTTTATTGATAAACATTCAAAATATGATGAAGCAACCAGAAAAGAATTTAAAGATGTTCTGGAAAAGAACAATATAAAGCTGTCTGATGATACAGCAAACTTTATATTAAAATCAGAAATTTACAGGTTTGCAAAAAAGCCGCTGTATGATCTTGAATTTGATAATCAATTATCCGAGGCTATGAAAATTATTAATGTGCAATAAAGTACTGGGTATTGGGCTGGAAAGTTCATGCGATGAGACAGCGGCTGCGATAGTTGCTGATGGGAGGAAGATTGTATCCCATGCTATCTTCAGCCAGATAAAGCTTCATCAAGAATATTTTGGTGTTGTGCCTGAGATTGCCTCCCGCGCTCATCTTGAGGTAATCAATGATTGTATTGACCATTGCATGAAACAGGCAAGCATATCATTTAATACTATTAGTTATGTAGCTGCAACCTGCCGACCTGGACTGGTTGGTTCTTTACTTATTGCGCTCCAATCTGCGAAGGCAATAAGCTATGCACTTTCCATCCCGCTGATTGGAGTTCATCACCTCGAAGCTCATCTGTATGCACCGTTCCTTGAAGGATATGGCATTGAGTTCCCATTTATAGGGTTGCTGGTTTCAGGAGGGAATACAGCATTGTATCTGGTACATGACTTTGGCAAATTTGAGCTTTTAGGAAATACCGCTGATGATGCGGTTGGTGAGGCATTTGATAAGGTTGCAAAATTTTTATCATTGGGATACCCCGGTGGACCCATCATTGAAACACTAGCCCAGCAGGCTACCGTTAAAAAACAACTATTCCCCAAGATACTGGCAGATAGTTCCGAATCATATTCATTTTCATACAGCGGCATTAAAACCGCTGTTATACAGTACATACATGAACATCCTGATGCTGACATTGCAGAGATTGCCTACAGCTTCCAGGAACGAGCCCTGGAAATTTTGGCACGCAGACTCTTTGAAGCATCCCGACGATTAAAGATATCTACACTGGTTATAGCTGGCGGTGTTGCCAGTAACAAACGACTTAGAGAAATTATTTTTGAAAAAAAGAAAGAATATCATAAAATTTTTATCCCATCACCTATTTTGTGTACCGATAATGGTGCTATGGTTGCAGGTATAGGGTACCAGTATTTCAAAAAAGGGGTGTTTAGTCCTTTAACAATTGATGTTAAGGCACGAGCTTAAAAAAAATATTGATTATTTCTTAGTTTCATCATATTATATTGATATATACTATCAACACTATGGAACCACAAACAACATATCAAAATCTTATTGATGCAATCATAGACATCGAAGAAGATGCTCAGTACCGTGACCCTGGCAAAGCCTTTGTACAACTTTTATCAGAATATTTTTTTGCAACCGAGACATCCGAGAATAAAGCAATTGCTGGCTTTATATGTCAGTTGCCTGTTCCAGATCAAATCACAAAGCTGCCAACCTTACTAAAAATAACCCCTGAGGATATAAAACCTTTTCTTGAAACAGAAAGTATCAATCAATCACTATGCGCACGGATTATGCTGCAACCTGCATATCTCAGTTTTGCATATCCTCACCACAGCCCATCATTTTCTAAAATGCCCCCGGAGATAAAAGGCGAGATCATTCAATCAATCAAACAAAGAAATCAATCTATACTTACTGCTTTTGAAAAGTTGCAGCAGGATATAAAAGCTACAAAAGAACGAAACATCAAAGCTCTCATAGCATTAATATTAAAAAATGTTCATCTTAAAACAGGAATGCCATTTACAAAACTATCTGAACCAGTATCTCAACTCATTGAAAAAAATTTTAACTTCTGTAATGAAATTTTTATTGCTTCCAACAAACAGATATCTGAAATAAACGATGATACAAAGATAAAAAATATATTGAAATCCCTGTTTATTATCAAAAAGTTTGACGAATTAACAGAGATGTCTCAGGTATTTAAATCCGAAGCCAGGCGCTTTATTAGAAGAACACAAAGAATTTTACAATAATTTACATCTTAATAATAATCTCAACTCTTCTGTTTTTTTGTCTGCCCTCGGCAGTGGTATTATCAGCGATAGGATTATTTTTACCCAATCCCCGGTATGATATCTTGTCATGTCCCAGACTATTTTTAAGATATGTCGCAACCGTTTGTGCACGTTTTTCGGAAAGAATCATATTATAGTCTTCACTACCAACATTATCGGTAAAACCTTCCACCAGAACTTCATTATTGGGATATTTAGCCTTTATGATTGTTACCAATTTCTCAAGTACTTTCAATGCTTCACCATTAAGATTATATTTATCAAATTCAAATAGTATATCAGAAAATCGTATAATCATCCCGCGTGTGTCAGAATCAACTGAAACACCATCCTGCTTTAATTCCTTTTCAATTTCTTTTTGTTGTTTTTTCTTTTCATTGTCTGGAATATGTTTATATGCCATATTGGTTTGATCAATTGCCATTTTAAACTCAATAGTATTTAACTCACCAGTACGCCCAAAAAGTAACAAAAGATTATAGGCATTAACAGATTTCTTGGGCTGGTTTTGCATAAAATCCCACGACACCTGACCTGCATACTGACCATATATTTTTATTGGCATATCATCAGGGTATGGTTTGTCTTTTAAGGTTTTATCGATTAAAATTGAATAATTGATAATTGCTTCGTGACTTTCATTATTTATATACAGCACAATGTACTGAGCTTCAAGCAACAGAATAAGCGGAACTGAAAAATTATTAAATATAATATTAAC
This sequence comes from Spirochaetia bacterium UBA2205, assembly GCA_002328585.1. GTDB lineage: Bacteria > Spirochaetota > UBA4802 > UBA4802 > UB4802 > UBA4802. The sequence goes on from DCUV01000032.1 coordinate 33,254, forward strand.
CGGTGCTTGCCACACACTCCCTTCTTTTACATCACCCTCCGGGAAAGAAGGCAAATGCCGTAAATTGGGCATAAATTTCCCTTCGGGGACATCATACATGCCATTAACACGTATAAAAAAATCTGAGCTGTACTGTTCTTCCAAACGGTAGAGATAGTCATTAATATTTTTTCTATATACCGAAAATGTCCCTTTAACAAACTGACCTTTTGTTTCTTTATCATAGCATAAAAGATCAATAATATTGCGTTCACTGTATGCCTTCCGTAGCAAACCATTTTCATAGTATTCCACATTGGCATCATACACAAATTCTAATTTTGACCGGGGCTGTATATCCCATTTAAGACTGATTGCAAAGATATTTTGTGTAAAAAATAATATAATAGCACCAACATATAGTGGTATGATAGCAGAAGTAATAAAATTATTAAACTTCATATAATTTAAATCCTGAATCGTTACATCGCTGTATAATAAATTCTTCATTTTTGCAATTTTCAAGCATTTCATAATTATTTTTAAATAATTCCATTGATTTAATTGATTTACTTTTAGTACCTAATCTCTTTATGAGAACCGTTGGAATAAAATACATATCAAAAGAACCATCTTTTAAAGGATTTAAACCAACAATTACGTCTGATGTTTCAGGAGATTGAATATATGTTTTTACATTTGATTTATATTCCCGATCAACACCTCCCCTTGTTCCTCCGATAAAATTTATACATTTTTTTGAAGTTTTAACCTGCGCTCTAATTATATCTTCAGATCCATTACTGAGTTTTCTGACAATAATAATATCATAAGGTGATAATGGCAAATCCACTAATGATACATTTTGATATTTTTTCATCAACAAGCCAACAATTATATGTTCATGTGCAAAACCTTCAACAGAAGCTTGCCGTCCTATATCACTTCTATCCACGCTAATTATTTCCTCAATATCAATATCCAGTCAGTGCTTATCCTTTCTTCCCTTGGTACTTTTATAAAATGTTTAATTATTTCTGAAGCAAAATAATTTTCAATGGTAAAACCAGCTTTTTCTGCTAATTTAATAATATATTTCCAATTTTCAAAAACTTCTCCGCGTATTTTGTTATTACCAACCACTATAATGTATCTTCCTCCCTTTTTAAGTACTCTATAAACCTCTGAAAGATTATTTTCCATATCTCTTAGATATTTATATGCAATAAATGCTCTGCGTGGATCCTTTTTGAAAATTGCTGAAATTTTTGTATCAATAATTTCGATATTAAATACATGTAACTGACTATAGTCATTAAAAGAAACACTTTCGGTCCCAACATGTTTTTTCTTAAGAGGAGTCAAAGAACCTTCGACTAATCCTAACCAGTAACTTTCCAATTGATGAGCTCTTGGGTAGTCTACTGCATTTGCATAAGGTGGCGAGGTAATTGCTAAATCAAAATAATCATCATTATATTTAATATCTCGTGCATCCATATTTTCAGGTAATATAACATCTATGTGTTCTGGTACCATCTTTGAAAATTCGATCATTTTAGGTGTCCCAACTAATATCGCTTCAACAAATTTTTTCAATGCATCTGCAGGATATACCTTTTTATTAAGCTTTTTCCTAACGACTGTCCTTGTGCAATTATCATCCGCATTGGAAACGGATCGAATTATTGATGAAAAAGAAATTTTATAATAATCTTTAATATCCTCAGAAACATCCATTATTTCAATTTGCTTTTTAATATATGCAAGTTCATATAAAATTTCTTTATTAAACCAATTGTCTCGATAAGGAAAATCAGGTAAATCCTTATGAGATGAGGAATCAATATGAAAATTTTGTATAGCTCCCAAGAGAAATTGTTGAGCCAATAATAATTCTTTTTCATTTAAAGGTGTAACTTTAACTTTTAAAAGTAGTCTTGAAAAAGGATCAATATCAATTCCAACAGAATGGCGTTTATTTAATAATGCTTCAACGTTAGTAGTGCCACTACCAGCAAAAGGATCAAGGATGAAATCCCCCTCTTTTGAATATCGATTAATAAACCATCTTGGTAATTCAGGGAAAAATTTTGCAGGATATTTATGTATACCATGAGTTAAAATACTCTGATCATAACTTATAAACAAAAACCTCTCACCATTTCTGACAGGCAAATCTACAGGTATCTCACCATCTACCCGCGTTATATAATTGCCAGATGCATCTTCCATAATTTTAGTGTTATTTGATTTATTGTTATAGAATAAATCAAGTTGTAATAAATCATTAATTTTATTTTTTTTCCTTATTTGCTTTCTCTCTACTTTTTCTTGAATTTGTTCAAGAGATACTGGATAAAAGGATAATGCAAGATTTTCCTTCATAAACATTCCTTTTTTATAGTAATATATATTTATTAGTTTTGAAATATATTTCATATACAACGGGAACATATAAATAATTGCAAGTAATAAAATAATTCATTCTAAAATTTATCATCACCTTTTTTAAACTTATTTTTATATTGACAATACAACTTTATCATTACATTGGTATTCTAATAAAATTATTCAAATGTTTATAATATGCCAAGAATAAAACTTGCAGTACAATCAGTGTATCACTTTTCGCATGCTCATATTGTAAATGTAAACGATGTCAATATGGGTGGGCATGTTGGCATTCCCCAGCTTATTGCTGTTCTTCATGTTGCACGCAGGGAAATGCTTGTATATATGGGAGTTGATGAAAACAACCTTGGTGATAATACTGCACTTATCATTGGCGATGTGGTAATAAATCTAAAATCAGAATTACACCTTGATAATATACTCTCTATCGATTCAACAGTTGGTGAGATAGGTAAAAAAAGTTTCAGATTCTTTCATAGGGTTTTGTGCAATGGTATTACCGCAGCAATTGTTGAGATGGGAGCGGTCGTTATCGACAAAAAAACAAAAAAACCCGTACATATTTCTCCATTTTTTATCTATCAAATTAACTCAATTTTATACAGCACCTGCCATAAATGAATCTCCGGCAAGTTAACAATAGCCATACTATAACCACCTGGATACAATACAATGAAGCGAGCATGTCGTAAATACGATTGTTAATTGTTGTATTGTAGGAGAGCATTACAATGCAATCCAAAAAGTAAAAAAAAGCAGATCCCATGCAAAACACTGAATGACAATAGCGCGGAGAAGTCATCCTGAACGTAGAATGTCGTAGAATGTCATCCTGAACTTGTTTCAGGAACTAATATAAATAAAAAAGGGTACTTCCCTGACATTGTACCCTTTTTTATTTTCAATGCATCCCCGAGGGGATTCGAACCCCTGTTGCCGGGATGAAAACCCGGTGTCCTAGACCCCTAGACGACGGGGACATGTACTTATAGACTACTTAAAAAATAACATTGAAGCTGTCAATATTATTTTATTGAGTCGCCGGAGAATTGAACTCCGGACCCACTGCTTAAAAGGCAGTTGCTCTACCGACTGAGCTAGCGACTCGCACCATAATTATTATTGTAACAATTGGTTGAACCTTGTATAATTAATTGCTTTTTGGTGTCAAATAAAAAATATAAAAATCATTACTGATGTTCAAAAATTACTTCATTTTAGTAATATTTTCATAAAAAAGTTGCAATTTCCCTGCACTTTTATTATGCTGATATAATAAAGGTTTATTTTATTGTAAATCTAACAGTACACTCATTAAATAATAATTATGGGCTATAAATTAGAATATACATGCAACGCTGTTCTCATGGTAATTGCCATTGTATCAAGTCTCTATATGCTGTCATGCACAGATGATAAAATCAATACTATAATCCAGGACGAAAATAATTATAACACTGATAAACCTTTATCGTTAGCTCCTATCCCCGGCAACAATGGCTTACTGTTAGCATCAAATATAACAGAAAATTCTGTAAAAATGCAATGGACATTCGCAAATGATGATTCTCCATCTGAAATACTCCAATATCAGGTTATTGTAAGTCAAACATGTACTCTTTTTTCGTTGCAAGAAATACTTCAGTCCGGACTGCTTGAAGAGGATAATTGGTCCAATCAGCCTATAAATCAAAGTACCATCACCAATCTATCCATCGGGAAGCTATACCATGCCAATGTCTGTGTCAGAGATCCTGACAAAAACATTGCAGTTTACACCCCAACCTCATTCACCACAAAAGGAAGAATGTATCTATTCTCTGCGGGGACATATACCGGTGATATGATTTTGCAAAAAGCATCGCGAGTTGTTGTTATAGTATCAGCCCGTGATGCTCTCAATGCATTATGCAAAAGTGTTTTGCAATCAGCATATCCCGATCTTCCTCAAGATAATGTTATAGCGTTCATCAGCATTGATAATGAAGATTCTATTGCCACCATCCCTATAAATTTCGCAGGAATTCCCCTCGATTGGCCAGTATATTCCCCATCAGGAATCATAATAGCATATAACTGGAATGATCTTGTCGATAGTTCTATCAATAAAAAGTTACAGGATGCTGGCGTGTGCGATAGTTTCTGGTGGTCAGGCAGTTTAGTTGATGGCACGTGTGATACATTGAATACATGCAATGGATGGGCTGATGGGACAAGTAGTTGCCAGGGAAGAAGCGGTGCTCATAATACAGCTGAACAATGGCTTTCTTCTGATTATGAAAGAAATTGTAACAACCAGCATCATCTTTTAGGGTTATGCTGGTAAGCTTTTTTAATTATTTTTAAAACTGGAACAACGGGTGATAGTTATTGGGTATAAACATGTCTTGAGTGTTTTTTTGTTACTGTATATGCTATTGCCTGCTGCGATAATGGCTCAAACGTCATTTGATGGTCATATAACCATTGGTACACAGGCAGGATATTCTGCTTTGTCAGGGTATTATAAAAATAAACTGGATAATGGCATTGGCGCAGGATTTTTTATTTATGCACCATATAATAATTTCATTATGCTTAACGCTCAACTGGTATATTACCGATATACCTTCGCTGAAAGCAGCAGTTCAAGCATGCAGGTATATGCATTGCACAGTATACCGTCCTTATATTATTCATTACCGCATGACATAACTATATTTGGAGGAACTGGCTTGTCGGTTCAATACCATACTGCCACTGCACTAAAAACTGATGCGCATGATTCAACAATCAAAGCAGGATGGCTACTAAACGCGGGTATTGCAAAATCCATTTTTAAGCATACCATCATTATGCTGGACTGTCAATATAGCTTATCAGAACTATCACACAAAAAATTACAGGTATTAAACATCTATGGAAAAATAGGTTATATGTTTGCACTGTATTCCGCTGACGATTATATAGAACAGCAAAAGGAAAAAGAAAAAAATAAAGCTGAAAAAATTAAAAAACTGTATGAATCAGGATATGCATATCTAAAAAATAAGGAACATACCAGCGCTCTGCAGTGTTTTCATAGGATACTTTCTCTTGATAGCGGACAGGTAGTGGCGCAACAACATATAAATAAAATTAATGAAGCAATAGTTCACCATAATCATGCCATTGCACTGATTCAGCAAAATAAAAAAATTGAAGCCCTCCCTTATTTAATACAGGCATCAGATTATATACAAGACGCTGAAAAAAATTTGATTGCTACCCGTGAACAGCTTAAGCCTGAAATTTTAACACTTCAAACCAAAGGGATTGAGCAGTTTACCAATAATGATTATGACGGGTGTATTGCAACAATGAATATTATCTTAATGATTAATCCTGATAATCCAACAGCAAAGGCTTATATTGTACGGGCAAAAAGAATTAAAGAAACCATAAAAAAATTCCAATGACATGAGATTAAGATATAAAATACTGATTGCGTTTTTAATCATCATAGTGATTGCAACCCCAATACCATTGTATATTATTCATAATCAGATTCAGCAACAAAAAGAGCATCTTATTAATGAAGGTACCATTTATTCCATGCAACTAGCACATTCCATAGCTGCTATTGTATTGCTCAACAGTGGAAACGTTGCTCAAACCAGCATAGATGCTTTAGAATTTATAGAAACATTAAAACCTTTATCTATCAAAGGACTTGCATCCATACAGGTTATTTTAATTGCACCAAATAAAAAATACAACGGGCTGATACTTGTTGATATTCCAAACAACAAAACTTTAACAAAATTGCCCGATATAATTGTCAATAAANNGTAGCTCAGTCCCCGGTAGCCATGGGCAATATTCATTGCATAGCACGATTGTTATATAATGAAGATGCTGTTTTAAAACCCGTGTATCGCAATTATACTATCTTTGTTATCAGTACAGTTATCATAATTTTTTTAGCTGTTATTTTTTCATTATCATTCACCCGTGCATTTTCAAGACCAATTGAAACAATGATCCAGTCCATAAAACAATTTGATGAAGGTGTACCCAATATTGAAATCCCTATAAAAAACAAAACTGATGAAATACGAAAATTAGCCACAACCATACAACATCTTTTTTATATGGTAAACCTAGAGATCCGTGCGCTGCAACAAACTAACAGGGAACTGCTACGACTTGATAAGCTGAAAGACGATTTCCTGGCAAATTTATCGTATGAGCTAAAGATCCCTTTGAATGGGATAATACACTTAACCAATAATGTTATCAATGACTATACTGAAAAAAGTCACCCATATACAATTAACACCCTTCAGCTTATCACCAATAGTGCCATGCGATTATCCTATCTGATTGACGATATCTCTGATTTTACCCGATTAAAAAATAATGACATCGTGCTCAATAAAAAAATTGTGGATATAACCGGCGTTATAAACTTTGTTATCTCTCTATTACAACCAACAATAGCAACAAAGGATATTAAGATTATCCTATCCATCCAGAATAATGCTTCCCGCCTGTATGTTGATGAACAGCGTTTACAACAAATTTTTTTGAATATAATTGGTAACTCGATTAAATACACCAAACAGGGAACTATTACCATTGCCACTCAAATGCATGATAGCAATACCCTTTCAATCATACTTACCAGTACTGCAGGAGGTATACCTCAGGAACTGGTGAAAAATATTGATGATTTTGGATATGACAGTAATATATCCAGCAAACAATCTGGTGGATCAGCTCTTGGACTTGCTGTAACAACAAAGCTGATAGAGCTTCATGGAGGTAGCATTTATATTGAGCCTCAACCCGATAGTGGTTCGTGTGTTACAGTAGATTTCCCTTACGATGAAAATCTGATGGGTAAAGAATTATCAACAGCATCTACAAATGATTTTCCGATTAGCTTACCTGAAGATACCATCCAATATCAACCATCGTTAATGCTGGATACTTCACAAGGATTTGTTTATATAGTAGACGACGACCCTGTTAACGTAAAAATTTTGCAGGAGATGCTCCAGAATGCTAATTTTTACATAGAATTTTCCCATGATCCTTCATCGTTATATGATAGTATCCAGAAAAACAGAATACCCGATATTGTACTTCTTGATACCATATTGCCCGGCACTTCTGCCTTTCAGGTATGTGAAACAATACGGAAAAGCTATTCTCTTCATGAATTGCCTATTATAATAATGACTTCAAAACACCAAACACAGGAAATCATTACCAGCTTTAGAGTAGGCGCTAACGATTACCTTAGTAAACCCTATAATGAAGAAGAACTAATAGCCAGAATACACAATCTTATTATGTTGAAACGATCAGTAAAAGAACATAATGATTATTTAATATTAAAGCATGAAATAAGGTTAGCCCATGAAATTCATAACTCTGTTGTTATACAGAACATACCACCATTGCATAACATTACTATTGCTCACGCCTATATCCCAACGCGGGACATGGGTGGTGATTTTTATGATGTAATAAAAATTGATGATGATAAAATTGGTATTATGATCGCTGATGTAACAGGACATGGTATCCCGGCTGCACTGGTATGCGCAATGCTTAAAATGGCATTTATCAACAATAAAGAACATGCACAGTATCCCGCCAGGATGTTGACATTACTCAATAAAGATTTATCCAGTACAATCCATGATAACTATATTACATCAGCCTATAGTTTGATCAATACAAAACATAAAACAATTACAGTATCAATTGCAGGGCACCTGCCTCCTTTATTGCTACACAATAACGGTAAAGTGTTTAAAAATTGGACACGGGCATTCCCTATTGGCTGGATAGAGGATGCTGAATATCAGGAAACGAGCATCCACTACCAGCATGGCGACAAGTTTATATTATATACTGATGGTGTTATAGAATTGAAAAAGGGCAAACAGATATTTGGCGAGGATAATGTAATTACATTTATAGCAAACAGTTTTGGAAAGCAACCAGCTATACTGATTGAAGAAATGATTAAACTATTACATGATTGGAGCTCAATCCCTGCTGATGAACCTTTTAAAGATGATGTAACGCTACTGATTGCTGAACTGTTATGAAATCATTTTTTGATGAAAAATAGTTATTGATCTATGAATATTGCATAATACTATAATATTAAAAAGTATGAATTGTACAATAATAGAATTACCCGGTATCAAAATTGATACCATTAATTATAACAGAGCAGTCATAATAGTAAAATTAGCCGATGTTTCGGATATGGATAAAAATGATGATTTACTTGCACTCATGATGTGTTTGATAAATGGAGGTTTATGTAAAATAATTTTTGATCTTGTTTCAGTAGAATTTATTGATAGCTATGGAATTGGTACAATAGTAGAAATTGTAAAATATATTCGCCAGCACCATAATGGAGATGTGGTATTAATTAATGTGTCCGAACGTATTTTATTAATTTTTAAACCGATTCAATTCCAGAAGTTTATCAAAATATTTCATTCAGAGGTCGAAGCCTTACATTATTTTCAATACGTTTAAGAATATACAATACAGGCGGTGTACCATGAGTTTTGAAATAGAATTATTAAATCTTTCACTAATTAACAAGGAAAATGTTGACTATGATATGATTATTTTCTACATGAATTACCCCGAGAAAATTGATATTGACACCTCCCGCGAAATAATGCTATTTTTAACTACCCTGATCAAGGGGGGAGCAAAAAAAATCATTGTTGACATGAAAAAAGTTACTCTTATAGATAGCGCAGGTATCAGTACACTTATTTCAGCTACAAAACAAATCAGAAAAAACAACGGCGATTTAGTTTTATCGCATGTTAATGATTCAATCCAGAACATTCTGGATATTATAAAGATTGAAAAATTTATTAAAATTTTTCATACTGGCAGTGATGCTGTGCAATACTTCCGATACATTCAAACATAGCTAATTGTTGCTCATGGACATATCATTTAAAGATTATTATACAATACTTGGTGTTTCCCCCACTGCCGATGTTGGCACTATCAAATCAGCATTCAGACAAAAAGCAAAAGAAACCCATCCTGATAGCACAAAACAAAACAGCTACGCACAGTTTGTACTTATCCGTGAAGCGTATGATATCCTTACCAATCCTTCGCAGAGAGCAAGCTATGACATTGTCTGGAACAAATATCATGTAAAATCTGAACCGGAGATGACATCTTTATTTGATGCTTTTGGACCACCTGATGATCGCTATGCACAGGAGTGGGAATACTTTGTATTACATCCTGAAGACTATCTAAGCCGTTTTGAGAGCACACTTGCTTTAATCAAGGCATCCCTTAAGTCTATAGTAATCAGTGTCTGCATCCCTGTTATAGTTATGATAAGTATTCTTTTGGGAGTAACTATCGCCATGGTTACTCTTTTTGTTTTTGCAATCGGCATAACATCGTACTCTTCGCTTATTGCTGGTATTGTCATAACTCTATTAATGGTTAAACGGTTTGTAGAAATTTTACAGGAGCTTTTTACCAGGTACTCAGAAATATTTGCACGGTGGATAGTTAAACAATTAAAGGGAATACCCATGGCAATAGGGAAATGGGTTTTATATGGAACATTTAGCTTTATTTTTATATTATTGGTTGTCTATGCCGCTGCCGTTGTCGCATCCATACAGGTATTTTCTTCACTTGTGTATTTTCGTATATTTGTTGTTGCAGCAGGAGTTGTTGCTGTAGCGGTTATTTCACTTTCATTATATTGTGCTTTTACCGTTTTTACCAAAGCATTGTTGCACTATCCAAAAATACGTTATACAAAAATAAAAATAAAAAATAATTACCTGCTGGAATCTAAGCGTTTACTTCAATGATACACTGCATATAGTCATAGTCACCTGCAACAAGATGACTCCAGCTACCACAAAGTGTAGTATAACCAGAAGACATGGTAAGAAGTCGTATAAATTCATCCCTCGGTATGAATCGTGCACCAAAATGCTTTAAATTATCAGTATATACCTGGCAATCAATAAGCGCAAATTCCAATCGGCGCAAAACGGTAACCAGCGTTACCAGTGCAATCTTTGAGGCATTGTCCATAAGGGTAAACATTGACTCACCAAAAAAAGCATTCCCCAGCGATACTCCGTAAAGCCCACCTGCAAGTTGACCATTGTACCACACCTCTACCGAATGTGCAAATCCCAGCTCATGCAGTTTTATATATGCACTTTTCATCCTTGGAGTTATCCATGTGCCAAAAGCCTGCCTCCGCGGTTTTGAACATTCCGATATAACCTGTTTAAATGCCGTATCAAGGCTCACGGTAAATATTTTTTTCTTCATTACCTGCTTCAATGACCTGTGAATCTTCAATTCCTGAGGAAATAACACAAAACGCGGATCAGGGCTCCACCACAAAATGTGTGATCTGTCGCTATTAAACCAGGGGAATATGCCATGCGTGTAGGCTTCAAGCAACCAGCTTACCGTTAGATTGCCGCCAATTGCCAGCAATCCATCTTCATTTGCCTCTTCAACCGGTGGAAAACATATAGTATCGTTATTCAAAAAATGTACCATACAGCTTATTGTACGATAGTTATCGATATTGTATCACCAACAATATCAGCTATTGCCCTGCCTCCATTTTTCAGTGCCCCAAAAAGAACTGCATCCACAAAGAATGATTTGACGTGCTCCTGTATAACACGGGCAATCTCACGTGCTCCAAATATCTGGGAATATGCCTTATCCGAAAGCCAATCAATACATGCATCAGTACAGACAAGCTCGACATGTTTTTCCTGCAACTGTTTACAAAATTCATCAAGCTTTTTAATCACAATCCTGCGCATCATATCTTTGTTGAGCCCATTAAAATACACTATTGCATCCAGCCTGTTTCTGAACTCAGGAGCAAAAAAGCGTTCCAGCTCTTTGTTAACGGCATCAAGATTATAGGTAGCTACTTCAAAGCCCAGAACCTTTTTATTCATTTCACGAACACCTGCATTGGATGTCATAATGATAATTGTATTGCGGAAATCAGTTTTGCGCCCTGTATTATCCGTAAGGGTGGCATAGTCCATAATCTGCAAAAGGGCATTAAAAACATCAGGATGTGCTTTTTCAATCTCGTCAAGCAGCAACACACAGTATGGATGTTTGCGTACCGCTTCAGTAAGCTGCCCTCCTTCTTCATACCCTACATAGCCAGGTGGCGCTCCAATGAGTCGGGCAACGGTATGCTTTTCCTGATACTCGCTCATATCAAACCGAATAAGTTCAATACCCATAATCAACGCAAGCTGCCTCGCCAGTTCGGTTTTGCCAACACCTGTTGGACCAACAAATAAAAACGATGCGATGGGTTTCTCTGTTTCCCTGAAGCCTGCACGTGAACGCTTGATAGCCTCGGCAACCTTTTGAACTGCCATATCCTGTCCAAAGATGTGCATTGAAATTTCATCACCTAAATACTGCAGCTTCTCAATCTCATTGGCAGAAACATTGCGCTCGGGTATATGCGCCATTTTAGCTATCACCTGCTCAATCTGATGGGCTGTGATAGTGGGGTTTTCCTCATCACGGGCATACATCCGTGCAAAGGCCCCTGCTTCATCTATAACATCTATCGCTTTGTCAGGAAGCTTCCGTTCAGTGATATATCGTGCTGATAGCTCAACTGCCTGTGTTAGTGCCTCATCAGTATAGATAACGTTATGATGCGCCTCGTACCGGGATTTTATACCCTTGAGAATTTTAATTGTATCCTCATGCGATGGCTCATGGATATCAATCTTCTGAAAGCGCCGTGAAAGTGCACCATCCTTTTCAAAATATTTTCTATATTCGTCATAGGTCGTGGTGCCTATGCAGCGGATTTTGCCATCGGCTAACACCGGTTTTAAAATATTGGAAGCATCCATTGAACCGCCGCTCACTGCACCAGCACCAACAATTGTATGTATCTCATCAATAAATAGTATCACCTTTTCCTGCTTTTGCAATTCAGCAATTACTCGCTTAAGGCGTTCTTCAAAATCACCTCTGAACCGTGTACCGGCAATAAGTCCACCCATATCCAGCCGGTATATCTTTGCATCTTTCAGTGATTGCGGTACAGCACCTGCCACAATGCGCTGAGCCAATCCTTCGGTAATTGCAGTTTTACCAACACCAGGTTCACCAACGTGGACAGGGTTGTTCTTTAATCTTCGCGATAGCACCTGCATGGTACGTTCTAAAATATCCTCCCTGCCAATAAGGGGATCAAGCTCTTCCTTTTGTGCTTTTTGCGTTAATTCAATAGTAAATTGCTCCAGTACTTTGCTTTGTTTTTCTGTATTAACCCCTACCTCGTCGCCAAACTCTTCTACATCTTCTTCAATACCTCCACCATGTGACACATAATTCAACAGGTCATAGCGAGTGATACCTTCACGAGATAGAAAGTATGAAGCAAATGATTCTTCTTCTTCATAAATAGCAATGACAATATCACCAAAATCCAGAATCTCTTTTTGTGCGGAATTGATGTGCATAATGGCACGTTCAAT
>DCUV01000032.1:46328-50396 GCA_002328585.1 Spirochaetia bacterium UBA2205
TTTATTACAATTTATTATAATTAGTATACCTGTCATGCCTCTTCAACAGTACACTTCAGCGGAAATTCACGCTGACGTGCCAGTGCATGTACCTGACCTGCCTTGGTCTGTGCTATATCATAGGTATACACACCACAGATACCAAAGCCATTTCTGTGAACCTGCAACATAAGTTCCGTTGCTTCCATATTATTTTTACGAAATATTGTAACCAGCACCTCTACAACAAAATCCATGGTTGTATAATGGTCATTATGAAGAATAACCTTATACATGCGTGGTTTTGCTAACTTGACATCCCGCTTAATCTGGATATCACCGTTACATTCATACCGATGTGCCATGGATATATCCCTGGTTTACCATGCTCTATTATTATCGCCAGTATTACTCTCTGGTAGTGTTTACAATACTATCTGTTACAATATAAAAAAATTTTTTATTTATGGCAACTTTCCTATCCAATAAGTTTTTCATATTCAGGGACGATATCATCGGTAAATTTCTTCATGCCTTCAAATGTTTTTTCATGCCGTAACATTTGAGCTATCACCCCAAATGGAACAGTTGCTATATGAGCACCGGCAAGCGCTGCTTCACGTACCTGCCGGGGATTACGCAGCGATGCTGCAATAATTTCAGATTTGTATTCATAATATGTTACTATTTCAACACATTGCGATACTACATCTATCCCTGATACTATCCCATTATCATGTAACAGTACACCATTCTGCTCAATCCCTTCCTCAGGGAAATAATCGCTTTTATCAAATTTGATATGTGCACTGCTTCGGATATAATCATCAATGCGTCCTGCAAATGGGCTTATATAGGCTGCACCTGCTTTTGCTGCCAGAAGCGCCTGCTCAGGGGTAAACACCAGCGTACAGTTTACCGGGATGCCTTCAGATTGCAAAACCTTTACAGCATTGATGCCATCAAAATGACATTGCTCATTGACTTGTATGGCAGGATTAACCGGTATCTTTATATTGACATTCTTTGCAATACTGTTGAAACGCTTATAGATAGTACGCCCCTGTGCTATCATCTCCTTTGCTGTGCGTTTGGTCACTTCAAGGCTCACCGGATTTGGCTTTGAAATTTCAAGGAGTTTAGCGATATAGGCTTCCATATCCAATGTTTCACCTTTCGCTTTTCTTTTATCCACTGCAGCCTTCAACAACGAAGGGTTGGTGGTAACACCATCAACAATACCCCAGCTATAGGCTTGTGCAATCTCATCAATATCAGCACTGTCGATAAAAATTTTCATAACAATCCTCCTTTTATTTTGTTTTATGTTATGGTATAGTGTTCAACTGTTTTGGAAGTCTTCTCAATAATGAAATAAACAATGGAATAAACCATACACCAATCATACAACATATTTCAAAACATAGAATCCGCCAATCAACAGAACTACAAATGCTATCGATAAAACGTTAAACCATTTATTGATAAATGCATTGATCGATTCCCCAAATTTGAAAATAAGCCATGCTACAAGAAAAAATCGTAATGACCTACTGATTACTGACGCTACAACAAATATACTCACATTGATATTTGCAACCCCCGCAGTGATGGTGATGATCTTATAGGGTATGGGGGTAAATCCTGCAGTGAATACAATCCAGAAAGAATATACATCATAGAGCTTTGAAACTGCATTAAACGATTCTATAGTAAAGCCTGGAATATTGTTAAAAAAGAACAAGGCAATTGAAGAGTAACTATCGCCACTATACCATAAAAAGTGCCCAATAGCATACCCTGCTAATCCTCCAATAACTGATGCTATAGAACAAAGAATTGCAAGGCGAAGCCACGTTTCCCTTTTCCCTAAAACAAGCGCAATGAGCAAAACATCCGGCGGTACAGGAAAAAATGATGACTCGGCTAATGCCAGCACAAACAGCGCCCTTTCGCCAAATGGGGAATGTGCCCATGAAAGCACCCAATCATATAAAAACCGGTGAACATGCAATCCATACTGCTTATAGGTATAGCTAACTGTTTGCATATATCTCCTTATTTTTCCGGCTTCAGCAATGGAAACAATATCGTATCTTTTATGGAAGCGGTGTCAATAAACAGCATAACAAGCCGGTCAATTCCTATGCCAAGTCCGCCAGCCGGTGGCATACCATACTCAAGAGCAGTAATATAGTCGGTGTCCATCATCTGTGCTTCATCATCGCCAGCTTCACGCATCTTTACCTGCTCCTCAAAACGTTGTCGCTGATCAAACGGATCATTGAGCTCGCTGAATGCATTTGCCATCTCCCTGCCTGCTATGAAAACTTCAAAGCGCTCAACAAACTCTGGACTATCCTCCCTGCTTTTTGCAAGCGGCGATAGTTCTTTGGGATAGTCAATGATAAAGGTTGGCTGAATGAGATTTTCCTCAACCTTTTCCTCAAAGAACTCTTCGGCTATCTTCCACAATGACATCTCTTTCGTTACATCAACATTACGCTTCACGGCTTCGGTATATGCCTCATCGCGCGATATGGCGGTAAAGTCAATCCCTGTATATTTTTTCAGTGCCTCACTATAGCTTAGCTTCTGCCATGGCGGCGTAAGGTCAATGGTATTGCCCTGATACGTAATAACTATCGCCCCCAAAAGTTCCTTTGCCAATGTGCTTATTAGCTCCTGCGTTATTGCCATCATATCGTTGTAATCAGCATACGCCTGATACAGCTCTAACATGGTAAATTCAGGATTGTGGCGCGTCGATATACCTTCATTCCTGAAATTGCGGTTAAGCTCATACACCCTGTCGAATCCGCCAACAAGCAGTCGCTTTAAATACAGTTCAGGAGCAATACGTAAATATAAATCTATATCAAGCGCGTTGTGATGCGTTATAAAAGGACGTGCAGCGGCACCACCCGGTATTGCATGCATCATTGGTGTTTCAACCTCTATAAAACCTTTTTGATTCAGGAAATTGCGGATGCCGGTAATCATGTTGCTGCGCAGTATAAATTGCTGTCGTACCTGAGGATTTACAATTAAATCAACATAACGCTGTCGGTATCGCTGCTCCCTATCGGCAAACTCATCAAACACCTTACCATCTTTTTCCTTTACCACCGGTAACGGACGAATGCTTTTGGCAAGCAGCACTACATCGTCAACCTCTATGGTAATCTCACCCTGTTTTGTTTTAAATACATGCCCTGCGACTCCAATAATATCACCTAAATCCAATGTTTTAAACAGCTCATATTTTTCTTCTCCAAGCCTGTCAAGCCGCGTATACACCTGAATCAGTCCGCTTGTATCTTCAATGTGGGCAAAGCTTGCCTTCCCCATCACGCGCTTTGACTTTATCCTCCCTGATGCCGTAACAAGGAGTTTGTCCTCTTCGCCAAACTGCTCCTTAATTGCCTGCGCAGTATGTGTTGGTTTATATCGAATAGGGTATGGATTGATTCCTTTAGTGCGCAATTGCTTTACTTTTTCAATGCGCTGAAGTACTAAATCATTTATGTCATCTGCCATTATGGGATACCTCATAAAAATAAACTATGCCTGTAATGTAGCACAAACGGCTTGTTTTCTCTATTTTGTGCGATAGTTACCTGCAAATGTTACTGGATGATACAAGAGAAGCAATTGCTGTCAATTGAAAATTTGATTATTACTATTTATCCTGCTCATCCCTTTTTTGTTACATAAAGATTACAGGTATATTTCATCAATGTAACATTTTCTACAATGATGAGATGAATAACACTCTGCCATTGACACCATTAACTTGATACAATTAATAATATAAAGACGCACATAACATGCGTCTTTATATTTTTAAAAGGAGGTAAGTATGAACCAGTTTTTCAAAACCATTTTACGTATTATTATAGGTACAATCTGCTGCTGTATTGTTACAAATAATAGTTATTCAGCAGAAAAATTATTATCTTTCCCGGTAGGGATAACGTATGACAGTATCTACTGGTGGCGTGGTGTAGAGCTAAATGGTAAAGGTGCAGCCGTTATCTGGCCAAAAGTTGGTTGTGAAGTTAGCGGAGTACAGGCATATATAACTAT
>DCUV01000032.1:50477-57272 GCA_002328585.1 Spirochaetia bacterium UBA2205
CCGATGAAGAAACACCAATCAATGAAGACGTCTATGCAAAATTATCACTTTTTAAAGAGATACTACATGCAAACAGTTTTATTGTTAAAACCGGTATATGGCTTGGATATTACCATAATGCCTACCTTGACAGAGACGGTTTCAGTGATGCGGGAATAACATTGAGCACATCCTATGATTATAATGATGTTGTATTTTTTTCAGCAGTAAACTATGCCCGTACACTTTCAGAAGATTTTTATATTGAATACGATGCAGATGCAAATGGTCATGCCAGTAGATTAAAAAACCACTTCTGGGTTGATATTGGCATCAGCAGCAAATTGTAATAGCATAACCAACATCACTATGCCATCTTTTAAAGCAGCGATGCTACAACCAGCGCTGCTTTGGTTTATTAACCATAGAAAAAAACTCTTGACGATGAATCAAATTTGAATAGGGTGCACATAGCTTACCAGAAAAGGACATACTATGGACAATTATCTTAAAGTTTCAGTATTGAAACGATTTATTTTTACTATAAAGACCCGTTTGTACTGGAAACTATCGTACCGCAAAAAATTTGCATCCATTGCGGGCAATCCTGTGATCTGGGGATTATGGAATATTGATATATATGGACCAAACATTCATCTGGGAAAAAATGTTGTCTTTCTTGCGGCTAACGGCAGCAAAACCGCCCTTACCACCGTACAATTAGCAGGGCATGAAGGGCGCATCGATATAGGCAACAATGTTCTTATTATGAATGGTGTTCGTATAAGCAGTGCGTCCCATGTCAGGATAGGCGATGATTGCATGCTTGCCAATTTTTGTTACCTTACCGATGCTGACTGGCACGATATTCATGACCGTACCAATCCTGTTGGCAAAACAGCCCCCATCATTTTAGACAATGGCGTCTGGATTGGCGATTCTGCTATAATCTGTAAGGGCGTGAGGATTGGACAAAATTCAGTAGTGGGGGCTGGTGCAGTGGTAACCAGAGATGTGCCTCCCAATGTGGTGGTAGCAGGCAACCCTGCCCGTATTGTAAAAGAGATTGATCCTGAAAAGGTAATAACGCACAGTACACTATATAAAAAAGTTGGAACGCCACGCCTATGAGGATATGCCTTTTATGCTACCGAGCTAATCCTTACTGCGGAGGGCAGGGAATATACCTTAAATATGTAGCCGAAGCGCTATCACGCCAGGGACATAAGGTGCATGCTATAGTGGGCCCACCCTATCCTCAGCCTATGGACAATGTAACAGTCCATTACATCGACAATAATCAATACTATATTAAAAAAGGATTTGAGATCATCTCCCGCAACAGCCCGTTTGATATATTTCATCCCATCAACAGTTATGAATGCATACATTCACGATTTGGTGCCTTCCCTGAGATCAGCAGCTTCAGCTATAGGGCTTTCTTTGCTGTGCGCAAACTTCACAAACAATTTCAGTTTGATATCATCCATGACAATCAGTGTATTGGCTATGGACTCCTTTTCATGAAGGCATTGGGCATCCCTGTGATAGCAACCATACATCACCCGTTAACCATTGATTTAGAAAATGTTCTTGAACGCGGGTCATCGTTTAAAAACAAGATAAAAGGTGTGATGTTTTATCCTGTTCTCATGCAGCAGATTGTATCAAAACGGCTTGATCATATTATAACCGTTTCAGAGGATTCAAAACGCAGGATTGCCTCTGATTTTGGAGTACCACTGCATAAGCAGTCGGTAGTGTACAATGGACTGGATATTGCAATTTTCAAGCCTTTACCGCACATAAAAAAGAAAGCAAACAAAATACTTTTTGTTGGCAATGTAGAAGATGGCAAAAAAGGCTTTGTGTATCTGCTCAAGGCTCTGACCCTCTTAAAAACCAATGTAACATTAACCGTTATTGATGGTGGCGCACCACATCGGCGTATTACCCAGGCGCTGGTGGATACATTGGGCATACGCGATACCATAGAATTTGCAGGAACAACATCAACACAACAGCTTGTGGAGCATTACAATGAATCGGCGATAACTGTTGTGCCATCAGTTTATGAAGGATTTGGCTTCCCGGCTGCAGAAGCAATGGCATGTGGAACACCGGTTATTGCAAGTGACGGTGGCGCACTCAGGGAGGTTGTCGGTGATGCCGGTATAGTAGTCCCTTCACGCGATGAGGTTAGTTTAGCCAATGCAATAGACAACCTTCTGGGCAACACAAAGCTTCGTCAGGAACTATCGCACAAAGGGATTGAACGAGTAAAAACACATTTTAACTGGGATAGCGCTTCCTCAAAAATGGTTGCTCTATACAAACAGGTTATTGCTACCCATCAGCGATAATCGACTATCTTTGTATTTTTGGGCAATTTTAGATCAGTAATATCATCAGGGATGGGATCATTAATGGAATATTTCTGCATGGTAATCTCGAAAGCAGTTTTTGACTGTACATCAACAAGCCGTAACCCTTTATACGAAAAAAAAGTATTGGTGACAGTTGGTTTTATAAAATAAATTTCATAGCGTTTACTATTTTCCTTTGAAACAAACATAATTTTATCGGGGGCATTTTCTTTCATGGATATCGTTTGATGCATCCGGTCATTTTCCAGCAGTATAAAACTTTCACCATTGCTCTGTTTTATTGCTTTCGCAGAATTATAATTTTTAATGATTGGGATTCTACCAGTTAAAAAATCATCAATGAGTTCAACATCAATGTCAAAAGGCAAAAACGAAGAAACAGGGAAGCGTGTAAAATTAAATACCAGCACAGTATTCCCAATAGGCTGATATATATACAGGGTATCATTGTCCCGCACCACAACACTGATCTGACTGCCAAACACCGAATCAACAATGGTCATCTTTCCTTTTTTTGCATCAACATTGTATTGCAGTTTTGCTGAGGCTTTAAAGCTGTTTTTTGCAAAAGCTTCTATTCTGAAAGCACCATTGATGGAATGGGGCATCGTGGTATTTATTTTTATAATCTCTTCTAAAAGCGGGGTAACATCAGTATCACTTTTCTCCGGGGGGCTTACCTGAGTAGATTTACAACCAGGGTATACCAGCACATAGAGTACCATGATTATTGTCATTAAAAATCTGTTATTCATTGTTCCCATACCTTTCATTGTAACTATTTTCACTATTGAGCATTAATCTTTTTTTGTATATCTGACTTTGGGTCAAGCGCATAGGCTTTATTCCAGTATTCCAACGCTTTATCATGAAGCTGCACCGCTTTGTATGCGTCACCAATATGCTCATATACCACTGCATCAGTATACCCTTCCATTTCCAGCTCTACTGATGCTTCTATGAGTATTGGCAATGCATCGTTGTATTTTCCCATTTTGAAGTACACCCACCCTAACGAATCTAAATAAGCCCCATTAGTAGGTTCATTTTCCAGAGCAGTATTAATAAGTACAAAAGATTCTTCTAATTTCATATTATTATCAGCATACAAATACCCCAGATAGTTGCATATCCTGGCACTTTTCATATCATTGTTATATGCCTCCTGCAACACACTGATGGTGTCATGTATCTTTTTTTGCTTGTCCAGAGCTGATGCTAAATAAAAATAATACGGTTCAGCCCTCTTAATTTTTAGTGCTTTACGAAACATATCCTCGGCATTGGCATAATCAGACTTTTGTAATAAGGCAAGCCCCTTGAAAAAGTAAGCGTCAGGATTAGCATGATCAAGGGAGGTAGCCATATTGAAATATTCAAATGCTTTAGTGTAATCCTTGAGCAACGTATATATATAACCTATCCTTATCATGATATCGTTATTTTTTTTCAATGTATATGCCATGGTATAGTAATAAATAGCTAATTGAAACTGGTCTGTATCTTCATAGATTTGCCCCAGATACACATAAGCATCATGTATTGCAGCATCGCTATGCAACGCATTGACAAACATGGAAATGGCTGCATCATAATGGTGTTTTTGATATAACAACACACCAGCAGTGTAATAATTTGTAGCGGCAGTACTACTATCATTGTTTCGCATTGCAATACGGGCAAGAGCCATATAAGGCATATCAAGTGAACTGTTCATTCTTCTGAGTTTTTGTGCAAGCTCTAAGGCTTTATCATCATTATGAAGCATCTCGGTATACATCATCTTTGCAAGAGTACCCTCAGAGCTTTTATGATTGATAGCCTTACGTAGTACTGGCAGTGCCTTCATATCTTCATAAATATAATAGATGCGGCCTACATGCAGTATTGCTTTTATATCATTGGGATACCGCTCAAGATATTGCGACAGGTACACAGTAGCCTGTTTTATATCACCTTTCTCTAAATTTAATAATCCCAGAATATACAGCATGGAGTAATTGTCTGGATTTTCATTATATGCCTTCAAAAAAAGCTGATATGCTTTTTTGTATTCACTAAAACCATAATAGATATGTCCTAAAAAATAATATGATTGTTCTTTGTAATATGATTCAATTGTTTCATATTGACTTTGTTCAATTATCTTTAAAAAATGGTAGCGTGCTTTTAAATTTTGTTTAGTTTGCGAATAATAAACACTTGCAAGGTTAAAACGTATTCGGTATAGTTGCGGTCTTTTTATTAATAGCTTTTCCAGTACCTGGGTTGCATCCGCGACCTGATTCAGATTCATATATACCGAATACTGTAATATATATGGTTTATCCAAGCTATCATTGGCGGTAATTGCTTTATCAGCATACTCAATTGCTTTTTCATAATTATACTGATAAAAATAGCATTCCGCCATCTGGTAATAGATTGAATCGCGTTGTTCGGTATTTTCCGAAGCTTTCGTAAGCAAAGCGATAGCTTCTGTATATTTTTTTTCATTTTTTAAAAGCAGTGCCTTGCTGTATAACTCAAGCGCAGTTTCTTTATAGTGGATATTGTCCTTCTTTGTTTCAGAGGTCGGTAATGATGAACATGATATGACAATAAGCAATAATGCCGAAAGGATTTTTTTCATGGTGTTGATTCCTGCCTTACATAAATCAATAAACTGTATACTACGATACCGTACAATATACTGCGTTGATGGTTAGTGTCAAATATAAAACTTGCAAATATTGTNNTACATGCTTTTTGGCATAGATCCATTATACTGGATGATGATGGCTCCTGTTCTTCTTATTTCACTATGGGCTTCATTCAGAGTGAAAAGTGCATTTAACAAATATTCACAAATTCCGTCACGCTCTGGCTATACCGGTGGAGATGTAGCACGTATAATTTTACAGCGAAATGGATTATCACATATACCTGTTGAAGAAACCACGGGTTTTTTATCCGATCACTATGACCCAATAAAGAAAGTGGTCCGTCTGTCACCACAGGTATATAACAGCAATTCATTAGCTGCCATTGGTGTTGCAGCTCATGAAACAGGGCATGCTCTTCAACATGCTAAAGCCTATAAACCTTTAGTTTTACGAAATGCTATCGCTCCAACTGCTTCTATTGGCTCAAACCTATCATGGATTATCATCTTTGCAGGATTTATTATTGGGTCACTTGGCCTGGTAAAATTTGGCATACTGCTTTTCAGCCTTGTGGTATTTTTTCAGCTTATCACATTGCCTGTTGAGTTCAATGCTTCAACACGTGCAAAAGAAATTTTATCAGGATATGGCATAGTCAGTTCAGGTGAGCTTGCAGGAGTAAGTAAAGTACTATCAGCCGCCGCAATGACCTATGTTGCCGCCGCAGCTTCTGCTATTGCAACGCTACTGTACTTTTTAATCAGGGCAGGGTTTTTAGGTGGCAGCGATGATTGATTATTTCAATTAATTTTTGATAGCTCTATAATAAAAACAGCATATCGAGTTGAGTCAATATGCTGTTTTTTTATAGGTATACTTTAATTACAAGGCCATACAGTATACCTATCCTTCCTCCCCTTTGCTGCTTCTGGCATTTTCTATTTTTTTTTACTGCCATCTTCACATTTTATTTTGTATCATCTCATATAACGTTATGGGGCAAGCAATGTCCTGATAAAGTCGTTTTATGGCTTAGCCTGAAGAGACCGAAGGGAATGTTTACCGTGTGTTATACGCCGTTTTTTTATTTTTTATAGTTATCTGCTTATTTATCAATTATAGTTTTAATCATTGTTTGATAAGGCACACCGATTTTCTTAGCTTTATTTTTGATGAAAGCAACGATTTTGTTATTGAAATCTATAGTAATCGTAATGGGTTCCTTTTTCTTCATTAATTTTTATGAATCAGGTAAAAAATCCCTAATTACTTCTGTTGTTACAATAATAAATTTTACTCTTTCCGGATTATTGCAACCACTCAGATAGAATTTTGATATAAAAAAATATTTACTATAAATTTAATAACATTCTTTCGGTAAGCTATATACGTATGGTTATAATGCAACAGAAAATTTCATGATTAGTCAGTATTTTAGTGGTACTGAATAGTTCCGTGTTATTGGAAGTTTCATTGCAACACCTAACAGCAAAATTTTAATGGCAGTAATGCGCATACCAACACCCTCAAAATACCGTAACACCTATAAAGGCAATATCATATACTAGAGCAGTTTTTTTATTAATTGTTGCACGACCATTGCAATAGAACATACCAAACTTCCACTCCCGTAAAACTGTCGTTACAGTAGTATTTTACTTGTTGACATATCTAAATTATTCATTATATACAGTTATAAATACATCAGGATATTTTTATATGAAGACTAAATTTTTACTTTTTATTTACATGTTATGGTTAGCAGCATGCATAAGCTGCATAAA
>DCUV01000032.1:57306-348203 GCA_002328585.1 Spirochaetia bacterium UBA2205
ACAAAAAAGCAAAACAGTACCTGTGGCTTAGAAAAACATTTGTTATCCCTGACTCGTTTCAAAATAGGGACATAGCTTTTGTTTTAGGTAAAATATGGGATGTTGAGCAAACCTATTGTAATGGCATCAGGATTGGCTCCGCAGGCAGGGAGTATCCCAACTTCCACTCTGAATGGAATAATTTCAGATACTATTGTATCCCTTCAACATTTATACGCTACAATCAGCCCAATACCATTGCCATACGAATTTTCAGCAATCAAAATGCAGAATATAATGGCACGCCACTTATCACTACATTGCATAATGCAAAAATTATCAATTTTTATCGTACACTCATTGCAGAAAATATTCCACTGTCAACAAGTGTTATGACATTCCTTCTGGGCATTATGGCACTATACTACTATTTCAGAAATAAGGATGCATTGATTATACAATTTGCTATTATCTCACTTTTGTGGTGTTTTAGCGCCATGCATTTTTATCTTCCCGATTATGGGATATTTGACTTCAATACTCAGGATAAGATATATTATGCATTAACTGCTGGGATTGCTGTTGCTGTATATATTTTTTTTGAAACGATAACTAAAAGCTACAATAAACTGCTCCGCATGGTCATAATCATACTGGCTGTATTTATGGCAATCCTAAGCCTATCAGCAACTGTCAATGATCCGGTTACGGGGTGGCGCTTTCAGGTAATTGGCGGATTTGGATTGGTTATACAGATACTATGGGGATATCTTATCTTCAAAGGTATAAAGCAAAATCAAAAAGAGGCAAAAGTCCTTTGTATTCCCTATTTTTTTATGATGCTCTGTGTAGGACACGATTCACTGGCTGTTTCAGGTTTTATATACACAAACTTTTTCTGGATAAATTTAGGGTATCCCGGGCTCATTCTTGGCATTGGTGCTATTGTATCGCAACGTACTGCGATAATTGCAGATGAACTTCTTAAATCAAAAGAATATATAGAAAATAAAAATAATGAGCTTATGCAGATCTTAAATAAGGTCAACGTATCCATCAAAGAACTGTATGATGTTGCCCAAAATGTCAGGGAATCAACAAAACTTTTAACAGGGAGTATGCACGAGCAAAATAGCGGTATTGAACAAACATCAGCGGCACTGGAAGAATTTTCATCAACTGTTGACCTTATTGCATCCAATGCATTGCATCAGGATACTATCTTACAAAAAAACAGGGAGTTGCTCCTTGAGTATATCAAAGGTCTTGAACATATCACTGATGCTGCAAAAACTGCCGTTAAACTGAGCTACAAAAGCCAGGGGCAAACATCTGTTACAAAAGAGCATTTAGCTGATGCACTCAAAGGAATTGAAAAAATTAAAAACTACTCTGATAATATACGCCAGATAGCTGAAACCATCAATGACATAGCCGAAAAGACAAATCTTTTATCATTGAATGCCTCAATAGAAGCAGCCCGTGCCGGTGAACATGGCAGAGGTTTTGCCGTTGTTGCCGATGAAATAGGTAAATTAGCCGAAAGATCCATAGAGCAATCAAAAAGTATTCAAACAATTTTATCGCAAATACTTGCCGATATCGAAACCCAGACCCTTCTCATGGGAACAGTTGTCTACTCCAATGAAGATGTTGAGCGTTCTGTATATATGGTAAATCATGCTATCGATACCATCCTTGATATGTGCATTTCACAGGAAGAGCTTACTAAAACAATTGAAGAAAATATCAATACGGTATTGCAGGGTTCCACTGAAATCACTAACGCTACCAGTGAAGAAAAAGCAGCCATCAGTGAAATTACAGCAACAATAAACCAGCTTATAACCATAACGAATACTGTATATGAAAATACAAAAATACTATCAGAAACATTATCAAAGATCACCATGCAAATTGATTTATTGCAATCTATTGCTGAAATTCAATTTAAATAACTATTTATGCAAACTGTTTTTATTTAAAACCTCATGTACCAATTTTAAAAATATTTTGACTTTTATATTTTAGTGCTATACAGTGTTACTTATAGATTGAAAGGAGATTGTTATGTGTGACACCATTGTTGCAACGCAAAAAGCAACTGCTGACGGCAGTGTAATCCTTGCCAAGAACAGCGATCGCGAAGCCAATGAAGCTCAGTTATTAAAATATATTGCAAAACGTTCATGGGGCAATGATACAACTGTTCAATGTACCTATGCCACCATACCTCAGGTTAAGGAAACCAATGAAATTTTTATTTCAAAGCCATTCTGGATGTGGGGTTGCGAGATGGGAGCAAATACTCACGGATTGGCCATTGGGAATGA
Organism: Spirochaetia bacterium UBA2205; assembly: GCA_002328585.1. GTDB lineage: Bacteria > Spirochaetota > UBA4802 > UBA4802 > UB4802 > UBA4802. Next base: position 59,619 of record DCUV01000032.1, read on the forward strand.
AGCGGTATTTACAAAAGAACCATATGAAAAAAAAGGATTGCTGGGTATGGATCTTATCAGGCTTTCACTGGAGCGTTGCAAAAATGCCTATGATGCACTAATGTTAACCACTGAACTCATTGAACAATATGGACAGGGCGGCAATGCAGGCATGGCTCACAAACTGTTTTACCATAATTCTTTTATTTTTGCCGATAGTTCCTGTGCATACGTTCTTGAGACTGCAAATAGGCACTGGGTGGCAATCAAGGTTGACGGTATACGCAGCATTTCGAATGGATTAACTATTGAGGAAGAATTTACCTTTGCATCAAAAGGTATAGAAGACTATGCATTGAAAAAGGGGTATTTAAAAAAAGGTGATATTTTTAATTTTAAGAAATGTTTCAGTGACACATTGTATACCTACTTTTCACGTTGCGCTGACAGACAATTAAGGACTACAGCATGTGCCAGTAAGAATAGCGGTACAATTACACCTCAAAGTATGTTTGCATTGCTCAGGGATCATGGGAACGATGATATGCAACTTCCTCCAGATAAAACTTCAATGGGTTCTGTATGTATGCATGCTTCTCTTCTGCCAACGCGCCCAAGTCAGTCGGTTGCTGCATTTGTTGCACATCTCAGGGACAATATCCCCGCTTTTTGGGCAACCGGTTCATCAGGAACATGCACCAGTGTCTTTATGCCATTTTATCTTATTGGCAAAGATATCGATTATTTCCCTGCAAAAGAAACAAGCACCTATTCACCCGAAAGTTACTGGTGGATACATGAAAAAATACACCGCTATGCAATTTTTAAATGGGATTACTTTCAAAAAACTATCGCACCATCAATAATATCTATTGAAAATGAATTCATGATGAAAGAAAATGAGTTGTTTAAAAAGAAGAATACTGCCACTCAGAAATATTTTGATTTTTCAAAGTTGTGTGTCGAGAAAGTTTTAATGCTCAATGAAAAATGGGAAAAAGAGTTAAAAAGTGCACCCTATTCAAATACAAAATTGTCGTTTACATTGTTCTGGAATTCGCAAACAAAAAAGGCAATGATCCCATTATGATAGCTATAACATCGGGAATATATATTTTTCTATCAATTCAAAATTCTTTTTAATATTGTTTTTCCCCACGACAATATCCATGTGTCCCGGTAACAGGTATTCAACATCAAGCTCTTTCATGCGCTGTATGCTTTCTTTGAGCAATGTGCCATCCCCACCGGGGAAATCAGTTCTTCCTACACTTTCCTTAAATATCAAGTCGCCACAAACAAGCACCTTCTTAGAAGTCCAGTATAAACACATTGAACCAGGCGAATGTCCCGGTGTTTTATAAACCTGTAATACCTCATTGCCAATCTTCCACTGCCCCTCTTCCAGCACAATATCAAAGGTAAACTGAGGAAACTGCATCCCGAACATTGCAAAGAATTGAGGACCAACCTCATGTAAAAAAGCTATCTCATCCTTATGCATAACAACTTGAGGGCCCTTTCCCATGAACATCGCACATCCTTCAAAGTGATCCGGATGTGAATGCGTAGCTACAACATAATCAATTGCTTTAGTATCAATGCCGTCTTTCTGCATATCGGCAAAATGCATATCAACATATTTTGCCAGCCCGGGGTCAATCAGCATATTAAGAGGTTCGCCTAGATAAAATGTATTGCAGTTATTTTCAAAAACACCACGCCAGATATATCCAAATACACCATCGCATATTTTCATATTCTACTCCTGAATCTGAGAAAAATCAATGAAAGCCGTAAACAATGTAAGTATTGACTGTAACATTCCCAGCCTGGTATCGCGGACAACAGGATCATTATCCATAACCATAACCTTATCAAAATAGGTGTCAATAGCCTCTTTTCCTTCTATGAGTAGCAAAAATAGGTCTTTGTACTTATTTTGTGCTATGTATTCTTGTATGCTATCCTCTTTTTCTTTAAAAAACGTATATAAATTCTTTTCTTCATCAATGACAAGCGCCTCAGGATTAAATGAAAATGTGTATCCAGGGTTCTTTTTTAAAAATGCATTGACAATATTAAACATACGTTTAAATGCTATGAGAAGATCCCCAAACCGTTTATCCCTTCTGAATTCATGTATGCTCTGTGCTCTCAGATATAGCTCATAGTAATCATAACATCCTACTGCCAAACAGGCATTGACCTCATCAAAGGCAAAACCCTTTTCATATAAAAATGTTTTTGCCCTTCCATTAATAAAATCAAGAATCGCATCAACCAATGTACCCCCATTATTATATTGTGGGGCTATTATTTTACAAACATTTGCAAGATCCAGATGGATAGCATTTCCAACAACCACGTCAACAATTGCTGCTGACTGACGTCGCAGCGCATAAGGATCTGCAGAGCCTTTCGGTATATTACCAACAGAAAATGAACCAAAAATATTATCAATTTTTTCAGCTAATGATACAACAATACTCACTATACTTGAGGGTAGTATATCACCCTGAAATCGTGGCCTGTATTGGAAATCAATAGCATCGGCAACCTCACTATCCTCGCCATCAAGAAGCGCATAAATTTTACCAATTTGCCCCTGTAATGAAGTAAACTCAAACACAAGAGACGTTGTGAGGTCGGTCTTTGCCAATAGCACAGCACGATCTATCTTTTTTATAGTAGCCTCATCGCAGGATAGTTGTTGAGCTATAACCTCAGCTATCTTCCGCATCCTTACTACTTTATCATAGATAGAGCCAAGCTCTTTATGGAAAAGGATATTCTTTAACATATCCACTCGCCCAGCTAATGGTATCTTTCTATCCTCATCAAAGAAAAATTGTGCATCCGTGAATCGTGCCCTGATGACACGCTGATTCCCTTTCACAATATGCTCTGTTGGCGGATTATTTGAAACAACTAAAAATTTTGGCAGTAGTTTGCCATTGTCATCACGAATGGCAAAATACTTCTGGTGCTCTTTCATCTCAGTAATAAGGACTATATCAGGAATAGTTAAGAACGACTCATCAAAATTACAGATGACTACATACGGGCTTTCTGTTAAAAAGGTAACAGTGTTCAGGAGTTCTTCATCTTCCACAAGTTTGCCCTGCAAGGTTTTAGCAGCACTATACAATTGTTGTTTAATACTCTCTTTCCGCTTATTGTGATCAACTATCACCCCATGTTTTTCTAAAACTTCACTATACTCATTGCAATGTTGCAGAGGAATCATGCGATTGTTCTGGATATAATGCCCCCTGACTTTATTATCAAACCGTATCCCATCAATCGTATGCATTACAACCGCATCATTAAAGAGTACACAGATATAATCAATAGGTCGTGGAAAACTAATACGTTTAACATTCCAGCGCATGCGTTTGGGAAAATTAACCTGCGCAATGATTTGCTCAATCATCTCAGGAATAATTGCTGTTACCGGCTTTGCTTCTAACGTGCGTCTGGCATAGATATACTCACCCTTATTTGTATTCTGAATAAATGTATCTTCCAATTTGATTTTGTTCCCTTCTAAAAACCCCATAAATGCCTTTGTGGGATTTCCCTCTGCATCATAAGCAGCCTTAACCGATGGACCTTTTAATTCTTCATAATCTTCTGACTGCTTATCAGTCATATCACTGACACATACTGCAATACGCCGTGGCGTTGCATAAACCGTACATGTTCCAAACGCAATCCTCTGTGTTTTCAAACCTTCACTCATAAGTGAGGCTATTTGCTGTATAGCAGGAGGAATATATCCTGCTGGTATCTCTTCAGTTCCAATCTCGCAAACAAAGTTAATCCTCTCCATATCCTTTTATCCTACTTCCGTTTCTTTTTTAATTCCGTATAAGGATTTACATGCTGACCTTTCTTGATAATTTCAAAGTGCAAATGAGGACCGGTTGAATTGCCGGTATTGCCGCTTTTTGCAATAATCTGCCCCTGCTTTACATATTGACCTTCTTTCACAATTATTTTAGACAGATGCCCATACAATGTTCTATCGCCCCCGGGATGGGTTACTACAACCACCTTGCCATATCCTCCCAACCAGCCTGCATAGCTTATCCGCCCATATTTGCTTGCACGCACCCATTCATAATCAGCTCTGACATCAATACCCTGATGGAACTGTCTATCACCATACAGCGGATCTTTACGCCATCCATAGCCGCTGGTAATATATCTATTGTTTACAGGCCATAAAAATCCCTTGAAAATATCAAGCGGCTTAGCATCAGGAATAAAGATATGCTGCCCAACATTGATAAAATCAGGATTAGTTATTACATTCTCAGCAATTATTTTTTGTATCCCCACATTGTATTTTCTGGCAAGAGAGGGAAGTGTTTGCCCATTTTGAACATTGACAACCAATCCATCTTTATTGGGAATTGCCAAAACCTGCCCGGCATGAACAAGGTCATATGATTCCAGCTTATTACATCCGCAAATCGTATCCATTGAAACACCATACATTCCGGCAATCTCACTTAATGTTTCGCCCTGCTTTATAGTATGGTGTACAATCTTTAATATGGAACGCCCATGGGGCTCCTCAAATTCCTTATTGGCAATGGTCTTTTTCTTAATTTCATCATACCATGAAGCTTCCGAAAAAAATATATCATTAATACCAGCCGAAATAAAAAGCACTGCAAGGCACAAACAAACAGCAGCAAATGCCATACCCGCTCTTTTGACATTTCGCCAGGAAATGCTTTTAATAAAAGTACTGTTTTTCCGTCTGTGGATAATAATTATCTCAGATGATAAAAGTGTTATGCTTATATCACCTACTATATAGTTATGTACATGCCATGATCTCATAGATTCATTATCGGCAATAAAGAATCATTCATCATTTTTCGGAGCCCTTCTTACTGAAAATTCCCGTAGCCTGCGGCGTTCCAGCATACGATTCTTCAATAAGCTTCTTCACATCTTTCTTCTGTCCCCCTGTTATGGTAACCACACCCTGAGAAACCACACCACGTTGGACAGTTAGTATTGGCGTTTCAATATCACCAAGCACTTTAGCTGTCTCCAGCAATTTAACCTCTTCATCAGCAACAATATTCCCAATGACAGTACCTGCAACAACAACATTTTTAGCATGTATATTCGTTTTAACCTTACCGGTTTCACCTACTACAAGCTCCTCATCGGTTTTAATCTCACCTTCAAATTTCCCGTCAATACGAAGCGAACCACTGATATAAAATTTACCTTCAAAAACCGAACCTTCACCAATAGTACTATTCAAGCTATCACTTTTACCAGCCATACGTTTATCACCTCTTGCTTATTAATTTCCTTATTACATTATTTTTTAGAATGTACATGTACTTTTGAATTATTGCAATTTTATTTCAACTATTTTTTATTGCAAATCAATTATTCCTGTACTATTTTTAATAAAAGCAATACTATTTTGTGTGATAGTTACTGATAATTAATTACAACCTGATGATACAGAATATATGGATATATTACAAACACCCATCGTTGTCAATGAGATATTCTACTCCCTACAGGGTGAAACCACCCGTACTGGATTTCCATCACTGTTTATACGGCTGGCAGGCTGTAACCTCAATTGCAGGTGGTGCGACACTGCCTATGCAAGGACTGGTTGTACAATGACTATCGCCACCATTAAAAAAAAAATACAACAGTACCCATTAGCCAACCATATTACCATCACTGGTGGCGAACCCCTGATACAGCAGGGCACTATAGCGTTGCTGAATATTCTTTGCACACATAACTATCCTCTTCAGCTTGAAACCAATGGCAGTATTTCACTGGAAAAAGTACCGCAACCCGTACACAGGATAGTAGATGTTAAAACACCTTCAAGCGGCGAGGAAAAGTCATTTAACTTTACAAACCTGCAATTATTGCAACCACACGATGAAATAAAATTTGTGATAGCCGATGAAGTTGACTATAATTATGCTAAGGAATTTATCCAAAAATATTGTGCAACTATATGCTGTGTTATTAACTTTTCACCGGTAGCGTTATCCATGAAGCCGCAGACACTTGCGGAATATATTTTGCGTGACAGACTACCGGTACGGCTTAATGTTCAGTTGCATAAAATGTTATGGCAACAAGAACCAAAAGATTTTTAGGAGTAAGTGATGGACTACGTAGGACATATCATACGCCCTCCCTCAGAAGCGTATAGTATGATTATTCAGGTAACCGTTGGGTGCTCGCACAATATGTGCACCTTTTGCGGTACCTATAAGGATCAAAAATTTTATGTCAAAGATATACAGCAGGTGAAGCGTGATATTGATGAGGCTTCACGGTATCGCTTTGAACGTGTTTTTTTAACCGACGGTGATGTGCTTATACTGCCAACCGAAAGATTGTTGGATTTATTTGCCTATATTAAAAAAAAGAATCCTCATATTGAGCGTATTGGTGTTTATGCCAATACCAAGGCTATACTAAAAAAATCAGTGGCGGAATTAAAACAGCTCAAAGAAGCCGGCCTTGGTATTGTATACCATGGTATTGAAAGCGGCAATGAAGATGTATTACGCAGAATACGTAAAGGGGCACTACCACATAAACAGTTAGAGGCAGCACAAAAGATTAAAGAAGCAGGTATTGTGCTATCACAAACAGTGCTGCTGGGGATTGGTGGCATTGATTTAAGCATTCCCCATGCCATTGACACTGGTAAACATTTAGGTGCCATGTCACCCGACTATGCATCGGCATTAACCGTCATGCTTTTACCCAATACCCTCTTATACAGCGACTATGTACAGGGCAAATTTGTATTACCCGATAAATTTGGCTTACTTCGTGAGCTCAAGCTCATGGTAGAAAATATGGATGTAACCAGTACATGCTATTTTACATCCAATCACGCATCCAACTATTTACCCATTAAAGCTACACTGCCTGACGATAAAAAGCAGATTGTTGCATTGCTTGACAATATTATCAATTCAAAGGATGAATCAATATTAAAGCCAGAATATCTCAGGGCACTGTAAGGAGGGAAACGATAATGGATAAGTCAATGGAAGAGGCTATACGTTTTATTAGCTTTGAACTTCAGGATAGCCCGGGCACCGATATTGCAAAGCTTATTGAGAAAGCCAGTCAACAGTTTGACCTTACACCAATGCAAACCGAATTTCTGGTTAATAAATTTATATTAAATAGATAGTCACGTCCTGCACCGATAGAATGTGCAGTATGAAGTGTATACACCGCACATTGTCATCCCATGCTTTACCAGTAAACTCTTCGCGTTCCCGTCATTCGGGGGCTTTACCCGGAATCCAAATATCTATCGTTATATCCTGAATCAGCATTAAGGATGACAGCCACCGCCAATTTTATTTCATATGGATGGCAACACCCATGCCATAAAAAACTCCTCATCTTCAGGTTCACTGAAAATGAGGAGTTTATGATAAAGCTTTATTCCAAAATCAATTTATTCTTCTTCACCTGTTAATTTATTAAATATTTTCTTCTGTCCTCCTGCATATACTGCAAGCTTATCCCCTTCCAATTCAATCTTGCCATCATTTGCCAGCTTCTTGCGCCATAGCACTGTTCCATCTAACTTAGCACAGAAGATATAATCACCTGATGCAATATAAATTTTGTCATCAGCCTTTGTTGGAGGGCTTACAACCTTGCCTTCCCATTCAACCCTTCCATTCTTTACAAAGTAAATTTCATATCGGGTTACCAGCAGTTGCCCTTCCGGTTTTGGAACCTGTTTATCCTTCTTCACAACCTTTACAACTTCTTTAACTACATCTTTTGGTTTTTCTTCAACCTTTATAATTTCCTGCTTTTCGTCATTAAAATCTTCAGGTTTAAATTTTCCCACCTTATCTTTACTTACCACAATCTCCTCTTTAGCTATTGCAATTACCTTCTCTATTGCTTCAGGCGACTCACCTTCTTTTGCAATAATCACTTCAACCTTCTTTTCTGCCTTTTTTACATCGTCTGCTGTAATAACAACTTTTTCTTTTTCCTCAATAACAGGAGCTACTTCAATAATTTTATCAACATGTTCTTCAACTGCTTCAACTCTCTTTACTACAGCCACCTTTCCTTCAAACACCTTGATACGTGTTGTTTTTTTAGCATCAGCTTCAACCGAAAAATTTGTACCACGTACACCAGCAACTGCGGTTGGTGTTTTTACCAAAAAACTTTCATTTTTTAAAAGCTTTTTAGGTTTGCATATCATCTTCCCAATATCCAGACCAAGTGTTGTGTTTTCAATGCCATCCTTTCGCAAAAATTGTGCCATAATAGCTTTTGATTTTTCTTTTATCCTGATTATGGAATCACCAATTTTTATATCACATGACGAAAGTGCACCTGTTTCAATAATATCCCTTTGATTTATCGCTTCGCCGATAACTGCTAACTGCCCATTCTTCTTTACATCGCCTATACTAAATGCAATTGAGGCATAATCATCAACCTTCTGCTTTGAGCAACTACCTATAATGGCTAAACTTATTATTACCAAATATACTAAACTCCGTTTCATTGTATATCCTCCCTTAAAGATAAAATATTGCACATTTTATAGATTATGAACAAATACAACTATCTATAACATACCTTATTAGCTGCAATCATTTAAGTATACATGTATTTATGGAAAAAATGCAAATTTTTTTTATAATTTATAAAAAAACATTTTTTATGAATCACTTTCCCATAATCTCTGAAATCTGTTGTAAACAGATAAAGATAATACAACAAACTTTTCTTTTTACGATTTGAGATAGTAAATACCTATTATACTATTTATACAAATAATAACTTCCTTCCCTTGTATTCAATACAATCTAAATCAATATCATAAACACCTTTCATTATTTCAGGATTAACAATTTTGGAATCCCCCTCACTATAGACATATCCCTCTTTTAACACAACAAATTTATCTGCATATTGCAGTGCTCTGTTAATATCATGAAACACTATTACCGTAATTAAATTGTAATTGATTGTATAACACCTTATTATTTGTAATATTTCAATCTGATTTTTGATATCCAGATGGTTGATAGGTTCATCCAGTAATAAAACCTCCGGTTCCTGCACAATAGCTCGTGCAATCAAAACCTTTTGTATTTCTCCACCACTCAATTGATTGATGGTTCTAAATGCTAATGAATCTATATTAAAATTATTAATAGTTTTCTCAACAATTTCCATGTCATGCTTTGTTGGTTCAAATGATATATATGGTTTTCGCCCAAGAAGTATTGATTCAAATACATTGCATGATGGATAACTATTGCCTGATTGAGGTAGATATGCAATAGATTGTGCGATATCGTTTTTTGTCATTGCATCAATATTCATTGTATCCAGGATAATAGCACCGTTATCAGGTTTTATTAGTCCATCTATTGCCTTTAAAAGCGTTGACTTTCCCGAACCATTTGGACCAAGTAATGCTGTTACTGTACCTCTATGGAATTGCAATGAAATATCTTTCAAAACTATCTTTGAATCATATCCTGCAAAAAGATGTTCTACTTTTAACACTATAATGTACTCCTTTTTACCAGTAGATAAAAAAACATTGGTGCACCCAGAAAAGAAGTTATAATCCCAACCGGAAGAATTACCGGTGATAAGATCATTTTTGCTATACTATCAGATACCAAAAGAAATACGGCACCAAACAACGCTGAATATGGTATAAGGAAACGATAGTCATTACCAATAATCATCCTGACAATATGTGGAGCAATGAGCCCAACAAATCCAATGATACCTAAAAAAGCAGTACAGAGTGAAACTATCAGTGCGCATAATAACATTCCCATTAAGCGTAAGGATGCACTATTAACACCCAAACCTTTTGCAACATCATCGCCCCATAACAATGCATTGTAATTCCATCGCTGGACATAAAAATAGACAAGACAAGCTAAAAAGCATATACCCATAATCAAATTTTCCACCCATCCCGCTTTTCCAATATCACCAAATGTCCAGAATATTGTTGCCGAAACCTGAAAGTCTGTAGCAAAGTATTGCAACGCCATTGTTGAAGCACCAAAAAGACTGCTCATAGCAACACCTGCCAATACTATTGCTTCCGGTGATACCTTTTTAACCAATGCCAATAGCAGTATTATTGATACAGCTGCAATAGCACCTGTAAATGCAGCAAACACCACCATGTAGACATTAAAAACACTCACAGATTCATTGCCACATGAATGTGTAATCCCCGCACCCAATCCAATGATTGCAACTGACGCACCAAATGCTGCACCATGAGATATACCCAGTGTAAATGGTGATGCCAATGGGTTTTTTAAAATATTCTGGATAACACATCCAGAAACGCCTAACGATGCTCCTGCAATTACAGCAGCAACCGATCTGGGTAATCGAATATTGTATATCACATACGAAAGATCATTTTGCCAGAACAATGTTGTGATAATCTTATCAAACGGTATATGAAGCGAACCAGCAGTAAGAGAAAACAAAAAAGCAGCACCCAAACAAAGCAGAAACAAAAATCCTATTCCTGCTTTTGCATATAGTAACTGTAAATATTGTTGCATTAATCCAGATTTAATGTACGGTGAGCCCCGCATTGGTAAATTTAACTTTGCCATATCCTTTATAACTCTTTTTCAAATTATCATATACATCCATACCAACAAATTGTTTCACAATTTCCCTGGCCTTTTCTTCACTATCAATATCATTAAACCGTTCACGATAAAGCGTTTTCCCAATAAAATATGAATTAGCAATCATAACCTCTATATTTGTTCTATAAAAATTATAGGGATATACCGTATATACATTATTTTTAATAACTGCTTTTAATTTTTTATAAAAACCACTGTTTTTCTTGTAATCAATTTCAATGAGTGCAAGTCCAGCGGCATCAATAAATAAATAATCAAAATCCCATACAATAAGCTTTTCCACATCTATAAAGAGATGCCCTTTTTTGCCCAATTCATCAACAACATTCAAAACGTTTAGCCATTGTAAAGGTGGATAAAAACTTTCAGTGCTGGTTATTCCATGTGCACCACGTGCACTTACCCCGCCCACATATACTGATACTTTTTCTGTATTATGTACCCTTCGCTGTAAATCTGCGATGCAGGTGTCAATATATGCACATAATTGCAACGCTCGTTTTTGTTTGCCTAAAATATTTCCCATAAATAAAAATGTTTTCTTTATATCATCAATAGAAAAACCATCCATTCCCGTTGCGCCCGATATGACAATACATGGAATACCTGTTTTACCCTGTATTATTTCAGCATTGTTTGCTTCAAAAGTAAATACTATATCAGGTTTAACCTCCAGAAGCCTTTCAAAATCCGGAAGTTTACCTGGACCGCCTTCGCCTATGCATGGAATATCGTCAACTCTGTCTGCTATTGCAGCCCAATACATTCTGCCATCTGCATTAATAGTGCGCATAGGGTTTCTTTTCTCAAGCTCCTCAACCCCAACTACTTTATCAAAAGCCTGTAAATAGACCACATATCGTAAAGAAGCACTCAATGCCACTATCCCTTTAATTTCTTCCGGGATAGATACCCTTCTGCCTGCAAAATCAGTTATCACACTATTACCTTCAGGTAACCTGCTATCACATAGTATCAAAAATAAGCATAGAACGCAATAGCCAATTGTTTTATATACATTCATATTCATAGTATATAACGGCAACGCCTTCGCTTATTGGTTTATGACATATAAGGAATATATGGTTTAATATCAATCACAGGCGTACCATCAAACATATCTATCCGTCTAACTTTTATTGTAAAATCATGTACTTCTAAAACTTCAACAATGGATAATCCTATGGGATTTGGCCGTACTGGTGAACATGTACTAAAAACACCACGGTACTCATCACAATGTGGCGGCTTCACAATGAGCCTGTCCATGTCAAAGGATACTGCTCTGTCAAAAAGAAACAATACCACAATGAGGTTGCCTGCCTTTATATCGCGTATACCCAGCACATAATCCTCATCAATAACTATCTCACCTTCAAGCTCTGATAATGACCAATGACGCGGAATGTCTTTATGACAATGTTTAATATACCCAATGGGTTTAATTGGATAGCTTATTGATTCCATCTCACCTCTTATAATTTAACGAGTAAAAATTTTCCCTATTATGGCACGTACTTCTTGCGCTGCCGTACTAACTGCACCCATCGGACAAGCGCACCCTTCCATAGGATGATATATTTTCCCTATAACAATAAAAGATAATGGACCCTCTTTTACAATATAGTCATCACCTATATTGCCAATATTAAACTGTTCTTTTTCAATAACGCTCATTTCAGGCTCATTTTTGCCATTCCTGAATCTTTTAAGCATTGTCTGCTGTACCACTTTTTTCCCACCCAGGCATTCCATGAAAGATTGTGGCATGTTTGGGAAACCAAACATCTTATGCAGCCCTGTATTAGATTCATCAGCATCAACTATAAGAACATGACAATTTTTATCAATCATAACTTTAGAAATTAGATATACCATCAAGCTTTTACCAACGCCACCCTTCCCACAAATTGCAATTTTATTCATATGTTATACCCCTTTTATACTATTAGGCAAATAATTTAAAACGTACATGACACGGAACCTTTTACTGAAAACGGTGCACCTGCATAATAACTTGTTCCCGAAACCGCATCATCAGAAGCATTAATTACCGAAACATATTTTCTGTTGAATATATTATCAAACTCTAACGAAAATGTTATATTTTTAAACATGTATATCTTATCGTTACAATAACTCACTTTTACATCAAAAACACCATATCCATCTATCTTTTCATGGTGCATACTATCACCATAGCGTTTTCCTATATAGCTCAGCATTGGTACTAATTCCAGCTGCTTATACTTCCCAATAATGCCGGCTAAAACAACCCATTGTGGTGTATCAACAATCTGCCTGCCATCATTATCATAAACAGTACCCTGGTAAGTACTGTTACCATCATAGACAAGATGATTATAGGTTGGATTAACAAAAATCGTTGCCCACTTAGAAACAAAGATGCTTGTTCCTAATTCACATCCATATCCTTTTGCTTTTCCTGCATTTTGCTGATAGCTTACTGCCTTACCGGTACCGGGATCAGTTACTCGCGAATCTGTCACATTTACTAAAAGTTTCTTATGTTGTGATACAAAAACTGTTGGATTAATCTCTAAATAATTGCGTTTTATCCTCACACCAACATCAACATTATCAGATTGTTCAATATCATATCCTTTAAAAAGATCATTTAATGTTATACCTGCAGCCTGAAATTGTGTACGAAGCCTGTTATAAAGGTTTTGCAAAGGCATATATGCATACGGTCGTATAAAATTTTTACCGTAACTGGAATACACTTCAAAATATTTAGTAAATGAATATGATACTCCCATCGTGGGAAGCATTATATCATGTATTCTTTCATCCCTATCTAAATCAGGTGCCCTTGTCAACGTTGGCACGCCACCCGGATATGTTGTTGTATATCCTCGGGAATCTGATTCTTTAAAGCGAAAATATTTTACTCCTACCTGCCACTTAAAATTTCCTATTTCACCAGCCAGTTTACCATATGGGCTATTGATAAAGGTATCACCACTGGTAGTATACATACCGTATCCTCTATATAAAAGTGAACCGTCATTTTGAATCCAGTAATTTTGTGTATATATATTCATATCTGATCGTTCAAAATGATAGCCTGCTGTTACCTTAATCATTGATACATCAATGCTAATCTGGGAAACAACCCCTTTTCTAACAATATCTCGTGTGCGCTTTTGCACGCCAGGTTGATTTTGTATATTCGCACCATCTCGGATGTTAGCATCTTCATTTGTTATATATGGCTTTATCACGAATGTGCAATCTTTTATATTAGCATTGACCGATGTAAAAAAGTCGAAATTTGTATGATCTTCCTCATTAAATTTGTAATAAAACTTATCCTCGGCGGGAATACCTGTTAGTGCACCATTATAATCATATTTATAATAATCATCTAAATCCTTAGCCTGTTCATAGGATAATGAGCGATATTTATAATGATGGATTGTATTATAATTACCCCACAGTGAAATGGTCATATACTTTCCCATAGGTTGAACAAAAGTAACGTTTGCATTATGCCGTGGTCCTAAATCCCCATGACCTTTCCATTTATCCTCTTTAGTGCATGAATATGAAACAGATAATCTACTGTCAGCCGGACCTACTTCTCCTGAATCAACTCTTACAAACATCTTCATGAAATCAAAACTACCATACGATGAAACAAAATTAATCCCAAACGTATTGTCCGCCCATCGTGGCTTTAACTCAACTGCTCCGCCTCTATCACCAACCCCAACACCTAAATCAGCAGGTACGGCTCCCTTAAACACTGCAATGCTGTCAAAGTTTTCCATATCGTACACATAAGCCCTGGGACCCATTGGATTCCCACCATAGTTAGGTATACCATCTACGGTCATCGCACCCATAAATCCTCTAACGCCACGAATTCTAATGTTGTTTTGTTCAGAAGCCATATTACCGGGATCAATTCCTTCAAATACCACTCCNNTAAGCATTTCATTGTTTTCATCTTTTATTGTTTCCGCTTCCGTTTGCGTCTGGGCAAATGCCATTGACATAACCACCCATATCATGATGCCAATGAAACCAAACACTTTCAAATTAGTCATCTCTATATATCTCCAAAAAAAACAATAATTATGATAATATTGCTATAATTATACTAAAAATAGCACATAATATATATACATGCTATTTGTCAATAATATTAATGGTATATTAGTATTAATTAATGCTATTAATTTGTTATTAATATTATTATCTGTATATTATAAATATAATATTACTATAAACTACTGTAAATTCAGCTTGACTGCTTTCTCTTTATATTTATCTTATCATTTATGAATGAGGGTTGGTATAATACTGCCATATTAGAAAGCATCATCATTGCCGATGCCTTTGCAAGCCCCCTTGATAACCTTTCCGCTCAGCACATTAAGGCTACCTTTGGTGATGTTACTGAATTTGTTGACCCTACTCCGGCGTTGAAGCATAAACTTAATTTGTGGAAAAAGCCAGGGCTTTATACATCATTGTCGCAATACTGTATCCTGCTTTGCGCTATAAACTCGCAAAACTATACCTATAATCATCAACTGGTCATTAATTTTTTACATTCGCTGGGCGATAGTTCTGTATATTTCAGGCATACTCCCCAGATATTGCACAACCTTAGCAATACCTATGATACCCCAACAGCCGAATTGCTTGTATTTATACCTTCATTGCTATTTTGCAAACGCGAATCCACACCACAAAATCTGCTGCACTTCATCCTTGCTCACAATAAAAATGCGGCAACCTGCGTAGCCTGCACCTTCTTTTATCTGTTATTGAAAGAAATTATAGGGCGACAGCTCAGTATATTACATCCTGAACTTGTAAACGATGTATCGTCACAAATGGCACTGCTTATACAACAACACTCTGCATCAATCTTTGAACATGGAGCAAATCCACAGATGGTAACACAAGCCGCAAACGACCTTCATGCACTGATGACAACACTGCCCTTCGCAAGCGATGAAGCTACTTTTACACAGCATGTTCTTAACTATGCCAATAAGTGGAGCAACAATAGTTTTACCCGTCTAACCGTTAATCATCCTTTTGCCATTCTGCCATTTGCTTTCTATTGCTCATATTCCACACCATACGATGCAGTATTTTCCCATATACACCACGGTGGCAGGGTCTCGGTTCTTTTGCCACTTATTGCAGCAATTTCAACGGCAATACATGACTCTGCAATCATCCCGAAAAATTTACAAGAAGCACTTATAAACAAAACAAGGATTTACCAGTTGCTGCAGTTTTTGCATGAAGGTTCAATCACCATGAACTATCTAACAGAATTTTTTCAAAATGAAATGAAGCTAACGCAAAAAGAAAAGGATGAGCTGGAAAGTAAACTAAAACATAGTAAGCATATTAAAGAAAAACCAAAAAAACCTGCTGCGGATAAACACAATGCCATGACAAACCATGTGGTTGAAAGCTGGACAAAACTTGATAAAGCAAAATGGAAAAAGGAAAAGAAAAAACATAAACCCTATTCAGAATAATGCTTGAGATAGTTTAGCATTATCTCTTTAAATCCTGCCAGTGTAAGCCATCGCCCATGTGCAAGCGCGATTATTTCCATATCATCATCCTTTTGTGCAAAAACACCACCATATGCAGAAGCAATCTTTTTGCCATATTCACCCTTCACTGTGTCACAAAAACCAATGACATATACATCATCGCTGTTATAAACTTTATCAAAAAAGGTAATCTTAAGTTCAACAGTAACTCCGCCCTGCCACACCGATAGGAATGTTGACCAGCCCATTGTTTCATCAAGCAATGAGCATAACACCCCTTGATGAATAGAACTATCATCCATTGGTACAAAATTATTAGGGGCATGTAACCGTGCAATAAGATAACTTCTATCAAGTTGATAGTCAGTAATATAAAACATTCTTGAATTATTATTTCCTGGTTTATTATTAATAAGATTTACTGACATGTTGGGGATAATAAATGGTGTTGCGGCATCCATGTTTTGTTTTAATATAGCGATGACATCATTGCTATAGTGATGCACATGAGTTTCACTATAACGGCAATGGCAATAGGGATTTTGCAACGATTTGCCAAAAATACCAAAAAAATTTTTTTCATCGCCCTTTTGAACAATGCAACGCACAGCATCTCCACATGATAAACGTTCACCACCAAATCTAAAATGATATTCGTGGGGATAGAGAGTAGCTGATTCTTTTGCAATATCAATGAGTTCAACAAAGGCTGCCATTGACAAACCACCATGAGGAATTCCTGGCCAGCCTTCATGTTTTTTTTCTATCTTGATATCAGCAATGATGGCCATATCCTCAAAACGGTACGACTTAAAAATAAAGCCATTGCTACCACAGTAATAACAATTATTATGTCTCATATTTTTTCTTGTAATAAAACAATCAATCCCTCTATTATGTTTATTCCTTCTATCCCTCAATTATACCTTGATTATCATATTGCAATGAATAAAAAAAATAATAATTGCACATAAATAATGCTATACAATATAGGATACAAAATATATATATTAAAAATCAAAACAATTTTTTTAAACTATAAAATATTTGACAAAAATATTTTGTTATAGTAATCTATGCTCATATTGTTGCATTATACGTGAAACAATGCATTTTTTAATCCCGGACATAGTACTATTCCGGGCTGACATATTGTAAAAATTGTTAAAAATTGTTTATGTATGGGCACCTTTAAAAATCAGGTTTTTCATTTTTTTAAAAACAATAAAACCCGATTTTCCCAATAATTGTGCCCGCAGGGGAATATCAAGAATATAATTATTAGAGGTCCCCTTATAATGAATAGATGAAGGGAGGCATATATGTACATATTCAGAAAAAAAAACATGGTACTTATACTATTTATCGTTTTAATAACAACGGCAGGTATAGCAATTGATTTGTTATTCCAGCCAATAGTTATAGAAAACTTATCACGGTATAATGAAGACCGGATTGCATATCAACATGTTCAAAAAGATGTATCTCCTAATTTAGATAATTCATTTTCAGCCCTTTTAATAATAAAATCAAAAAAGGTTTATCTTATCCAGGACGGCTATGATAATCCTGAGAATGTCAGTACCAAAAAATTACAATTTGAAATGGAAAACAAACCTCTTGATGATCCTTGGGAAAATAAGATAAATAACAAACCTGATTATGTACGTATAACAGAACGCAAGATAGAATTATTAAAAAATTTTGGGGAAGATTTTGTATCAAAAAATTTTGGTAATTTCTTTTTAAGTGTACGCAATGCATTGATAAAAAAGCATGTTGAAGTATTTAAAACACTTATGGTCGATCGCAAAGAATCAGGGCTTGTAGTTACCCGGACACCTCTTCCAGTACCTGCATATCTTAATGCACCCGAAACGCCAACAAAATATAAAATGATCGTTTCAGGAAAAACTATTGATGAAAAATTATATTACGCAGAGGATTTCGATGGAGATGGTATAACTGATACTTTTACGGTCAATAGCCCTGATGGTTTTAACTGGGGTTATAAATCCGGCCCCAATATTATCCTCATTTTGGATAATAAAGATGAAGAGATTAAAGGTTTGATTGGTCAACTATGTAACTGGGCATACTATGGGACTCCAGAAGAGGAAAAAAATATATTGCATAATTTCCCTACTGATGTGGATATTATTAATGAATTCAAGCTCGAAGCTGTACCAACACAACAAGCAAAGTAATTATAGAGCAGTAGCGGCAGGTATAAAATCTGCTGCTACTGCATTATCTTATTTTTTTCTCTTATCTTTTTTAACTCATCCAGCAGTCTATAATCATTCCCCTGTATACCACCCAGTGTAACTTTTGGCTTAGAGGTTGGGCCATGAAAATCCGAACCTGCTGTAATAATCAGATTATGCTCGGCAGCAAATTGTATGAAATAATCAATGTCTTCTTTTGTATGATACGACGATATAGCCTCTATACCAGCTATCCCCATCTCTGCAATCTTTTGAAGATGTGCTTCTCCATTGACAAATTTTGGATGAGCAAGCACAGGTACACCGCCTGCAGCTTCGATCACCTCAATTCCTTCTTGTGTGCTAATTGATATAAACGGAACATAGGCAGGCATATGTTCAGCAAGATATTCTCTGTAAAAATACATCAATTTGTTATCTGATTTTTTCCCATTATAATATTCTTCAAGGCGTTTATCATTTCTATTCTGCGGATTTTCAAACACTTCAAGCATAATGGCTGTTGCCGTAGGAGGTCGATTATTAGCCTTCCTCCATACATTTTCTTCGCTCATTGCGAAGCCAATATCACGCAATTTCTGAATACGCTTTTCTGCTATTTCATGGCGATAGTTCCCTATTTTTTTTATTATAGCGTTGAGCACAGGAGTATCATTAACAAAATAACCCAGTATATGCTGCTGCGAACCATCTTCATAAATTGTAGTTAGCTCAATTCCTGGAATAAACTCTATGTTATATTTTCCTGAACAAACAATTCCCTCGGGGATAGCATTAATTGCATCGTGATCAGTAATACTGATAGCACTTAATCCAATCGTTTTTGCCATCTGAAAAATATGATCTACAGAATAATCACCATCTTCACTATACTGTGAATGGATATGCAGGTCTATATATCGATAGGTCATAGTAGAAACATATCACGTTATTTTGGGTTCTTCATTATTATTAAACTCTTTTCAGGTAACAAATCCAGCGGATTGAGCGGGATATCTGCACATCTAATCTCAAAATGAAGATGATTACCTGTTGAACGTCCAGTACTACCTACAAAAGCTATCGCCTGACCTTTCTGTACATAATCGCCTACCTTTACAAGCAATACTGAATTATGGGCATAGCGGGTAACATAATTGTCTCTATGTTCCAGAACAATAGAATTGCCATAATTGCCAAAATATCCTGCATAAATCACCTTGCCTTCCATGGCAGCCCTGACCATTGTGCCCTTTGGTGCCGGTATGTCAACTCCCGGATGAAAGCGCCCCCACCTTCTTCCTAATCCAGAACTTATTTTTTCTGGATCACCAATGGGCCATATAAAAGCATCATAGGAAACACTTAACGGTTGTAACGAAATGCCCTTTTCCATTAATTGTTGTATATAGGTATCAGAATAGGAGAAAAACACAAAGGATCTTTTAAATTGTTTTTCTTTGATATTGTTAATACGATACACATCTTCAACAGTTATACCAAATTGGTTAGCCAGAGTCTTTATCTGCTTAACCGTGTTCACTTCAATCCATTTACCAGATCTTCCATTATAACGCTGTATATTTTCATTATCTATGAAGTAAAGCTCACCTGCAAATGAAAAAGAGACAAAAACAAGAAAAAACAATATAACACATTTTTGTATATTCATAACAGTACAATCCTGTACAAAAAAATTTAAAACAACATACACTCCCTATCTATTTAATAAAGCGAAGTACTATATGTATCGTATTAATTTAGTTATTTATAAGTACACAATAAGCTTATTGTATAATTTTAAACTACTCTTTTTTGTCAACAAAAATTTCATTCTTTACCTCTTTACCATGCAATGGTCAGCACCTTTTCATTACGATAGTTACTTTTGATATGGTGCCTTCGCAAACAAAAGTTATCATGTATTACAATATTTGGTCCGTAATCAGTTGAAAATACACGTTTATATCCAGCATCACGGCATAGTTCTGTAAGTTCAACCGTATATCGACCGTACGGGAAAGCAAAGTAATATATTGGTTTTTGCAAATAAAGTTCTAATATTTTTTTAGATAAATATATTTCCCGGTATAGTTCATACTTGCTCTGCATTGTTCTTTTGTTATAAAGTTTTACAAGATCAGGATGACTTTGCGAATGACATTGTATATCTATATTGTGGTTCTGTAATTCTTTCACCATCTCCCATGTTAAATTATTTTTGCTTTTATAATAAATATTGTCCGTATACACAAAAAGCGTAAAGGGCAGGTTAAAACTATCAGCCAATGGCATCAATTTAGTATACATCGACCTATACCCATCATCAAATGTTATGGATACAACCTTCTGATTAAATGGATTATGTAAATTAATATGCGATTCCAATGTTTGCAGTGAAATTACCTTGATGGAATGCTTTTTTAGCAGTTCAAACTGATTTTTTATTTTCTTTAAGCTAATAGAATACGAACCCTTCCCATCAATGTTATGATACAATATAATAGGTACTTTGTGTAATCTGGTAATAGTGATATTTTCTCTATGTTTTATATCTGCTTGGTTATTTATTACGTATGCATCAGTTTTATAGTAAAATAACAGGTAAGCCAATACCATCACAACACTGGAGATGCTCACTGCTATTACAATATTATCTAATTTCATCATTCCCCAAAAATTTTATTATACCATCAGTTATAATTCTGGTTCCATATCCATTAAACATTCTGTGAATAAACCATGTTATTTTGCTCATCGTTCCTGGTACTACCATATACTTATTATTTTGAATTGCACCTACCATTTTTTTAGCGATAGTTTCTGCTGAAAGCATCCCTGTCATTTTTTTAATACATTTGGTTTTTTTAGGGATTGTTTTAAGTTCTTCTGCAATAAATGGTGTATTAACCTCGGGTGGGCATAGTACTGATAAACATATTCCTTTTTCTTTAAACTCACTGCGCAAACAATCAGCCAGTCCAAATACTGCAAATTTTGATGTCCCATACGCTGAGTAACCATAAATGCCTATTAATCCTGCAAGCGATGAAAGCAAAACAATATTCGTTTTTCTCCCGGCCATGTAAGGATAAAAAGCTTTTAGCGTATACCAGATACCAAAAACATTAATATCCATTATCCTTTTAAAATCACCATCACTAATCTTCTCAAAGTAATTTGAAAATCCCAATCCTGCAGCGCAAACCAGAATATCAGGTTTTCCAAACTTTTTTATCATAGCGGGTACTGCTTTATATACTTTTTCAGCATCACTGACATCGACAGAAAATGCTTCAATCCTCTGGTGCTGGTTGCTGCAGCATGTTTTTATTTCATATTTTGCTTTTTCTAACTTCGCTTTATCGCGAGCAATTATCGCAACATGTGCACCTTTCTGTATTGCCAATTTTGCAAAAGCAAGCCCTATACCGCTTGAACCACCGGTAATATAAATATTTGCACCGTTTATAGTCCCCATACTTTCCCCCTGAAAATTGAATAGCAATGTGTTCTCTTATCTTGTATCATTTTTAACAGTTGTGGCAAGCCTGATGAACAATAGTCAGGTGCATGGCTTCCCCGAGTTTTCATCAATATATATTGTATACATCGTCACCGGTAGGATTGTCAACCATATTATACTTCTTCATACTTTCTTTTGTTGCTTGTCTATGACAAAAGAAAGTACGTATATCCGCACGCATTCGTAGTACTGATACTGCATGCTTGTGCAACTGATATCCCACGTCCACAGCGGCACGCCAAACTTCACGTCATACTTTGCCGTTGATGTGTAGCCCAGCGTGTCGGTGATGTTTTCAATGTAGGTGTGGGTGGCGCTGTCATAGCTATATTGCAGGCTTTAAATTTTTACTATGTTTTACTATATATCTATATAATTGTTATTGATTTTTTATTGGATATATTAGATTCAACAATTAAGTGGAATTACCTGCAAGGTGACAACAATTTTTTTATTTACTTTTGTATTTAAAATACATATATTAATAACAAACAGCTATTCCTACAAAATATTCCGAAAGGTGAGGCAATGAACCATGAAATTTAACATTATCATTGAACCAGATAAGGAAGGCGGATTTAATGTTTCTGTCCCTGCCCTCGATGGATGCTATACTCAAGGAGAAACTATAGAAGAAGCAATTGAAAATGCTAAAGAAGCAATACTTTGTTACCTTGAAGGACTTGAAAAAGTGAACCAAATCAAATCCACTCCCAATGTTATTACAAAAGAAATTGAGGTTACCATTTGAGCAAAACATTTTCCGGCAGTCAAATAGTAAAAGCTCTAAGAAGATTAGGTTTTATAGTAGACCATCAGAGAGGAAGTCATATTTTTCTTCATCACCTTGATAAGAACATTTCATTGGTTGTTCCTAACCACAAGGAAATTAAAAAAGGTACATTACATAACATACTTAAAAAAGCTGATATCTCCATCGATGAACTGAAAAAACTCACATAATCACCTCAATCAATAAAATATTGGTATACTCTATTTTTCAATCCTTTCACATAGATAATCACTATAGCAAAAAATACCAATTCAAGAACACTTTTCTTTGGTATTTTCTTTTGTTGCTTGTCTATGACAAAAGAAAGTATGTATATCCGCACGCATTCGTAATACTGATACTGCATGCTTGCGCAACTGATGTCCCGCGTCCACAGCAGCATGACAAACCTTACGTCATACTTTGCCGTTGATGTGTAGCCCAGCGTGTCGGTGATGTTTTCAATGTAGGTGTGGGTAGCGGTGTTATAGCTCTGCTGACGATGATAGCGCTGAGTCTGGTGTTTACTGGCTGATACACCAGCATGATACATAATAATACCGTATGCGTCGTTAGCACTATCGGTAACTGCAACAATAGCAAGGAACTTGAACACTCAAAATAATGATATGTTGTTTTTTTTATAAAAATGGCATATGATTAAAACTTATGGGAAAGTAACTACAGCATTACCATTGATGGTAACGGGATTACCCGCATATGAACTAATAGTATCAACATCCGGTAACATTCCATACGGCATATCCGCATCAGCTACAAAATAAAATAAATACTGTCCATACGGTACATTGGTTAATGTATAACTTCCATTACTATGGGCAACCAATGGTGGCAATCGCAATGAATGTTTATACCAATCATAAGCATTCCAATTCGTTGCATAGCTACCATCATTGACAGCATCAACAAATGTATTGTATTCTACTTTATACTGCTCATAGCGTAGATAATAATCAAGATATCCTTCAACAGTGCTATAGGGGAATAAAGGGGCAGCCGGTTCATATACCGTAGGCCTGGTCCAATCAGGGTTGTCATCATTTAAAAAATAATCTGCTATTGTCTGTGGATTTCCATACATATCAATTGCTGGTATGGCAATAACATAACCGGATGAAGCTGTGCTACCATTCACCGTCGCAACCTCCTCTTTTTTATATACCCGCGCAACTCCTAAAAGATTCCCGCCCATATACACATCATCAGGTTCAACAGCTCTCAGCCAGTCACTCACTGCCCAATAGTGATATGCTGCTCTGGAGCCATTATCATTATAAAAATCATACTCATACAGTTTAACAAAATTTTTGATAATAAGCCGTATCTCTATGACTATCTCATCATCTTTATCCACCACAAGCCCGCCATCAATAGGTACAACAAGTGGAAAAACCCTGTTAATATCTTCATAATTTTGTTTTAAATAGTCATAGTAGGTATTAACCATAAGCTGGTTAAAATCAAATCCATAAACATCGTTTTCATGAAATATCTCTTCCGGGGCATCATCAAGCATAATATTCCCTGAACTATCGAAATACCATTGTTTAGCGTTATCAAATATCAGCTTGCGGATGTACAACATAACCACGCCATACCGTTTGCCCGGTTTAATATCATCGCAATCCAAAACAACACCCTGCCCGTTAAAAAAGGGGTCGGTGTCACTTACAGCAGCAGTAAAAACCTGCCGGTCATATGCCACTTTATCATCGCTGCCGCCATAGTTTGCAAGCCGCATCTCGGCAATATCAACCATAAATGTGTTAGGGAAAGTTTCAGAATTATCTTTAATCATATCATTGACGGAATCATCAATTGATTGAGGTGCTAATACAGCAGTATCCCAATCCTTAATACTGCTGCTGTCTGTTGTCGATTCAAATGTCCCTTTTATAATCACCGTCACACGGCTGCCGGCAAGCTCATCAAATAAAGCATCATCGCCGGTGCAACCAATAAGGATAACTATCGCCAGAGCATATAACAATTGCAGGTATTTTTTCATAATCATCTAAATCCCAATATTGAGATAAAGGGTAAGCCCGGTATTAACAATATGTCCGTTTTTGCGTGCACCCTTTTGGTATTCTTCATAAATAAAAAGATAGTCAATACGCAATCCAATATTTATCCACTTGCCAGCAGGAAACGACAATTCAAAGCCAAGCATTCCCATAGGGTCCCACTGCTCCATGTTTTCCGGTTTTATCATTACCTTTGCACTGCCAGCACCTGCTTTAAGCTGAAATACAATGGGCATATCAATAGGTAAACGCCATAGCAGGCTGCCATAAACAGGGATAACTGTCAGCTCTTTAATCCCTTCCGATTTAAAATGTTCATACGAAGAATCAAATCCAATTTTTAAAGGAAGTGACGATATGTTGAAGCGCATAAAACCGCCACCCCATAAATCAGTATCAACATCATCGGCGGTTGAAAAAACTGGTGTAACCGGACCAAACCATATGCCAATCTGCGGTTTTAAAAAATAATCTCCCCTTTTCCGCTGTGCATATCCATTGCCTGCTATAATAAAAACAAGCAGTATAGTTAGCATTCCATACAATACATTATTTTTCACCAGAAACCCCTATCTTATTAATTGCCACTAAACTTTGCATACTTGCTATACCTGTCAATACATATTTAATGTTCAGCACTATTTTTAAAATACTATCGGCGATAGTTATCGGTATTAACTTTATTGCCTGTAACCTGTTGTATAATCTGTATCATGACACATGGTTTGGTTACATATTTAAAAAATTATATACTGCTGGATAATGTACCTTTTTTAAGTACAGCCCATACGCAGGAGCTGTTTCACCACTATAATGTCTGTCGCGTCTTTCCAATATCTCTTTCATCTTTGAAGGATCATCATTGTTCCTCATTAGCATAAGTAATGTTCCAATAAGGATTCTAACCATATTGTGTAAAAAAGCATTTCCCTTTATTGTCAAAACAACGAAATCATTAAAGATTCTATCAACTGTAATGTATTCCACAAATCGTATAGTGTCCTCTGTGGCTGAACACTTTTTACAAAATGATGCAAAATCTTTTTCACCAATGCAATACTGACAGGCTTCTTTAAGAAATGCAATATCGACAGGTTCCCGTACCCATAATGCTCTATAGAGCATAAACGGATTTTTATATCTATGATTATAGAGTACATAGCTATATTCACGAGCAACAGCACTATAGCGCGCATGAAAATGGCTATCAACATTAAATGCTTTTTTTATAGATATATCAGCAGGTAAAATCCCATTAAGCCCAATACAGATCTTTTCTAAGGGGATGTGTTTGGACAAATCAAAATGGATAACCTGCCCTAAGGCATGAACACCAGCATCGGTTCTGCCTGCTGCAGCAATCCTTATATCCTCCCTGGTTAGTATCTTGATTGCCTTTTCCAGTTCATATTGTATGGCATTGGCATTATGTTGTATCTGAAATCCGCTATAACGTGTACCATCATATTGAACAATTAAAGCATACCTCAGACGGGATTCTCGTTCTTCCATTGTTCCAGCATCTCATTCATCTTGTCATACAAATCACGGGTCATATCAAGAAGGGGCCCTGGTTTATTCTTTGATGCTTTCCCACTACCAAAGAGCTTACTTAGATAGCGTTTCGTCCTTTCAAAGTTCTCAATCCTTTTTTTTAAATCAGGTTCTTTTGCACCAACTTTTAATGTAAGTATGGCACACATATATAAAATACCATCGTATCCCCAGTTTTTATCAATATCTGGCCCAATATTCCCTGCTGCATCTACAGGTTCTGCACCTGTTTGCATAATATCCACCACCTTAAAGTAAAAGTCATATGCCTTTTTATAAAAGAACTCTGAAATCTTTTTATATGGCGTATCAGGCTCCAGTTTAGCTAAATCCCCAAAAAGCCATGCTGCACGTATTGCTGATATAGCCATTTTAAATGTAGGAGCAACCATTTTATTTCTAAATGAATAGCAATCCATAGCAAGAAGGTATGAAGCAGCTCCATGATATAAACCCCTGTCTCCATTAAAATCCAGTTTCCCAAAAAATTTTTCTATTGATTGTTTTCGTGCATTCGCTGTTGCCTGAATTTTCTGCAAATCTTCTGACTGTAAAGTATTAAAATCTTTAGGATAGGCAGCATATAAACATCGAGGACAAACAGTTACTACATATGCCAGTGGATAAATAACACCCCATTTTTCATTTTTTTCATAGGTGCGCCGTAATTCATCGGTAAGCTTCCCTGCAATAAGCCGCCCACCTCCTGTTAGCATTTCTTCACGATAAAACTCATATCCACATACTGGACAAATTGTAGCATTTTTCTGTCTGAATGATATCTTCTTTTTACTATCCTCTTTTTCCATACCCTACATCCTGATATCTATACTACGATCATTTTTATCATTAACTATCATACCAGATATTCTTTGCAACTAAATAATTGCCCAATAACTATCAAAAAATAAATTTTTGGCGATAGTTCCTGTGAAATTTCATAAAAATCTAATAGACTTTCTATTTTAGGTATAGCATTATGATATTTTTATATAAAGCGAAAACTTTCGCGTGTCGATAAACGTAAAAAGAATATCACCGAAGGTAATGTTTATGAAGAACCATACTATCAAGCTTATTATTGTACTGATTATGGTGTGCGTTGCACAGCCACTATTTGCAATTTCAACGGCTGTTAAAGCACAAAACGATTATTTTTTAACATTATCATTGCTTCGCCAGATCAGTATCATGGTAGAAAATTTTGGTGATGAAAATTCAAAAAACAAATATCAGGAGATACAGGCGCTTTTCCAGACTGCATCTGAAGATTACTATGGACAAAATTTTGACAATGCACATCAAAAATATTATAAAGTTAAAATTGAATTAATGGCTTTAACTGATACACTGGCTACACTCTATATTAATAGAGCTCAGGAAATTCTTGATTCAACCTCAAAGCAATCATTTGATATATTAATAAAATATGATAAAAACAGTACTTTAAAAAAATATTTTACCAAACCATACAACCCGGTTGAAGACATCAAACCATATAATCCAGAAGAATATCATCTTTTTTTTGATAGAGAAACCATTGAGCGCTACTTAAAAAATGGTTACCGGAAATTACAGGAAGCTAAAAACATTTATAACAATCAGGATATTGTATATCTTAAAACTAAATCAACAAAAAAACATGATGAGTTAGAGTTAATCATTAAGCAATATTTAGCGGCTATTGATTTTTGCAGATTGGCAAAACAATATGGTATTGAAATACATAAAATGATAAAAATAAATCAGTTAGATGCTATACAACTAAAGTATGGATTGGAAAGTAATAAACTTGATCCAATTTTTGATGACCGTATTCCCGAAGAATTCAAAGTAGATGCCAATGATAATATTAATTTAGTCCATACAATCGAAAAATCCCGCCTGGAAAAGAAAACAATAAAATAATATAAAGAGGCAGGGGTTAAACCTGCCTCAACAATTTACTACTATGTTGTTTTATTAGATTTTTTCTCTTTATTTTTTTTCTCTTTATCTTTTTTCTCTTCTTGCTTTTTTTCAGTTTTAACTACTAATTCCACAATTGCCATTTCAGCAGCATCACCCTGCCTTCTATCCAGCAAATACATACGGGTATAACCGCCTGGTCTTGTTACAAAACGTGGTGCAATATCATCAAAAAGTTTCTTCACAACATCTTCATTATGAATCAAGCGCATAACTTCACGCTTGTTATGAAGTTTTTTAGCATTATCATTTTCGGTAAGATTCAAGTTCGCTTTTGCACGCGTTATTAAACGCTCGGCTAATCGCTTTAGTTCTTTACCCTTCTGTTTTGTTGTCATAATCCTTTCATGTTGAAATAGCGACGTTAGCATATTGGCATACATTGCCTTCCTATGTTCATGGGATCGTCCCAAAATTCGTACGTTGTTGCGATGTCTCATAGTGATGCCACCTCTTATTCCTTTATCCCTAAGCTCAAATGGTACTCTTCTAATTTTTTCTTAATTTCTGCCATAACCTGCTCACTGAAATGTTTTGATTTTTTTAATTCATCTTCTGTTTTATGCACTACATCTTCTAGTGTGTTGAGTTCTAAACTTTTCAATGTATTATATGCACGAACAGAAAATTCAAGTTCATCTATAGATTTAGCAAGAATAGCTTTTAATTTATCATGGCTTTCATCAACTGTAACCTCTTCCTCTTCGACCTCTTCTTCAAAGTTAATAAATATTGTCATATGATCTTTTATTATCTTTGCCGCCTGAGCCAGAGCATCTTCTGGTTTTATAGATCCGTCAGTCCATATCTCAACAATGAGCTTATCATAATCCGTTCGCTGTCCAACACGGGTATCTTCTACTTTGATATTTACCTTCCTGACAGGCGAAAAAATAGCATCAATTGGTATTACACCTATTGTCTCAACGTTGGATTTGTTTATTTCGCCAGGTATATAACCTCTTCCACGCTCTACCTGCACTTCCATATCAATCCTTCCGTCATGTTCTATAGTAGCAATATGTGTCTCAGGATTCATTACCTCAACATCGCTATCAATTGAAAAATCCGCTCCAGTCAGTTCAGCTTCGCCATCTTTAACTATATGGAGTACTTTGGGCAACTCACTTGCATACCTAAACCGCAAACGCTTTAAATTCAGTAAGATACGCGTAACATCTTCTACTACACCATCAATCGTCATAAATTCATGAGGTACCCCTTGAATCTTCACCGCAGTGATTGCAGATCCTTCAATTGATGATAATAATACTCTTCGTAGAGAGTTACCTATTGTTAAGCCATATCCACGTTCAAAAGGTTCAGCAATAAATCTTCCATAATCCATGTTTACTTCATCATGTTCAAAAACAATTTTCGATGGTCTTCGAAAACCTTTTAATAGGTTCTTATAAGACATTATTACCTCCAGTAAATAAACACATAACTATCTTCAAGTCTTACTTAGAATATAACTCAACAACAGCTTGCTCATTAAATATAGGTTCAATATCTTTTCGCTCAGGTAACCGGATAATTTTCCCATTCCGCTTCTCATAATCAACTTCTACCCACTGAGGAACCGATCCAACTGCTTTTGACAATTTTATTGCATCTTCTAAAATCGCATTATTTTTATAATCTTCTTTAATCTCAACAGTATCATTTACCTTTACCTGATATGACGGTATATCAACACGGTTTCCATTTATTATTACATGACCATGTTGAACCAACTGTCGAGACTGCAAACGAGAAGATGCAAATCCCATTCTGTATACAACATTGTCAAGCCTTCTTTCAAGCAATACAAGCATATTTTCCCCCGTAACTCCTTTTAACCGGGTAGCCTCTTCAAAAACACGTTTAAACTGTGTTTCTAAAAGCATATAACTTCGTTTAATTTTCTGCTTTTCACGAAGCTGCACTCCGTAATCCGATAGTTTAATTCGACGTTTTTTAGGCGGTCCAGGAGGATACTTTTTATGCTTAATAGCACACTTATCGGTTAAGCACCTTCTCCCTTTCAGCATCAATGGAGTCATTTCCCGTCTACATAATTTACATAAAGGCCCAGTATATTTTGCCATAGATTAAAACCTCACGTTATACTCTTCTTCGTTTGCGTGGTCTACACCCATTATGTGGTATGGGTGTAATATCTTTTATCTTCGATATATTTAAACCTGCCTGATATAATGAGCGGATAGCAGCCTCTCGCCCTATACCAGGACCCTTTACATATACTTCTATAGTTCGCATATTAGCATTATCAACTGCTTTTTGCGCTGCCGCTTTAGCAGCCATCTGAGCAGCAAAAGGTGTTGACTTTCTTGATCCTCTAAAACCCTCACCACCAGACGTTGCCCATGATACAACATTACCCTGCATATCTGTGATTGTTATAATAGTATTGTTATACGTAGCCTGAATATACGCTTTCCCTACCGGTATATTCTTTTTTTCCTGCTTTTTTGTTCTTTTCTGCTTCACTGTATACCTCTGTTATTCAGTTACTATTTTTTCTTTTTGCCACCAACAGAAACTTTTCTATTACCTTTTCTGGTATGTGCATTATTTTTAGTATTCTGCCCACGGACAGGCAATCCTCTTCTATGCCGTATACCCCTATAACAGCCAATATCCATAAGACGCTTTATATCCATTGCAATTTGTGTACGCAGATCACCTTCGACCTTATAACTTTTTTCAATAATTTTTCGTAACTGGTTAATCTCTTCATCGGTAAGATCCTTAACCCTTGTGTCAGGATTAACCCTTGCTTCTTCTAAGATCTTCAGAGAAGAGGGAAGCCCTATACCATAAATATAGGTAAGTGCTATTTCTACACGTTTATTATTTGGTAAATCAACACCTGCAATTCGTGCCATATAAACCTCTATATTGTATTATTTCGCTGTTCTTTTCTTTTGGCGCTGTTTATGCCGTGGATTTTTACAAATCACACGAACAACCCCATGTCGTTTTATAACCTTACAATCACTACATATTTTTTTAACAGAAACTCTAACTTTCATAGTTTACCTCAAGCTCTCATCTATCATTTTGCCCTGTACGTTATTCTGCCTCTACTCAAATCATAAGGCGATAGTTCAACAGTGACCTTATCACCTGGTAAAATTCTGATATAATGCATTCGCATTTTCCCTGAAATATGAGCTAGTACCACATGGCCATTATCAAGCTTAACTCTAAACATAGCATTAGGGAGCGCTTCAACAACCTCCCCTTCAACTTCAATAGGTTCTTCTTTGGCCATATGGCTTTACACTCCTCTTTTGTTTTCTAAACCTTTGTTAAAATTTTTGGAATTCCATTCACAACAGCAACCGTATTTTCAAAATGAGCTGAATTTTTTCTGTCTTTCGTTACGGTTGTCCACCCATCATCCAAAATTTCAACCTGATACGTACCTTCATTAATCATTGGTTCTATTGCAAAGATCATACCTGTTTTTATTACAGGTCCTTTTCCCGGTTTGCCAAAATTTGGTATAGAAGGTTCTTCGTGCATATTCCTACCTATACCATGTCCCACAAACTCATGAACAGGCTGAAATCCCCACTGCACAACATGGGATTCAATTACATGGGATATATCAGTAAGGTGATTCCCATCTTTACATTGTAAAATACCTAATTCCAGCGCCTCTTTGGTAACTTCAAGTAATTTTTTTACTTTGTTGTTTACCTTCCCAACGATAAACGTCTTAGCAGCATCACCAAAAAAATCTTTAAACTTAACACCAATATCTATACCAACAATATCCCCTTTCCTCAAAATCTGATTTCTATGAGGTATCCCATGTACTACAACTTCATTCACTGATGTACAAATTGCAGCAGGATACCCTTTATATCCTAAAAATGCTGGAATTGCATTACTTTTTCTTATTAAATCACGTGCTATTCTATCTAACTCAAAAGTGCTAATACCCTCAACAACATTCTTACCTAACTCTTCCAGAACCGCTGCTGTTATTCTGCACGCATCTTCTACCCGGTTAATCTCGTCCTCATTGTAAATATATATAGCCAAAATACCTCAATATAGAAACATACTAAAAACACAGTATAGCTAAAAATTTAATATCTTCTACCTTTTATACGACCCTTTTTAAAGAATCCATCATAATGACGCATAAGCAATTGTGACTCGATCTGCTTTAATGTATCAAGAGCAACACCAACAATAATAAGCAATGAAGTACCACCAAAGAGGTATGCCATTTCCGGAGATACTTCTTCTGGCCATATTCGTATAATAAAATCAGGAAATATTGCAATCAATGCTAAAAATATCGAACCTGGCAATGTGATTCTATTTAAAATATGCATTATATAATCAGCTGTATTTTGACCCGGTCTTATTCCAGGAATAAAGCCGCCATACTTTTTTAAATTTTCAGCTAAATCATTGGGATTAAACTGTATAGCTGTATAAAAATAACAGAAAAATATTATCAAAAGACTATAGATAATCATATACGCTGTATGCCCTGGCGACAGCCAGTATTGCATCTTTGTGAATATGCCATATTTTGTAGCTCCTAACATATTGCTGATCTGTGCAGGGAACAAAATAATTGATGATGCAAAAATAATAGGGATAACGCCTGCAGCATTAACTCGTAAGGGTATTGCCTGCGATGCCATCTGAACCATTCTTCTGCCAACAACCCTCTTCCCATATTGTACGGGAATTTTTCTTACACCTAATGTTAATAAAATTGATGCAGCAATAACCCCAATAAACAGGGCAATTAAAATCAAGGCAATAATTGGATCGCTTCTACTAATAATCCTATTCATAGTATCAACAAAGGCTGAAGGAGCACGTACAACAATCCCGGCATATATAATAAGAGATATTCCATTCCCTATACCTCGTTCAGTTATCATCTCACCTAACCACATCAATATCATTGTCCCGGTAGTAATTGCTAAAACAGCTACCAGTACAAATCCTATGCCAGAATCCTGTGGGACGACTGCACCTTTTGGTGAAGTCATTGACTTCATCCACATAGTCAAACCAAAACCCTGCAATGCACATAAAAGAACCGTGCCATAACGGGTATACTGATTTATCTTTTTATAACCTTCTGGGCCTTCCTTCGATAACTTTTCAATAGCAGGTATAACAACTGTTAAAAGCTGCATAATAATCGATGCTGAAATATAAGGCATAATTCCTAATGCAAATATAGTAAACCGTTTTAATGCACCACCTGCAAATAAATCAAAAAAATCTACAAAACCACCACCACGACTTTTAGCAGCCATTTCAAAATATGAACTTAAAGCCTCAATATTAACTCCAGGAATAGGGATATGAGCGCCTATTCTGTAAACAACCAGAATAAAAAGGGTAAACAATACTCTTTTTCGTAATTCGGGTATTTTAAATATATTTGAAATTACATTTGGCATTATAGTGTTATGACCTCTTGTCCCATATTATGCTCGCAGTGTTACACTACCACCTGCTTTTATAATTTTATCTTTTGCAGTTGTTGATATAGCATCTACAACAACAGCAATGGCATCATTGATGTCACCCACTGCTAAAAGCTTTACCGGTAAAAATTGTGATTTAATTAAACCTTCCTTATAAAGTACTTCAGGGGTTATTTCTTTTACAGACAATTTTGTTATATCATTAATATTTACTATCTGCACTTCTTCTTTAAATTTTTCATTATTAAATCCACGTTTTGGAATTCTTCTTTGCAGTGGCATCTGTCCACCTTCAAAGCCAGGTTTAAAATGTGCTCCCGAGCGTGCTTTTTGTCCTTTATGCCCTTTGCAACTTGTCTTACCATGACCACTACCCTGACCGCATCCCACTCGTTTGCTTTTTTTAATATATCCAGGTTTTTTTATTGTTGATTGCATATCATTTATACCCATAGTTATTCATTTATTTCTGAAACTTTTACCATATGTTTTACTTTATCAACCATACCACGTATAACTGCAGTATTATCATGTACTCTTTCAGCATGTATTTTACGCAAACCCAGTGCACGCAATGTAGCTTTTTGTTTTGGTTTTGCGCTTATATAACTGCGTGTTTGCTTTATTAATAATTTCTTAGCCATATATCCACCTCTTATGGTTGCCATAGCTTTGGTAAAGTAATTTCACGCAAATCAGACACTTCTTTTAAGCTGCGCAATTGCAACAATCCATTTATTGTTGCTTTGGTAACATTAACTGGATTACGTGAACCCAACGTCTTTGACATAATATCAACAATTCCCGCCTTCTCCACTACTGCCTTAACCGAATCACCCGCTATTATGCCAGTACCAGGTGCAGCCGGTTTTAAAACAACTCTTGTAGATTTAAATCTACCTATTACTTCGTGTGGGATCGTATTTTTATTCATATTAATTGTATATACATTTTTTTTAGCATCTTCGACACTTTTACGGATTGCATCAGGAACCTCATTAGCTTTCCCAAAACCAATGCCAACATGCCCATGATTATCGCCAACAACTGACATAGCATTAAATGAAAACCGTCTACCGCCTTTTACAACCTTTGCAACACGGTTGATTATTATTATTTTTTCAGCAAGTTCTAATCCTTCCGGTTTTATACGTTTTCTTGTGATCTTCATCCATATCACCCCTAAAATTCTAATCCATTTTCACGAGCTGCATCAGCAAACTCCTTTATCTTACCATGATAAAGATAACCATTTCTATCAAATACAACCTGTTTTATGTTTTTTGCAATAGCTCGTTGAGCAATTATTGTACCCAAAGCCTTCGCTGCCTCTTTATTTCCTCTATTCTTTACCACAGGGAAATCTTTTTCAAGCGTTGAAGCGCAAACAAGAGTACTTCCTTGACTATCATCGATAATCTGCACAAATAAATTCTTATTGCTTCTGGAAATACACATACGAGGACGCTGAATATTGCTTCTTACTTTTGCTTTAACACGCATCCTTCTACGCATATATCTAACTTTTTTTGATTTCGATCTATTCATAATAACTATCCTTCATATTCACATTCTAATAGTATTATTTACCAGTTTTACCAGCTTTTCGCAGTATCTGCTCATCCTTATATCTAATGCCTTTTCCTTTATAAGGTTCTGGTGGACGAAGCTTTCTGATATTTGCAGACACCTGACCTACAAGTTGTTTATCAATACCTTTAACTCTTATCTTTGTTGGTTCTACCACCTCTACCTTTGTACCCTGCGGAGGAGTAAACAAAATTGTATGTGAATATCCTAATTGAAATTCCACATCACTATTTTTTTGTATTGCCCTATATCCAACACCAACTATCTCTAAATTCTTTTCAAAACCACTTGATACTCCAATTACCATATTATTAATTAACGCCCTGGTTAAGCCCCACAATGCATTAACTTTTTTGTCATTAGATTTTTCATCTTTTTTTGAAACAGCAATAGTGTTATTTTCAATCGCAATATTCACCGCATCCTGCAACTGATATTGAAGTACCCCTAAAGGTCCTTTAACGGTTAAATTATTATTCTGCATATCAATGGATACTCCATTTGGTATCACTATCGGTTTTTTCCCTATTCTTGACATATCCTGCTGCCCCTTATAATATCTCGCATAAAACTTCACCACCAATATTGAGTTGCCTGGCGGCTTTATTGGTAATAATACCTTTTGATGTAGATAATATTATAATGCCCATATTGTTATAAACCGGATGTAAATCTTCAGCTTTCAGATATACCCTTCTACCGGGCGAGCTTATCCGTTTAAGCCGAATAATCGCCGACTGATTATCTGCACTATACTTCAGATAAATGCGCAAAAGTTTTTGCTTATTATCATCAATTAACTTAAAATTTTTAATAAACCCTTCATCTTTTAAAATTTTTGCGATAGCCATTTTCAATTTAGATGATGGTATATCAACCTTCACATGTCCTGCATTAATTGCATTCCTCATTCTCGTCAACATATCTGCAATTGGATCAGAAACACAACTCATATCTTATTTACCTCTTTTAAATTTTACCACGATGATTTCTTAACGCCTGGCACCAAACCTTCACCAGCTAACTTTCGCAAGCAAATCCTGCAAAGTTCAAAACGGCGGTAGTAACCACGAGACCTACCACAAACTTTACATCGATTCCTGTAACGAATTTTAAACTTAGGCTCTCTTCTAGCCTTTGCAAACATTCTTTCGCTAGCCACCTCAACTTACCTCGCTTCTTGGAATGGAAATCTGAATTCTTCCAGCAATGCCCTGGCTTCATTAGCATTTCTGGCAGTTGTCTGAATTGTTATATTAATCCCATAAATCTTTTCAACTTTGTCCAGATTTAATTCTGGAAATATTATCTGTTCTTTAACAGAAAAATTATAATTTCCTGCATTATCAAAAGAGTTTGGTGATAGTCCCCTGAAATCTCTAACTCGTGGTAATGCTACATTGATAAGTCGGTCTAAAAATTCATACATTTTATCACCTCGCAAGGTAACACGAGCACCAACCTCATACCCTTCACGAATTTTAAATGCAGCAATTGATTTTCGTGCAACAGTTTTTACAGCCTTTTGCCCGGTTACAAGTGATAGTTCATTGATAATAGACTGCAAAAGATTAGGATTTGAATGGGCTTCACCTTCACCAACATTCAATACTATCTTCTCAATTTTAGGAACCTGCATAATGGATGAATATTTATACCTATCCATCATTCTTTTTTTAACATCCTTGTCATATGCTATGCGCAATCGTGCTGCCATCATTACCCTCACTAATCAATTCGTTTGCCACATTTTTTACATATTCGATATTTGGTATCACCATCTATCTTCATACCCAATTGAACAGCCTTTTTGCATTTATCACAAAAAACCATAACATTAGAGATATTAATTGGATATGGCAATTCTATCTGCCCCCCCTTAGGATTATCCTGTGAAGGGCGTACAAATTTCTTCCTTACATTAACACCCTCTACTATCACTCTTCCTCGTTTTCTGTCTACAAAAAGTATTTTACCGCGTTTACCTTTATCTGCACCGGTAATAACCATTACCATATCATTCTTTTTTAATATTGTTCTTATCATAAGCTTAATCCTTTATAACACCTCTGGTGCTAACGAAACAATCTTCATGAAATTTCTATCCCGTAACTCTCGCGCTACAGGACCAAAAATACGAGAACCTCGAGGTTCGCCTTTATTATCAATAATTGCAACAGCGTTATCATCAAACCGTATATATGAACCATCAGAACGCCGCACCGGCTTGGTTGTTCTTACTACAACTGCCCTCAAAACAGCTTTTGTATGGACTTTTTTTCCTGTCGAATCCTTCAATCCATATGATGGATGTGCATCTTTAACGGCAACAATAATGACATCTCCAACCGAAGCATAACGCCTTCGAGTTCCCCCTAAAATTTTTATACACTGAACTCGTTTCACACCGCTATTATCTGCAACTTCTAACATTGTTTGTACCTGAATCATAGCACTAACCCTATTTTACCTTTTCAACTATCTTCACCAAACGATATCTTTTCTCTTTAGATAACGGCCTGGTTTCTTCTATAAGTACTATATCACCAATTGAACATTCATTCTTTTCATCATGGCTTTTGACCTTTTTGGTTCTTCGCACATACTTATGATATTTAGGATGCATCATCATTCTCTCAATTTCAACAACTACCGTCTTGTTCATTTTATTGCTTATAACTTTACCAACAATCTGTTTTCTGCTGTTTTCTTGCATAGCTGTTACCACCAAAATTATTTACTTCTTGCTGTTCTTGTGCCTGATTCATATTCACGTAGCACCGTTAATATTCTTGCTATCTGCTTCTTCAGTTGCATGGTTTTTTTTGGATTTTCAACCCTGCTAACTGTTCTCTTAAAACGTTCTTTTCTTAATTCCTCTTTTGCTTCACGCAAACTTCTATTAAGCTCTTCTACCGTTAGTTCATCCAGTTTACCTTTCATTAATCAACTCCAGTACTAATTGTTATCATGTATTGATATTATTTTGGTTTTGACTGGTAATTTATGTGCAGCTAATGACAATGCTTCACGCGCCATAGTATCATCAATACCAGAAATTTCAAACAATATCCTTCCAGGTTTAATCCGCGCAACAAAACCTTCAGGATTTCCTTTACCTTTACCCATACGAGTTTCAGCCGGTTTTTTGGTAAATGGTCTGTCAGGGAAAATCCTTATCCATAATTTACCGCCACGTTTTACTTTACGACTAATTGCGATACGGGCAGCTTCAATCTGTCGGGAATTAATTTCACCGCATTCAAGCGTTTTTAGAGCAAATTCACCAAAATGTATTGTTGAACCACGTGTTGCTTTTCCTTTCATACGTCCACGGTGAACTTTTCTATACCTGGTTCTATTAGGCATTAACATAATATTATACCTTCATCAATTATCGTGATTGTTTTCGTAATGCAAATTTATCTTCTTCTTGCTCTCCAGCATTTGAGAGAACATCACCACTGTAAATCCATACCTTAATGCCAATCAGACCAAATGTTGTTAATGCTTCAGCAAATCCATAATCAATATCAGCACGCAGTGTATGCAATGGTATTCTTCCTTCTTTATACGATTCATATCGGGCCATTTCAGCCCCATTCAACCGTCCGGATATACTAACCTTGATACCTAATGCCCCACTTCGCATGGCTGCAGTAATAGCCTGCTTGATAGCTCTTCTATAAGGAAATCTATTTTCAATTTGTGAAGCAACCTGCTCTGCTACCAATTTAGAAATTTTTTCTGGCTTTTTAACTTCCTGTACATATATATTAACATTTTTGTTAATCTTCTTTTGTAAATCAACTTTCAGATTTTCAATATCTACACCTTTTCTTCCAATTAACAATCCTGGCCTTGCTGTATGAATATAAACATTGACTCTATCAGGAAATCGCTCAATACCAACTTTTGCAATCCCTGCATTTTTAAACTTTTTCATTATATATCGCCTAACCTGAATATCTTCATGGAGATTCTTACGATATTCATCCTTTTCACTAAACCAAACAGAATCCCAT
This sequence comes from Spirochaetia bacterium UBA2205, assembly GCA_002328585.1. GTDB lineage: Bacteria > Spirochaetota > UBA4802 > UBA4802 > UB4802 > UBA4802. The sequence goes on from DCUV01000032.1 coordinate 99,047, forward strand.
GTTCTGATTATGCCTACTCTTACACCTGTTGGATTAACTTTCTGTCCCATTATTACACCTTAAACTTACATTAATTTTCATCAGATAAGATTATCTCAATTGTACTCAATCGTTTTCGTATGCGTGAAGCCCTTCCCCGAGCCCTTGGCCTGAACCGTTTCACTGTTGGGCCTTCATCAATTACAATCTTCTTGATGTATAAATTATTTTCACGTATCTCAGGATTGCGATATTTTGCACCTGCAGCTGCTGAATAGAGTGTTTTCATTAAAAGCTTTGATGCTTTACGAGGTATTGCCCTCAGGATATCAATAGCCTCAGGAAATGAAAAACCTCTTATTTCATTGGCAACTAACCGTGCTTTCACCGCAGAGATCCTGTTATATCGTGATACTGCTTTCATTTCCATTTACTTGCCTCTTTTCGCTACCTTATCATCTTTGCCAGCATGGCCTCTAAATGTCCTTGTTGGTGCAAACTCACCCAATTTATGCCCTACCATATTCTCAGTAACGTACACCGGTATAAAATTTTTCCCATTGTGTACCATAATGGTATGTCCAATCATCTCCGGAAATATGGTAGATCTTCGTGACCATGTTTTAATTGCCTTCTTTGCATTGGTTGAGTTCATTTCTTCAATTTTTTTAAACAGCTTTATGTCAACATACGGTCCTTTTTTCAATGAACGAGCCATAGCTTACTTCCTTCGTTTAATAATCATTTTATCACTATATTTTTTCTTCTTTCGTGTTTTATATCCTTTCGTAGGCTTGCCAGTAGGAGAACAGGGATGTCGCCCTCCCGATGATTTTCCTTCGCCACCTCCAAGAGGATGATCAATAGGATTCATTGCAACACCACGTACCTTAGGTCTTTTACCCATCCATCTGTTGCGACCAGCTTTACCAATATCAATGTTAATATGGTCTTTATTGCTCACTTCACCAATTGTAGCATAACACTCACAGTAAATTTTTCTGATTTCACCTGATGGTAGTTTTATCAAGCAATATTCCCCTTCTTTTGCGGTAATGACTGCACTTACTCCAGCAGAACGCACCAACTGCCCACCTTTGCCTTTATGTAATTCTATATTATAGATAGATGTACCATCTGGTATATTTTTTAAGGGCATAGCATTTCCAGGTTTTACTTCAACATTATCCCCTGAAACTACTGTATCCCCTACTTTCAAAGAAAAAGGTGCAACAATATATCGCTTCTCCCCATCTTTGTAGATTATTAAGGCAATATTAGCACTTCTATTAGGATCATATTCGACAGTAGACACCTTACCTTCAATATTATACTTATTACGTTTAAAATCAATGAGTCGGAACCGCCGTTTATGCCCACCTCCTTTTCTGCGAACGGAGATCTGTCCTTTGAAGCCTCTACCGGCATAATCTTTCTTACCTTTAGTTAATGACTTCAATGGTTCATCAGTGGTAATCTCACTGTAATCTAAAACCGTTTGATATCGTAATGTCGGTGTTATTGGTCTATATTTTTTCAAACCCATATTCGTTACCTTTATCGCTATACTGATAGTTCCTTATTTCGTTTCAAAAACATCAATCTTCTCGCCTTCTTTTAATGTAACGATCGCTTTTTTCCATGAAGTCGTATACCCATAATTATAACGTACACGCTTACGCTTACCTCTTACGATCATTACATTAACCTTTACAGGCATAACGCCAAAGATGCTGTTTATTGCACGCCCTATCATATCCTTATTAGCTTTTTTATGAACTCTGAATATATACTTATTCTGCTTTGCCATTTCCGTTGCTTTTTCTGTAATCACCGGGCGTATAATAATATCATTGGCATTCATAATTATTCACCTTTTGCATATTTCGAATTAATAATCTTTGCTGCGTTTTCGGTAATTAACACAGTCTTTGTATAAAAAATATCCCTGCCAGACAAACGATTAACATTATTATATAAAAACCATGGTATATTTCGTATTGCACGTTTCAATAAATTGTCTTCAATATCAGTAATAAGTATTCCTTTGCTAATATTGAGCTTTTTAGCAATGGCAGCAACTTCTTTTGTTTTACCATCTACAACTTTAAAATCCTCAATTATCTTTATAGAACCCTCTTTAAATTTCATTGATAAAAGAGAACGATATGCTTCATGTTTAATTCTTTTTGGCAATTCTATGCGATAGTCCCTTGGATGAGGTCCAAACACAGCACCACCACCTTTCCACTGCGGAGCACGTATACTACCCTGGCGTGCTCTTCCCGTTCCCTTTTGCCGCCATGGTTTTGCTCCACCACCCGATACATACGATCGCTCTTTTGTATCGTGTGTCCCCTGCCGCAAATTGGCATTAGCTGCTTTAATCAATTCATACATCAAAACATCATTAATCTTTGCATTAAAGATGGATTCATTCAGCTCGATCTGCCCTTTTATGTTTCCTTCAAGTGTATAAACATCTACAACCATAACAATCCTGCCTATTTACTCTGTACTGTAATAATAGAATTGACGGTACCCGGGATAGCACCTGAAATAATAACCAAATTCTTATCTTTCATTATACTTATAATTTTAAGGTTTTTAACGGTTACAGTTTTCCCACCGTGTCTGCCCGGAAGCTTTTTCCCCTTCCACACCTCAGCCGGGTATGTATTCGCACCAATTGATCCGGGTGCTCTATGGAAATTTGAACCGTGCGTTTCTTTCCCGCCATGGAACCCGTACCTTTTAATAACCCCAGCAAAACCCCTACCTTTTGATGTACCGGTTACATCCACTATCTGGTTCTCAGAAAAGACATCACAGGTTATTACACTTCCTTCAATCAAATCTTCATCAAAAATATCAACTTCTTTAAACACTTTAACAATTGGGAGATTCTTCTTCTTCAAATCCTCTATTATAGGTTTAGTAAGACGGTGAGGTTTTGTTTCCCAATACCCCAATTTTAAAGCATTGTATCCATCTTTTTCAATGGTCTTTTTCTGAACAACAACGCAAGGACCAAGCTCACATACAGTAACAGGGATTACCGTCCCATCATCTAAAAAAAACTGACTCATCCCAATTTTTCTACCAATTAACGCCTTTTTCATTTTCCCATCCCATACATCAATTATAAGACAACCACACTCTTCTAAAAGAGCTCTTTAACTAACATCATATCAATGTTAAATTTATGATTTTATGTCTACAGAAACACCAGCAGGCAATTCTAATTTCATAAGCGCTTCAACAGTGTCTGAATTTGGATCAATAATATCAATTAAGCGTTTGTGAGTTCGGATTTCAAACTGTTCACGCGACTTCTTATTAACATGAGGAGACCGCAAAACACAAAATTTTTCAATACGTGTAGGTAACGGTATAGGCCCTGCAACCTTTGCACCACTCCTGTTAGTTGTCGCAACTATCTTAGCTGCTGATTGATCTAATAAATATGGATCAAATGATCGTAATTTCACTCTTATACGTTGTCCCGAAAGCTTAGCCACTGTAATATCCTTCTTATATCCTCATAAATTAATATAGTAGTAATCATCCAATTCCCTGATTGTATCCCTACAATCCCACCATCAATTATCATTTTGCATACTATTCTAAACAATTGTCAGGTTGATATATACCAGCCTGACAACTACTAACATTGCTATCATACTAAATAGAAACAGTCTTATTCTAGTATCTTGGCAACTACACCTGCACCAACAGTTCTACCACCTTCTCGAATTGCAAAACGAAGTGTTTCTTCCATAGCAACAGGAGTAATAAGCTCAACAGTCATCTTAATATTGTCACCCGGCATAACCATTTCAACACCTTCAGGAAGCTGAATTATACCAGTTACATCAGTTGTTCTGAAATAGAACTGAGGTCGGTAATTAGTAAAAAATGGCGTATGGCGTCCACCTTCTTCTTTTGACAGGACATATACTTCTGCTTCAAATTTTCTATGGGGAGTTATAGAGCCCGGCTTTGCCAATACCTGCCCTCTTTCCACCTCCTCCTTGCCAATACCACGAAGCAAACAACCAACATTGTCACCTGCAATTCCCTCATCAAGTAACTTCCTGAACATTTCAACACCGGTAACAACCGACTTTTTTGTTTCGCCAAAACCTACAATTTCAACCTCATCCCCGGTTCTTACTACTCCACGTTCAATCCTTCCTGTTACAACAGTACCACGACCGGTAATAGAGAATACATCCTCAATAGGCATCAAGAACGGTTTATCCTTGTCACGTTTTGGCTCAGGCACATAAGTGTCAAGCGTCTCAGCTAATTTAAGTATTGGCCCGCATGCCTCACAATCCGCTTTTCCACAACCACACTGCATTGCCTTTAGTGCAGAACCAGGAATAATGGGAATAGTATCGCCAGGGAACTCATATTTATTCAGTAAATCACGGACTTCCATTTCAACCAATTCAACTAGCTCATCTCTATCAGCCGGATCAAGCATGTCAACTTTATTCAAGAAAACAATAATATAAGGAACATTTACCTGTCGTGCCAATAAGACATGTTCTTTTGTCTGGGGCATTGGACCGTCGGTTGCAGCGACAACTAAAATTGCCGCATCCATCTGAGCAGCACCGGTTATCATATTTTTGATATAGTCAGCATGGCCAGGGCAGTCAACATGCGCATAATGCCTATTAGGAGTTTCATATTCCTGATGCGACGTGGCAATCGTTATACCTCTTGCTTTTTCTTCAGGTGCATTGTCTATCTGATCAAACTCAATAGGTTTATTATGACCGCCATACGCTGCTGTCAAAACCTTCGTAATTGCAGAGGTTAATGTTGTTTTACCATGATCGATATGACCAATAGTACCAACATTGACATGCGGTTTTGTTCGTTCAAATTTTGCCTTTGCCATTTGTTATCTCCTTCATCAAAATAATAATTTTCAACTTAGCAAAAAAACAGATTAAGCACACTCTACTTTACTATAGATATAATAAAATTTTAACAATCTTCAATTACAAGAATGTATTCACTCTATATAACACAATCTTCCACATCATCTATTGAGGGACAAAAGGTGGAAGTGTGTGAATTAAAAAATATATGCTATATCTGTCAACTAATTTATTGCGTAATTTTAAAAATATCAAATATTTTTTAAAAAAAATAAAAATTAATTAATACCATTTATAATATCAGATTCATTAAACAGGTCTATAGTAACTCCCTATTATTTTCTCCATAACATTTTGTGGCACTACATCATAATGGTTAAACTGCAGTGTGTGTGATGCCCTACCCTGACTCAACGAACGTACTGCCGTAGCATACCCAAATGCCTCTGATAGCGGTACATAAGCATCAATAACTTTCAACATACCTCGTATGTCGATATGTTCTATCTTCCCCCTTCGTGCATTGATATCATTGATAATATCACCCATATATTCGTCAGGAACTACTGCCTCCAGTTTCATAATTGGCTCTAACAACACAGGAGTTGCCTTTTTTACAGCATCTCTAAACGCCATTGTCGTAGCAATCCTGTATGCATGATCTACTGATACATCTTCACGGTATTTAGCATCTTCAACTATCACCCGTATTCTGGTTATTTCATATCCTGCAATAACACCGGAATTAAGCGCATCCCTGCATCCCATTTCGATTGCTTTAATAAATATATCTGGTATTGCCGCATTATCTAATTTTGATATGAATTCAAAGTGACTATCGCATGGACTAACCTCCAGCAAAACGTGTCCATACTGTAATTTACCTCCAATTTCCTTTTCAAAAATACCCTCAGCTTTTGCAGTTGCAGAAACCGTCTCTTTATAGGCAACCTGTGGTTTCCCTATATTAACTGGAATATTAAATTCCCTCTGCAATCTATCAACTATAATCTCGAGGTGGAGCTCACCCATTCCTGAAAGAACAATCTGCCCGCTTTCTTCATCAACTTTAACAAAAATTGTTGGGTCCTCATCAACAAGGCGTTTTAATATCATATGCAACTTTTCTATATCAGCTCTTGTTTTGGGTTCAATGGCTATAGAAATTACCGGTTCGGGAAATTCCATTTTTCCTAATACTATCGGTGCGTCAATTGAAGTAATAGTATCACCAGTTTGAGCAAATTTAAAACCAACTATCGCAGCTATATCACCAGTATATAGCTCCTTAATATCCTCTCTGTCATTTGCATGCATTCGTAATATGCGTTGTATCCTTTCCTTTTTTTGTTTGTTGACATTTAGAATGGATTCACCTACAGATACATGCCCAGAATAAACACGTATATAGCATAATTTCCCCACATACGCATCAGTCATGATTTTAAAACAAAGAGCACAAAACGGTTCCTTATCATCAGGATGGCGTTCCAGTATGACATCATCATGTTGGGCATCATTTCCTTTAATTGAAGGGATGTCTTTGGGCGAGGGAAGATAATCCACAATAGCATCAATTAATGGTTGCACTCCTTTATTCTTCAAAGCACTCCCACAAAAAACAGGAAATAATGCTGATTTTATTGTAACAGTGCGAATAGCTCTTTTTAACTCTTGTTCCTCTATTTCAACTCCTGCCAGATATTTATCAAGAATCTGCTCATCATGTTCCGCTACTGTTTCAATGAGGTGCTCACGATAGTATTTGGCTTCACTTTGCAATTCATCCGGGATAGCGGTATATTCATAGTGCTCACCTGATGCATCAGTCCATATTATTCCTTTCATTTGTATCAGATCAATAACACCCCTAAAAATATCTTCTTTCCCATAGGGTATCTGCAACGGAAGAGGAATGGAATACAATCGTTCTTTTATCATGGTAAGACAGCGTTCAAAATCAGCTCCTACCCTGTCCATTTTATTAATAAAACATATACGTGGAACATTATAATGGTCAGCCTGCCGCCATACCGTTTCGCTTTGCGGTTCAACACCAGCTACTGCATCAAATACAGCAATAGCCCCATCTAAAACTCGCAAACTGCGCTCAACCTCCACAGTAAAATCTACATGACCTGGAGTATCAATAATATTAATTCGTGTATTTTTCCAGTAGGTTGTGGTAGCTGCTGCTGTTATAGTAATGCCACGTTCTTTTTCCTGTATCATCCAGTCCATTTCAGCAGTCCCGTCATGTACTTCACCAATCTTATAGGTTTTCCCGGTATAGTAAAGTATACGTTCAGTTAATGTAGTTTTCCCGGCATCAATATGCGCCATGATGCCAATATTTCTGGTCCTGTGTATTGGCAGTTCTCTTCCCATAATTAACACTTGATCATCAATGTATTTTAAATATTTATTTTTAAGCTAAAGCACCAAATACCAGGGGGTAGCCCCTGGTACTTTTTTATCATTATACTATCAAAGCCTGAATAAGTAAATATATCACCATTTATAATGCGCAAACGCTTTATTTGCTTCTGCCATTTTATGAGTATCTTCTTTTTTCTTGATTGATGTACCAGTATTATTAAAAGCATCTAATAGCTCACCGGCTAATTTTTGGAACATGGTTTTCTCGTTCCGGTTGCGTGAATGAGTAATTATCCATCGAATAGCTAATGCCTGTCTTCTTTCAGGACGTATTTCAACTGGTACCTGATACGTAGCACCTCCCACTCTTCGTGATTTAACCTCTACGAGTGGCTTAACATTTTCCAGTGAATTTATAAATACTTCAATAGGATCTTTCTGTGTGCGTTGTCCTATCAATTCAAGGGCTTTATAAAATGCTCTTTCAGCAACACCTTTCTTCCCTTCTAACATCATGGAGTTGATAAACTTTGAAACAACTATATTTCCATATTTAGGATCCGGTAAGATAGTTCTTTTTGCTGGTCTACGCCTTCGTGCCATTCTTAAACCTCGCTATTGCAAATTTTCAAATCACTTGTATGGACATCTCTAAACATTACTTCCCTATCATAGTAACAACGTTTCGATATCATTTATGCTTTAGGCCTCTTTGTGCCATATTTTGATCTACCCTTCTTCCTATCATTGACACCTAATGAATCCAAAGTACCTCGTACTATATGATACCTGACACCGGGTAAATCTTTTACCCTTCCACCACGAACCAAAACTGCCGAGTGTTCCTGTAAATTGTGACCAATACCTGGAATGTATGCTGTCACCTCTATCCCATTAGTAAGTCGTACACGTGCAACCTTTCGTAACGCTGAATTTGGTTTTTTAGGTGTTACGGTCATCACCCTGGTACAAACTCCACGCTTTTGTGGACAGCTTTTTAATGCCGGAGATTTTGACTTTTTTACTTTTTCTGATCTCCCTTTCCTTATTAATTGATTAATTGTAGGCATTACATCTCCTTATTACTGTTTATTAATTAATTTTCACTATGATATTATAATTTTTCATTTCCATATTTTAACTGAATGTGATTAATCAATTTTACCCTTTTAATTGTCAAGAAAATTTACTTCTCTACAGAAATTTCTTCCTCAGTTTCTTTTACAACACCATCTAAATCACCATGTATTTTCTGATAAACGGTTACCCTGTTGTAATCACGTACTCCTGTACCGGCAGGAATTAAATGTCCAATAATAACATTTTCCTTAAGACCTCGTAGCCTGTCAATCTTACCTTTAATTGCTGCTTCCGTTAAAACTCTGGTGGTTTCCTGGAACGATGCTGCCGATATAAATGACTCGGTATTAAGAGCCGACTTTGTTATGCCCATAAGCACTGGCTTTGCTGATGCAGCCTTCCCACCTTCTTGTTCGACACGGATATTTTCATCGTCAAATTCAAACTTATCAACAATCTGATCAACAACAAAGCTTGTATCCCCTGGATCTTCAATAATAACCTTTCGCAGCATCTGCCGTACTATTATTTCAATATGCTTATCATTAATCTGAACACCCTGTAATCTGTAAACCTCCTGTATTTCATTTACAAGAAATTGCTCCAATTCGCGGGGTCCTTTTATATCAAGGATATCATGTGGATCAATTGGTCCATCATCAATCTTATCACCTTTATTGATCCTATCAGCATCCTGTACTCGCAAATATTTTGATGCCGGTATTTGATATTCTCTGAATTCTCCATCTTCAGCAGTAATAATAATCTTACGTTTATTCTTTACTGTATCGCCAATCTTAACATACCCATCAATTTCTGATATTGTTGCTTTTTCCTTTGGTGTTCTGGCTTCAAACAATTCAGCAACCCGTGGCAAACCACCAGTAATATCTTTTGTCTTTTCAACCTCTTTTGGAATCTTTGCCAATACGGTGCCGGCTTTCACTGACATACCATCATCAACAAACAAATGTGCACCTTTAGGCAAAAGATAATGGAATAATTCGTCTGCAGAAGATATTTCAATTGCCGGCTGTAACTTCTCGGTTTTTGTTTCAACAATTATTCGTTTAAGCTGGTGAGTTAAAGGATCTATCTCCTCACGCATACTTTTGTTAATTTCTATATCAATAAATTTGACTTTCCCATTGATTTCAGTCAGGATTGGTTCAAACCACGGATCAAAACTTACCAGCACCTCTGTTTTCCCTGTTTGAGGATCTACAGAATATATCTTATCAGCTTTACAATAAATGGTTGATCCAATATTAACAGGGATCATATTTTGTTCGCCCAGAATATATATTCTTGACTTATCCAACTTTACAATACCTGCTTTGGAGGTAGTAATAAAGGACCCATCGGGTTTCTTGACTACTGGTGTCCCACTATAAACTCTATCTCCATTATTAATCAAAATATCACCGTTTTTTGCAGAGATATCCTCTAATAACCGTTGTAATACGATGTACCCACGTCTAACAGAAATAGTTTTCTTCTCACCTTTTTCATCTTCTGTTTTAACAGTTTTGAAGGTTGTTTCTTTCACATATACTGGATAATTGAAACAAATTTCACTCTCTTCAACAAAATGTGAAGCAGTGCCACCAATATGGAAGGTACGCATGGTAAGCTGAGTTCCAGGCTGACCAATTGATTGTGCAGCAATGATACCAACGGCCTCACCAATATCCACCATTCGTGAAGTTGCTAAATTTCTTCCATAGCATCGTGCACATACCCCATGACGAGCTTCACATGTCAGCGCAGAACGTATGGTTATACGATCAAGCCCTAACTCATCTATCTCCTCTGCTATATCCTCAGTAATAAGCTCCCCGCTATTACAAATACTCTCATTGGTGACAGGATGATATAGATCATAGAGTAATGTCCTGCCCAGAGCTCTTGCACCAATTGATTCGACCACCTCATCACCTTCTTTTATGGCAGTAACATCAATACCAACTGATGTGCCACAATCATCCATGGTTATAACAACATCCTGAGCTATATCAACCAGTCTGCGGGTAAGATATCCTGCATCCGCAGTCTTTAAAGCAGTATCTGCCAATCCCTTCCGTGCACCATTGGTTGAAATAAAATATTCAAGAACTGTCAGCCCTTCCTTAAAGTTTGATTTAATGGGCACGTCAATAATCTCACCACTGGGTTTTGCCATTAATCCTCGCATACCAGCTAACTGTCGTATTTGCTGTTTACTGCCTCTTGCACCTGATTGTGCCATAATGTAAATTGGATTAAAACCATCGGCATCCTGTGCCATCGTATCGAACATAACCTCTGTAACATCGTCATTTGTTTTTGTCCACAAGTCTATAACTCTGTTGTATCGCTCTTCATTCGTGCGCCATCCATCACGATATTCATTTTCAATTTTTTCTAACATCTCATTAGCTTTTTTAATTAACTCATCTTTCATTTCAGGCACTTTAACATCACTGGTAGAGATAGTAGGCCCAAAATAGGTAGCAAACCTGTATCCCAGCTCTTTGATATCATCAAGCACCTTAACAGTTGCTGTTGGACCATACCCTCTGAATATCTTTGAAATTATTTTTGATAGTTCCTTATCATTAACGGTAAAGTTGACAAACGGGAAGCCAGCGGGAAGCTTTTCATTGAAGATTAACCGCCCTGGAGTTGTTTCAATGAACTCTCCATCCTTCAAATACTTAATTCTGGAACGATATTTAATCTGCTTATATTCCAGAGCATATAATATTTCATCCATTGAACCAAAATACGGTAAATGTTCAGATTTACTTTTCAATTCAGACGTTAAATAATAAACACCCAATACTATATCTTGCGTAGGCGTTACTATAGGCTGACCATTTGCAGGGTTGAGTAGATTATTTGCAGAAAGCATCAATATCCAGCATTCTATCTGGGCACGCGGAGATAGCGGCACATGAACTGCCATCTGGTCACCATCAAAATCAGCGTTATAAGCATGACATACAAGTGGATGTAATTTAATTGCCTTTCCTTCCACCAGTATTGGTTCAAATGCTTGTATCCCTAATCTATGCAATGTGGGAGCACGGTTCAACAATACAGGGTGTTCAGCAATAACCTCTTCCAGAACCTCCCAAACTTCAGGTCTTTCATTTTCAACCATTTTTTTGGCTGATTTTATATTCTGAACAAAACCTTTATCAACCAAACGCTTCATAATAAATGGTTTAAAAAGTTCAACCGCCATCTTTTTTGGAAGCCCACATTGATGCAATTTAAGCTCAGGACCAATAACAATAACAGAACGCCCTGAATAATCAACACGTTTACCAAGAAGATTTTGCCTGAACCTTCCTTGCTTACCCTTTAACATATCACTCAACGATTTCAATGGCCTATTTGCCTTACCTTTAACAGCACGTTTTCGCTTGCTATTGTCAAATAGTGCATCGACAGCTTCCTGCAGCATCCGCTTTTCATTCCGTACAATAATATCAGGAGCTCGTAAAAGCAATAGCCGTTTTAAACGGTTGTTCCGATTGATAACTCTTCTATAAAGATCATTAAGATCGGATGTTGCAAACCTCCCACCATCTAGCTGAACCATCGGTCTAAGCTCTGGAGGTATAACAGGTACAACATCAAGTACCATCCAGTCTGGCTTGTTTCCTGAATCTCTAAATGCCTCTATAAGTTCCAGGCGTTTAATATCTTTTTTATCAACTTTCAGCTTATCCTGACTTGCAATCTTACTTCTCAATTCTCGCGCCTCACCATCCAGATCTATGCGACGTAACATTTCCTTTATAGCTGCGGCACCCATATCAGCGCCAAATTCATCACCATATTCTTCATAATAATGATTAAAAGTATCCTCATCAATGACATCTCCATATTTTAAATCAGTTTCGGCAGGATCAATCACCACATATTTTTCGTAATAGAGGATAGACTTTAATTCATTAACCGTTAAATTCAACAGTAATCCTATCCGTGAAGGAACAGAACGGTAATACCATATATGTGCCACAGGGCAGGCTAATTCAATATGGCCTCCACGCTCACGTCGCACCTTATAATGAGTAACCTCAACACCGCAACGATCACAAACAACACCTTTATATCGTATAGATTTAAACTTGCCACAATAGCACTCCCATTCCTTAGTTGTTCCAAATATCCTTTCACAGAATAAGCCATCCCGTTCAGGTTTTAAGGTTCGATAGTTAATCGTTTCAGGTTTTTTTACCTCCCCATATGACCATTCCCTAATTAAATCAGGGGAAGCTAATTTTATTTGAATTGAGTTAAAATCATTAAAATCTCTCATTGCATTACCTTCTTACTTATTATAATTTTTGAAGCATTGTTACTCATTTTCAAGTGTTTCAAGCTTGATTTTTCGTTTTGGTTTGGTGAAGCCTTCGCTCCACTCAGAGAGATTTATCTCATTGCCATTTTCGTCATAAATTCGCACATCAAGTGCAAGCCCTCGCAATTCCTGTATCAATACATTAAATGACTCAGGAATGCCAGGAGTTGTTGTATTAATCCCCTTAACTATAGCTTCATATATTCTAGCTCTGCCCAACATATCATCAGACTTCACCGTCAGAAGCTCCTGGAGTGTATAAGCTGCACCGTATGCTTCAAGCGCCCACACTTCCATCTCACCCAATCGCTGACCACCAAATTGCGCTTTACCACCTAATGGCTGTTGGGTTACCAGCGAATATGGGCCAGTAGAACGTGCATGAATCTTATCATCCACCATGTGCGCTAATTTCAGCATATAGATGTATCCTACCATTACCTCATTTTCAAAAGTTTCACCTGTTTGCCCGGAATAAAGAACTGTTTTACAACTTACCGGTAGTCCAGCTTTTTGTAATAGCTCTTTTATTTCTACATCTTCTGGACTATCAAAAATAGGACATTCGGCAATAAATCCTAACTCTTTAGCTGCCCATCCTAATTCAGTTTCCAGTAATTGGCCTAAATTCATTCGTGATGGTACTGAAAGAGGATTTAAAACGATATCGACTGGTGTTCCGTCAGGTAGATAGGGCATCTCATACACGGGCACTATCCTGCTAATAACGCCTTTATTCCCATGGCGTCCAGCCATCTTATCACCAACCGAAATTTTTCGTTTTGATGAAATATAAACTTTAACCAGCTCTTCAACACCTGCTGCTAATTCATCACCATTTTCCCTGGAAAAACGTTTTACATCAATAACTATCCCTTCAACGCCATTAGGGACACGCAATGAAGTATCACGAACCTCTCGTGCTTTTTCACCAAATATCGAATGTAGCAATTTATATTCTGGCGTAAGATCCTGCTCGCCCTTAGGAGTTACTTTCCCAACAAGAATATCTCCTGGAGCAACATATGCTCCACTGCGAACAATACCATTTTCATCTAAATCTCTGAAAGCCTTTTCACTTAAGTTAGGGATGTCACGAGTAATAACCTCTCTTCCCAGCTTTGTTTCACGCGCTTCAATTTCAAATTGTTCAATATGAAGAGAGGTATAGACATCATCATATACCAGACGTTCTGAAAGCAGAATAGCATCCTCAAAGTTATAACCCATCCATGGCATAAATGCTACCAATATATTTTTACCAAGTGCCATCTTGCCCTGATCAGTAGCTGGTCCATCTGCCATGATATCACCTGCTTTTACCTTCTGTCCTTTTTTTACTATTGGTTTTTGGTTGAAGCATGTTCCCTGATTTGTTCGCTTAAACTTTAACAGCTGGTATTCATCTATTTCCCCGTTTCCTGTCTTAACACGTATAAACTTTGCATCAGCATAGATAACTTCACCTGCCCGTTTAGTCTTTACCACAACACCCGAATCCATTGCAGCCGGGCCTTCCATACCAGTTCCAACAAGCGGTACTTCTTCGGTTAGTAATGGCACAGCCTGCCGTTGCATATTTGAACCCATAAGCGCACGGTTGGCATCATCGTGTTCAAGGAATGGAATAAGACATGTGGAAACCGAGAATACCTGATCAGGCGAAACGTCCATATATTGGATTTCTTCAGGACGTTTATAAGGGAAATCACCCCTATGCCGACATGGGATAAGTTTATCTACAAATTTCCCGCTTTCATCGATAACTGCATTTGCCTGAGCAATAAAATACTTATCCTCTTCATCAGCAGTAAGATATTCTACTTTATCCGTAACACGTCCATTTTCTACAACCCGGTATGGTGTTTCCAAAAATCCATAATCATTGATACGAGCATAGGTACTCATTGAAATAATTAAACCAATATTAGGACCTTCAGGCGTTTCTATAGGACACATCCTTCCATAATGCGAAGGATGTACATCACGCACTTCAAAACCAGCACGCTCCCGTGTTAAACCGCCAGGACCTAATGCATTTAATCTGCGTTTATGGGTAAGCTCAGCCAGAGGATTTGTTTGATCCATAAACTGTGAAAGCTGACTTGAGCCAAAAAATTCATTAATGACTGCAGTGATTGGTTTTATGCTTATAAGCGCCTGAGGTGTTACAACATCTATATCCTGTATTGTCATACGCTCTTTGATAACACGTTCCATTCGCTGGAATCCAATCTTTATCTGATTCTGTATTAACTCTCCCACGGTTCGTATTCTTCTATTTCCTAAATGGTCAATATCATCGACAATATATCCTTCAACCTCTGCTATTAAGTTGATTAGATATTTCATTGTCATTACTATATCTTCCTTTCTGAGGTAATCTTCACTCACCTCTTTCATGTCAAATCCAAACTTTTTATTAATTTTATAACGTCCAACACCACCTAAACTATAGGTTCGGGGATCAAAAAATAATCTGTTAAATATTTCACGTGCATTGTCAATATTGGTCGGCTCACCAGGTCGTAACATCTGGTGTAATTTCAACAGTGCATCTTCGGAACTTTTACAATCATCTTTTTCCAGTGAAGTAATCAGATAAGCATCATCTTTGTTTTTAGGGAATTCAATTATTTCAATTTCCTTGACCTTTTCATCTCGTAAAATATCAACATAGTCAATGGTAATACGTTCACCAGCTTCTAAGAACACTTCACCTGTTTCATGGTTTACTATATCAGTGGCAACTCGTCTGTTTTTCAACAATTCATAATCTTTTTCTTCTAAAAGCTTAACTTTCTTTATAGTATAAAAGAGTTTTATTATTTCTTCATTTGTATTGAAACCAAGAGCTTTTATTATAATTGTTGCAGGAAATTTCTTCTTTCTATCAATACGCGCAACAATAAGCCCCTTATGATCCATTTCAAATTCCAGCCAGGATCCTCTGTCGGGGATGATACGTGCATTATACATTCGTTCAGTTTCATCCCAGAAAAAGAATATTCCCGGCGATCGATGCAACTGATTCACAACAACACGTTCTGCTCCATTGATGATAAATGTTCCGCTTTCTGTCATCAAGGGGATATCGCCCATATAAACGGATTGTTCCCTGACTTCCATGGTATCTTTCTTTATAAGACGTATCGTTGCTTTCAGCGGTGCAGCATAGGTTACATCACGCTCTTTACATTCCTGAACATTATATTTTGGCTCCCCTAATTCATAGTCAACAAACTCCAATTCTATATCATCATTAGGGCTAACAATAGGAAATGTTTCCAGAAATACATTGTGCAATCCTTGATTTTTCCTTTTTGCAGGTGGAACATCTTTTTGTAAAAACCACTTAAACGACTCGGTTTGATTTTCGATCAAGTTTGGCAATCCAATGCCTGACTTTATTGTACCAAAACGTATAATTTTTTGTTGTTTTTGCATAGTATACACCTGATATAAAATTTATCATACATATAAATAAATCAGACAATGAACATAAAAAAATATAATTGTTTTTGTTTGATAGTAACTATTCATCATTTATTCATATATCTTGGGGCACTGTTTCAAATGCAGAACATCGCGTTATTGTTATTGATAGTAAATTACAAAAACATAAACACCAGTAGGTTTGATTGCATCGCAACCAAACCTACTACTATTTTCAGTATACAGTATTACAGTAATCTTTTCAAGATATTTTTGCGTCAATAAACGTTACTTAACCTCTACTGTTGCTCCAGCTTCTACAAGCTGCTTTTTAATCTTTTCGGCTTCTTCTTTAGAAACCTTTTCCTTAACCGCTTTGCCTCCAGCTTCTACCAGATCTTTAGCTTCTTTTAAGCCTAAACCGGTAATGGCACGTACTTCCTTGATAACATTAATCTTGTTATCACCAAAACCTGTGAGAATAACATCAAATTCAGTCTTCTCTTCAACTTCTGCTGCCCCTGCTCCGCTCCCGCCTGATGCAGCTGCAACAGCAACTGGTGCAGCTGCTGAAATGCCAAACTTCTCTTCCATGGCTTTCACAAGCTCTGCGGCTTCAACAAGCGTTAAACTACCAATTGCTTCCAACAATTCCTGTACTGATAATTTTGCCATTATGTTACTCCTTATACTTAGTGAATCTGAAGTTAATACGAACATTTGTCGTAAAAACTTATAAGGGCAACCAATACTCCATAATGTTTACAATTCTGATAAGTATTATGTACCCTTGATTATATAAATGCTATAACAAGCTAAGCATTTTGCTGTGCTACAAGCTTAATACCCCTGGCAAGGGAAGCCATAACTTGATTTATTGCAATAGCTGTCCCTGTAGCAGGCCCATTGATAAGCGACATTACCTGCGACAATAACACCTCTATGGGCGGTAATTCTGCAATTCGTTGTACATCCTTTTGAGAATATACAACATTATCCATTATTGCAACGCTGAACTGAAATTTATCCTGCTCTTTCTGAAAATCCTTTAATACCTTTGCTATTTCACTCAATTCCTTATCAACAAACACCACACCAATAGGACCTACCAGATGTGTATCTATTGGGGGATATCCACCATCCTTCAATGCTTTTCTGAATAAATTATTTTTAATTACTTTATACTCAGCACCTTTATCCCGCAAAATCTTCCTCAATTGATAAAGATCTTTTACCTTGATACCGGAATAATATGTTAATATAATATTCTTTTTGGAATTCAGTTTTTCTTTTAATTCATTAACAGAATCTATTTTATATTGTTTAACCATTACCGTTCTATCCCCTTGTAATTGATTTTAATGCCTGGCCCCATTGTTGAGCATATATGAAAAGAACGAATATAGTTTCCTTTTGCATCAGAGGGTTTATCTTTAACAACCTGACCATAGAACGATTTAATGTTTTCCGCAAGCTTTTGTTGTTCAAATGAAAGTTTGCCAACACCAAGATGGATAACCCCGGTCTTATCGGCCTTGTATTCAACCCTTCCACCCTTAAGCTCTTTAACGGCTATTTTTACATCATCAGTGACGGTGCCAGATTTAGGTTTTGGCATAAGCCCTTTTTTACCCAATATAGGGCCTAACTTTCCTACCTCTTTCATCATATCAGGGGTTGCAACAACCGCCTCAAAATCAAGCCACCCATTCTTTATCTTCTCGATAGCATCTTCAGCACCTACAAAATCAGCTCCTGCTTCTAAAGCTTCTTTCTGCTTGTCACCTTTGCAAATCACCAGCACTTTTATTTCTTTACCAGTACCATGAGGTAACACCACGGAACCACGTACATTTTGATAGCTTTTATGGATAACTTTTATTGCAACTTCAACTGTTTCATCAAACTTTACAAAGGCTAATTCTTTCATTATTGACAATGCTTCATCAATCGGGTATAATTTGGTCTTATCAACCTTAGCCTTTGCATCAGTAATTTTTTTTCCTCGCTTCATAAAAAAACCCCAAATAATTCATTATTAATTAACTGTGTTACTCACTTACTTCAACTCCCATTGAACGTGCTGTACCAGCAATAATTTTCTTTGCTGCCTCAACATCATTAGCATTGAGATCCGGCATTTTTAATTGAGCAATTTCTTCAAGTTGAGACTGCGTAACGGTGCCAACCTTCTTCTTATTAGGTTCGCTTGAACCTTTTTCCAGCTTAAGAGCCTTTTTAATCAATACCGCTGCTGGTGGTGTTTTAACAATGAACGTATATGTTCTGTCTTCATATACAGTAATAATTACCGGCAGTATGGTACCCTGCTGGTCCTTTGTTCTATCGTTAAAAGCCTTGCAAAATTCCATGATGTTAAGCCCATGCTGTCCCAGAGCAGGCCCTACCGGTGGTGCAGGATTTGCCTGTCCACCAGGAATCTGTAATTTAATCTGAGTTACTATCTTCTTCTTTTTTGGAGCCATTGTCATCAACCCTTATAAAACTATTATTAAATGTATCTTATATCTTACCTACCTGCACAAAGTCCAATTCAACAGGCGTCCCCCTACCAAATATTTCAACCTTAACACGTAATCTACCTTTATCGGGATACACTTCTTCAATAACACCGGTAAATTCCTTAAACGGACCATCAACAACCTTTACGTGCTCTCCTACCGAAAAATCCATAACTACTGACACCTTATCTTTAGTGGCAACTTCACCCATTTTATTGAACAGGTTGTCCACCTCTTTTTCAGATAATGGCCTTGGTTTTTCACTGCCAAATGAACCTACAAAATTTGTAACTCCCGGAATGTTTTTTATTGCCATCCACGTTTCATCATCAATAATCATTTCAACAAGAACATATCCCGGAAATATTTTTTTGGATTTTATAACCTTCTTCCCATCTTTAACTGAATGTTCTTCAACAGTTGGAATCTTAACCTGAAATATCTTATCACCTAAATTCAGATTTTGCACCTTCTTTTCCAAAGCCAGCTTAACCTTATTCTCATGACCCGAATAAGTATGTATTACGTACCAACCTTTTATCATAGTTATTTCATCACCAGGGAAACAATTTTCATCAAGGTAGCATCAACAAGCCATAAAAAAAGTGAAGTTATTATAACAGTTATAAGAACCACCATGGTCAATGCACTAACCTCATCCCTTTCAGGCCAGGAAACTTTTTTAAGCTCGTCACGTGATTCTTTAACAAATTGTATGGTTTTATTAAACACTATCGCCCACCTTATGCTTTCGTTTCCTTATGCAATGTATGCTTGTTGCAATGCCTGCAATATTTCATCACCTCAAGCTTTCCGGTTTGCTTTTTCTTATCCTTCTTTGTGGCATAGTTGCGATTTTTACAATCCTTACATGATAATAGTATCACTTCACGCATAATGACATCCTGTTAATGTAATAGTATTTTTTTGCGTTATGTAATGTTTAACAATTACTAAAAATGTGTATGCTTTTTTAAAGATATGAAAGCACGCTATAAATATAGCACATCACGTCAAGCAATTAATTGCTCAAATTAAAAAAAATACAAATTTTTTAATAAATAACAAAATAGCCCACGACCAGAATCGAACTGGTGACCTTTTGCTTACCATGCAAATGCTCTACCGACTGAGCTACGTGGGCAAACCTGAATTAAACATTATATGCTACTTTCTTTAAGTATCCCTGAAAAATATGGTATTTTGTCAAGTTTTTTATTAATATACTATTGCGTTTCAAGCACACCTTTTGTTATTGTATAATTGCATAAAGCGTGGTTTTCAAAACTATAATACAAAGGATGTATCTTTTCGATAGTTACTGTCAAAGAAAAAACATAGCTGCAATTGTGCCCATTATAATCACCAAAGTATATAGTAAGGATGTATATCATTCATCAATAAGTACAGCATACGTTATCAACAACATTTACTACTCTTTTGCTTCTAAATAATTTTTTAATTGTTTTGCAATGACCAGCCCATGATCAATAAATTCCGGACCATACTGTATGCCAGTTTTTGACCTGAATGTATGACGTATTGTATCAATATGTGCCACCCCTTTTGAAAAATGCATTACTATATCATTGTGCGAAATATGCAACGTGGCTACCATATCCCATATTGTGTATAAAAAATTATCCGGACCCCACCTGAATTTATCAGCATCATACAGTGCATTAGACAAAAGCATTAAATCGTCATTGTTCACCTGTTGATGCTCTTTAAATGCTTCATGGTTTTGTATGGCAAATGAGATTGCCAGCACATCATCTTCCGGAATAAAATGGTAAAAATGATTTTGCACATATTCTGCAGCTTTTGAAGGATGATCGCTCATCTCACGGAAATAATCATGGAAATATCCTGCCATGAGTGCCAATACTGCTAAATGTATCGAATGTTCTGAGGTCCCCCTCTCTTTAAGAACTATCGCTGCCGATTCAATAGCTACTTTTTCTGCATGATAAAAGCTATGCCCCAATGCTGTACCTTTGCTATACATGCAACGAGAGCAATACCGCACAAACGACGATGCGGTTGCTATCCATTGTGCTATAGATATATACCGGTAATTATCTCTATAGAAACGGGGTAGAGGCAATGTTGCAGCACATGACTTAACAAACTGCCTGCCCTTACGTATGAATTCCTGCTCCATGAAATTCCTGTAACATTGAAATGTCGCAGGTTATTATAAACAAACATCCTCCTGCGATACTACCTTGTTGAGCGGATATTCGATGATTCCATCAGCGCCGGCATTAATAAGCATGGGGATAAGGTCCCGGACCACCGATTCATTAATCACACTTTCAACTGAAAACCATGTTGCGTTATATAGTTTAGATACCGTTGGAGACGTAAGGCTTGGAATAAGCTTTATAACAACATCAAGCTTCTCTTCGGGTACATTCATTTTGATACCAACAAGATTGCTGGCATTGAGTGCACCTTTTAGCAATAAAGCAATCTGTTTTATCTTTGCACGTTTTTGCGGATTAGCCATACTTTTTTTATTGGCAATAAGCTTGGTATTGGTTTCCAGCAATGTATAGATGATCTTCAGTCCATGTGCCTTGATTGTTGAACCGGTTTCGGTAACCTCAACTATTGCATCAACAAGCCCTTCAACTACCTTTGCTTCAGTTGCACCCCATGAAAATTCAACTTTCACAGGAATATTCCGCTCGCTGAAATATTTCCGTGTAAAATTGACAAGCTCAGTTGATATTGTTTTGCCTGCACAATCCTCTACTGTCTTTATTGGTGAATCATTGGGAACTGCAAGTACCCATTTAGCTTTCCTTGCGCTCACCTTTGAGTAGATCAGGTCCGAAATCACCTCCACGTCTGACTCATTTTCAAGTATCCAGTCAAGCCCGGTTAATCCTACATCAAGAACCCCGCTTTCAACATATTTTGCCATCTCCTGTGCACGAATCAATGAACAGGAAATCTCATGATCATCAATACTTGGGAAGTAATTACGCGATGATACTGATATTGAAAACCCCGCATGTTTGAAAAGTTCAATGGTAGCATTCTCCAGACTGCCTTTAGGAATACCTAATTTGATAAGGCTCATTTTTTATCTCCATATTTATCTTCAGGATTAAATATCTTTATGCCATCAATGGTAAGCTCATCCCCTTCCACAACACGGTAAAAACAGCTGCGGTATCCTGTATGGCATGCTGCGTCACCAATCTGATTAATTTTTAATAATACACAATCGTTGTCACAGTCAATACGAATTTCTTTTACCTGCTGTACATTGCCCGAGGATTCCCCTTTTTTCCATAACGTTTTGCGGGATCTACTCCAGTAATGAACAATACCTGTTTTAAGTGTCAACTCAAATGCCTCTTCATTCATAAAGGCAACCATCAAAATTTCACCCGTTTTATAATCTTGAGCTACTGCTGGAACCAATCCATCCAGTTTGGTAAAATCTAATTGTATCATTGATATATCCTGAATATATAAAATTTTTTCACAATAACTATCGCCAAAAAAAACGTTAATGGTTACTATACTACTGACACACCAGTAATAAAACTATTTAATATCTGCTAATACCATAAAAACATTTTTAACAATATCCATAAAATTAATATATACAAAAAACAGAAGTTATGTGATAGTGTATCTTATATCACAGGCTGCTATAAAAATCATTAAAATGTATTTATAAATTGCTAAAATTCTATTGACAAATGTATTTTTGCACTATCACTGAATTTCACATTACTACTGTGTTGCGAGGTATCAATGGATTATTCTAAAACTGTTAATCTTCCTTCAAGTGATTTCCCTATGAAGGCTAATCTTCCGGTACGGGAACCTCACATTTTACAACGCTGGGAAAAAGACAATATCTATCAATTAATTCTAAAATCCCGCGATGGGAATGAACTGTATATTTTGCATGATGGTCCACCGTATGCAAACGGACATATACACCTTGGGCATGCATTGAATAAAATTCTTAAAGATATCATCATTAAACATAAAACAATGACCGGTTTTCAAGCCCCGTATGTCCCCGGCTGGGACTGTCATGGCCTTCCTATTGAGTTACAGATTTCAAAAGAATTAGGCGACAAAGTAAAAACATTGCCGAAACAGAAGATACGAAAACTTTGCCGGGAATATGCACAAAAATTTATTGATATCCAGCGTGATGAATTTAAACGATTGGGCGTCTTTGGTGACTACCAGAATCCTTATTTAACCATGTCATCAGATTATGAGGCAACTATTGTTGAGATATTTGCATCGCTCTTTGAGCTTGGATTTATCACCAAAGGTAAAAAGCCTATCTACTGGTGCCCTACCTGCGTTACCGCTTTAGCTGAAGCCGAGGTAGAATATCACCAGCACAGCTCACCTTCAATCTTTGTTAAATTTAAGGTTGATCCATCATCAGTTTCGTTTAAGGGAGTTGATGCAAATAATCTTTACGTCGTAGTATGGACAACGACACCATGGACACTGCCCGCTAATTTAGCAGTGTGTTTCCATCCTGATTTTGATTATTCAGCCTATAAGAGCAATGATGAATATTTTATTATGGCTGATGGACTTGCCCAGAGTTTTACCAGTATAACAGGCAGACAGCTTGGTGAAAAAACACCTCTTACTGGCGAAATGATCCGCCTGTTAAAAGTATATCATCCTTTTATTGACAGGGAATCAAAAGTTATATCCGGCAACTTTGTAACTCTGGAACAGGGTACCGGCATTGTGCATATTGCACCAGGTCATGGGCTTGAGGATTACATCGCAGGGCTTGAATATGGGCTGGATGTATTCTGTCCTGTGGATGATGAGGGTAAATTTACCGATGAATTTGCACCAATGAAGGGTATCAATGTCTTTGATGCTAACCCAAAAATAATTGAACTTTTACGAGAAAAAAATGCTTTAATCTTCACCAATGACATAGAACATTCCTATCCGCATTGCTGGCGATGCAAACAGCCGCTTATATTCAGAGCTACTGCGCAGTGGTTTTTGCTCATCGACCATAATGATATGCGCAATATTGCATTACAGGCAATTGAAGATACGCAGTGGATACCTGAATGGGGAAAATTGCGATTTAAAGGCATGGTAGAAACACGTCCCGACTGGTGCTTATCCCGTCAACGTTCGTGGGGGGTTCCCATTCCTTCATTTTACTGTAAAAAATGCGGAAAAAACCTGATGAACGCTGATACAATTTTTTATTTTGCTAAGGTAGCCCGTGAACGCACCATTGAGGCATGGTATACCGATGAGATTCATAGCCTTGTACCGGATGGTTTTACCTGCGAATGTGGTAGCGATAGTTTTGAAAAAGAATATGATATTCTTGATGTATGGTTTGACTCGGGTGTATCACATTTTGCTGTTCTGGATGCCCGGGATGATCTTCGATGGCCTGCTGATCTTTATCTTGAGGGAAGCGATCAGCATCGCGGATGGTTCCAGTCTTCCCTGTGGCCTGCACTGGCACTCAGGCAGCGAGCTCCTTATGATACTGTGCTTACTCACGGTTTTATGCTGGATGATCAGGGAAGGGCGATGAGCAAATCATTGGGCAATGTCATCCCGCCTGAGGATATTATTGATAAATTTGGTGCTGATATACTTCGCCTGTGGGTTGCTTCCGAGGACTATCGCAATGATGTTCGTATTGGCTATGACATGATTGGGCAGATAGCCGACTCATACCGCAAAATACGCAATACCTTTAAATTTATGATTGGCAACCTTTCCGATTTTACAGCAACAGATTGCGTTTTATATGAGGAACTATCGAACATTGATACATGGATATTGCATAAAGTATCAGTGCTTTCTGACCAGGTACGACAGCATTATGAACATTACGAATTCCATTTAGTGTATCGAAAGATTGTCAACTTCTGTACTGTTGACCTGTCAGCGCTGTACTTTGATATTTCAAAGGATATCCTGTATGTTGAGGCAAAGGATGCAAAGATTAGAAGAGCCAACCAAACAGTACTATACCATGTTATCCAGATACTGTTACGTCTCATTGCACCAATTCTTGTATTCACAGCTGAGGAAATCTGGCAGTTTATGGGCAACGATGGCTCCGTGCATGTTGATAGCTATCGTGAACCGCAGCAGGAATGGTACAATGACGCGGTAGCTAAAACGATGGATATTCTGGTTGACATCAAGAAGGATGTACTCAAAGCTCTGGAGATAGCCCGCAAAGATAAGATGATAGGAAGCTCGTTAGAGGCAGATGTTCACCTGTATATCCCCGGTGCCTCAACCAGGGAGCTTGTTGAATCGATTCCCGACAGCAAACGGTTTTTTCAGGTTGCCGATGTTTACCTTGAATCAGAAAAATCAAGCACAATGGCTGACTACGAAAACAGCTCCATAGCAATAACACGATCAACAGGTAAAAAGTGCTCTCGATGCTGGAATTACTCGCATAACATTGGCACTCATCCTGCTCATCCTGAGCTATGCCAGCGGTGTACTGATATTGTTTTAAAACTTGACAGGTAACATCATTTTTTATGAGAGTTGCTGATGGCATCAATGTGCCAGCCAGGGTGGTATAAAAATTTTTGGCGATAGTCATCATGAATTTATTTCAGAATCTCAGATAATTATTCGGATTCATGGTCAAGCCCGGGATATCATTGAAGGCATAATTTTATTTTGCAGGATTTTCATACAGCCGCAATAGGATAGTAAGATAGCGTGACGAGGTGCCAGTCTCATCATTCCGGGCAGTAGCGAAGAATTATGCTGTTTTTTGAATAAAAATTCTTTCATTACTTTGCTGTTTTAGAATGACACAGTTTTATTCTATTTTCAGGAGAATAGTGCCAATGACAAAGTCTACTAAAAACACATTGATTGCTGTTTTTGTTTTTGTTATTATATTAGGTCTTGATATTATTACCAAGGCTCTTGTAGTAAAATACATCAGTATCTATGAACGGGTGGATGTACTGGGAAGTTTTCTCCAGCTAACCCTTATTTACAATCAGGGTGGTATTTTTGGCATACTACAGGGCTATCAGCAATTCTTTTTAATCGTTTCTATTATTGTATTTCTTCTTCTTATAGCTTATTATATTCTGGAAAAGAATAAAACGCTTATCTTTACCATCAGCATGGGACTTATCTGCGCAGGAGCTATTGGCAACATCCTGGACAGAATTACCGGCAAACCTGGTGTTGTTGATTTTATCTATATTGGTGATGATGCTGTCTTCCGCTGGCCTGCCTTTAATGTTGCTGATTCATCGATAGTCATAGGTGCCACGTTGCTTATACTGCATCAAATCATGGAAGAGAAAAAGCGTAAATCGCAAAAAGGTATGCATCAATAAGTATCAACAATGGTGATAGTTCCTGAAGCTATCTCTTTGTCCCCAACTATCACCGTAACAATATAGGCGCCTTCTGCATACAGCGAAAGCGGGATAATGGCGCTGGATACATCAGGATTGATTGTATAATCAAACCGGGTATATTCAGGCTGGCTATAGTGCTTTTTTTCATATATAACAACTGTGGCGGTAGTGCTGCCAAAAGCTTCCTTTGCAGTAACATACAATGTCATATCACCCGTGGTAAACTGACTGCCGCAATTGACCGGCTTGCCTTCATCGGTCACCCCTTCACAAAATTGCAATGGCGGCGTTTTCCCACACGATGCTATAGACATTAATATTATGAATACATATACACTACAATAATGACCCCTGAACATCCTCATCATCCTCTATCTCCCCTGTGTCTTCTTTTACCTTTACTGGTTTTTTCTGTATGTTTCCGTCAGGTTGTTTTTGCAAAATCTCTATTGTGCGCTCAGCTTCTTCTAATTTCTGGCGGCAAAACTTTGCCAGCGCAACACCTTTTTCATAATACTGTATAGATTCATCCAGGGTTAATTCGCCCGATTCTAACTTTTGGGCTATCGTTTCAAGCTCCTCCAGCGCTTCTTCAAATGCTGGCTTTTTAGCTTTTTTTTCCAAAACTCACCTCGTTTGATGTTGATTGTACCTCACAGTTCATGGAACCATCGTATACAATGACCTTTACATCATCCCCCTGTCGTATACCTTGAACTGAAGCTATACTGGTATTACCTTTCAGGGTAATGGAATAGCCGCGCTTTAAAACCGCCACCGGTGACAGGTGCTCCACCTTGCTTGCATTCATCATAAATACATGCTTATAGTTTTGCAATCTATTTTTTACAAGCAGGTGCAGGTCTTTTATCCTGTTTAATGATTCCTTCACCTCATACAGGCGCTTATGGATTGACAATGAAATCCTGTTTTCAACATCAGACAGAGTAAGCTCATGTTGCTCCAGCATGCTTACGGGATTTTGAAACGCACGATATTGCAATACCAGCGCAATACGATTATGAAATGATTGTAATAACATCACCATTCGTTTAGTCATCTTTTCCATAATTTGTTCGATAGTATCCTGGATATCCTCCTTCACCGGGACAGCAAGCTCTGCTGCCGCCGAAGGGGTTGTTGCCGCAACATCCGCAGCAAGGTCGCTCAGCGGGCTATCGATCTGATGTCCAACTGCCGAGATGATGGGAAGCTTTGATGCTGCAAACGCACGTACAACCTTCTCTTCATTGAATGCCATCAAATCTTCAAATGAGCCGCCACCCCTTCCTGCAATGATGACATCAACACCCCACGCGGGCTTATTCAACTCCTGTATACCTGCAATAATAGATTCGGCGGCTCCCTCGCCCTGAACCTTGGCTGGAGCAATGATAATTTCAAGGTTAGGATAGCGCCGCATCGCAACCTTGATAATATCACGAATTGCAGCTCCCGTTGGCGAGGTTACAACTCCAATGCGTCTGGGAAGTTTTGGCAATGGTTTTTTCCGCCGGGGATCAAACAACCCTTCTTTATATAATTTTTCCTTTAGCTTTTCAATACGCTGTAAAAGTTCTCCAAGCCCTTCCTTCCTCATTTTGTATACTATAAACTGATACTGCCCCCGCTTTTCAAATACTGTCACACCACCAAAAACAACAACGCTCATCCCCTCTTCCAATTTAAAGTCTAAATTTTTATTGGAATATTTAAAAAAAGCTGCCTGAATCACTGCACCTTCATCCTTCAGTGAAAAGTAGATGTGCCCCGATGAGTGATAGGTAAGATTTGAAATCTCGCCTTTTATCCATACACCATTGAGCTCAGGAGCTGATGCAACTAGCTGTTTTATAATACCGGTAATATCGCTAACCGAATACACCGTTTCATGTTTTTCAATGTCTTCCATACATTTTTACTTAAAAGGGTAAATGAACGTTGCCACTATAGATAGTACCCCGTACAATATCAAGCGTAACATCATCGCCATCACTACATGGCAGTGCATCTATAGCAATCCCGCCAATCACCGGGATGCCATGTTCCCGGCAAAAATGAATAATAGGTGATGCTATAGCACTCTGGCTGGTAATAACCGCTAATGGTAATTGCTCTTTTTTTAACTGTTCACTATCATCGGTTATGACAATACAATTGGGCGATAGCTCTCCTGATACGGTTTTTTTGCGTATATATCCTTTCACCACAGCATCACCATAGCCAATACCACGAGCGATTTCATTTGCAACAAGATACACTCGCAATACATTTGTGCCACCGGTTACTCCAGCTAAAATACCTGCCGTTATAATCAGCAAATCACCATTATGGATGAGCTCTTTTTGTTTACATATATTAAGAGCTTCATCGACAAGTGTATTGATATCTTCACAGTGTTTAATCTCCACCGGAACAACTCCATATGACAGCGCCAGCTGATTCATCACTTTTTTGTTTGTTGTTACCGCTAAAACCGGTATCCGGGGTTTGTATTTGGATATCTTTCGCGCAGTATATCCTGATTGCGTAGCAGTAATTATACAATCTGCTCCCAGCGTTTTTGCTGATTCTGATGCTGAAAGGGCAATAGCATCTGTAATGATCGAGCGTGTATATATCTTTCTTTCTTCCATAATAGCTTTATACATGATGGAGTCTTCAGCATATTGAGCAATCTTTGCCATTGTTGCTACTGCCTCAACAGGATACTGTCCAAAGGCAGTTTCCCCGGAAAGCATCAACGCATCGGTCCCATCAAAAACAGCATTTGCCACATCAGTTGCTTCTGCTCGTGTTGGTATGGGATTGCGTATCATGGAATCCAGCATCTGGGTAGCAGTTATTACCGGTTTTGCCTGTTGATTGCACTTTTCAATGATCATCTTTTGCACTATGGGCACCTGCTCTATGGGAATTTCAATACCAAGATCGCCACGCGCAACCATGATACCATACGATGCAGCAATAATATCATCTATATTGGTAACTGCTTCATGCTTTTCAATTTTTGATATAATGGGTATTGATCCTCCAAATTCTTCCATAATGCTCCTGAGTTGAACAACATCCTGTGCAGAGCGCACAAATGACAAAGCAACCATATCTACATCATGCTTTATTGCAAACTCCAGATCACTAATATCCTTTTGAGTTATTGAGCTTGTTTTTACTGATGCGTTAGGCAAATTAATCCCTTTATGATCTTTTAGCTCACCACCACGGACAACCGTAGTATAGATATCAGTGTTTTGCACCTCATCTACAACCAGTTCAAGCAAACCATCATCAAGGAGTATCACCTGTCCTTTATGTACTGATTCGGGGAGGTCTTTTAACGAAACACTAACCGCTATTGCGTTGCCAGGGACATCACGTGTTGTTAAGATAAACTGCTGTCCTGACTCTAAAATTACCTTTTCTTTTAATGTGCCAACTCGTATTTTTGGCCCCTGCAAATCAGCCAGTATCCCGATAGGTGTGTTCAGCTCATTTGCTATTTCCCTGATCAGTGCAATACTTTTTTCATGCATCTGATGGGTGGAATGCGACATGTTTAACCTTGCAACATTCATCCCTGCACGCACAAGGTTTACAATCACCGCTTTTTCTTCGCTTGCTGGTCCCAGCGTACATACAATCTTCGTTCTTCGCATAGATTCTCCTGAAATTTTCATCCTGTGTGGAATTGTTCTGTAAAGGTACTATCGGTAACAATACTTTTTACAACATACTGTGCTTAAAAAATAATCCTCACCTGCTTGTTCATATTTAATAAATATAGCAAAAAATATTGAAAAAAATTATCTGTTTGTTATTATAACCATAATTTTTTTATTACCAGTATAAGTATGGACAGTTTACCATTACATTGTTTCTTTGTGCAATACAATAAAAATTTCGTGATACAGCATCACGATGCATATCATTTTTTTCTTGATGCTGAAGATGCTCATAAGCTACAACAGTGCTTATCACCTAATCGCAGAGCCGAAATTGTAATAAGCAAAACTGCCACAAAAGCCTTTTTGCAATTGTTATCGGGAACCGCGCACCATGCAGTGAACGGCAATACTATCGTCATTGATAACAAACAGTACTGGCTATCCCTATCCCACACTGACAATGTTGTTGCAATCAGCATATTCCAAAAGCCTCATGGCATTGACATCGAATCAACCGTGCGTGATGTTGCCTACCGCAATGCAATTATTCATCGCTATTTTTCCACTGGTGAACAACAATTTGTAAATCACTCGTTGCTGAATAAAACCAAACGGTTTATTTCACTATGGACAATAAAAGAGGCAATTGCAAAATTGAAAGGACTATCGCTTGCACAGGCTTTACAGTACGACACCATACTAAACGCTGAAGGTTTATTCTTATCCAATGTTACACTTTTTAAAAACTATCGTTGTGGACTTGCTTTTGGCGATAGTTCCTGTGATAAACTTTTTGTTAAAATTTACACGGCAGACGAAAGGGATGTTTTGCATGTATTGTGTGGATGTGGGCGATACCGGATTCGAACCAGTGACCTCCTGCATGTGAGGCAGGCGCTCTAACCTGCTGAGCTAATCGCCCTATACTGCAATACTGAAATAATTTTTTAAAATTGCAAGCATTTTTATGAAGTCTATTATTTTAAATATTTTTTACATAAAAACAATTGCAATTTTCATTATCTCTTCATTACAATACACATCGCTACAAAGATACAGGATGGTTTTTCTATGGATACTATCGCTATACAAAAATTTACATTGAAACGATATATACATGTTTTATTGCCTCTATTTATTGGCTCAATCATTGCATACCTTGATAGAGTAAATATTGCCTATGCGGCATTGACGATGAATCAGGATTTACAGTTTACTCCGGAAATTTTTGGGATGGGTGCCGGTATCTTTTTTATAGGTTACATACTCTTTGAGATACCGGGAGCCATTATTGCTGAAAAGTGGAATCCCAAAGGCTGGCTGATGCGCATTATGATTACATGGGGTATTGTTTCATTTTTCATGATATTCATTACCAGACCGTGGCATTTTTATACATTGCGCTTTTTATTGGGAAGCGCTGAAGCAAGCTTTTATCCCGTGCTCTATGCAAGCGTCATCCCACGCTGGTTTACATTGCAGGAACGCCCTAAAGCTATAGCATTGATGCTAACCTCGTTACAGGTCTCTGCTATTATTGGCTCACCACTTGCAGGCTTTTTATTAGACATATCATTATTTGGATTGAAAGGATGGCAGCTATTATTTGTATGCGAAGCTATTCCTGCACTTCTCTTTGGCATACTTTTATACTTTATCCTGTCAAATGATCCCATGAAGGTATCATGGTTGTCAGACAAGGAAAAAGAATACCTTGCCAATGCTCTGTCAAATGAAAGCAAACAAAAAGCACAGCACTATACTATATGGCAGGCGTTAAAGGACAAAGAGGTATTAAAACTGGCGCTTATCTATTTTTTATGGATAACCGGATTCTGGGGATTTAATTACTGGATGCCAACCGTTATGAAGGAACTATCGGGCTGGTCTAATATCGCTATTGGTTCACTTTTTGCCATACCCATGACATTATCACTCATCGTAATGGTTTATATTGGATATTCTTCATCACAAACTGGCGAAAAGCGACTCCATGGTGCTATACCGCTTGCCATTGCCGCTATAGGGTTAGGGGCAGGTGCGTTTATAAAAAATCCCGGTGTAAACATGGTATTTGTATGCATAGCTGCAATTGGCATATTTGGCCCATTTGGCGTCTGGTGGTCATATCCAACAACATTTCTTTCTGGTGCAGCCGCAGCAGGAGCTGTAGGGCTCATCAACTCATCAGGTAATATTGGTGGGTATGTTGGACCTTATCTGATAGGTATCATTAAAAACTTAACCAATTCTTTTGAGCTTTCATTTTTAATTCTCGCAGGTATGGTGCTCATCAGTAGCGTTATGATGCTCACATTAAAAAAGAAGGCATGATCATGAAAGGGTATGTACATTGTTATACCGGAAACGGTAAGGGCAAAACAACCGCAGCATTGGGATTAGCTGTTCGTGCCGCCGGGTGGAGTAAACATTCAATCATCATACAATTTTTAAAAGGTAAAAAATCTGGTGAGCGTATTGCACTGAAACGATTCCATGATCTTATAACCATTGAAACTTATGGAAGCAAAAACTTTTATATACCCGGAACAGATGATGAGTATTTTAAAGAATTAACCAGAAAAGCTTATGATCGATGCTCAGATGCATGTGCCGATAGCTTCTTTGATATCGTTATATGTGATGAGATATTAACTGCATTGCAGTGGAAACTTCTTTCAGAACAGGATATTATACAGCTGGTTAAAATAAAACATTATGAAACAGAATTAATTTTAACTGGTCGCGGACTTTCCAAAACATTATTCCCCTACTGTGATTTGATTACTGAGATGAAGGAGATAAAACATTATTATACTAATGGCGTTAAAGCTCGCCGGGGGATTGAATGGTAATGTTGTAGTGTTGAGTCAGTACTCCAGGGGTTGCCTTCAGCGGGATGAGAAGCAATGTATTTCTAAGAAAAAAGGCTGCCAATTACCCGGCAGCCTTTTTTACTTCT
Organism: Spirochaetia bacterium UBA2205; assembly: GCA_002328585.1. Lineage (GTDB taxonomy): Bacteria > Spirochaetota > UBA4802 > UBA4802 > UB4802 > UBA4802. The sequence continues at coordinate 131,721 of DCUV01000032.1, forward strand.
CTTCTATTGTAAATAATTCTTACTTGCCCTGCAATTTTTTTGCATCATTGATAAGTGTATCAACAACAGTTGGGTCAGCCAGCGTTGAAGTATCACCCATACCCGATTTTTCAAATTCGCCAGCAGCAATCTTCTTTAAGATTCGTCGCATAATCTTCCCTGAACGAGTTTTTGGCAAAACATCTGCCCATTGAATCATTTCAGGTGTTGCAATAGGTCCAATCTCTTTACGGACATGAGCAACAAGCTCCTTCTTAAGTTCGTCACTCTTTTCTACACCAGTATTTAACGTTACAAACGCATAAATTGACTGTCCCTTAATCTCATGAGGATATCCAACCACAGCAGCTTCAGCTACTTTGGGATGTGCAACAAGAGCAGATTCTATCTCAGCAGTACCCATACGATGTCCAGATACGTTGATAACATCATCAACACGGCCTGTTATCTGATAGTATCCATCTTTGTCCCGTTTAGAGCCATCACCTGTAAAGTACTTACCAGGAAACTGAGTAAAGTATGTATTAAAAAATCGTTCTGGATCTCCATAAACTCCTCTCATCTGCCCTGGCCATGCTCTCTTTATACAAAGATTTCCGGTGCATACACCTTCAAGCTCTGTACCATTATCATCAACAATACATGGCTCCACACCAAAGAATGGTACTGTTGCCATAGCCGGTTTAATATCAATTGCTCCTGGTAGCGGAGTAATTAAAATACCGCCGGTTTCTGTCTGCCACCATGTATCAACTATTGGACACTCACCCCTGCCTATCTTATGGTAATACCAGTTCCATGCCTCTGGATTAAGAGGTTCACCAACAGAACCTAATAGCTGAATGGAAGAAATATCATGTTTGTCAACCCAGCTATCACCTTCTTTTGCTAACGCCCTGATAGCAGTTGGAGCTGTATAAAAGATATTTACTTTATATTTCTCAACAATTGCCCAGAATCTTCCAAAATCCGGATATGTGGGAACACCTTCAAACATAATGGTTGTTGCACCATTTGCCAGTGGTCCATATACAATATACGAGTGACCGGTTACCCAGCCAACATCTGCTGTACACCAATAGATATCACCATCATGATAATCAAAAATAATTTTGTGAGTGTAAGCAACATAGGTTAAATATCCACCGGTGGTGTGCATTACACCTTTTGGTTTTCCTGTTGAACCTGATGTATAAAGAATAAACATTGGATCTTCTGCATCCATCTGTTCTGCCGGGCAGTTAGCATCTGCTTTAGCCATCTCTTCTTCATACCACTTATCCATCTTATCATTCCAGTTGACCTGAATCTTGCTGCCAACCCTCTTTACAACAATGTGCAAACGAACCGTTGGGCACTCAGCAATTGCTTTATCAGCAGTGTCTTTTTGGGGAACAGCTTTTGCTCCTCGGAAAGTACCGTCACATGATATCAGCACTTCAGATTTGCAGTCCTGAATTCGGTCACGCAGTGCTTCGGCAGAAAATCCGCCAAAAACTACTGAGTGAACTGCACCAATTCGTGTACAGGCTAAAATACCAATTGCAAGTTCCGGGATCATGGGGAGGAAGAATGTAACACGGTCACCTTTCTTTACACCATTCTTCTTTAATACATTGGCAAACTTACACACCTGCTCATGAAGCTCCTTATACGTGAACTTCCTGTCTTCGGTTGGCTCATTGCCTTCCCAGATCAATGCGATCTGATTACCCCGTTTTTCAAGGTGTCTGTCCAGACAGTTGTATGATACATTAACCTTACCATTTACAAACCATCGTACCCAGAGGTCCTTTGAAGTTGTACCATAATTGCAATCCATAACCTTGTCCCATTTTTTGAACCAGGTCACGTATTCTTCTGCAATCTTGCCCCAGAACCCTTCTGGGTTAGCTAATGACTCTTTCCAGATCTTTTCGTACTCAGCCCGGCTCTTTATATACGCTTTTTTGCGGAATTTCTCTGGAACCGGGTAAATCTCTTTTAATGTAACTTCTGCCATCTATTACCTCCGATGTTTATATTGTAATATGCACATTATGGGCTCCGCTTACAACGGTTTACCCTTTAAGCATTCTTAATTTGTTCTTTTAAATATGTAGCAATCATTGAATCGTACTGTGATGTCAACTCAAAAACTTTGATTGCCAGCCTAAAATTTGTTTCTTCTGACACACATCCATCATTCAATTTCATCTCGCTTAAGACAGAATCATAATCTTCAGGGTCAACAATAACGGTTACATATTTATAATTTTTAGCAGATGATCTAAGCATTGCAGGTCCGCCAATATCTATATTTTCAATTGCCTCGTCAAGGGTACATCCTCTGGAAATTGTCTGTTGAAATGGGTAAAGATTAATCACCACCATATCAATGGGTATTATACCATGTTTCTGCATTGCTTCTATATGTTCAGGATTATCACGCAATCCCAATAGCGCACCGTGTATTTTTGGATGGAGCGTCTTTACCCTCCCATCCATCATTTCCGGAAACCCGGTGTAATCTGAAACTTCAGTAGCATCAATACCATTATCCCTGAGAAGCCTGGCAGTGCCTCCTGTAGACAAAATTGCAACACCACCATTATTGAGCTTTTTAGCAAACGGTATTATCCCCGACTTATCAGACAAACTTATCAATGCTCTTTTGATTGCAGTCATTTAAATCCTATTAAACATTTTAAATTAAACTAAAACTAATTTTTATTGTATTACTATGAATATGACCATTTGAATAATCACCTTGAAAAATACAAGCATTTTTTAAAAATGAACAAAACCTGTATAATTTAACAGATTTTAATACAACGCTTGGTATATTTTTGTGAATGTTAATCCTCCTATTTTGATTAGTAGTACCTCACAAAAAATCATTATTTAGCTGTCAACAATTGTTCATCATATTAATCTAAAATCCCTCCCCACAAACAGATTATTCAGATAATGTTATCCAGCAGCATACCCTTGATGCCATGATAGACCTTTGGTTATCTTCCATTTGCTATATCTATTTCATGTTGCTAAATAAATTTTTTATTTTATTGTTGACGATAGCCTATTATAGTATTATTTTATACTAAAATAGTATAAAAGTATAAAATGATACCATTATGATAAAACGAAAACAACAACAGATTCTTCGCACTGCTGAGATTATGTTCAACAGGTTTGGGGTAAAAAAAACAGCCGTTGATGATATTGCCCATGATGCACGGGTTGCAAAGGCAACTATCTATAATTATTTTGGCAGTAAAGAGGGATTGCTCAAAGCGTTGATTCTGGAAAAGATACAGCAATTCGATCAAAAATTACAGGAGCTCCTTACTGCAAACACTCAACCCATTGAAAAAATGAAAACATTGATCAGGGAGCATATTCAGCTTTTTATTAACAATCCATTTATTAAAGACTCTTCACTCCACGATGAGGATTTTTCTGAAGAACTCAATGTAAGTGAACAGCATATTTTACAAAAGATCATTTCTGAAGCTTCAAAAGCAGGTTTATTGCATAATGCAAATAGTCAGCAGATCATCAATGCCATGCAGCTTTTCCTGAAAGGTATTGAAGCAACATTAAAAAACAGCATTACCTATTCCTTAGATTCTTTAGAGTCAAGTATTGATTTTATCTCCAATTCAATATTTAAAACTAACAAAATAAATGGAGGCAAAACCAATGCATGATTATCAGCTGATGCTGTTTGAGTTTATCATCTTTTCTACAGCAGGGTGGCTGTTAGAAGTTATCTATCGTTCGCTCAATAATAAAATATTTGTAAATCCAGGTTTTTTAACGGGACCATATCTTCCCATTTACGGAATAGGTGCAGTTATCATAACAACTATCGCCTATGCAACTATTTCTGTTTCCATTATCTATAAATTTTTGATCTATTTTGCAGCATTGAGTATACTGGAATATGTATCAGGGGTGTTACTATATATTCTGTTTGGCAAGCGTTACTGGAATTATTTAGATGAACCACTGAATATACAGGGATTTGTATGTTTACCATTTTCAATTATCTGGGGGTTGCTTGCACTGTCATTTGAATATGCACTGCTCCCAATGTTTATACATTTTTATACCACCATACCTGCAGCTCTGGTAAATACTATAGTTTTTTCAGGCTTAACCATAATGATGATAGATTGCCTGCTTACGCATAATGTTGTGCAAAAGATTATTAATGCAAAAAAAGCTCCTTTTTTCTTTCAGCATACATTGCCTATACGTTTTCAGAATGATGCTCTCATTACATTACGTTATTTTTTTGATAATGCCATTTCTTATCGAAAAAAAATAAATAAAATGATACCGCCAAAACCATTACGTATGGTAATCAGTATCAAGGAACGTTACGCCTTGCTCCTTCAAAGCATAACAAAAATGCTTAATAATCATAATAAATATAAATAACTATGGAAACCAAACTATTTGAGTCATTACCATTTGTGCAGGATATCCTGTCGCATCCTGCATTTAATACCTTGAAAAATTTTGCTCATCATGGCACAATCAGTTGCTATCAGCATACCATTGCAGTTGCACAATTAGCGTATCAATTATCACGATTACTGCATCTGGATTATATCGCTGCAACACGGGGTGCATTGCTGCATGACTTCTATATGTACAACTGGCGCACTGGCGGTCCACGCCTGCATGGTTTACGCCATCCACACATAGCGCTTAACAATGCTGCAAAACATTTTGATATATCGAAAAAAGAAAAAGATATCATCCTTAAACATATGTGGCCACTAACCCCGATACCACCTCGCTATGGTGAATCATGGGTGGTTACCTTCGTTGATAAGATAGTATCGCTCAGTGATTATGCACGAGTCATCAAAGATAAGATGGCAGCTGTGAATATTTATTTTTATCACAAGCTAAACAAATTGTGGAGAGCTATCGCCCCCTTCCAATCAGAGCAATGACAGGCAATCCACCATTGTTAAATTGTATCTCTTTTGTTACAGGAACAGTAAAGGTATGCCGCAGTGTTACAGGGATGATAATGCAAAAGCTCCATGCAGGATACCAGTATTCAAAAATATACGATAGTCTGCTATATATTGCCGCTATGTCATCATCAGCTATTCGCTTTCCATAAGGAGGATTCATTGCACACAAGATATGTTTCCCTTCAAGCGTTAATTTTTCAGTAAGAAAATCACCACTATAGGTAACCATTGCAGCACCAGGTATAGTACAATTTTTTTTGGCGATAGTAACCATTGAAGGGTCCCTGTCGCCGGCAACTATTGTTGCACCATGGCTTTCCCTGTTTATTGATGATACCAGTGAATGGCATGCCTCTTTTCTGAATGATGGCCAGTGCATAAAGGCAAAACCACGATTTATCCCTGGAAAAAAATTATTTACCATACACCATGCTTCAATAGGGAATGTTCCGCTGCCACACATTGGATCAATGATAACATCATAGCTGGTTATATCGCATTCATACAGCAATGCTGCTGCTATCGTTTCCCGCAATGGTGCCCGCCCAACGTGCTGCTTATATCCTCTCTTATACAACGGATCACCGGTTGTATCCAGACTGACACCACACTGGTCATGATCAAACCGTACATAAATTGTTTGTGCACGGAGCTGGTCAGTATTGATGTGCAGTCCAAAATCACTCATTCTCTTTTCTACGGCGTTAAGCACTTCTTCACCAATTCTATCGGTATGATGCAGCTTTGATTTGTGAACCGATACTTCAACAGTAATAGACGTCTCACTGCTTATATATAGTTCCCATGGAAAATTTCTTAGTGTGCGATAAATCTCATTAAAGTGCAGAGCCCTGAATTCTGTTAAGCGCATGATGATACGTGTCGCAACACGGCTAAACATATTTGCTTTATAGCTATCGTAAAGATATCCGCGGAATACTATCCCACCTTTTGTAATAGCCAGCGGTTTGATGTCCATGTGTGATAGCTCATTGAATGCAATCTGTTCAAAGCCAGGCTGAACAATTGTAAAAAATGTATGAATCCGCTTAATTACATGATGATACACCCTCCGTTGTATTGCTTTTTGTGAATTGGACAGTTGCATAATTATGTTCTGTCAAATACAGCCAGAAGTTCTACATGCTGAGTCTGAGGAAACATATCATACGCCTTGCAAAATTGCAATGTATACTCCTGCATTATTGCTCCCGCATCGGAAGCAAATGTTACAGGATTGCACGACATATACACAATCCTTTTAGCATGGATATCCAGAAGTTTTTGCACTACCTTTTGTTCCAATCCCGTTCGTGGTGGGTCAACAACTATGACATCAAACTTATCAGAATGCGTGCTGAAATAATTCATGGCATCTGATTCAATAAACACAGCATTGGGTACTGCATTTATCAATGCATTTTCTTTGGCAATCATTACTGCTTCAGGATTACACTCTACCCCGGTAACAGTTTCAACATTATTTGCTATAAAAAGGCTAATACTTCCTACGCCACAGTATATATCAAGAGCTCTGCCATAAACATGCTTTGCAATCTCCGTATACATCATCTGTGTAACATGGGTGTTAGCCTGAAAAAACGAATTGGGGGTAATACGGTAGCAAATCCTGTTAAGCTTTTCTTCTATGTATCCCTGTTTTATATCCTCAATCACCCTTCCATAACTAAGATCAGTCAATCCATCATTTAATACCAGTGACATGGAAGTAACCCTATCAGCTATTGCATCAATTATCGCTTTACAATTATTTTCATGCCGCGCAACAACAAAATTAACCATCACCTGCCCTGTATTAAATCCTTCACGTAAAACAATATATCGCAGATACCCCCTATGGGTATGATAATCGTAATCCTCAATACCTGCCAGCTTTTGCCGTATTGTTGCAAAGAGTGCTCTGCTACTATTTTGTAATAGCAGACAATCTTCCAGATCAACAACATGACGCCAGTTGCCCCGTTTTCTAAGTCCCATCCTGCCAAAAGCAGTTACATAATCCATTCGATTGCGATACCCCAATGGACGTGATGGTATCACTTCTTCAATGGATACTATACCTTCAAGCACTTTATTACAATAGTCTTTTTTGATCAACAACTGAGCATCATAGTTAATATGTTGCAATAGACAACCGCCACACTCACCAGCATGCTGACAGGATGGCGATACATGTTTATCTGCATACTGCTGTGCAACAGTGTATAAAAGCTTAGGATGTTTTTTCAATGTTTTCTACTCCAAACCTGTAATCTGCACATTGTCAGGGTACTCAACTGTAAAATGAACTTTTAACTCCTTTTTCTGGTTAGAACCAAGGACAACATTCCATGTTACTTTCCCCTGACTATCGATAGTTGCCCCAATAGTATCTTTGTTTACAAGAATGACTTCAATTTTTTCATTTTGCGACACAGGAATGGTATCCTGAACTGTTACCGTTATATCACGCTTTTTTCCATTATTCAGTGTAATTGAATACACATACTCAATACGTTTTGTTTTGTTCACTATTCCCTTATATTCAGTTTTTTTGCTTACAAGCTTACGCTCTACCGCTATACTTTCATCGACACCCAATCCAATGGTTACGGTTTCTTTCGGAACATATATCTTATTAAGGCTAAACGAGTTTACATATTTGCCATCTAAATAAACAGTCACACTCCCACTCTGGAGGGGAAAATCAAATGGATTTACAAATTCCCCCTCTAACATGATATATGCTAAAATTTTAGGAATGGTAGTGTATCGTAATGTACAACCTGTAACCGAGCTGGCAATAGCAAGCTTATAACGATTTCCATCAGAAGGTATTGTTTTATGCCCTTTAACAAGAAATGAAATAGCTATCGCCTCCTGTTGCATTTCAGGCATTTCTTCGGGAGAAGGTGCTCGAGACAATGCATCTTCATCCTGTACTGCCATGCTTTTTGCAGACTCTTTATAATACACAGGTCGATAAATATCCAGGTACCATGGATTTAGCTGAGGAAGTTGTGTTGCCACAAAGGGTTTTGCCGTCGATAGCTCCACTGCAACATTGTTCCAGTCTTCACCGGTATTTTGAGCAACAAGGGCATTGCATGTTATATCTGTAGTAGATTTTTCTGTATCTGTCCGCATGTCATATTCCATATCCCAGCCAGCATTACCAGTGATATATTGTAAAAGTACTGTTGCATTGTTGTTCCCTGTATTGTATACAGTTAATTTCAGCGTTTTACTTGCCTCATTTGTGTTGAGCAGTGCCAGTTCTTTTTCCAGACGCTCTTTTTCCTGATTGAGCTTTTGCAGTGCTTGCTGTAACTTTGCTATTTTGATATAACTTTGATTGGAATATTGCTCAATCAATTGTAATATAGAATTCATTTCAGCAGCGGTCATCTTTATGGAAAATGGCGAAGTACTGCCTTTCTTGATATATTCCAGCACTGAATTAATTGAAGCAATCTCATTCTGTTTTCCTGTTATATCATCCTTTATTGCGTTTAGCTTTTCCAAAACTGTATTAATACGTTTTGCGTCGCCCTTTTGCAAATAGGTTGTCTCTAATCGTACATCCTGCAAAACAGCATCCTTCACAATAACCTGCACAGATTCATCAACCATTGCAGCAGGTAAGTTTGTGATGACAATTTCATTTACCGCTTTATTCAGCGTCATCTTTGCTTCTTTTTTAATCATAGCACTATCATGGTATACGATTACCTTTGATATTTCTGGCTTTATTGTCTCGGCATAAAGAATATTAATGCTCATGAAACAGATAATCATTGAACCAATACAATATTTTTTCATACATTCGCTCCTTATATAATTTAATATCGTTTTTAACTATCATGATGATGCATATTGTCTGCTACCATGGCAGGATTTTTTGAACCTCTCTTTGTACGATAGTTCCTTAAATACTGTCATCGTTGCACTCGTATCTGTGCAATCTGCCGTGAGAGCAGCACAAGCCTTTCTTCTTCATCCCATATTTCGCCATCTGTTTCAAGTAATCCATTGGTAATGAACCGTGTACGCGAATAAAACTTTAACCACTGTGAGTGAGGCATATTACGTATATTAATTGACAACTCAATCGTTGGAACCCATGCAACAAGTCCTAAACTTACAAATACTGCCGGGGGTATTACATCTGCCATAAGCAAAAGTGCAGGGATATCATATATTCTTTCTTCACAAAATGCAAGCCATCCTTTTTGAATTGATTTATCACGTAAATTCCCATATATCCAACCCGATGAATAGGGATCAAGCCGTATAGCAACATTGGATAAGACTCGAAACGCTGGCGTCTCAGGAAGTGGAAGACAATCCTGTATAGCAGCTACATCAGGTGATTTGCATTCATATCTTTCAATATACTGGTCATTGTTATTACTGCCAAACGTTCCCCACGCTCTTATTTTTTCATTACCCTGCTGAAACAAGCTTGCCTGGTACCTATTAAATTGTGAAGACTGCCCAAAGCATTCAATATTTACATTAGCTTCTCCAGGCTTGCAACGTTGTATATAATTTGCTGTTATGATAGGAGTTGTTTTCTTATCACTTTGTCGTAGCATTGCATTGCTCAACAATGCAATAAGATAACCACCATTAGGGATAGTATTAATTAACCAATTCTCTGAGATAGTTGCTTTAAATGCATTGTTGCCTGTTTCAACAAGGGCGATATCCTGATCAAAAATATGCATATGTTGTCCACACTTTTAACATTATGTAAAAAAAGTATCGTGATATAATCTTCCAACTATTTCTATTTGACAATTTTTATAACGTATCATCACCATGGTAGCTCAATATTTATTTTTTGTCATTTTAATACCAGTATAACTATTATTTAAAGCTTTTTTTATGATTGCTATCAAGTCGTTACATCATCATTATACCATATGATGTTCGTTACCAAACACTACCTTTTATTGCAAACTATGAACGGTTAAACATATAGCATAAAAAAATATGAAAAAAAGATTACCATCATTTTTTGAATGCATTGCCCTGCTAACAATTACGATTGCCTTGCTTTTTGCAGGAACAGTACTATTTAAAATACCGATACCGCTGTTGCTCATCGTTGCAGCATCAATTTCAGGTGTTAAAAGTTATCTATTAGGACACAGCTGGGCGGAGATTGAAGGGAGTATCGTCAATGGCATAAAAGGGACACTGCCTGCAATCATGATACTCATGACAGTAGGAATACTATCAGGTAGTTTTATTGCATCAGGAACTATTCCTTTACTCATTGATTACGGACTAAAACTCATACATCCGGGATGGATTTTACCCGCCGCATATATTGTTTGCAGTATAAGCAGTCTTGTCATTGGAAGTTCATGGACAACCGCAGCAACTGTTGGTGTAGCTCTGGTTGGGATGGCAAATGCAATGCATGTTTCGCCAGCTATATGTGCTGGTGCTGTTGTATCAGGTGCTTATTTTGGCGACAAACTATCACCTCTTTCTGATACAACCAATTTAGCACCTGGAGTATCTGATACAGATTTATTTTCCCATATCAGAGCTATGATGTTTACTACAATCCCCGCGTGGGTGCTTGCTTTTATTGGCTTTTTGATTATAAACATGTATAGTGTTCCCAACAACAATACCCAATCAGAGCAAATCGTATCATTACTACAAACTTTAGAAACTTCTTTTAATTTGAATCCTATTGTCATAACTCCACTTATGCTTGTCATTATAATGGCATTATGTAAATTTCCAGCCGTTGTAATCCTGTTATCCGGGAGTACTGTCGCCATCCTGTTTGGCTGGCTGGTACAATCACAAAATTTACTTTTTGTTTTACAATCATCATACTCTGGATTTGTTATTCATACCAACAATGAGATCATCAATAATCTATTAAATCGTGGCGGTATACTCAGTTTTCTAGAAACAACCCTTATCATACTATGCGCAACAGGTCTGGGTGGCATATGGGAAAGCGGTGGATATATTACATCCATTCACGATAATATTCTTCATAAGATCAAAACAGACAAAATGCTTATTATCTCCACTGTTTTAACTGCAATTATTTCAAATATTATTATGGCTGAACAGTATTTATCAATTGTTATGACAGGGCGAATATATAAAGATGCCTACAAAAGGAAAAATCTTGAGCCATATATGCTTTCCCGCTCTCTTGAGGATGGTGGTACCGTTACATCCGCGCTTGTACCATGGAATTCATGCGGCGCTTTCATGAGCTCCGCATTAGGTGTTTCCACACTACACTATTTACCCTATGCATTATTTAATCTCATTATGCCTGTTGTTGCAATAGTATTTACAGCTTTGGGCTTTTTTATCTATAAGAAAACCAATATAAAACAGCACAATAAATGATACAATAATAAGATAATAGTCTAAATGGCACAATTGTTTTATATGAAGGCAAAGGTTCACGTGCAAATACTTCATATCATTGCTGCACGATACACTGTACAATATTTTTTATAAAGAGCATACATGGATATATCATAATTAATAAAAATCTTAGAAACTGTGATGAGGAGCTGTCATGGACAACACGGTGAAAAAAATACCATACCGGGATGAAATCCCAGATAATGATAAATGGGATGTAACACCACTGTTTGCTTCAACAGAAGAGTGGGAAAAGCTTTATGCAGAGATTGAAAATTCTATACATGAATATAATAATTTTGAAGGTAAGCTCCATCAATCATTCTCAATTTTTTTACAGGCTATTGAGTTTGATCTTTCCATTTCACGCTCACTTGACCGGTTGTTTACCTATGCACACCTCAAAAGCGATGAGGACACAACCAATCAGGATGCTCAGGCAATTTTGCAAAAAGCTCACTCGCTGTATCAGCGTGTCAGTGAGGCATCAAGCTTTTTAGTGCCTGAGATTCAATCCATACCTGACCCCATTATGAGTAACTATCTGTCAAACCACAAGCTTATGCCGTATGTATTCTTTATAGAAAAGATACTTCGGTACAAAGAACATACATTATCAAAAGAAATAGAAGAAATGTTAGCCATGGCCCATGAAATAGCCATTGCACCCGCAGAATTTTTTAAAAAACTGGATAATGCCGATATGCGGTTTGGCACAATTGAGGATGAACAGGGCAACACCATTGAATTAAGTCACGGCAATTTCATTACATTTTTAATGAGCTATAATCGGGATATACGCAAAAATGCTTTTCATACTTATTACGATGTGTATGCCAGTCATAAATTTAGCATTTCACAATCACTGGCAAGCTCGGTAAAAAAAGATGTATTTTTCTCACGGGTACGCAGATTTAAAAGCTGTCTTCATCAGGCTTTGTTCCCTGATAATATTCCAGAAACGGTGTATCATACCTTAATTGACAGTGTGGGAAAAAATCTCAATCCTCTTTTTCATTATTTACACTATCGCAAAGAAGCTCTTGGGTTGGATGAACTGCACTTTTATGATACCTATGTTCCCTTAATTCCTGATGTTCCCTTTACCATGGAATATCAGGAAGCAGTTGAAACATGCATAGAAGCATTGACAGTACTGGGTGATGATTACACCTCTGTTTTACATGATGGACTGTTATCAGGGTGGGTTGACCGGTATGAAAATCGCGGAAAGATAAGCGGCGCATACTCATCAGGTTGTTATGATTCACCACCTTACATTCTTTTAAATTATGATAACACCATCAATAGTCTTTACACCTTAATTCACGAATCAGGACACTCAATGCATTCATATTTTTCACGAAAATATCAGCCCTATGTATACCATGAATATACTATTTTTGTTGCTGAGGTAGCTTCCACATTAAACGAAATGCTCTTAAGCCACTATCTATTAAATAAGTATCAGGACAACCCACTGATGCAGGCATATATTCTTAACCGTGAAATAGACGAGATACGCGGGACATTGTTTAGACAGACAATGTTTGCCGAATTTGAATTTATCATCCACACAATGGCTGAAAATAATCAGCCTTTAACCTATCAAGCTTTAACAGAAGCCTATGCAGCATTATTACAAAAATATTTTGCATCGACTATTGTCATTGATTCTGAATTAAACATGGAGTACCTTAGAATCCCACACTTTTATTCTGCATTTTATGTGTATAAGTACGCAACGGGTATTGCTGCAGCATTATCACTGGCTCAGATGATACTTAGCAGTGATGACGGGGCAAAAAAATATATGCAATTTTTGGGATTGGGCGGGAGCATGTTTCCGTTAGAAGAGTTGAAAATAGCAGGAGTGGATATGGAATCTCCTGATGTTATTGTCAATGCATTGCATTATTTTGACAATCTGGTCAATACATTTATTCAGGTGCATAAATCTCTTACTTAGGGAGATAGTTTTTGTAATAGTCGTTGTGCTTTTATATTCCCTGCATCCAGCTTTAAGATTTGTTTGCAATATTGTATTGCATCATCCTTCCTTTCTAAAGCTTTGCAGATAGCTGCCATACTATAAAGAGCAGGAATGTATGATGATTGCATGGTTAATGCCTGTGATGCAGCATTGTATGCTTCTTCAAATTGATTTTTTTTGTAATGGACTATGGCCAGCAAATAGTGTGCAAAACTGTTATCAGGTTTTTTTGCAATATAATCAACAAGGTAGGGAAGTGCTCTGTCATAGTGATGTATATAAATATATGAACGTGACAATAATAGCAGAGCATTTATATCTTGAGGATTCATAATAACTGCTTTTTTCAGTTCTTCAATTGCTAAATTAAATTTCTTTTCGTGAACAAGCTGCTCTCCTCTTTCACGATGCTGTAATGCATTATATAAAATCGGGTCTAATTCCAGAAAAACAAATGTCATGTCATCTCTTGGAGGTGTCCCGCCAAGAAATTTTTCCCACTCTGCAATAATATAATCCCTTGCCTCCTCAATTGACATGTTCACTGTTTCTGATACAAGCCTTTCAACACGCTCATCACCAAACTCTTCATTATTCCAATTTCGCGATTCGGGCAAACCATCAGTGTATAGAAACACTCTGTCACCAGACTCCAGTATTCCAAAATTATCCTCAAAAAGGCTCCCAACCTCTTCATCTGGCAATGCTCCCAAAAAGATACCACCGGTATCCCAGTACGTTATAGTTCCTGATTGCCGTTTATATACCACTGCTTTACGATGTGAAGCGTTTGCATACATGACATCAAAGGTAGGAAATATCACCATAAAAAATACTGTAGCGTACTCCTGTGTGCGAATTATATTGACCAGTTGCTTATTGACATCAGCAAAGATTCTTCTGGGTAGCAAATAGTTACTGCACGATTCACGGAAACTAATCTTAACCATGGTACTTATCAAAGCAGCAGGGATACCATGCCCTGAAACATCAGCAATAAGGACACCTATACAATTATCCTGCATCTGTATAATATCATAAAGGTCGCCACCAATATCGCTGGATGCCCTGTTATAAGCTACAATCTTGACTGCATTATGCACAAAAGGTGTTTGCGGCAAAATACCCTGTTGTATGTTTGCAGCTATTCTGAGCTCTTTTGCAATTAAATCATTTTTTTCTTTAAGGCTTGTTAGCGCTTTATTCAATTCTTCTGTTCTTTCTTCAACTTTTTGTTCAAGATTTTTTCGTATATCATTAACCTCATAAGCAGCGGCAATAAACCCTTTACTGGTATTGATAAGCTCTTTATCAAGATATGGCAAAAAGAGCAAACCACTTCCCCCGCGGGCTAAATCAACAGCCGCCGACTCAATCTCGCCTAACGATTCTTCAATAGAAAGTAAATAAAAGAACAAAATAACAAATACAAGTATTCCTGTTATTGATATAAACATCAGCGGTATTATTGAAAACAACTCATAGTTGTTATAATACACCATTACACCCAATTCAAACATGGCAACCATAACCATAATATTGATGAAAATAAATTTACCCCTTATACTTAAGATATACCGCTCATCAAATGATATGCCACGTTTTACCAGTAACCATTTTATTTTGCGACGCATTCTTCCAGACAAAAGTTCAGCTACTATATACGTTAAAAATATATAGATAAAAATTGCTGATGCAATACCCAATAAAAGAAAAAGCGCATTGGCGATAGTTCCTTTGATTGCTTCGTACAGACAGCAAACAACCATAACTATGGAAGGATAAATCAATGCAGCAGCCATATTATCACGTGGAAGATGTTCCAGCGCATGAAGAAGTTGCAGAGCTTCTTCATCGCTCATTGTTTGATGCAACGTATTATGTTCAATATATTTATTGATGAGCGAAAGCCGCTTTGTAAAACAGGGAATGCCTGCTTTATACAACAGACCAAAGTGCAGATAATATAACGGAGCATAAACAAATACCGTAAAACCTGAAAAAAGCATCACAAAATCTGACCCTGTATTACTGATATTAAACCTTACCGTCGCAATAAGAAAAAGAGCTATATATGCAGCAATGATAAAGCCGCCTAAACTTGTAGTAAAAGCTATTCCAAATGTATAGGAAATACGCTCACTGAAAAAATTGAATATAGTATAAAAGGGCTTTATTGCCCATGATTCAAATTTTTGTATCAAAATCATAATGATGTCCTAAAACGTATAGTATTTAAGATATTTAGTATATAATTTTAAAGTGTAATATTTATGCAAAAAAATCAACCAAAAAAATTATTATGATAATTGCAATAATACTCACCATTTAAAAATTGTTCATCGCCATGTCCGTGCTGAGTAAAAAAGAGCGTCAAAACTCATTCCCCAATTATTTAAATGATGAATAATCGACTTTATAGATGAATCCTTCTATTCCAATTTTACCTATTTTTTTAGGTACTTATATAATTTTACAGTTGACGTAGCTCCAAAAGCACCATACAGTATAAGAAATACATGCATTACATTATGAGTTACCCTTAAAAATCATGGATGATGCAAAACCACAAACTATTGCAACCACTGTGCTGGTTGTTGATGACGAGGAATCAATACGGGACATCCTTTCACGCTATCTTCAATTGAAAGGATATGCAGTACTTACAGCCGGTAATGGACATAGTGCCATGGACATTCTTCTATCACAAGCGGTTGATCTTGTATTGACAGATCTTAACATGCCCAATGTGAACGGCCGGGAACTCCTGAAAAGGATGGCGGAAAAATTTCCTGATATTCCCAAGATAGTGCTTAGCGGCTATGGTAGCAATGAGGATATGCTTGTTGCTTTAAAAAGCGGAGCATATGATTTTATCCAGAAACCGTTAACCGATTTTGGGATACTGGATAAATCAGTTGAGAGGGCTATTGAAAGAAAAAAACTTAAGGAAGAACGTGACCGCTATATTCAGCAAATTACCCGATTAAATGAAATAATAGGGTTGTTAAACAAGGGTGCTGCATTTGAAGAGATTTTTGATATTATAGCAAAAAGTCTGAACAATGCAATTCCATTTGATCGTCTGGCAGTAGCTATCATCAATGATGCCGGGCAGGTAGAAACACGTCTTGTATCATCAACAAAAAATATTTTAATAAATATTAATGATAAGTTTCCCTTAAGCGATTCTTCATTACTCAAAGTTTCTGAAACAAAGCAATATCACATCATCAATGATTTAGAAGAATACTACAGGCAAAATCCTTCATCTGAAAGAACAAAACTTCTTTTACAGGAAGGTATGCGCTCCAGCATGACCATACCGCTCATTATTGCCAACCGATTAAAAGGTTTTCTGCTTTTTGCATCTGTTCAACCCAATGCCTTTAACAATGATCATATCCAATTTGCTGAAACCATAAGCGGACATATTGTATTCAGTATACAGCGTGGCGAACTGCTTCATGAACTTGATATGTATAACAAAAAGTTAGAGCAAATTGTAAAGATACGCACTCATCAATTGCTTAAAACTCAGAAAGCTACAATATTTGCACTCAGCAGTTTGACCGAGCTTCGCGATCCTGAAACAGGCTACCATCTTGACCGTATGCGCATCTACTGTATGCTCCTTGCACAGATTGCAAAATATTCAGGAGCTGTGTTAGAAATAAGCAATCAATACCTTCGTGATTTATACGATTCATCTATTTTGCATGATATTGGCAAGGTTGGGATACCTGATATTATATTGTTAAAACCAGGGAAACTAACCCATGAAGAATTTGAAATAATTAAGACCCATACAACCATTGGCTATAATGCATTAAAACGTGCTTCGCAGGAGATGGGACAGGACTCATTTTTATCCATGGCAATGGATGTTACGTTATATCACCATGAGACATGGGATGGAACAGGATATCCTTATGGGCTTTCAGAAGATGAAATCCCATTATCAGCGCGCATAGTAACCATTGTCGATGTTTATGATGCACTCACAACCATACGCCCCTATAAAGAAGCATATAGCCATCAAAAATCTATTGAAATAATGAAAAGTGAACCACACCGATATGATCCACACCTTTTTGAACTGTTTATACAAAATGCAGATGACTTTGATGCAATCCGACAAAAATATCAGTAAATTGGGCGGCAGTATTAGCTATTATCACTGAAACAAAATTTTGCATTTATTGCAGCATAAACTATATTTCTTAATAAAGGCTCTTACTATCATTAAATCGGGGAAAATCATGCAAACACAATATCGCTTTGGTGGACCTATTACAACATCACTTAAGAAAATTATAGTTTTTACCAGCGTTGTCTATATCATACAGCTTTTTGGCAACATTGTTGCACCTGGTTTAATCGAATACACATTTGGCATCCACCATATTGGATTTATTCATGAATTTAAGCTGTGGCAACCTGTTACGTATATGTTTTTACATGGAAATTTTTTTCATATATTTTTCAATATGTTTGCCCTGTGGATGTTTGGCTGTGATTTAGAAGAGCTTTTTGGAAGCAAAAACTTTATGCGCTTTTACCTGTACAGTGGTATTGGCGCAGGGATTGGGATTGCTTTTATGAATTATTATATTTATGCTACCAATGGATATAATCCCGTGACAATAGGAGCTTCAGGTGCCATCTATGCAATTCTTCTGGCATATGGGATGATATGGCCTGACAGAGAGGTCCTTCTTTATTTTATTTTCCCAATCAAGATGAAATATTTAGTTTTACTTTTTGGTGGCATAGAATTTTTTGGCACTATCGCATCAGCACAGGGGTTGGGTGGTAACGTAAGCCATATCGGTCATTTAGGTGGTTTTATTACGGGATTTATTCTTTTAAAAACAAGATTCTGGTTACGCCAAAAAACTTCATTTAATCCATTTGCTTCAATTACCAGGAACTATCGCCTGGCAAAACATAAAAAAAGAATTGATGATCGCATTAAGGCAAAGGAGATTATTGATACACTTCTTGATAAAATTACCCATTATGGCTATAATTCGCTTACACCTGAAGAAAAACAAAAATTAGAATGGGCACGCAGACATTACTATCCTGACAACAATGATATAATTCATTAATGGCGGCGATAGCTACTGTAAATCAATATCTTCTTGACAACCTATGGAAGCAGTGACAATGTCACAGCACTGCCATCGTAGAAATGGGCCATAGTTCCACTTCTATAGTACAGTAAACGTGTGTACATTTTTAAAAGAGGTTGCCATGTACTGGAATAACAATATTGAAACTATCAGCAGAAAAGATCTTGAAACACTGCAGCTTACAAAACTAAAGAAAACACTGCAGGCTGCCAGCGTTACCCCCTTTTATAAAAAGGTATTTACAGAAAACAACATTAATATAGAGGCAATCAAAACACTGGAGCATATCAAAGACTTGCCATTTACAACAAAAAATGACCTTCGCTTAAGCTATCCTGATGGTATGGTGGCAGTACCTAAAAAAATGGTTGTGCGGATGCATGCTTCCTCGGGAACAACCGGTAAATCCACTGTTATTTTTTACACTGCTAAAGACATTAGTGACTGGGCTGATCTGGTTGCACGGTGCATGGTTGCCACTGGTGCAACACAAGATGATGTTTTCCAGAATATGATGGGCTATGGGCTTTTTACCGGTGGGTTGGGATTACATTATGGTGCTGAGATGTTAGGATGTATGGTAATACCTTCATCCTCAGGGAACACGCTACGCCAGATTCAGTTAATTCAGGATTTTGAAACAACCATTATACATATCACACCAAGCTATTGTCTGCACATGGTAGAAGCAATACGTGCTGAAGGGATTGATCCATACGAGCTGACATTGAAAAAAGCATATCTGGGCGCTGAGCCATATTCCGAAGCAACCCGAAAAAAGATTGAAGAACAATGTGGTATAGACGCATATAATTCATATGGCTTAAGTGAAATGAACGGACCTGGTGTTGCTTTTGAGTGTACCTATAAAAATGGCATGCATATCTGGGAAGATTACTATATTGTTGAGATAATCAATCCTGAAACAGGTGAAGTATTACAACCTGGTGAAGAAGGCGAGCTTGTATTAACCCATATTAACCGTGAAGCTATGCCAATTTTACGATATCGAACTCGCGATCTCACCCGTATTATACCCGAACCATGCCAATGTGGGCGCACCCATTATCGCATTGATCGTATAAAAGGGCGTACAGACGATATGCTCATTGTAAGTGGTGTAAATGTATTCCCTTCACAGATAGAAACTGTCCTTATGAAGTTTCCCGAAATTGGCAATAACTATCAGATCATACTTGACCGTGAAAATAATTTAGACCGAATGCATATTAAGGTTGAGCTATACTCAAAACTTTTTCATGGTGATATTAAAGAGATTGATCACATTAAGAGTAAACTCAAAGAAGCTCTGAAAGCACTTATTACTATTAATCCTCGTATTGATTTATTAGAGCCAGGCTCATTGCCACCCAGTGAAGGGAAAGCCAAACGTGTTTTTGACAACCGTATGTTATAAATATGGAGTATATAAAACGTTACTTGTCAATATGCTTGAGGGTGCGAAACATTGTAAAATCTTTTTGTTAATTGTTGAACGCATGAAAAAAGCTGTTGTTAACACTATCAATAATAATTATGCAGCTATGGAGGTGTACTATGGCATATCAGGTATCTGTGTTTGCAGAAAATAAACCAGGAAAAATTGAGCGAATAACCAATGTTCTTGCAAGTCAGAATATTAATATCAGGGCTATTACCATCAATGATTCTGGTGATTACGGCATTATTAAACTTTTGCTGGATCGCCCAGAGGATGGGTGTACTGCATTAAAAGATGAAGGTATTGCTGCCACATTGAAAGAGATAGTTGCTGTGAAAATACAGGACAAGCCAGGTAGTCTCCATAAAGTTGCTGCACTACTAAAAGAACATTCTATTAACGTTGACGATGCTTATGGATTTACTATCAAACCACATGAAGAGTCAGCATTTGTGTTTCAGGTAGACAATCCTAAAGCAGCAGAAAAAGTATTACGAGACTCAGGATATCAATTGCTTGCTGATAAAGAATTATATTTACTGTAAGGATACTTCCCAATCGGTAGATTAAGCTTTTCATGCAATGTTTGGCATGCTATTTTTTTAATACTCATACAATGAATATTTAAATAAGTAATTTCATTATTTGCTAAAAGGTTAACAATGTCTACACAACACAAACTAATTATTGGCAATTGTATGTCCATGGAAGAAATTCCTGATGAAAGCATACACCTCATGGTTACCTCGCCACCCTATTTTAATGCGCCTTTTGATTATAAGGAGCTTTTTAAAAACTATGATCACTATCTTGGTGTTTTAACTAAAGTTGCACAAGAAATATACCGTGTTTTACAGGATGGACGTATAGCAGTTTTAAATATTGATGATATGTTAGTCAATGGGGAAAAATTCCCTATTGTTGCTGATGCTACAAAAATTTTCCAGAACGCTGGTTTTAGATATCGAGACAGAATTATATGGAAAAAACCTGATGGTTATTTAAGAATAAGCAAGCGAAGTGGTGTTTTATTACAGAACCCATATCCCATGTATTTTTATCCTGATAACCTCCTTGAAAGCATACTGATATTTCAAAAAGGGAAATTTATCTATCGTTCTATTTCAAAAGAAACAAGAGAGGATTCAAAGATAGATGTAAAAGAATTTTCTAATAATAAATGGTATATGACTCTTTGGGAGATGGTAAATGTATTACCAGGCTCTACTCTTGAAAAAGATATTGCTGCTTTTCCGGAAGAGTTACCTTATAGGATAATTACTTTATTTTCATATAAAGGAGAAACTATACTAGATCCTTTTGCGGGAAGTGGTACTACCATGAAAGTAGCACGGAAATTACAAAGGAATAGCATTGGTATAGAAATAAAAAAGTCTTTAATCCCTACAATCACAAAAAAAGTTGGGTTTGAAGGACAATTAACTTTTGACAACAACATAGATTCCTTTGAAGTAATAATACGAGAAAATGTAAAATATGGATGTGTTAGCTAAAATTGAAGGTATAGCATATAAACCTTTTTTGTGTAGAGAATTAAAGGAATACACTCTTAATGATATAGAAAGAGCGTTGAGTATTTCATCTACATTTATTATAAATATTAATCCCAATATAAAGATTGCATGTAGCTGGTGGGTTTCATGTAAAAGAACACGTTCGTACCCTTATGCACGAATATATGATTCGTTAAAATACCAGGGAAAAAAAATCACTATAATACCAATATTGAAAGATGAAGGTAAAGATGGGGACAGAGATTTTTTACAATGGGATACAATTTCGTTGATGAGTCTATTAGGAATATATGTAATAATCGCTTATTACAATAATGCTGAGAAAAATCCAGCTTATAATAATAAAATCACAAATCAAAGGTTTGATGTAGATCATATACTTGCTCAAATTGATACTATTATTGATTATCAATCAGATGCATTGCACTGGAATTTAAAACAAATAGATATGGTTGTGGATATTGGAACAAAAGCTCTTGTTTCATATGAAAAAATATCAAAACAACTTGGTGTAGTCATGCATTCAAGTAGTAATGCTACAAAAAGAATTGATGAATTAAAGAAAGGGAAGAAAAATTTCATTAACTTCTCAAGAGATTTAGCAAAAAAAGCTCAAAATAGAGAAAGTAATACCAAACAACCTAAAGAAAATTTATCAGGGATTAAAGCAAAATTGACTATTAAAAATTATTTGGGTGGTAACTATTTTTTTACCTGTGATGAAATTGAAATAAAGAATAAAAATATCTATCTTATTGAAGGTAAACACAGCAAACAAGGCATTATACCCTCATTAGAAGATATTAAAGATGGTTTACTAAAGATGATTTTATTTACAAATCTTAAAGAAGTAAGTATTGGTAATGAGATATATTCTCACATGTCAGTTTTAAAATTAACAAGTACTATGACATTTAATTCCAATAATTTGACTAAATCAAAAATTGTAATATTAGAACTATTGAAAAAAGAAGCCTTGACAAATAACTTTAAAATTGTAATAAATAAAACTGATTTATTACATATTGACATTTAATATAAGTCTTGGATTCAAGTCACAAGTGCATAGTTTTTGCACAGATTACCTAAAACTTACCAGTACGATGCAGTTGTAAAGTACAAATTATATTGCAGGGAGATGACACAATGAAACACATCCAATTCATTACTAGTATCGTTGCTATCCTTTTTGTTGCTTGTTCTCAGCAGATAAGCATTCAGGGTAAACCTGATGTTTTAGTAAAAAAATATCTCCAGGACGATTCCACCTATGTCATTATTTGCAAAGGGTATCCAAAGCCAGGCACCTCCGGCATACAGGCAATCGAAACTGCAAAGGAAGCCGCCCTATTGAATGCTCAATATATTGCCCGAGGAATATTTTCTGAAGACGTTGATGTTGTAAAAGATGGATTGGTTGAAAAATACGATAGTAGTGATGACTATGTAATTCTTACCTATGCAATAAAGCATCCCGATATAAAACAATATATTCAGGAATAAATGTTAATAGTTTATCACTATAGCGTGTAAAAGTTTTATAAATTTTCCTTGAATAATTTACCGGGAAAACAGCATAGCAGGTAACAGTATTGTTGTATGGATTATCTTATTTTTTTTACTATGAATCTACGGTATATGCCTTGCATATATACGTCACTACCAAAGAATTAATTTTAACAATTAATGCTACCCTCTCTGCATAATAACATAATACAATAAATGAAAAAAATTAATACAAATTATCTTTTCATTAACAAAAGAGGGACATCATTGATGTCCCTCTTGCCAATAAAATTGAAGTTTAATTACTTCTGTGCTGGAGCTTCAACAGGAGCTTCTTCTGCTGGCTGTTCCTGAACCTGCTGTTCTGGAGCTGGTGCTTCTTCTTTTTTGCAGCCAACAAATGCTACAGCAACTGCAAATACAGCGATAAGAATAAGAGATGCAATCTTCTTCATAATACTTTCACTCCTTTATAATAATAAAATTTATTTTATTGTTTATTACTCAACCATTAATCACGGATATAAAAAAAAATCAAGTACTAATCAAAAAATTTTTTTGATATGCAGAACGACATGTTGCAGATTCCCATACCACTATACTCAATAATTTTATTTCTGTATTGTTATCTTTTGAATATTGACCCAGTTTTATACTCATATTTTCATATATAATCCTTGACAAATGTTCTGAGCTAGGATTTAAACTTTTAAATACATCGACGTCATTTAAATTTTTATGATCAAATTCATCCAGAACTTCTTTAATCATGGCTCTAAGATCATGGAAGTCAATCATTATTCCTATGTCATTGAGCTTTTCACCACACACCGATATTTCAATCTTCCAGTTGTGCCCATGAATATTTTCACATCTGCCTTTATACCCTATAAGCTGGTGGGCGGCTGAAATATAATCTTCAACTGTTAGTATATACATGGTTTTTTCACCTCGCAACAATATAATAATGCATGGAGTAGTATTATAATCAAATAAACATAATTGTAAACTTGTTTTAACAATATGGAGCAATACACACCCTTACGATACCACAATAGCACAATAACAAACTACTATCAACAGTACTGAACCATGCAATAACTATAACCAGTTAAACAATGAAATTGGCAACAATATACCTGTTGAACAATTACCTGCATATTTCAGGCAAGCATGGTTACTATCCTTGCAACTTTTTCTATTTCTCGTTTTGTCAGAGCAGGATACATTGGCAATGAAAACAGCTTTTTGGACAATCTATCACTATGAGGAAAATCAAGATTACGCAGTTTCATATACTGATGCAGTGGTACATCAATTGGATGATAAATCTCTATTGCATTTTTTTTAAAGTACTTATCAACAATATCAGGCTGAGCATCAAACAAAACAGGGAATGTCTGATAGGTAAAGTGCTCGCTGAAAGCATAAAAGGTACTGTGATGGGTTTTACTCAATGCATCATAGTATATGCGAGCAATATCGCGTCTTCGCTTAACAAAATCCTTTAATTTAAGCAACTGATTTATACCCATCGCAGCGTGTACATCACTCATGCAATATTCAAATCCAGCAATATGTTCATGGGGCATTCCATTCCGTATATCGCGGATATATGAAAAATAGCGCGAATTATTGGTAAATATCATACCGCCCATTTCCGTGGTAATCATCATTGATGGAGCAAACGATGCAACAGCAAATGATGGCGCTGTATCAAAAAGCTCGCCAGCATCCATACCAATAGCATGGGAAATATCAAGAATGCAAGGGATTGCACTATCATTAAGGTTTAACTGTGCTGGAAAACCAAATGTATGCCCAACAACTATCGCTTTCGTTTTTTGGGTGATAGCTCCCTGTATATTTTCCTTTGATGGATGATAACAGTTTTCGGCAATATCAACAAGAACAGGAATAGCGCCAATAACATGACATGCCTTGAGCGGTGCAGCATCAAAATATGATGGAATAATAACCTCATCTCCAGCCGTAATACCCAGTGCAGTAAATATACAATGGTAAGCTCCAAAAATCGAGTTGGTAGCAAGAGCATATTTTATGCCAATAGTAGTGCTCAATGCCTGCTCAAACTGCTTCACAACAGAACCGGAAGCTAAATTATCCTGGATAAGACAATCCAGTACTCCTTCTAATTCTTTTCGTGTAATTGTTGGTTTACTCGCAACTATCTTCATAACATATTTTTTTTAACTTTTAATCAATGGTAACCTTGCGTATTACCTCTATTTGGTCAAGCATCATTTTTTATTTTGAAAATTAAATAAAGCAGCATTTACATAATTCCGATAATTACTATGCAGATACCCCGGATGACTGTCTGTATAATTTTATGGCTTTTACAAGGAGGAAATTTATGCGTAATCATCCTGTATATATAGTATGGGCGATAGTTCTCATGATCAGTCTTTTGTCATCATGTGCGCCCAACAGCGTTATGACCAAACGCAATGACACATTCACCTTTGGGCAGAATGAAGAAAATTCCACTACAAATGATTCGCCTGTTTATTCAGACATGAATCCAAATGTTGCGGCCACAAACACTGATGAAAAATCAAACTACTATCAGGTTGGCATGGCAAGCTGGTATGGAAGAGAATTTCAAGGGAGATTGACTGCATCTGGCGAACCATTTGACATGAACAAATATACTGCTGCTCACCGCACCCTTCCCTTTGGCAGCATCATTATGGTAACAAATTTAGAGAATGGAAAAAAAATACAGGTTACTGTCAACGACAGGGGTCCATTCAAAAAAAACAGGATACTTGATGTATCTTACAAAGCTGCCAGAGATCTGGGTATGCTTGAAAAAGGTGAAGCAAAAGTGGGAATATCCGTAGTATCATATGGCAATGATTCGCAGCCGGGTAACAAATCCAGTGATGTTGGTGTATTCGGAGAAGCTGTTGAGGATACTAACTATCAGGAAAACACCTATGAAAAATCAAGTATTGAAAGTGGCATTGCAATACAAACTGGAGCATTTTATTCAAAGCTCAATGCTGATAAATTAAAAGAAAAGATAGAAGGGCTTGTTGATAAACCAGTTGTAGTTGTAAAAGAAGGTTACTTTTATAAAGTTCGCATTACCAATCTTGATGACAATCAAATTAGTAAATATAGAAATATTTTAAAAAAGAATGACATTCCATCATACAAGATAAGTATAAGTGATACCAGCGGTGAGGCGCCTTGAAAAAGCGCCTTTTTTATTATCAGTGTACTATATTCCTAATATTTATAAATGATTAATAGTACCATTAATAATTAGTTTACAGTATTTTTTTAGATACGATTATATTCGATAGTTATCGGTAATAGATAATCAACTCCGGAAGGAGGAATCTATGAACATTGGATAAACTACCTGTATCACCATCAAACATTTAACGTTGCTTAAACTCCAATGCTGAGCACTGCGAGCCCCCCTAAACACCTTTATCTTTCTCTTTATTAACGATTCTGAAAAGAAGTTAAATGCCGTATGCAGGCATTTAACCATATTGCTTACCGCAAACGAAGCATCGAAAAGAACTGAAAGCAGGTGCATCGGTCAATACCATATGGGACCGCCTTCTGAAGTACTATCACCTATAAAATAAATGATAATTAGCTTGCGATCATACATCAATATTTCATATTGGATATTGGATAGTTTATTGCATAGTAATAATGTTATTTTAGCAAATAATGAAAACACAGCGATTAGACTTTATAGATTATCTGAGAGCATGGGCACTGATCATCATGATCGAAGTCCATGTTGTAAATTGTTTCATGCTCCCTCCATTGCGAAATACCATGTGGTTTGATATTCTGAATTTTATCAATGGATTGGTAGCACCAGCATTCATTTTTATTTCAGGTTTTTCTTTTATAATCGCAACGTATGGCAAAAGAAAAGAGCTTATACAATTTGGCTCAACTTTTTTTAAACGAGTTAGCAGAATATTTTTAATTGTAATTATAGGATATTTAATCCATATCCCTTACTTTTCATTAAAAAATATTATTATCTATGCCACCCCTATAGAAATGAATTCTTTTTATAATGCTGACGTATTACAATGTATTGGCTCAGGATTATTACTACTGCTCCTTTTGCGAATGGTAATTCCATCTGACAGACTTTATCATGGTGCTATTACATTATATGGATTAACGGTTGTTATAGCAAGTCCTTATATATGGACTATAGATTTTTCGCAATGGATTCCATTACCATTAGCATGTTATTGCAACGAACTTCATGGTTCTTTTTTCCCCATATTTCCATGGCATGGCTTTTTATTTTTAGGTGCTGCTTATGGTATCATCTACATTAATATTCCTTCTATTAAAAAAAAGCTATTTTTTACATCATCCATTATCTTTGCCATTTCAATAAGCATTTGTGGTACATTAACTCTTCATTACTTATTAAAAAATCAATCATTTACTATAAAACCAAGCCCTCTTTTTTTTATTACACGCTATGCTATGGTCATCACTATAATGTTTATTGTACAACTCTATCTTTCTTTGAAACAAAAGAGCCATACACTTTTAATCACAATTGGGCAGGAATCCCTGCTGGTTTACTGGTTGCATCTTCAGATTATATACAGACATATCTGGAACGGAAAATCATTGGAAGTAATTGTGAATCAACAGTTTGGTATACTGGAAAGTTTGATGGCATTTTTAGCACTTTTATCAGCTATGGTAGTATGTGCACTAGTCTGGAATAAAATTAAGCAAAATTATCCTATGGTTGCAAAAAAAATTGTCATTGCCATAATAATGCTTGGTGGGGTTACATTTTTTTTATTGTGACTACACTATCAACTCGATTGTGTAACCTGCGCTAAATAATAAATCGCCTTTTGACTGTTCCCCTGAAACAGGTAACACAGGCTTAATGATAGTAGTGATTCTGCTTCAGGTGTTGTTCTAATGTGCTTTTCCAGGTGCTTAATCTTTGACGCAATATCGCCCTTACTGTCATTAAAAATTGTTTCAGGAACTGTCGCTACAAACTCATCAAATTTTTTAAATTCTTGCTTCTGTAATGAAAAATGTATAAGTTCAGCGCTCTCATGTCTGGCACATTTCAAAATTATATCCTGTGCTATATCTTTGAAGCGAAATGATGCGTAATAACCTTCATATTTACGCAAATAATATAATGCTCCACTATAATTTTTTTGTTCATAGAAAAGAAGGACAATGGCTGTCAACGCAACTTTATTTTCAGGATTTTTTGCCAGTACTTCCTTGAAACATGCAAGAGCTGCTTTATAGTGATTTAACTTACTAAAAGCTATACCTTTTACAAGCAAAGCTATTACAAAATCAGAGTTCAATTTTTTACATTGATTCAAAACAACTATTGCTTTTTTATACTGTCCAATCCTGAAAAAAAGAGTACCTATATTGAATAACACAATATAATCCTCTTTAAGCTTAAGTGCTCCCATAAAGCTATCCAGAGCTTCATTGTAACGTTTCATGCGATAATACAATGACCCTAAATTTAACAAAGCTGCCCTGAAGGAATTATCCGCCGTAATAATAGATGTATATAACGTTAAAGCTTCCTGGAATTTACCGTCTTGCTCCAGTTTCAGCGCTTCTTTAAACTGTACAAGTAAATCCATTGTTTATCCTTTCTTGGAATAATGTATTCTATACCATTTACTATCGACATTTTACTTAAAGAGGGCAACTCTATTTCTTCCCATCTGTTTTGCCTTATATAAAGCCTTATCGGTACGCGCTATGAACCCCTTGATGTCCTTATCCTTATTGGGGTCATACTGTGCAACACCTATGCTGATAGTTACATGCAAAACATCTTCCTGCCCTTTAAATTGATGTTGCTCAACCAATTTGCGCAACCTTTGAGCAACAATTCCTGCCTGCTCAAGGTGTGTCTGCGGCAAAATTACGGCAAATTCTTCCCCACCATACCGCGAAGGGATATCCATCTTACGTAAATCTTTTAAAAAAAGCTGGGACACCTCTTTTAAAACGCTATCGCCCTGCACATGCCCATGGGTATCATTGAATCGTTTAAAATGATCAATGTCACTAATTAAAAGCGATAACGGAACATTATATCGCTGACTGCGCTTCATCTCTTCCATGAGGCGGATTTCAAAATAATGATGGATATATAACCGTGTCATACGGTCAAGCGTAGACATCAAATACAGACGTGAATTTTCAACAGCAACTGCGCCAAAGCGGGCAACATAATGTAAAAATTCTTTTTCTGAATTGGTAAATCCTTCCCCTGATATCTTTTTCCCTAAAAGCAAAATCCCCATCAATGAATCTTTTGATTTCAATGGTACTACAATATAAGGATTTAAGAATGCTATTGCTTTTAAATCCTCAAGAATATCCGGCAATTCCAATAACGTTTCGTATTCTATAGGATAAGGGTTATTAGCAAGAAATCCAATTAATGGGCTGGTTTCAAGTAATACGATACCATTCTTACATTCAGTATCATAGCCTTTGGTCATGTGTATGTAATAGTCGTTTACATCAATATCCTTCTGCAAAAGAAGTGCAACCTGCTCTACAAACATCTGACCAATACAACTGTATAATAACGATTCAACCAGGCTTTCAAATTGCAGATTGGAAGAAAGGCTTATCCCCATTTCCAGAAGGTTGCGAAGGTCGTATACCTTTTTTTCAAGTCCTTCAAACGTTTCAGGTGTTAATTCTGTTTCTTCAAAAAAAGTTAAGCCGTTATCTTCCATGACTATTCCTTAAATTTTTCTTGTTTTTTTTATGGTGCCAATACGTTATGACTCCATTTATGCATAGTGTGTCCCATGCATTGTATTGTTACAACAATTTGTAGTAGATTAATTTCTAAAAAAATTATATACTAATTGAAAAAAATGTCAACAATTATATCATGGCATGATATAATTTATTCATAATTCAATATAATTTATATGATAACAATAAAGATTACGCTAAAACATGGTGCAAAAAAACCTGATTACTTAACACCCAGTGCATCAGGTGCTGATATATATACTTTTCTGGATGAACCGGTCACCCTGCAGCCTTTTCAGCGGGCATTGATACCAACCGGATTATCCATTGAATTACCACCAGGCTATGAAGCACAGATACGACCGCGAAGTGGACTTGCCATAAATCATGGCATTTCTTTACTCAACACACCGGGGACTATTGATGCAGATTACCGTGGTGAAATACAATTAATTGTTATTAATCTAGGCGACAAACCATTCACCATAGAGAACAATATGCGCATTGCACAGATGATCATTGCTCAAACAGTACCAGCTACCTTTACAGTAGTAGCTGAACTTTCAGATACAAAACGAAATAACGGAGGCTTTGGACATACAGGCTTATGAAAGAAAAGAAGATACGAATTATTCCTATAGGCGGACTTCATGCCATTGGCGGCAATATGCTTGTTATTGAGTACGACAATGAGATGCTCATCATTGACTGCGGGATATCATTCCCCAATGGTGAAACACCAGGGATAGATTTTATGATCCCTGATTTTACCTATATTCTGGAAAACAAGCATAAAGTTAAGGGTATAATCATTACTCATGGTCATGAGGACCATATTGGTGCTATCCCGTTCTTTCTCCAAAAAATTAACGTTCCGGTATATGCTACAAAGCTTACCCTGGGACTTGTTGCAAGCAGGCTTGCCGAACGGCCGGTAAGCCAGCACACATTTATCGAGATTGAACCCAGAGATACCATCCACATTGGTCCATTTATCATTGAATTTTTACTGGTTAACCATTCTATTATTGATGGTGTGGGGCTTGCCATAAAAACACCGCTTGGTATAATCATTCATACAGGCGATTTTAAAATAGATTATTCTCCAGTTGATGGAAAGGTTGCCGATCTGCATCGTTTTGCCGAGTACGGGCAGCAGGATGTGCTGCTCCTCATAAGCGATAGTACCAATGCAACAAAGCCAGGGTACACTCCATCCGAAATAATATTGAAAAAGAAACTGCTGGAAATATTTGCCAGATCAAAAGGACGTATTTTTGTAGCAAGTTTTGCTTCTAATATTCACCGTATCCAGCAAGTGCTTGAAGCATCCCAGAAATACAATCGTAAGGTTATTATATCGGGAACTACCATGCAGAAAAATGTGGAGATAGCAACCGAGTTAGGATATCTACAGTATAAAAAAGATCTTATTATTGATGCAAAGGATACCGGTAAATACACCCATAAAAAATTGGTGGTGCTGTGTACAGGTTCGCAGGGCGAGCCAATGTCAGCTCTTCATCGCATGGCAAATGGTACACACAAGCATTTCAGAATCAGTGCCGGTGATACGGTGGTGATAACAGCATCGGTTATACCGGGCAATGAGCGTATGGTTTATAATGTTATCAATTCATTGATGCAGCTAGGCGCTTTAGTATATTATGAACAGGATGAGGATATTCATGTATCCGGTCACGCATCCCAGGAAGAATTAAAATTAATGATTACCCTTACTCAACCAAAATACTTTTTACCTGTTCATGGGGAATATCGCCACCTAAAAGCACATGCTGCGCTTGCCGAATCACTCAACATAAAACCTAAAGATATTATTGTGGCAGAAAATGGTGATATCATTGAGCTTACCGATAAAAGTTTTGAAAAAAGGGGAAGCATCCCACTTTCAACTGTCTATGTAGATGGCAACTATATTGGTGACATTACCGATGAGGTTATTGCTGAACGCAAAACATTATCTTCGGATGGAGTTATTGTTATAAGTATTGTCATTGGCGACGGCTTGCTACTTTATCCACCTGCTATTATTGCCAAGGGTTTCATAGGATTAAAAAATGATAAATTTTTACAGGTTCTCCAGAAAGAATTAAGCGCCACCATAGAAAAACATCTGGCACAAAACGCTTCTTCAGAAAATCTATCGGTAGCGGTAAAAAAGCTTGTTAAAATGATTGCCCACCGATTTACCAACAACACCCCATTGGTAGAAACTATCATTCAGGAGATTTAACATGGCATATGTTATTGTGATGTTTTGCGTTCTGGGCATCATCCAGGGTATTACTGAATTTTTCCCGGTATCATCATCAGGACATCTATCGCTTCTTGAATCCATCCCATATTTTAATTCCATCTTCAGCGGCATGGATGAAGGAATAAAACTTTTTTTTAATGTTGCACTCCATTTAGCAAGTTTGTGTGCAATTATCATATTTTACTATCATGATATCGTTGCCCTGATTAATGGAACTATCAACGAACTATATAAAAAAAATTGGGGTCCCAATTGCAGATTTGTTGTACATGTTATCATAGCATCAATCCCTGCAGCTATTATTGGCATACTGTTTAATGACTATGTAGAAGCTGCTATAGCAAGCCCCGCTATTGTGAGTATACTTCTTGTGGCAAACGGCATCATGCTGATAAAGGCTAATACATTAACTAAGAAAAACCGAAAATGTGAAGAGATGCACTATTGGCAGGCGTTTTTCATAGGATTGTTTCAGGCTGTTGCTATTTTACCCGGAATCTCACGCTCGGGAAGCACCATTGCAGGCGGTTTAATGGCAGGATTACAACCAGAGGAAGCCGGCAAATTTTCATTTTTAATGGCCATACCGGTCATTGCCGGCGCAGGGCTTCTTGAGTCACGAAAGCTCTTTGCCATAGATGGTATTCACCAGATAGTTGTGCCAACCATTATAGCAATGGTTGTTACATTTATTGCAGCACTGTTATCGCTGAAGTTATTAATTGTTATGCTTAAAATGCTGCATTTGAACTATTTTGGATATTACACCATAGGCATTGGTCTTGTATCATTATGCATACTATATGGGTATGGTGTTTAGCGACAGTCATCCTGAATCATGTCCTTAACTGGTTTCAGGATCATTTCAGGATATCAGTTAAAGAAAAGATGCTGAAACAAGTCCAGCATGACAGGGTCGAATAATTTTATTTTAGGGAGTTTGCATTAATAGAACTATGTCAAATCGGATGGCTGAAATAGTATGCCTGGTGTTATGGGGTTTTGCCATAATTATCTTTTTGTCGCTTGTTAGCTTTCATATTTCCGACTATGAGGCGTTGGGCAATTCAACGGTAGGGAATGTATTAGGACCATTGGGTGTTATTATTGCGCAGGTTCTTCGCATCTCGTTTGGATTAACATCATATTGTACCGTGGCTATTCTGATTTTAACGGGTTGGGGATTAGCAAAATATAAATCTATAGAACCTGTGCTGGAGCATATCTTTTCACTGTCGTTTTGTATGGTTGTTGCTTCTCTTCTTGTGACCGTACTATATCCTGAAACCATCACTCCTTATACAGGCGGTATAGTAGGAATGGCATTATATCGTGTACTGATAACTATTATGGGATTAACCGGTACATGGATAGTAACTATCACCCTGATGCTGATTTCCTTATTATTACTGGGTATTATATCATTAAGTTATATTTTAAATAACAATAGCATTGATTCATTGGCAAAGCTATTTGCCATTATTTATAAAAAAATAATCATCTTGAAACAAAAAGATTCAATCCCGCTGATTGATATTAAGCATTTTGATTCTGATAAAAAGTTACCGTGGATTACAAAAACAAAAATCACTATTTATAATAAAACTGGTAAAAAAAAGCCAAAACTGATTGAATATGACAACATCCTTAATGACAATAACACCATCCCGGCTGCTATTGATGATTTAAACAAACTATCGATTATTATGCCATTGAAGGATATGCCTCCTATCCATGGTATGGGTGATAACACCAATGGATATGTTCAACAGCACATTGAAACAGCCTATATCGTACCAGATGCAGAAAACGAACAAGTTCCTGAAGCAACCAATGATGCAAATATAGCAATAAAAATAAAGGATGATATTCCTCAATCCCGAGAAACTATCGAATTACCTGAATCAGATGAAATTGCTGAAAACACAATGCCCGATATAAGTGAAACTGATATTTATGATGATCAAGTTAATGAAGAGATTAGCAATAACGAAGATATGGTTACGCGCAATGTATTTGAAGAAATACCTATCAATCAACACTACAGCATTCCGGTGGATTACTTACGGCAGTACAACTCGCACGATGAAACTGGCTATAAGCAGGAGGTAGTAAAAAACTCTGAGCTGCTTGTAAATACTCTTAAAGATTTTGGCATTGAATCAAGGGTTGTCAACGTTAATCGTGGTCCTGTTATTACCCTTTACGAGTTACAGATAGCTCCGGGTATTAAAGTTAACCGCATTGCAGGGCTTGCGGATGATATTGCCATGGCGCTTGCTGCATCGCGTGTTAGAGTTGTTGCACCAATCCCGGGCAAAAAAGCAATCGGCGTAGAGATCCCCAACAAGGTGCGGGAAACCGTTACTGTAAAAGATATTATTACATCACAGGAATATGCTCATCAATCAGGACGTCTTAAAGTGGGGCTTGGTAAAGATATCATGGGGAAACCGGTCATCATTGATCTAAAAAAACTCCCCCATCTTCTTATTGCCGGTGCAACCGGTGCAGGCAAATCGGTATGTGTACATTCTATCATAACGAGCCTTGTTTACAACTATGACCCTAATTATGTCCGCTTTATTATGGTTGATCCGAAATTAGTGGAATTACAGGTTTATAATGGTATTCCTCATCTATTAACACCTGTCATTATTGAGCCTTTTATGGTACCTAAAGCATTAAAGTGGACCATGTTAGAGATGGAGCGTCGCTACTACCTGCTTTCTGAATACAATACCCGTGATATTGACCGCTACAATCAGATGGTAGAGCGCAATAAAAGCGGTGAATATTTACCGTACATCGTTATTATTATGGATGAACTTGCCGACTTGATGATGGTTGCTGCTAAAGAGATAGAAGGATATATTACACGCATTGCTCAGAAAGCACGTGCTGTGGGCATTCATCTGGTACTTGCAACCCAGCGGCCGTCCGTTGATATTATTACCGGAATCATAAAAGCAAACTTCCCCGCTCGGATAGCATTTCAGGTTGCACAGAAGACTGATTCCCGAACCATCATTGATCAAAATGGTGCTGAAAAGCTACTGGGGAAGGGCGATATGCTCTACCAGTCGCCGATGAGCTCTTTTCCCATACGTATACAGGGTGCCTATATCTCTGAAGATGAGCTGTCATCAGTAGTGTTATTCTTAAAGAAAATAGCCAATCCCCATTATGTTGACATTGAACAGAGCCTTGTGGAATTTGACGACGATGATGAGGAAAGTGAAGATGACCTTTTCATTGAGGCTGTGAAAATTGTTGAAACCACTAAAAAGGCATCAGCTTCATATCTTCAGCGACGTTTATCTATTGGTTACAACAGAGCAGCCCGCATCATTGAGCGGATGGAGGAATTAGGCTATATTGGTCCCCAGCAGGGAAGTAAACCACGAGAAGTATATATATAAATTAATTTTTTGCATGACTTTTTCAACCACCTTTAGTATACTATCTACAAATGAAGTTACTTTATTGTTATTTTAGAAAAATGTAATGATACAATACGCTTCATTTTAATGTTAATATCATCCCACGTTTATCAGTATGAGAGGGTCTATGAAATCCTTTAAAAAAGCGGTAGTTGTTTTGATAATTGGCATAGCATGTATAGCCAACGCTATACCAGGCAAAAAAGTAATAGGTGTCACTGCATTTACCAATCTTTCAAAAGATACAGCGTATGACTGGCTATGTATAGGTATTGCTGATACTATTTCGTATAAACTCAGAAATGTTCAGGAATATATTCTTGTGGACCGCGTTAATGTTGATAAGATAATTGGCGAGTTACAGCTTTCGCAATCGGGACTTATAGATGAAAACACTGTAGAAGCAGGCAAAGCGTTAGGTGCAAGCATCCTGGTGGTTGGTAATTTCCAAAAATCTGGCAATCAAATTCGCATAACAGCAAAGATTGTAGATGTGCAGTCACATGCTGTTATTAACCAGGTACAGGTAACAGGAACTATCAACGATATTTTTGGCCTGCAAGATTCAATTGCACTGGGAATCATTGATAAAAATGATACAGCTATTACCACTGAAACAAAAAATAAAATTGTTCAAAATGATACCAATAATATTAGTGCTTATGAATATTTTGTACGAGGACAAAAATATTTATTGTATCAGCTAAATTATTCAAAAGCCATCGAGATGTATCAGAAAGCCATCTCTATTGATGCCAATTATGCTGTTGCGTATGCCGGGCTTGGCAAAGCGTACTCGCTGCGTTCATGGGAACTGAGAGAATATTACAACACCACTGATCCTGCACTCATTGAAAAATCATTTCAGAGCAGCAAAAAAGCGTTAGCCCTTAATACAAATTTAGACGAAGCTCACCTTTCGTTAGCCCGTTATTATCAGGAAGTTGATGAAAAAAAGATAGCCAACAAATGGACATTATGTGAAGAAGAAACCCGAAAGGCTTTAGAAATTAATGAAAATAATGGTGAAGCATATCTGCTGCTCAGTAAAATATTTGCCTATGATATTCCTAAATCTGAGATGTATTTAAAACAGGCTATTGAAAAGAACAAGTTTTTAGTGGATGCACATAATAATTTAGGAATTATCTTTTTAGACCGGGGAGATCTGGATACCGCATACTCATACATCAAAAACGCCATTGATATTGATGACAACTATGTTATAGGCTATATGAATTTAGGTGTCATTTATGAAAAACGCGGGCAGTATGATAAGGCATTGGAAATGTACAAAATGGCTGTATCAAAATACCCTAACTACATACTGGGGCTTAGAAATATGGGGATAGGATACCGTAATCTAAACAGGCTTGATGAAGCTCTGGAAACCTTCTTCAAAGCTTTAAAGTTAAAGAAGGATGATGCACAAACATTAAGCGAGATTGGATACGTATATCTATTAAAAGCTGAATATAACAAAGCAACAGATTACTTTAAACAATCGTTACGGTATGATCCTTCATACCGGTATAGTTTAGCTAACATGGGATGGTGTCTGGTTCAACTGGGCAAAAATAATGACGCAGTACCTTATTTAGAAAAAGCTCATAATGATAATAGCGACTATGCATGGCCAGCAGGATATTTAGGCTGGCTTTATGAAAATAAATTTCAGGATACAAACAAAGCTCTCTACTGGTACGGTGAAGCTTTAAAGCGTGATCCCAATAATCAGGATTACCGTAATGCCTATAACCGTTTATCAGGTAACTATCGCTAAAGGTTTAAACGATTCATGAAAGAGGCTCAGTATTATCACTTACACGGTGAGGACAGTGTGCAATGTGTATTATGTCCTCACAATTGTATCATCAAGGAAGGGAAAACAGGTATATGTGGTGTACGTCATAATAAAGATGGTACACTATACTCTCTCATCTATGAAAAACCTTGCGCAGTACATGTTGACCCCATAGAAAAAAAACCGCTATACCATTTTATGCCAGGGAGCAAATCGTATTCACTGGGCACCGTAGGATGCAATCTCAAATGTATGCATTGCCAAAACTGGGAATTATCTACCAGCCTGCCTGGAGAAGTTTTTTGCAATACGCTTACCTCTGATGATTGCGTAAAGTTAGCGTTGCAATATGAATGTGCTTCTATATCGTATACCTATAATGAACCAGGAATAAACTTTGAGTATGTTCTTGAAACTGCCATAAAAGCCCATGAAAAGGGTATAAAAAATGTGATGGTTACCAATGGCTATATCAATGAAGAGCCTCTTCGTGAACTGTACCAGCATATAGACGCGGCAAATGTTGATCTAAAGGCATTTGATGATGACTTTTATAAAACAGTATGCAAAGCAAGGCTGCAACCTGTTTTAAAAACATTAACCATCCTTAAAGAGATGAATGTATGGATTGAGGTTACCAATCTTGTTATACCAACCTATAATGACGACAGCAAGTCAACCCAAATGCTTGTTGACTGGTTTGTGGAGCACCTGGGTACACAGACGCCACTCCATTTTACCGCCTTTCACCCATCCCACAGGATGACAGGGGTTCCCCCTACTTCCCTTCGACTTTTAAAAAATGCTTACGATATAGCATATCGCTCAGGGATACACTATATTTACTTAGGTAATATACGGGAACGTTCAATAACACGATGCCCCTCATGTGGACGGGACCTGATTATCCGTAGCGGCTTTCATGTCATGCGCACCAACCTCCATGACGGTAAATGTATATGTGGTGAAGCTATTCCAGGAGTTTGGCGATAGTTACTGTTAATGGGATTCTATCTGGTAAAGTTCATCCTTGACCGGTAATGCTTTCCTCAAATTTTTTATGTAGGGATAGAGGTCACCTGTCTCGGTATAGTAATCGCATTCGTCCATTGTACGCCGAGCGACTGTAAAATATTTGTGAACTTTTTCTTCGCCCGAGCGTTTCAGCCATTGTTTTTTATTGCATCGCACACGAAGAACAAATGTTTTGCTGTCACCTTCATAATGTCTGAAAACAGTACAATACAAACAATTAGCACAATATACCTTATTTTCTTCCATGTATCATCTCCTGTTATAATATTACTATTTTTTCTTTAGTAGTTATATGATATGTTTTATATATAGCATAAATAATAAAAAAATCAAGTGCTATCCATGTGGTTTATCACCATCATTATGATGGTTTATTTTTGCAAGCATTTTTTCTTTCATTTCTTTATTGCAAATGTCACCGTAACAACGGCAATCAATTCATTCCCTTCATTATAGGCATCAACCTGCCACACCGATAAATTGTTGCCTTTTGATACAACCTTTGCCTTTGCCACCACTGTCCCTGAAACAGCAGTTTTAACAAAAGAAACATAGATACTTACGGTAGTAATATTTATTGCTTCATACAGATAACCGCATCCTATAATCGCAACAGTATCTGCCAGTGTTACGATTACACCACCGTGCACAATACCAGCAGGGTTGAGTAATTCTTTTTTAATAACTATCTCACCGGTAGCATAGCCTTTCCCAATTTCTGTACAATATATCCCATTTTTTTCCAGAAAAGTTCCCTTTGCAAACTCATCCCATGATAACGTTATGCCATTCTCTAAAGCAATAGTTTCCAATTTTGTGCCCTGCATGTAATACCTCCTTCATAATGAATACTTATACAAATTATTCCCTTTTTTTGCTGGTTTTATCCAGAATGGTATATAATACCCTTATAAAGTTGTCATATGACTTTTTATCCACTTCGCTGAATGAATTCTGCATCACATTATAAACAATTTTAATCACATCAGATCGTATTGATAGACCTTTCTGAGTAAGACATATTCTGCACACTCTTCTATCATGTATATCATCTTCACGCTTTACTAAACCAGCACGTTCCATGCGGTCAATAAGTCCTGTCATAGATGATGGTTCTAATCCTGCGCATCGCCCAAGATCAATAATCTTCATGCCATCTACTGTACCTAATTTTGCAAGTGATTCCTCCAGACCATATTCACGCCACAAACATAGCAAAATACCTATATATGCGGGATTAATATGTGTTAATCCTGCATTTTTTAAGGCTTTGCGCACAACTGAATTGATTCCTAACCAAGTCTGGTTAATCAATATATAGAGATTTTCATATTGATTGGTATTTTCATTATTCATAGAATACTCATTAAACATTAGATTATGCACAATGCATCATTATTTATAAATGTTACCATAAGCTTCATTTAAAATTTTCATAATAAAATTTAGCACTACATCCCGATGAGTATTTTAAGTCTTTCCTGATATTATTTATCAGTATATTACTTATACGTATTATTGTCAAGCAAAATAGTACCGCCTCTATTTATTTACTATTTGCACAATAGCATCGCGCCTGAGGATGCCATGAGTATAACTGAATAGCTGATTTACTTAAAAATATTTATTTTCATGATATAATTTGATATAATTATCATTGAGAGGTTATAACAATGTCCTATGCTTTTGAATTAGGTCCCATTCGTCCGCCATCTGAGGCGTACAGCATATTAATCCGCATAACACGCAACTGCCCCTGGAATAAGTGTGCATTCTGTCATACCTATAAAGGACAACCCTTTTCCCGCAGAGCCATTGAAGATATACTCAACGATATTGATTCTATCCATACCATTGCACAGCGTATTGGTGAAGTTGCCGGCAACACAATCACACAGCAAACATTGCAAAAAGCAAAAGGAAATGATGATACACCGTTGTATTACTATGAGCAGGTTGCATTCTGGATGTCTTATGGTTTTAAGTCGGTTTTTTTACAGGACGCAAATTCACTGGTGTTATCAACCAGGGATATGGCAACCATCCTTCAGCATATTACCAGCCGTTTTCCTGCTGTTGAACGCATTACTACCTACGCACGTGCCAGTACCATCAGCAAAAAGTCGCTTGAAGATTTAAAAGCCATACGACAGGCAGGATTATCCCGACTTCACATCGGGATGGAATCAGGCTCTGACCCCGTGCTTCAACTGGTAAAAAAAGGAACTACACAGGCACAGCTCATAGATGCAGGA
Organism: Spirochaetia bacterium UBA2205; assembly: GCA_002328585.1. Classification (GTDB taxonomy): domain Bacteria; phylum Spirochaetota; class UBA4802; order UBA4802; family UB4802; genus UBA4802. The sequence continues at coordinate 172,352 of DCUV01000032.1, forward strand.
CAAAAAGCCATGCAGGCAAACTTTGATGTATCGTACTATTACATGCCCGGACTGGGTGGCAAAGAATATATGGAAGAAAATGCCATCCAGAGCGCGACAGTTATTAACACGGTTAATCCAACATTTGTACGACTGCGCAGCACCGTTCCCATACCGGGAACTCCACTCTATGACATGATGCAAAAAGGTCAGTGGACACCTCTATCCGAGATTCAGAAGGTTCAGGAGATACGCACATTTATAGAGCATTGTAATGGAATCACCAGCACCTTAAAAAGCGATCACATAATGAATCTGCTTGAAGATGTTGAAGGGACATTCCCTCATGATAAAGCAACAATGCTCTCCAGGATTGATGAGTTCCTCTCAATGAAAAAAGAGGATCAGGATAAATTTATTATTGGTAGAAGAATTGGGATGTATCGCTATCTATCCGATTACTATCCCAATTTTAAGATTGATCAGCTTTACTATGCCATAGTAAAAAACTATCAAAATGTTGATGCTGCAATGCTGGAGATACTCAAAGATTATGTATAGTTCTTAGTATTCTGAGTCAAATTCATTCATTTCATTTGTTATAAAATGTTATAAAAGCAACAGAATCAAAAATTCTTCCTTTTGCATAATTAAATTCAGGCATTGGTCAAATCCTTCAAATTATTTTCAATGATTTGTTTTTGCCAGGTAAGCCCAAATATACTAAAGTCCTCCATCTGAGCAATTGCTTTCATACGGACATCTACATAATAAGTAAAATCTTCAAAATAAACCGGGATGCCTTTCACAATTGCATTATAGTGTAGCATTGGTCTGGACAAATCATGGTCAATGTATAATACATTAACCTCATATTGTAGCAGTTTTGACAATGTTAATGTAAGTGCAGTAATTTTTTGAAATATTTCGCCATCATCTGTTTCTTCTATCATAATGGCAATATCAATATCCGAATTGTTCCGTTGTAATCCATGCGCTCATGAGCCATAGAGAAAAGCCAGCGTCAAACAATATTCTTTTGCATGAATATTTAAAAATTGCTCCACCATGTTGAGTAGTTGTTCTTTTGTCATAATTACTCAGCATCATTTTATTTCAAAAGTATTGACCCTATCCGGACCTACCGAGATTATTGAAATGGGCACCTGCAATGTATCCTGAATATAATGCACATAGTTTTGTGCATTTACCGGCAATGCTTTAAACGATGTACATCCGGTAATATCCTCATGCCAGCCGGGATGCTCTTCATAAACAGGTACTATCTTATCCTGCATCGCTGAAGGGAAATGGTCTATTTTTTTGCCGTTTATGGAATATCCCACTGCAACCTTTATTGTTTCAAAACCAGATAAAACATCCAGTTTAGTTAAAGCAATGGTTGTTATCCCATTTATTCGTATGGTATGCTTTAATAGTTCAATATCAAACCAGCCACACCGCCGTGGACGCCCGGTAGTTGCGCCAAACTCTCCACCGCGCTGTCGCAGCAACTCGCCATCGCTTCCTTTGTCCTCGGTAGGGAATGGTCCCTCACCAACACGGGTCACATACGCTTTGGTAATGCCAACAACATCTTGTATCATAAAAGGGTTTAATCCTGAACCAACTATCGCCCCGCCAATGCTTGGATTGGATGAAGTAACAAACGGATAGGTGCCATGATCAATATCCAGAGCATTGCCCTGGGCACCTTCAAGCAATATGTTTTTACCCTTTTTAGCTTCATTGTATAGGTAATAGGGGGTATTGATTGCTAAAGCCCCTGCATAGTCTTTAAATGTCATAAGCAGATCATATGTTTCAGCAAAGGTAAAGCCTTCTCTGTTATAGCATCGCTCAAATTGCGGGTTCTTTATTGCCAATGCGGTGGTAATACGTTCTTTGCAATAGACTTCATCAAAGATATCTCCAACCCGTATACCCACACGCAAACACTTGTCAGCATAACAGGGGCCAATTCCACGTTTGGTGGTTCCAATCTTATTGGAGCGCGCCTCCTCCATTGCTCCATCCAGCTCTTTATGGAATGGCAAAAGGAGATGCGCCGCATCGGATATGTAAAGGCGCTTTCGCACATCAATGCCTTCATTTTCAAGCAACTGACACTCTTCAATAAGCTGCACAGGGTCAACAACCACACCATTGCCAATGACACAAACCGTGCCCTCATGCAAAATACCTGATGGTATAAGATGAAAAACATGCTTTTTGCCATTAACTACCACTGTATGTCCTGCATTAGCACCACCCTGATAACGAACGATAATATCGGCTTTCTGCGAATAAAAATCAATCATCTTGGCTTTGCCTTCATCACCCCACTGCGTGCCTATAATAACTGTGCAACCCATAGTTACCTCATACATTATATAAAGTTGTTTTGACGCCAACCTTACCACCATAGAAAAAACAAAAAAAATAACAAGCTTTTTTCTATTTATTAATCTTCATCATCACCCGACAAAATTTCTATCCCCTCTTTTAAAAGATATATTGCAACTACTAATCCAACCACAGGATCTGCCTGCCACCACCCCTTTAGATAATTAAGCCCTAATCCAATAAGCAAAGCCAACGAAAGAAAAGTACAGGCTAAGGTTTCCTTTGCATCTGATGATAAACTTTTACTATTTATTGCTTTTGCCGTCTTTATTTTTTTATAATACAATACAGGCATGACAACTATCGAGGCAACTGCAATAATAATCCCAATAAAACTTGGATTGGGGATTTCTTTATAATACAATTTACTCATTGATTCATATGCTATATAAAAACTTAAAATAATAAAAGTATAGCCAACATACCGTAAAGCTTTATTTTCAATTACTTCTTCCTCTTGTTCTGATACTTTACCATGTTTTTTAAATCTCCATATCATAATAAAACCAGATAATGATTCAACAAAGCTATCCAGTCCAAAACCAACCAGCGCAACACTGCCTGCAAGTGCACCAGCAACAACTGAAACAATCCCTTCAATAATATTATAGGCAATTGTAAATAGTGAAAGATTAAGTGCTTTTTTATATAATTGTTCCATGCTTCCCCCTAAGCCAATTTTTATGTGATGCTGTTATACCTGCCCACTTCATTTTGCATTCGTTCACAATAAATCTACCACCAACAGCATATCAACACCAGGCATTGTGACGTAAATCATTTTTATTGTATTATGTTCGATAGTTATTGTTATTCATATCACAGTGTGAAATATATCACTTTTTATACTTGCCTTCCAGTCATGATTAGCAACAATTCTAATCTTTTGAAGATATCAGAAATTATTATTCCATATTCCAACCTTCATTGAATTTCTTTGATATCAACATTGTATAGTATCATTAAGTCAATAGCATTTATTATATTTATATTCAATAATAACTTTTTTAAGCAGGATATGTTTCATATTTCACAATATAGGTATTAAAATGAAATGAATTGTTAGAGATTACTGTTCCCTATCAATTATTGATACGCTCTCTACAGTATCTTTTTACCCACTTTAAGGGTATCTCATTGTAATTTGCAGGTTAAGGCAACATTGCATTTCACTATTCTTGAAGTTTTAATAAATAATTGCAATTTTTTGTTAAAAATGAGCATGGAGTATGCGTACAACAAAAAATTGTTCCTATAAATATTGACAATTATGAATCTTATTGTATATTATATAGTGCAGGGGACGATTTTGGTTTCGACTGCAAGTGCGTGTCTGTAGCTGCATGTCGAGTTTCTGCTGGCTCGTTAAAACTGGCAGGCTAAAATAAGTGCAAATAACGATTTAGCTCTCGCAGCTTAATCCCTGCGGGCGTCTTTACCTGTTCTGCTCCTCTGGGGATAGTAAAGGCGTAAGATACAGAGGATAGCTATTAAAGATTGATCCTGATTTAATAGCGAATCCAAAAGGATCTGCTCATTGAGAAGGGTTCCTGTTCCCCAAACCAATGAAAAGATTAACGAACAGGATAAACATGTAGAGGCTGCAGGTGTGTATTGTAGGACGCGGGTTCGACTCCCGCCGTCTCCAAGTTTTTCAAAATATGTTTCGACAAATATAATACTGTGATATAAATATTAAGCATTTTCTATATCAATAATTTCCTATTAGCAGATAATATATCTATATCAGCATCACAAAAATCTGAATCATGAGTTAGTAAAACAAACCCATTTTCTTTGCAAATAGATATAATTGCTTTATCATTAATATCTAAACCATCAAAGTTTAGAAATTGTACGATTTCTTCCTTATAAAATATTTTGCCGATTATTAAAAAATTGTTAAGTATTATATTTTTCACTATACCACAAATTTCATCAATCTCATTTTGATTTTTTTTCCGATAACTTTTAAATGGTATATTTTTTTTAGTTAAATGGTTTATTCTAAGATATTTATCATATTCAAATCGTATTGCCCTATTGATAAATTCAGAGATTACAATAAAATCTATATAACAATTGAACTTGTTATTAAACAGATGATGATATATTTTCGAGTAATTTTTTGTATTTTCTTCATCAGGACTCAATGGCCAAAATAAATATATAAGTATATTCGCATCAAAAAATATTGATCTTCCAGCAATTACTTGAATATCTTCAACTGAATATCTTTTAATCCTCATCATCTTCGTCAAGAATTTCTTTTATTGACTTTTTAAACGCATCGGGATGTTTATAATACAACTCTGCAGAATCAATAACCCTTCGTAATAATAAAGAATCTTCTTTTTTAATATTTTCAAAAATAATCATTTCTTTTAATTCATCTCTTGTATAATCCTTTAATAATTGTCCAATAGCTTGATTAAGAAAAGCAGAAGTTATTATTTCAACATTCTTAAATGATAAAACTACTTTTTTATTTTCTTCTATAGTTTTTTTTATACTCTGGTATACTTTTTCTGCATCATCTACATCAGCACATATTGTATTTCCTATTATATTAACAATTTCCAATCTAACTGATTTCATATTATTAATCCTTTTAAAGAATATCATCCGATTCAATTTCATCAGTAAAACAATAAGAATATTTCTCATCCGTTTTAAATTGCAAATTTACTATGGTACCGGGGAAATATCCATCGAACTCATTATACATCTCATTGACCGCTATTTTTTCATAAAAACCTTCATACGTTATAATCTGGAATTTTCCTCTATTTATTTCAATAAACTCTGAAAGCATTTTCAATCCAAGACCACCCGGTATTCCATTTTTTGTTGTAATAGTTCCTCTCAATGCTAGTTTCATCGCGTTGACGGATGAAATATCTCTTTCAAATTTATTATAAATACTACGCTTAAAACCTATACCTGCGTCGGTTATAGTAAACTCAATTATATTTTTTTTAGGATAAAACTGCCCGCAAGTATAAATATAATCAGACTCACTATGAATTTGTGCATTAATAAATATTTCATAAATATTTTCAATTATTTTCTTTTTTAAAAGATCTGACATTTTAGGCATCTCTGATCGTGAAAATAGATCATTCTTTATATATTCAATAAAATATCGGCTATCAGTCTTTTTTATCTTTTTATATTGAATACTTGTATGATAAGAGTCATTTTTTTTATCATATCCATAAAATGAAAGAAAATCATTTTTCCTAAGGATATTCCCTACCCTATCATCAAATTGTATATCAATATAATTAAAATTATTCTGTATACTATCTAATAAAGCACCAAGAGCTGATGACATATTTGCTGCAAACCAGTCAGTAATTTTCAAAATTATTGTATCAAAATGTGTTCTTTTACATGCATGGAATAAATTTATCAATTGTTGGTAACTTTCAAAATTGCTATTAATATTTGATAATTTGTATTCCATTAAAAATCACTCTATGAATATTATAACTTAATTTTAATTTCTGATTTTTCATACTTCCTAATATTAAGGCTTATACTTATCTTTATAGAAATATATTTCAGTTACTATAGTATTTAATCTAAAAAACCTATTTTCATCAATGTACGCACACATCGTGTATTCATCTCATTAAGCAGAAAATCCCACAATACCTGAGTAGAAAATTCATTGGTATTTTTTCCATCATGGTTATAATCAAAATATACAATCTTCAAGTTTTTATCAATAATGACAAAAACCGAATCATAATCTACAAATCCCATACCATATGATACCACGCCATAGGATTCATAGATAACCAGCAAATCAATCCCCTTTTCAAATATCAATTGCAGTTCTGCTTTATTCTTATTGCAATACGAAGTAACAATACCTGTTGCTTTATAATATAAAAAATCACCATCCAATGAAGTTTGATAAAATCTGTCATCATTGGATTGAAACGTGGTAATTGCAGCAGTATCACTATCAACAATAACTATCTCTTTTATTTGCTTATATCCAGCAAGCATCGCCTGTAATGTTTTAACATACCGTGTATACTCAACAGGACTGCTTGCAGGTATTCGTACCAATATCCCAACTTTATTGACAGCTTTCATCCTGGGCAAATTTTCATGGAGCTGTTTAGGCTTTCCCGAACTGCAAGCAACAATGAAACACAAACAAATAATAACAGTGAAAGTATAGTACCTCATCATAACTCCTTTTGTATATAACGATTACTGTTTCAAAATCTATAAATTTAAACTCATATTTTAAAAAATATTATTGGCGATAGTTCATGATAATGGGATCTCTCTTCCTAAATGAAATGCCTTAATATTCATGTCCAAAAACTTTTCTTTGACGCTCTGCCGTATAGCTTCTTCCCATGCCTTTTGATCAAACTCCAAAAAATTAGATAAAATCCCTACCATCACTATATTCACCGCTTTGTTTGATCCTGCTTCCTTTAATACCTTAGCAGTATCCACAACATGGCATTCCCCAACATTACTGCATAACCAGCTCTCAATATCATCAGGATACTTTGCTAAACCTGCCTCAACTGGCGCAGGATTTACCTTAAAGTTATTTACAATAAGCGTCCCATTTGTTGATAAATATTCTAATTTCCTCATGGCTTCCAGTAATTCCAGCGCTATAACATAATCGGCTTTACCTTTTTCAATCAATGGGGAATATACCTTTTCCCCAAAACACACATGGCAATCAACACTACCGCCTCGCTGTGCCATACCATGTACTTCAGATTCCTTAACATCATATCCTGCATTCATGGCAACCTGCATTAATATCTTACCCGCAAGGATAACCCCCTGACCACCAACTCCCGCAAAAATGACACTTTTCATAAAAATTCCCCTATTTTTTCAAAATACATTTTCGCAATGAAATAATAACCGAAGGTTCTTTAGCTGCGATTTCTTCTTTTACAGCTTTTTCAAACTCGTCCATATTTTTGGGATCAAGTTTTCTCACCCGCTTTACCCCAACTGCTTTGCATAACAGTTCCAGATCCAGTTCGTGTGTATCCTCCCCCGTAAGCGTTTTCCCTGTTGCAGGATGATCTTGATGTCCGGTCATTGCGGTTACCCTATTATCCAGAATAATAACCGTACCAGTTCCTTTATTATATACTAAATCTATTAATGGTGTAATGCCCGAATGTACAAAGGTGGAATCACCAATGACAGCAACACTGTTTCGTGCCATCTCATCGCCACGGGCTTTTTCAAACCCTGAATGCATACCAATACTGGCACCCATACATCCCTGTGAGTGCATGGCAGAATATGGAGGCAATACTGCCAATGTATAACAACCAATATCGCCATTGACAACAACATCTAATTTTTTCAGCACCTCAAATACAAAGCCATGAGGACATCCTTTACATAATGCTGGAGGTCTTCCTGGAATATTCCCTGAATATAGCGGTATTTCATTTTTAGGCATCTTTTTATTGATAGCCATATCGATTATTTCAGGAGTTAATTCTCCGCATAGTGGGATTATTTCTTTCCCTATTGGTTTATATCCTAATGTTTTTACATGCTCTTCTATGAAAGGATCAAGTTCCTCAACAATATAGAGCTCTTCTATTTTCCGACAAAACTCATGTATTTTTGCATCGGGTAATGGCCATGCAACACCAATCTTTAATATTGATGCATCGGGGCATACATCCTTGACATACTGATATGCAACACCATTGGTAATAATACCCCGCTTGGTTGAATTCCATTCGATGGTGTTAAGATCACAGTTGTTTGAATATTCTTTCAATTTTAGCATCTGTCCTTCAATAAAAATGTGTCTTGGTCTTGCATGTGCAGGAATCATGACATATTTTTGTGGGTTGCGGATAAATGGCTTCAGATCAACTTTTTGAGGTTCTTCAAGTGTAACAACACCCTGTGAATGTGCTATGCGTGTTGTAATACGAACAATCACCGGCCTGTCATATTGTTCTGACAATTCAAATGCCAATTTAGTATATTGTCGTGACTCTTCAGGACTTGTTGGTTCTATCATAGGCACCTTGGCAGCTCGTGCATAGTGGCGATTGTCCTGCTCATTTTGTGAACTCCATGCACCAGGATCATCGGCATTAATAATAACAAATCCCCCATTTGCACCAGTATATGAAAAAGTAAATAATGGATCTGCCGCTACATTAAGCCCAACATGCTTCATTGCAGCCATTGCTCGTGCACCAGCAACTGATGCACCGGCAACAACTTCCAATGCAACCTTTTCATTGGGAGACCATTGAGCCTTAATATTCTTATACTCAGCAGCTATCGTTTCTAAAATTTCTGTGCTGGGAGTACCAGGATACGCTGCAGCTACATGACACCCTGCTTCATAAGCACCACGCGCAATAGCTTCATTACCCAGCATAACTTTTTTTTGCATTGCATTACTCCCCAATTAAATCAATTTTTTTTATCACATTAAATCCTTCTTCAAGAAGCGATTTTTTTGCTGTTTCAATATCTGAAAACTTAAAAATCATAACAGCCTTATCACCACGTTTCTCAGTAAATGCATACATATATTCAATATTTAAATTTCGTTTAGCAAATATTTCAAGTGCTCGTAGCAATGAACCTGGTTTATCATCTAATTCAATAGCCAGCACATCAGTTGGGGAACAAACAAATTTATGCGCACGCAAAGCTTCGATAGCTTTTTGAGGTTTAGTTACAATCATACGAACTATACCAAAATCTGATACTTCTGCTATAGTTAGCGTAAGGATATTAATATTTTCATCTGCCATTACTTTTAATGCATTCAGCAAATGACCTGGTCTATTTTCTAAAAAAAGTGATAATTGCGTTACATTCATGGCTATTCTCCTAATAAAAATAAAGTTGCGTGGATACACCACATTGGGTTATCTCTACGGATATTTTTTTGCTTTATGAATGAGATCCTGCATCGTTAACATCGTTATCCTCTACAAATTACGTTTGTCAATAACGCGTTTTGCTTTGCCTTCACTACGCTGCAAGGTACTTGGTTCTACCAATGTAATCTTAGCACTGATTCCCAATACGCTTCTGATACGCTGTTCAATCCGCTCAGTTATTCCCTTTAATACACCCAGTTGGTCAGTAAATATTTTTTCATTTACCTCCACCTTTATTTCAACATCATCAAGCGCACCTTTGCGATCTACGATAATCTGGTAATGAGGTTCAGTACCTTCAACTTCCATGAGGACGGCTTCTATCTGCATGGGGAATACATTGACACCTCTAATGATAAGCATATCATCACTTCTTCCCGTAACCTTTTCCATTTTAATCATTGTCCTCCCGCATTTACAGGAGTCTCTATATATCCTGGTAATGTCTCGTGACCTATAACGAATAACCGGGCATGCCTCTTTCGTAAGTGAAGTATATACTATTTCACCTTGTTCGCCTTCTGGCAATACCTCTCCTGTTTCAGGGTCTATCACCTCAACATAAAAATGGTCTTCAAATATGTGCAATCCTGACTTCTGGCTGCATTCGCATGATACCCCAGGACCCATGACCTCACTTAATCCATATATATCATATGCATCAATTCCCATACGGTTTTCTATCTCTTTTCGCATACTTTGAGTCCATGGTTCAGCCCCAAAAATTCCTGCTTTAAGCTTTGTTTTTTTAAAATCATAATCAGGCATTTTCTTCTCAGCATAATCTGCCATATTAACTGCATACGAAGGAGTACAAACGAGGATAGTTGTACCAAAATCCTTTATCAACATCAACTGTCGCTCGGTATTGCCTGCTGATACCGGTATAACAGTTGCACCCAGCTTTTCAGCACCATAATGCAATCCCAATCCGCCAGTAAACAATCCATAACCATAAGCATCCTGAACTATATCCTTTTCTGAACCTCCTGCACCAACTATGGATCGAGCTATCAGCTCAGCCCACACCTCAATATCATTTCTTGTATACCCGGCTACGGTTGCATTCCCCGTAGTACCTGATGAAGAATGTATCCGAATAACCTTTTCCAATGGCACTGCAAATAAGCCATAAGGATAGCTATCTCGCATCGTCTGCTTCATGAGAAAAGGAACATGCTTCAAATCATCAAGAGAGGAAAACTTATCGGGATTAAACCTTGCCTTATCAAAAGCATTTTTATAATGGGCAACATTATTATAGGCATGCTTAAGCGACCATCGTAACCGCTCCAGTTGAAGTTCTTTTAACTTTTTTACTTCCATTGATTCATATTCTTTATTGAACATTGCCAACTCCTTTTATATGGCTATCTCTATTTAAAATTTTTAAGATGGTAGATTTTATTAATAATTATTAAAATTGTCAATAAACTTGCAAATGTTTAAAAAAAAAATTAAAAAATAATTGAGTTTTTTATTTTGATGTTGTGAAATTTTTTATATTAGTAACTATCATTTTTATTCTGGAGCGTACCAATTATGCAATACTATTTAAAACTTTTTATGATTACTGGTACTATTCTGTTGTGTATAACAGAACCAACTTTTCCTAACGATTATATCCAGAATCTAAAAAACGGTACATGGGAGCAACGAATCACAGCCATGAATACGCTTGGATATTCAGGGAATAAAAAAGCCTTCTGGTATCTGGTAAAATATCTGGATCAACAGTTCCAATCAAATAATCAAAATTTAGCTATACGGGTACGCCAGGCTGCAGCACTGTCATTAGGAAGGCTTAAAGACGATCGCGCCATTCCTTATCTTGTTGAGCGGTATAAAAAGGAACAGGATCCCGAGGTTAAAAGGGCTATCCTTTTTGCTCTCCGTTTTTTTAAACCAAATCAGGATACTATTGCTATTGTTAAGCAGGGGCTGTCCGACAGCAATAAAGATATTCAGTGGGAAGCTCTTATAGTTGCAAGTATCTATTGTGATTCGTCGTTAGCAACAGATGTTGCCCAATTAGGCAAGGATGATCCTGAGATTAACGTAATCTCTGCATACATTCAGTACATGATCAATCAAAACAAATCCGAAAACGAGTCCATCATGCGGAAATCATTACAACACAAAAATCCTTCCGTACGCTATTGGGCTTCACACTTTTTAACAAAATCATTGGGTACAGCGGCACTTGATGATATTATGAAAGCTCTGGAAATTGAATCGGTGTGGTGGGTTGCAAACGAGATGGAAAATAATATCTATATCCTTGCACGCAAAAAATTTAACGACGAGATGGTTGAACAACTGGGTTCATTCAGGTTTGTTATTGATAAAAAGGATAAGCAGGTACAATAAGTTTAACTATAATTTTGGCGATAGTTTCCAGATATACTTTCCAACAATAGCATTAAGCGGGATAGTACCAAACAATCTGCTGTCGGTAGGGATGTCCCAATTATCACACATCACAAATATATGCCCATTGGGGACAGTTATCGCAGCAAGGTTATCTCGCGCAGTGAATCGTGACGGGAACGTCCTGGTATCTTTTTGCACAATCTTCCAGTTTATATGCAAAGGAATGCCATTAACATATATCCTCTTATTAATAATCTCAATGGTATCACCAGATTTTGCAATAACTCTACCAACCTGTTTACCTGAAAGAGGACTTTTGTAGAGAACTATCGAACCTGAATCAACTTTTCTTGTTTTATAAAACCATGCATAATCTTTATTGTGTAATGCCGGTTCCATAATGACATTATTAATTTTTACAGGAATAAAAAACAATCGGATAAGTATAAATCCAAAAATTAAACCTGCAAAAACAAATAACACTTTTGCAAAAATATTAAACGAATCTTTTGTCTCCATAAATATTGCTACTGTATTATCTTATTTTAGCATTTCAAGCGCTTTCTTAAACTGAGGTATGGATTTTTCTATTACCTTTTCAGGCACGCAAAAGGCTAATCTAAAATAGCCAGGTCCGCCGAATCCAACCCCAGGCACTGCAAGTATATTAAAATTTAAAAGATGCTTTACAAATATAACATCATCTTCTATGGGCGATTTACAAAAAACATAAAAAGCACCTTTAGGAGTAATGAAACTATACCCGGCACCTTTGAGACCATTGCAAAACATATCCCGCCGAATTGCATATGCATTGACATCAACCCTGTCAAAGGCTATCCTTTCAACTATCCGCTGCATAAGAGCAGGTGCATTAACAAACCCTAATATTCGGTTACACAGTATTAGTCCTGCCATAATAATATCTGCATCGGGCATTGATGGATTTATGGCAATGTATCCAATCCGTTCACCAGGAAGTGACATTGTTTTTGAAAAAGATGAAACAACCATTGAATAGTTATAATGTGATAAAATACTGGGAACTGTACTACCATCATATATCAGCTCTCGGTATGGCTCATCTGATAATAGGTAAATAGGCTTCCCATATTTATTTGAATAGCGTTCCAACAGTGATGACAATCGTGTGATATCATCATGAGAATAGATAACACCGGTGGGGTTGTTGGGAGAATTTATTAAAACCGCTCGTGTTTTATCATTGATTGATTTTTCAATGGCATCAACATCCAGTGAAAAATCAGCATTGGTGGATACTAATGTTATTACTCCATTATGGTTGGAAATATAAAATTGATATTCTGCAAAACAGGGTTTTGGTACTATGACTTCTTCACCAGGATTTAGTATGGTTTTCAAAGCTACATTGAGCCCTCCTGCTGCGCCGCATGTCATAATAACATGTTTCCCTTGAATATCAACATGATGATCTTTTGCCACCTTTTTAGCAATAGCATCTCGTGTTGTTGTAAATCCTGCATTTGGCATGTACCCATGTGCTTTAGGATCAGGTTTTGATGCTAATGCTTTTAACGTTGTATAAAATGATTCAGGTTGGGGAACATCAGGATCACCTAAACTAAAATCATAAACATTATCTTCACCAAATTGCGCTTTAAGTTTTGCTCCTTCCTCAAACATCTTACGTATCCATGAAGAGTGAATCATCGCTTCAGAAATATGTGTAGCAACTGACATGGCAACCTCCCATTAAAATAGCAGGATAGTTATTGGGGAACTATCTTGCAATAATAAAAAATTCTTCTTTGTTATTATCATACTATTTCCAAAAGATTTTTATCAAGTCTTTTTCATATAATATTTACCATTTTTATACCATCCCATAGTAAAAGCAACCTCTTAACATTGTTTACTTTTTATTTTTTATAGACTTCTTTGTGCGATACTTAGTATAATTATCACCCCCTAATAGATATAAATGTTTCATTCGATAATAATCCTGTTTAACCAAAGCCTGACATTAAGCGTCAGGGATATAGGTAGGTTAAATGGGTTTATTTATTGTTTCCTTCAGATTCATCACAAAAAATAATATATTCTTTATCCAAATTCACCATCTATAATTCTTTTTTGGAAAACCTTATAGCAATAAACTTACCTAAAAATAAGCTAAAATTTGATATATGGTCAAAACGTTCAATATGAAACTATCATCAAATAAGAAATTATAAACAAACGATAATGGAGTAGCTACCATAACGTTTCAATGGGAAATGGGAATTGTTAGCATTAAAAAAACCGTAGCATAAAGTGGTGGTAGCTATAGAAAAGGGATTTGTCGTTGTATATGTGATGAGTTGGATCAGTGCAGATAATGTAAGTTTCAAAGATTTAGTTGAACATACCATTAAGCGTTTGTATACAATGCTTATGAAAGTTATGTATTCGCCACCACTTCCGTTGTTGTTGAGTGGCTCAGGTAGATGATGAAGGAGCAAAGAGGAGCAAACGAGGCAAGGATTATAAGAAGACAACAAACTTTAACGACTCTACTATGGCTTAATATGGATATGTATTTGTGTTTGTTAAAAATGGGGCTGTAAAAAATTAACTTTTAGACAGCCCCTTATATGATACAATGTAAAGTATAGCAACTTTTCAAGCTTTGAGAAGTGATTCCATAGTATCAAGTAATTCATATAGTTCTTGCGGCAGGTGATTGCCAAACTTAGGGTAATGATTATTCCTTACATCATCTACCTCGCGCAACCACCCTTCTCTGTCAACTTTTAACAATATTTCCATATCCTTATTTGATACTGAAACCGGCTTCTCAATGGCATCAGGAGCGGGCATATAGCCAACAGGAGTATCAACTGCTTTACTACTACCATCACATCGCTCAAATATCCATTTCAGCACTCTGCTATTTTCACCATATCCGGGCCATAGCCATTTGCCATCATCGGTTTTTCTGAACCAATTAACAAAAAATATCTTTGGCAACTTTTCAGATGTTGTTTTCTTTTCTATGTTTATCCAGTGTTTAAAGTAATCTCCCATATGATATCCACAAAACGGAAGCATTGCAAATGGGTCCCTGCGCACCTGTCCAATGGTAAGATCCAATGCCGCAGCAGTTACTTCAGAACCAACTATCGAACCTAAAAACACACCATGAAGCCAATTTTTAGATTCAACCACCAATGGTATTGTTTGTGCGCGTCTACCGCCAAATAATATTGCACTAATTGGTACCCCGTCTGGATCTTCCCATTCTTTTGCGATGGATGGGCATTGGTTTGCAGGGGTTGTAAAGCGTGAATTAGGATGAGCAGCAGGTTTTTGATCTTTATTGTTTTTATCATATACCCATTCATTCCCAAGCCAGTCAATTAGTTTGCCCCTGGGCTCATATCCTATACCTTCCCACCACACATTAAAATCTTCAGTTAATGCAACATTAGTAAATATTGTATTCTTTTCTATTGTCTTCATTGCATTATAGTTTGATTCTTCAGAAGTTCCTGGTGCAACACCAAAAAATCCTGCTTCAGGATTAATCGCATACAACTTTCCATCAGACCCAAATTTAAGCCATGCGATATCGTCCCCAACGGTTTCTACCTTCCACCCGGGAATGGTTGGTATCAGCATAGCAAGATTGGTTTTACCGCATGCCGATGGAAATGCTCCTGCTATATATTTTGCTTTTCCTTCAGGATTGGTAATTTTCAATATCAGCATATGCTCGGCAAGCCACCCTTCATCGCGTGCCATGACCGAAGCAATACGCAAAGCCAAACACTTTTTCCCTAACAACGCGTTGCCACCATACCCTGAACCATACGACCAGATCTCATGTGTTTCAGGAAAATGCGAGATATACTTTTTTTCTAATGGAGCGCATGGCCATTTACCATTATCACTTTCTCCCTTTGTTAATGGTTTCCCAACTGAATGCCAGCACGGAACAAACTCCCCTTCAGTTCCCAGAACATCAAGCACCTTGCTGCCAACACGCGTCATAATATGCATATTAATAACGACATATGGCGAATCAGTAATCTCTACTCCAATTTTTGCAATTGATGAGCCAACGGGGCCCATTGAAAATGGGATGACATACATGGTTCTTCCACGCATACATCCACGGTAAAGATCAGTCATTGTTTGTTTTAATTCTACAGGATCAATCCAGTTATTAGTTGGGCCAGCAGCTTCCTGCGTTTTTGATGCAATGAACGTCCTGTTTTCCACCCTGGCTACATCGCTTGGATCAGATCTAAAAAGTAAACAGTTTGCCCGTTTTTTTTGATTTAACTGTACTGCCAAACCTTCATCAACCATTTGCTGGGCCAACCTGTCATATTCGCCCTTGCTTCCATCACACACATAAACATCATCTGGTTTCATCAAATTTGATGCATCCTGAATCCACTTTTCAAGGGCTTTATGCTTTAACTCATGTACCTTCATAATGCTTCCTTTCTAGTATTAAAGGATTATAAAACTATTGTGAGTAACGGTTATGGTGTACAATTTTTTTTGTCAACTATTACTATTCAAAATATTAGCGACCAATCTATTAACCAAATTGTAACAAAATTGATTTAATAATAAAAAATAGTCTACTTTATCTGAAGAATAACATCGACACGTATGGAGTGGAATAACTTTAAAATATCAGATGGGATGTTTTTAAAATCGCATAGCTTATTATTCTGAGTGGCATTTTTCTTTATATCAATTAAAAAACCTATTCCTGCTGAATCTATGTAATTTAAATGTGATAGATCAATAATAATATTTTCAGGTTCCTTTAAAAATATAGCCTTAATATCTTCTTTTAAATTGTAAGAAGAGTACAGGTCAAGATCACCCTCAATTTTAAGAAAATATCCTGTTTTATCTTTATCAAATGAATATACCATACACTATCACTTTAAGATCTTTTTCTACACTATAATTATCGTATTATAAAAGATAATAGTTAAATCAATTCGTTCAGTATCCCAATAAACAGCTTGCCATATAATGTGTTTATATTATCACTATTAGAATATATAGCAATATCCTCAATGAAATCACATAAAAAACTACTGATATAAAATAACTCCACAGTAACTATCGCAAACATACAATATATTCGTAGATAAACATATCCCCCATAAACTGTCGCAAAATTTCATGCTCATCCCTGCTATTGACTGTACTGTTAAGAATAAATCGCAATTGAGGTGTCATAGCGCATTGAAATAGCGTATTATACACGCCTCTATAGATGGTATACCCCCACCGCTTTGCTATTGCTACCAGATGTGAAAATTTAATGGTATACTCGCTGTGCCCATAGAGGTTTATTTGCTGCGGATTATTGGTTGGAGTAACGTCAATACAATCTTTAAATTCACCATATGCCATAGATTCACAGCTATGTTCACTGACATAGATAGCTTTTACCCCGGTCCTGCACATCTTTTCCATAGCAAGGAGCGCACCTAAATTAAAATTAAATATTGCATCATCAATTGCCAGTGAATATTCCTGTATCAATCGGTTGCTTTCCCGTAATGCAGGTATATCACTATGAGCGATAGTTGATTTGGTAACATTCACCAGTGTGATAAAATCACCTATAGCTTCATTACACAGTATAAGTTCGTTACTGGCTACCATTGCATCATCAAGTTTTAAAAAATCAGATTGTATACATGTGATATCACCATCTAAATTTTTCTTTTGTTCAGCAAGCATCACCGGAGATATATCCACCATGGTGACACTGGCAGCATTACAATGCTTTATAAAATCTTTCATTAAAAATCCGTAGCCACCACCCACCTCCATGATTGCATGGATATCCTGAAAATTGATGTGGTCACTCAAAAAATAATATAATGTGTCACCAAACGATGCATTGTGCTTGGTCACAGCACGGCAGGGACTATTTTCAGGATAGAGCATGTTACAAACGGTTAGTTCCCATCCCAATGTTGTTAATGTATTACTATGGTATGGACCCGTATCATTAATGTACATCATACCGTAATTCCACCTGAAGGAGGCTGTGGTGGTGATGAAAAGAGTAAATAAAAAAGTGCTATAACAAGAAGAATTATAATTATAATAATTACGATAATTGTTCGTTGCGTTTTTGTGGGCATCAATCTAAAGTTCAGGATTGTGTACCAGTACGAATACAATTTTTCAATGACCCTGCTTATTATACTGGTTTGGGATGCTTTTGGTTTTGGTTTACTATCATACCACAGATCAAATACTGCATCCGAATAGAGCCGGGGATTATCAGGATTAGCAATAAACGAATATCCGCATTTGCAGGTAACTTTTACAGTACCGGAATTAATCGGGAAACGCAATTTTGCTCCACAGTTGGGGCAGGGTTTTATGACATACATACCTGATACCCTACAGGATGTCCTTAGCTTTCATCATCAACTCAGGGATATCAGCAAAAAGTTTTTCTAATTCGGAATCTTTGAGTGATAACAGCTTAATTGCATCATAATTTAGTTCATGATATAAACCATCACTACCAATCCCAATCCCCGCCATTAAACACAGCGTATTGGCAATATGAACTATTGATACTATCATTTTATGATCATCAGGTGCATTCATGGGTTCATGGTGATACCGTACAATAGATTGCAACACTTTTGGGAATTTCCACTTTATTGCAACCTGCTCACCAATCTGCTGGTGATCAAAACCCATGACTACCTTCTCAGCTTCCTGGAATGTAATGGATTTCTCTGTCACAGTATTGAGTATCTCCTTAAAGGTACTTTGAACAAAAAGTGCAAGTACTGTTTTTCCAACATCGTGTATGATACCACCTGTAAATGCTATATCAGCAATTGCTTTTTGATTACATTCTGTGGCAATTTTTTTGGCAAGCATAGCAACAGCAACTCCATGTTTCCATAACTCGCCCCGTGCCAGATCATAGCCAACAATCACTTTATTCAGCACTGATTTTGTTGTTGCTATCACTACAATATCCTTAACCTCTTTCAAACCAAGAATGACAATAGCACGATCAATAGATGAAATCTCTTTGCCTTTACTAAAATAAGCTGAATTACAAAGTTTTAATATATTAGCAGTAATTGCCTGGTCTTTGGCTATCTCATCAGCCACATGTTTAAACGAAACATCTGGATCATTTACCATATTAATGATCTTGCTTACAACATCTGGCAATGATGGCAACTGCTCAACATTCTGAATTATGGACTGAATCCTTTGTTGTATATGTTCATGCATAGTTATTTCTCCAATCCATCAATCAAACCTTATAGTATATCTTTTCATCGCCGCTGGCTTTTACCTTTAATCGGCCATCTTCTAAAAAAAAGTCAATTATCCTGCCAGCACTGCCACCAATATCCTCAGCTACTATCGGTATACTAAATTTAGCAAGCGCCTGTCGTGTTGCTTCAACATTATTTTCGCCTATATTTGCCAATGTTGTTGTAGACTTAAATTTAAACATTGATGCACCACCGGCAATCTTTGCTGTCATAAATTCCCTTTTGCAGCCCTTTTTCAACATCTGCTGTATTAGCATAGGAATTGCAGTATCTGCATATTTCTCAGGATTGGCATTACCAGGATTTTTGGGCAGTAAGATATGTGCCATCCCTCCAATCTTTTTATTGCGCTCATAAACACAAATACCAACACAACTCCCCAGTATTGTTCGCATTATTACAGGGTTTTCTGCTACAGCTAATTGCGCAACACCTATGTTTAAAAGATTGTCCATCCTTATTCCCGCTATCAAAAATATACAGAATGAAAAATTATTATCTTGATTAATTATGACTGTCTGTACAATATTTGTCAAGGCAAAAGATATATTTTACGTAAATAATCACGTAAATAATAAAATTAGATGTCAACAACAGTTATTAACAGTATGCTGAACGCTATCCCATCCAATGCTGCCAATAAAACAGGTGGCATATATATTAATATTGTAAAAAATGAATTTATAATCCTTGATAACGAAATTAAGATTCCCAGAATTGCGGTAACAAGCCTGTCATATGATGATGCATTGACTTTTATGCCCTCCATCGTTTCCCTCATACCTGCATTTTTATATAACCATATACTGCTGCAACAACGCAACCCTGCAAACGAATTACATAGCCTCCATTTTGCGTCTTTGCTGGAAGGGAAGCTGTTGCATTTTTATCATATTTTGCGCATAGACTTTAAGTTTGGGGGCGATAGTTCCTCGGTAATTCAACCTGGCAGTAATGATTATTATCCTTCATATACAACAAACAGGCTTTATTATAAATCCCGACTGATACCAACACTGCAGTATTCACCTGAGCCAATTATTCCTATTAAACTCATACAGTCTATTACAACTGAATCAGACCAGTTTTTCCATACCTACGCACTGTTTGATGATGTTGATACAACAAAAGTAACCCATGAATTGAATACTCTTTTACATGCATTCACGATACCAGAAAACCTGTATCCCTTCGTTGTTTTTGATTACTATACAGCATGCATGAATATTGTTTATCCTGATTCACATGAACTTGCATGGGCTATCGCTGTATATGAACCGCTTTTTCTTATAATTGCATCACACTACATTGATCTTAATGCCATTATACCGTACCATGCAATAAAGAAAGCGTTTCCTGATTTCTTCACCATAGTAAACGATAAACTGATTCCCGAAGATAACCTGCTGAATATGATTCAAACTTATTTCAAACGATTTTCTTTTTCCCGAGATGAACAATGTATGCTGAAAGGATGGTGGCAATTTGTTATTGCACCGCAGTAAATTACCCATTATCGCACTTGTGTTGAGCATAGCATGCACAAATCAACCACTTTCAATAATGAAGGCTAATATAGGAAGCAATGTTGCATTAAACGGAACTATCACCAACGCCTCTCTGCATTATACCTTTACACCTTGTACGTGGTGTTCAACCGCTAAAGACATCTGGAATTATATCTATTTTCAGGGCGATACACTATGCTTTGCCGTTGAGTGTACTACCAATATAAACGATGCGATTATTACTGCATATTTTGAAAATCCTTCTACAAAAAAAACCTATAAAGCAGAACGCCTTGAAAAAATCAATACGACCATCTATGGATTTTCACTTATCGGCAGCCTGCTGGAACACATCTATGATGATACATGTATGAAAGTACCCTGCAACACATGGATAGCATTACCGTTTGTTATACACATTACTATTGAATTGCAAAATCAAAAGGCAACACATTCAATAGCAAATACTGCATATATTAGTTTTAGCAAATAAAATATATTTTTACTAAGTGTATTAATTCATGTTTGAAGTATTTTCTTTTATTTGTCGATGAGTTATGTAATATGATACTATTTGCATCAATTTAAATTTAATAAACCATGAAAAAAAAAGACCTGTCAATGTTTGTGCGATTCTGGGGAGTACGTGGTTCAGTTCCTACACCGGGGATAAATTTCATTAAATATGGCGGCAATACTGCCTGTGTTGAGCTGAGATGTGGGAATACTATCATGATATTTGACGCCGGTACCGGCATCAGAATGCTGGGAGAAAGCCTTGCTAAAGAATTTTTTGATAAACCCATCCAGGTCCATTTATTTATCAGTCATACACACTGGGATCACATACAGGGGTTTCCTTTTTTTGCACTGGCATATAACAAAAATGCAACAATCAATTTTTATGGTGGCCATAGTGTCTCAACACTTGAAAAGCTCATTTTAGGACAAATGGACAAAGAATATTTCCCTGTGTCATTATTTGAGTTATCATCAAAAATTAATTTTATAGAACTTTCCCAAAATGCATTTACTATTAACGATATCGTTATATACTATACCCATCTTTTCCATCCGGGATTATCGTTAGGATTCAGGGTTGAGTATGATGACAGAGTGTTTGTATATGCCAGTGATAATGAAGTTTTAAACGATCCCGAATTGGGTGAATATAATTTAAAAAATATTGGCACACTGATTAAAAATGCTGATATACTTGTCACTGATTGTCAATATACACCCGATGAATACAAAAGCAGGATAGGATGGGGCCATTCATCTATAGAAATAGTTGCACAGGTAGCATCACGGTTTGGCGTTAAACATCTGGTAACATATCATCATGATCCATCTCATACTGATGATGATATTGCTAAAACTATCCGTAAAGTCCGCAAACTTTCACTTCCCATCAAGATTACAGCAGCACAAGAAGGAACAACACTGTATCTTTCAAAAAAGTATTGACCATACTGCCCTGCACATTATCATTATGCTGTTATGCATAGTTTACGATTGCACAATACCTATCTACTCATGCGCCATGCTCAAAGCAAGGCAAACCATATGCATATCATTGTCAGCAATCCTGAAGTTGGTGTTAATGATTATGGTTTAACACAGGAAGGGAAGAATGAAGTTATAAAAGCAATAGCGCATTGCAATGAACTGAAATCAGTTAAATACATCTATACATCAGATTTTTTACGTGCATATGAAACTGCCATGATTATTGCCGGGCATATGGATATCATCCATGTCAAATTTGATACACGTTTACGCGAACGTTATTTTGGCCAATTTGAAGGAACAGACAGTGAAAACTATCAACGAATATGGGATATGGATTGCCACAATGCAAATGATCCAGTATGTTACAATGTTGAACCCATACATACTGTAGCAAAAAGGATGATTTCATTTTTGTTGGACTGCGAAACCAATCATATAAATGATACTATTTTAATTGTTTCGCATGGCGACCCGTTACAGATACTTTATACCGTATCTATAGGTTTACCTATTAATAAATTTAAAACAGCATCTCATTTCAATAATGCAGAATTAAGACTATTGCCTTCACGTTTCACCATTGATGAGGAGTTGATCACATGATGTCACCATGGTTGCCATTCATTTACCAATATACTATTTGCTCATTTTTTTTTATTGCTATAATTATACTATCCATTAAGAAAAAAGCCATCTCTATTCACCACCCAACTGACAGAAAAATTTTATTAGAAATTATTGCCGGTTATCTGATATTTATTTTTGCTCATGCTTTGATGATACTATTTGCTGGAGCATAGTTATGATTAAAGGAACACCCATCGATTTTACAATAATTGTAATATATTTTATTTTTATCCTTGGCTTCGGTTCATTTTTTGGTAAATATGTCAAAAGCACAAAGGATTTCTTTTTTGGTGGGCAGCGCTTTAGCTGGTGGTTAATTGGCTTTAGCTGTGTTGCAACCACTGTTGGTTCATACAGTTTTATTAAATATTCTGCTGTTGCATTTGAATATGGATTGTCATCAACCATGACATACCTCAATGACTGGTTTATACTGCCGATTTTTGTATTTATCTGGTTACCCATCATTTATTACGGACGTATTACATCCATTCCTGAATATTTTGAAAGACGTTTTGATTCAAAAACTCGTACAATTAGTTTAATAATTTTGTTAATCTACCTATTAGGCTATATTGGAATAAATTTATATACAATTGGTGTTGCCTTTAATGCTATGCTAGGCTGGGATGTGATGGCAACTGCCATAGTTATTGCTTTTGTATGTGCTCTGTATATGCATGCGGGCGGGCAAACTTCAGTAATAATGACCGATTTAGCTCAAGCCTTAATGCTATTGACAGCAGGAATTTTAATATTTATTCTTGGTATAGATAAAATTGGCAGTTTGAAGACATTCTGGACATCACTTCCTTATGAATTTAAACTGCCGTTCTCACCTTTTAATAAACCTCCTGACTTCAACTTTGTTGGCATTTTCTGGCAGGACGCATTTGGTAGTTCAATGGCATTTTATTTTATAAATCAGGGAATTTTAATGCGATTTTTAAGTGTACGCTCACCTCGTGACGGCAGGAAAGCCTTGTTTTTGGTTTGCCTTGTGTTAATGCCATTAGCTGCGTTTGCTGTCGCAAATGCAGGATGGATAGGCAAATCAATGTCAATACATGGACTGCTGCCTTCTGATACAAATCCTAATCATATCTTTGTTGAAGTAGTATATGCAATTACAAAACCCGGAACATTTGGTTTTATTATGGCTGCGTTAATTGCTGCGCTTATGTCTACCATTGACACATTAATCAACGGCGTTGCTGCAATTGGTGTTAATGATATAATTTCAAAAATAGTCCCTGATAAAAATGATGCTTACTATCTCAAATGGGCACGTTTAATATCGTTATTAGCTGCAATTATTGGTGTTGCTCTTGTTCCATTATTTATGCAATTCAAATCAATCTATGTTGCTCATGGAACGTTTATTGCTGCTGTTACTCCACCCATGATAGTTACCATACTATTTGGTATTTTATGGAAAAGATACACCACACAAGCTGCCACATATACGTTAATTTTTGGAAGCATAGCAATGCTCATATCCATTAAATGGCCTGGAATATTAACGTTATTTTCACACGGTGTTGCTGCTGAGGGACTACAATACTTGCGAGCTTTATACGGACTTACCGTATGTTCAGGAATCAGTATTGCCATGACATTATTACCTGCTTCAAAGGAAATAAAAGACCTGCATGGTCTTGTGGTGGATACTATCCATGAAGGTAAGGTTTTATTTAAAGGTGGCGAACCTGACGATTTTGATGAGGGAAAAATAATCTCCTGCCATATTGTTGAAGTAAATGAAGGTGTGTCACTAAGCAAAGCAATGATGGAACACCTGCAGGCAAAACCTGGCGATATACTGTACATTTCAGATGAACGGTGGTGGCTGGGCGGACTTAAATCCATTCATGCGAAAGCCGGTCCGCCTCATGATAGCAGTGATGATATCATTCTTATAGGCACTGATCTTATAGTGCAGGGAAATCTCGATATAAATCGCAAGGTTACAGCAATGAAAATAATTTGATAGTAACTATCGCCTTTTACAAAACATAGAATATATAATTTTTGTTTTTAAATGTATAGATCAAAAAAAATATGAATTATTTTTTCTTTATTAATGAAGCAAACTTTGATACAAATCCATTATGAATAGTAAAACCACTCAATTGCTGTTTAACATCTTCTATGGTGATGAATGCATTGGGTTCTAACATTTGAACAATTTCAACCACTCTTTTCACATCTCTTTTTGGTATAACAGTAAACAACATCGTTATAGGCCCTTTCATGCCAACACCATCAATTTGACTTACTCCAAAACCCTCTTGCCTCAATACCAGAGGAAGTGCAGAAACAACCTTGCTGGTGATAACTCGGACTGATTGGTACCCAATGGCTATTTTTTCCTCCAATAACATCCCAACATAATTCCCTGTGGCAAAACCTAATGCATAAACAATATAACTTATAATCCCATTAAAATGTTGAAGTGCAGAATTAATCGCAAAAAGCCAGATAAGAACCTCAAAAAATCCCAGGACCGGGGCTATAGATCGGTATCCTCTTGCCACCAAAATTATTCGCACTGTTCCAATTGACACATCAAATATTCTGGCAGTAAATATTAATACTAAGGTACCATACTGATGAACGAAAGAACTGAAGAAAGCAATGATTGCATCCATAGCGAAATATTATTATCTCCTACCATGTCTGATATATCTCTTGAAAAATATATATATGTATCAATGTCAATATATATTTTACATACATATTACAGGCATGTTGAGTATAATATGATGCTACAGTGCGACAAAAAAATTATTG
The DNA here is from genome assembly GCA_002328585.1 of Spirochaetia bacterium UBA2205. GTDB lineage: Bacteria > Spirochaetota > UBA4802 > UBA4802 > UB4802 > UBA4802. The sequence continues at coordinate 197,807 of DCUV01000032.1, forward strand.
CAATTACCACTACATTATGGCATAAATGTATCAACATTAATCATTCAAACACCGTCAGGAGTAACAGTATACCATAAAAATCTAAAGTCAAAAAGCCAGATGCCCGGTCAAGCCCGGAATGATATTGATGCAAAATTCTATTTTCAGAGGCGTGTTTTATGAAACCTTCATTTATTACATCCATTGTGTTGTTTATAGTAGTATACATGCTTATCCCAATACACATAACTGCACATAATCAAAACCATACAATGATTGGTCCATATTTTTTTGTAAAGATAACTGATGACTCAAATGCCCAGGAAGAAAAATCAAAACCTGATGATAAAGAACAAAAATCATTAGACAATCCATCCGATGATAACACCTTTAGTAATGACGAAGATGAAAATGATAATGATATGGAAGATATCCCTGATGATTTCTATGATTATCAGGAAGAGAACCTTTGATGCCTTTTAACAACAAGACAGGGCATCGTCGACTTTCTTACCACTTTTTCAGTGACAGATCCCAATAGCATCTCTTCAATATTGCTTTTGCCATGCGACCCCATTATTATGCATGAAACCTTCTTTTGTTCAGCAATAGTAATAATCTCTTTAAACGGAATACCTTCAATAATGAGAGGAGTAACTTTGTATACCTTTGATAATTGTTTCTTTAAATTATTCATCTGTTTTTCAGCTTCTTTTTTCAGAATATCAGAAATATCATAGGGATAAACAAATGTTTCACCAAATGCTGTGGTATCAATTATTGTGCTATGACGGATGTCAACTACATGAAGAATAATAAGCTCCCTTGCCCCTGTTTTTTTCATTAACTTTATGTAAGGAATGGCTGCATTAGCACATTCTGAAAAATCTGTTGGATATAAGATTTTTGTAAACATTTTGTTGTCCTTCTAAGATTAATGTATCTAATTCTTTATGATGCAACAACCAGTTTCATTAACAACTTTTTCTATCATCATAAAAAATTTATTACCATTTATCAACGCGTTATAACCTCCATCTACCAAAAGAAATTCATTTGTTCCACCTAATATGCTATAAGTAAATGGTATTGCATAAAATGTATTATCATAATTATACACTACTATTCCATCGCCGTTGTTTATGATAATACCATCATTAAGCAAATGAACATCCTGCAGTTTTGTAAAGCTTTTCATTGTCTTGTCCTTTTTCGTTGTGATACTGATACTTTTTAAATCCCAATGTCCAGCACTACCCGTAATAACAAACAGCTTATCATCTTTTAGTATATTCTTCCATGAGGCAATCCGTATACGGGATAGCAAAATATCTCCTTCAGTGGACAATACCCATGCATTGTACATTCCGGCTATTCCCACAATTATAATGAGCTTATTACTGACAGCATGCATATATCCATTGTAGTATTTCAATGTTTCCGGTGGTGGAAAATCTATAGATGACAATCTTCTTATTTTTTTATCATCCTGACTATGTACATATAACTCTTCCCCGCAGAGCAAATAAACATCCTTATTACAATACGAAACTGCTTTAATGGGTTTGGTTGTTGGGTTATTGATAATGATTTCCTCATCAGACGAAAACTTACATACCATAATGCCATCAGTTACAACACAAACATCATCGGTAGAATCATACCATACACTAACCACTTCACGTGGGAATTCATATGCTTGTTTTTTGGGATACAGCATGGTGAGTAACGTTTCAGTAGAAAAAACTGCATATGGAGTACAAACAAAACTTTGCTCATCCAACGTTTTTTCCATAGAATACTCTATCAACCCGTCTTTAATTTTTACAAAGGCACTTTGATATAATCCCTCCTGATACAGTTCAATTCCTTCATTTACCGTTTTTTGCCTTGAACATGATATAGTAATAAGTAAAAGAACAATACTGCAAGCTGAAAGATAACGAAGAATCATGACTAACCTTTTTTACCTTTAATTTTTTCCATTGTTTTTTGTAAAAATCGCCCGTCCATGATTTCAATCATTTTATTTGCTGCCTGAGATTTAGCATTAATACTAAATTTTGATGTTGTTATATAAATACCACTTTTACACTTCTCTTCAAGCATACGCTGGTAAAAAGTATTAATCTGCCCTTCGGTTATATCACGGGTTGTTCGTATAAAATTAATTAAAACCGGCGGTTCATTTATCCTTTTAACGCTAAAACATTTATACATGTACTCATTGGCCGAAACTTCTTTTTTATATACTATACTATAATTTAGCTGAGCAATAATCTCAGTAATAAGCGGCTGTAACTCTGCCATAGTAGAAGTAAACAAGAATTTAAGATTTTTATTTTCAAGAATTGATTTGTAATCGTCAAGCTTTACCTGTGTGCTGCGATAATTAGGATTTATACTTGCAATCTTTTCCCAGTGATGTACTGCTTCTGGTATCTTATTTTCCATCTCATAACATTCCGCCAATAAATAACGATATGCCAATCCTTCGTCTGTATTATCCTTTATATATGGCAATCCTTTTTCCAGTTCTTCGATTGCTTTAGAATATGCATCATTATCAAAATATAACTGTCCTATAGCATACTGGCTTTTATCAAAATACCGTCTATCGTTGCGAGCCTTACCAAGCATCTCTAAAGCAGCAGTATAATCCTTTTTCATCTTAAAGATCATACCAAGATAGTAATGGGCTTCATAATTTGTAGCATTTGTTTCAACAGCTTTAATCAGAAAATTTTCTGCTGTTCCATATTCACCTGTATTATACAGACATATACCTAACGGTGCATAAAGATCAGAAAGAGCAGGGTCCAGTGTAACTGCTTTCAATAAATAATCTTTGGATCCGGTATAATCATGCTGGCGGTAAAGCACAATCCCCAATCTGTAGTTGGCATTGATATCGTCGGGATTAAACTGTAAAATAATTCTGAACTCTTCAACCTCTTTTTGCCATTGTTGTGTTTCATGGTATAGGTCAGCAAGATGATAATGGATATCCAGTTCCCCTACATATTTATCAAAATCAGGTATACTGAGTATTCCATTAAGTTCTGCAATAGCCAGTAAATATTGTTTTTGTTGAATCAATATCTGCGCCCTGAGATAACGCGCAGGGACATAATCCTTTTTTCGTTCAAGAACCAGCTTGACAATTTCACTTGCTTTTGCAATGTCTCCATTATCAAGATATTCCTGAGCTTTTCGTACTTTTGCAGGATATTGATGTGCCCGTATAATTACCAGCAGCGCGCCAACAATTGATGCGCCAACAATAAAAAATGTAATGCTTAATAATGACATAGATTTTTCATATTTTACATTTGATTTTATTACTACATGAGTTATATTTTAAGTCAAGCATTATAGCTTTAAAAGCAAAAAATGATATGATAGCTTTTTAACTTATGAGGTTATGTGTATAATATAACACATTATATGCAAGTAAGTTTTTCATCACATTATGATGGTATAGATGCTGAAATGAGCCTACCATAGCAACAGCCCATAATTCAGCATACCAATTGAAAAAAGTATCATCCTGAACTGATTTCAGGATCTAAAGTTACATACCTGGATTCAGGATAAAGCCCGGAATGACGTTGATGAATAAATCTATTTTAAATGGAGGAATATATGCCAGAAATAGGGATTATTGTTGGCAGTGATTCGGACCTTCCTAAATTAAAGGGATGTTTCCAGACATTAGATGATTTTAATGTTTCGTATGATGTAAAAGCGTATTCTGCTCACCGTACTCCTCACCTGGTTGCTGAATGGGTTGTTCAGTTTGAAAAGGATGGTGGCAAGGTTATCATTGCCGCGGCAGGCGGCGCTGCTCATCTGCCAGGGGTTGTTGCTTCTCATACTATACTCCCGGTCATAGGTATTCCCGTTGAAACATCCATAGCTGGAGGGCTTGATTCATTGCTTTCTATTGTCCAGATGCCATCGGGCATACCGGTAGCAACGGTTGCTACAGGAAAAGCAGGTGCAACCAATGCAGCACTTTTGGCTATTGCAATCCTATCAACCTCCAATCCTGACTATAGTGCTAAATTAAAAAACTACCGCGACACAATACAAAAAACTATCGCCAGGAAAAATGAAACGTTAACTAAACAGGGTATTTACGAATATATAAAAGAGTTAGAGGCACAAAAATGATAGAGCATGGCATTGGAATATCCTCTCAAAATAAAGTGCTCATACTGGACTTTGGTTCGCAGTACACACAGCTCATTGCTCGTAAAATACGGGAATTGCATGTATATGCAGAGATAGTTCCCTACACAATAACTATCGCCGAAATAACAAAAGAAAATCCCGGTGCCATTATACTTTCTGGAGGACCTTCCTCATTATACGAGGATAACGCTCCGCACATCTCAGATGATCTATTTTCGCTGGGATTACCGGTGCTTGGTATTTGCTATGGGTTATATGCTGTGGTTAATGCATTTCATGGTATCATCAATCCTTCCCCATTCAAGGAATATGGCAGGGCAACCATAAAGTTAGTTGAAGAATCTCCATTGTTTAAGGATCTTCCCCGCACACAAACGGTATGGATGAGTCACGGCGATACCGTTGAACGTATTCCGGAGACATTTAAAACAATAGCACGTTCTGAAAATGCGCCATACGCTGCTATAGAAAACAGGGAAAAGAAAATTTACGGCGTACAATTTCACCCCGAAGTGTATCATACCCAGTACGGAAAGGAAATTTTATGCAATTTTTTATTTACTATCTGCAATTTCCAGCCTACATGGACCATGCAATCTTTCATTGATGCTGCGATTAATGATATACGCAATGTAGTAAAAGATGGCACTGTTTTACTGGGGCTGTCCGGCGGTGTTGATTCTTCAGTTACTGCAGTGTTGCTACAACGAGCAATTGGTAATCATCTGTACTGTGTGTTTGTTAACAATGGATTATTGCGCAAGGATGAGCATAGAAAGGTTATAGAACGTTTCAAAAAACATCTAAAACTCAATCTCATCTATGCTGATGCTGAAGAACATTTTTTACATAAACTTAAAGGCGTTATTGACCCGGAAGAAAAGCGTAAAATAATTGGTAAAGAATTTATTACTATTTTTAAACAAGAAGCTGCTAAAATTGGCACGTTTGACTTTTTAGCCCAGGGTACACTCTATCCCGATGTCATTGAATCAGTTTCCACAAAGGGCCCATCTGATACAATAAAGAGCCACCACAACAGGGTGCCTGAAGTGCTGGAGCTTATCAATGAAGGCAAAGTGATTGAACCATTAAAAGAGCTATTTAAGGATGAGGTTCGCGAGTTAGGAAGGCAATTAGGAATGCCCGAAGAATTAATAAACAGGCATCCATTCCCTGGCCCAGGGCTTGCCATCCGCATCATTGGTGAGGTCACCAGAGAACGTCTTGCCATAGTGCGTGAAGCTGATGACATACTCATAGAAGAGATTAAGAATGCTCATTTCTATAACAAATTGTGGCAGGCTTTTGCGGTATTTTTACCCGTTAAATCGGTAGGCGTCATGGGTGATAAACGTACCTACGATAATGTCATAGCACTACGCGTTGTTACTTCGCTTGATGCAATGACTGCCGACTGGGCATATCTGCCTGAAGATTTAATGCGCCGAATCTCTACACGCATTATTAATGAAGTAAAAGGCGTGAACAGAGTTGTATATGACATTTCATCAAAACCACCATCAACCATTGAATGGGAATAAAAATTTTTTAATTGTATCTGTTGACGAAAAATAAAATAATCATTATATTTTATAATTAAATAATATTCTTAATTATTTCCTCTCAGGTAAGGCACCCTGTCGCATGATGCCAATTTTGGGAGTTAGTAAGGAGGATAAATATCCCTCTTACAAAAACCTTAAAATTTTATTTTTGACGGAGGACTGAACGATACATGCTATTGCGTGAATATGATGCAGAACAAATCAAAGATGAAATAATACAGTGTGTGGCATCTAACGTTTTTGATTCAGAATCAGAGAGCTATCCTAAAGCAAAAGAATTATTGCACGAGCTTTTCATAGTTTCAGGTGGGGATTTTGACAGGCCTGATTATGATTCAATAATGAAAGTGTTAAAGCTAATAGCTGCGCGCCAGCTTAAAAAGGGTAAGGATACAAAGGTTATAGCCCAGCGTTTTAAAGAAATAGCTAAAAAAATTGAATCGGTAGCTCTTTATACATAATCACCGCATGCGCTTATAGCGCTGCAGCTCTCTGTCCGAATCACGCTTTTTTATATCATGACGTTTGTCATAGAGGGTTTTCCCTTTCGCAAGTCCAAGCAGCACCTTAACCTTACCATTTTTCCAGTATACCTTTAACGGTACCAGGGTAAGCCCCTTTTCCTGTTGTTTGCCGGTAAGACGTTTTATCTCCTGTTTATGTAACAAAAGCTTACGTACCCGCAACGGGTCATGATTAAAGATATTTCCACTCTCATACGGTGAAATATTCATCCCATAGAGAAAAGCTTCGCCATCTTTAATGCGTGCATACGCATCCTGAATGTTTACCTTTTTTAAGCGCACCGATTTTACCTCAGTGCCCTTCAATACTATACCTGCTTCTATAGTATCAAGTATTTCATACTCAAAGCGTGCCTTTTTATTCTGTACTATTTCCGTTTCAGATGACATGATTATTCCCTTCATAGCTTATGCTTAACTGCGTCTGGCAAGCGGCAATGCAACACCGGCAACTATTAGCACCGTACCTAACCAGACAAGCCAGATAAGTCGTTTAAACGATATATCAACAATAACCGAATCAGGAGGAAGAACTGCATTGTCATGAGCATCAATATGTAAAACAACTATCGCATCCCTTACATCAAAATCAAGCAGCACAACAGTGCGGTTTGTGCCGGGAATCATAGCTTTTATATCCTGTCGCATATCATTGTTATAGGCTACGCCGGGTTTAACCGTATACTGTGTTCCCTTATAGGTAATGGTACATTGTGCATAGACAATTGCATTCCCTTTCATCATGGCTACCCTATCAACATCAAAGCTATCAAAACGTATGGTGATATCACCAAGCGTATTTATCTCACCTTTTTTGAGCATCACCTGAGTCAGCTTATCATACCCGCTCATATATTCAACAGGTGAAATATACGCATCATAGAGTATATTGTAATCAATAGAGGGCTCCCTGAATAACTGGTTTGTTCTGGTATCAATAAAATAGGGTGTGGTAATGGTTTTGTCTTTGTTGTAGTAACTATAATGAAAAACCAGAGCGTTTTTAGTGCCGCCTGTCATCCCGACAAGCTCAAGTGTGATAGGATAAATGGTTTTTTTCTCTTTCTGGATTAATTCAGTATGATAATCCAGCGACTGCGTTTGTGATGTGATTATACCAATAACAAGCAGCGCCACACCACTGTGGGCTACCCTTGCAGCTACATTCAAATGGGTATACGGGAACAAGCCTTTTATATTGGTAACAATAATAAAAAAGCTTACAAACATTAGTATTAATGGGAATATGTGGATTGTTTGCCCAATATATAAAAGGATTGTTAAACCTGAGGCGATAGTTATCGGTATAACAAAAGTCCTGATTTTCAACGGTAATTTTTTTGTGAAAGTAGCAAGCAGTAATAATACTACGATAACAAAGCCAACTGGTTTTACAATGCTTATGTAATACGATTCTCTAACGGTCGATGGTTGCGATAGTAATCTGGTAAGCAGCGGCATACAGGTGCCAATAGTAACAAACAATGCAAAAAATAACATTGCAGCAATACCGTATACCATTATATTTTCTTTTGAAAGTACATTATTCTCAAGAACTTTGCCACATGCATCCCTGTAGCGATAGATAATCAAGCCAATGCTTAGCACAACTATCGTGCTCAAAAACAACAAAAGATCGGTAAAATTGCCAGCCCCGCTGAATGAATGAACCGAAAAATCTGAAAGCACACCACTTCGTGTTAAAAATGTGCCAAAAAGGACAAAAACATATACCCCTATTGCCATGGCAATATTAGCCCGCACCAGAACCTGTTTCCGTTTCTGCAGTATTAATCCATGCAATAGTGCAATACTGATAAGCCATGGGATAAGAGATGCATTCTCAACGGGGTCCCAACCCCAGTAACCACCCCATCCCAATACCTTGTATGCCCAGTAGCCTCCTAAAAAAATCCCGGCGCCCAGGGCCAACACGGTTGCAAGCACATAACGGTAAGCAGTAAGTATAATGGAATAGTTATTATATAGTAACGATAATATTGCATAAATAAATGCTATGGTAGATAATGCATAGCCAATAAAAAGAACCGGCGGATGAATGATCATCCAGAAATCCTGTAATAATGGATTAAGCCCTGCACCATCTGTGGGAATTATATTTACAGGAAAATTTTTTGATGTATCCCATATATAGGCAAATGGATTATTATTAATACAATGAATCATAAAGATAAGCGACACTAAACCCAATATTGTTAAAAAGCTTTGTTTCAATTGTTCTTCCCTGTTAACAGCAATAATCCCGGCAATCATTATAAAAAATGTCCATAAGGCGATGGAACCTTCCTGACCTGCCCATACAGCGGCAATACGGTATAGTACTGGCAAATCTACTGATGAATAATGATATACATAGGAATATTGAAATTTACAGGTAACAAATGCCATTAACAAACATATAAGCATTAATGCTACAATTCCTGTTGCTGCATAATACAGATATTTTGCTAAAGTAAATATTTTTGGTTTACTCAATGAATATACAGCTATCATTGTCGATAGCATAATCAATAGTGCTGGAATCCATGGCAGATAATATAAACTATTCATTTATTTTTGCTCCCGGGTATACTTTGATGGGCATTTAACCAATATTTTATCTGCTTCAAACATCTGTTTTTTGTTATTATAGATGCCGATTGCAACAACGCTGGTAGCATGTTCAAAGTTCAACGGTTTGGCACCCCTGTATAGTACCGTCATCCGTTCCAATGCATTATCTTCTATCACAAATATAAAACCATCTGTGGTATTCTGCACAGGCACTGTTTTAACCAGCCTGCCAATTATCTGAACATAATCGGGATTATTCTTTGCATCATCAAAGGGAACATACGGTGTTAAAAGCCCCTTAAACGAAAAGAGTGCTACAGCAGAACATATAACAATGATTGCCACAATAATGATCTTACTTTTTGCCATTGACCCTCTTTTCCAGCTGTTTTATTTTACGGTGTAAAACAACAAGATAGCACACTATTCCACACCATACAACCGCAGATACCCAGAAAAGCGTTTTTGAATAATTTGAATCTGTCTGCGCCAAAAACTGCATTGCGGTAACTATCGCATATAATTTCATACTATTCCTCGTGCAATTTTGATTTCAGTACATAAATCCGCACCCACAATCCAAGCAATATATAGTACAAAAGAGTAAATGATACCAACGATATAGCAAGCACCAATCGCATTTCTGTATCCAGCATCAATTGTCCCTGAGCATTAATGACAGGCTCAGGATGCAGTGTTGGGTAAAGCCGTGGTGCTACAAAGATTAAAAATGGTGATGCAACAAACGCAATGATGAGATACACACTTTCTAACATAGGGGCTTTTGGATTACCGCTAACAATCTGTTGCAGGCTGAAATAGGCAATATACAATAAAAGCAATAGTGTGATGGAGGTTTCACGCGGGTCCCAGTTCCAGTAACTGCCCCACATAACCTTTGCCCACAACGAGCCAGTAATTACGGTAAGGATGCTAAAAAAAAGACCTATGTGTGCAGAACTTCGTGCATACACTATATAGTTTATTTTTGACTTTTTCAAAAACGATAGCGAAGCAATACCTGCTACTGCAAAAGCCAAACACGATACCCACGCAAGAGGCACATGGAGGTATACTATACGGCTTGTTTCCCCTAATATAGCCGCTGGAGGCACCCATATATAGATTAAATACAATGACAGCATCATGACAATGCCATTTAATAGTATTACAATCATAGCTATTCTCGTTACTATTAAAATTCGCGCCAGATATAAGGAAATAATAAATACGATACCATTCCCAGAACCATTGAAAACGCAAGTAGAAAAATTATAGCGCTTAATGGAGAAAAAACCTGCTGTTCAAAGCACCTGGCTGTAGATTGTATTGCAACAGTAAAAAGCGGTAATACCACCGGGAAAGCCAATATGGTAAACAACCCTCCCCGTGCACCGGCTAATGCTGCAATAGCTCCTATAACCGTTGTTGCAAAAGCAAGCGATAAACTTCCAGCAATGAGTATTGCTATAAGATAGATACCGTGATAGACAGAAACTGAGATAACAAAGACATAGATAATGATGACCATAATGGCAATAACAACCATTACACAACAATTAATCAAAAGTTTTGAAAGATAGATAACAACAGCCGGATAATGTATTACACCAAACAGTGCAGTCGACTCTTCTATTTCTCTGAAAAAAACATGCGATAGCGTATTCATCCCGGAAAAAAAAATGATTATCCATAGTATAGCAGCATGGAGTAAAGGACTATTGATGATACCACCTGTTGCAAATCCAATGGAAATAGTAACAATGACACTGAATGATAAGACAATTGAAACGATAATACGACTTCTGAATTCAATCAATATATCCTTCTGGATGTTCCGCCATAATGCCTTAATCAAGCACTATACTCCTTTTACAAAAGTTCAACTCATGAGCATCATTTGTTGCAATGAAAATAGCCGTTGTTGGCTGTACTTTCTCCAGTAAAGAAAAAAGCACCCTTTTACCCTGCTCATCCAGATTGCTGCCGGGTTCATCTAAACAAAGTACACTGGCTTTTTTTAAAAATGCAAGTGCTAACTTAACACGCTGAATCATACCTGTGGAATAAAACATAAGCATGGTATTGCTATGGGGCGATAGTCCCAGTACATCTAAAAGCTGCACTGCATCATCATCAACAGTCCCAATTGCAAACGTAATATTTTCAAGTGCAGTCAGATATTTATACACATTAATATACGGTGCAGCAAAACCAATATAGTTTCTGATATATGCAGTATCAACAGGTTTATCATTATACCAGTATGCAACGTTTCCACTATCAGGTGTCATAACTCCTGCTATAATCTTAAGCAAGGTTGACTTGCCACTTCCATTAGGACCTGCAATGGCAAGGGACTGCCCTGTAGCAACACTAAATGACATATCCCTGAATAACATTCTGGTATACCGTTTTGAAAGATTACTGGCTTTAACCGTTACCACAACACCTTACAATATAATATCTTTTTTTGCAGTTGCCATCTCAATAATATCAAGTTTGACAGCTTTTTCCTTCATTACGGTATCAACTGCTTTTTGATCAGCAATTCTGTACAGCAACCGCACCTTGATAGTATAGCTACCTTTTAAGCCTTTTGGTAAAATAATGGTGCTGGTAATTTTTTGTTTGGGTGGAATCCTGTTGTCAGAGAGTACCTCCTTAGCTTTTGCAATGTTCATAACTGGCTTGCCGTTACCATCACCAAAAACAGTTTTAAAAATTATTGTATTATTGGGCAAATAACCCTTTTTATCAGCCTTCCCTACTGCATACACCTCTCTTCCATACTGATTGACAACTACTATCTCAAGCCACATCTGCCGCACATCAGTAAGCCCTGTTGGAAGTTTATGACCGGCACCAACATTGGTTACAGCAATACCAACCGTACCACTGTTACTGTCACCGGTTTCAATTTCCAGCAGTGCTGCATTTTTCAACCGTTCCTGTGCCATCTTGGCTTTCACAGTATCCTTAAATAATCCAGGGATAACACTATTTCCGCCAACAAAATAATGAGTAAAGATATGATCACGTTGTGGACCGCCAAACGCTGCAAAACCGGGATTAGCAGGGCGAGGCGTCGAGCCGGTTGCAGGCACCCCTGGTCGGTGATACATGTGACAACCCTGACAGGGCACCGTTGTTTTGGAGTCACCGGTGTTATAGGGGCTTTTTGACCATTCCTCAAAGGTTGTCTCCAATTTTGTTCCATAAACCACATGACGTACATCATGGCATGTCCCGCAAAAATCAGCTTTTGTATGGAATGATGAATATGCTGCTGTATGCCAATCGGGATTAGCATCCTTAAAAGGTCCACGCTTTACTCCAGGATCCGCCTCACCATTACCTGGTTTATACACAAATCGTGCGTTGTAATGTTTCTTTGCTTCAACAATAGTATGACAGTAATCGCACTGTATACCTTCCATGGTTATTTGTGGCAGGTCCTTTTCCATGGATAATTCTTCAGTTACCGATAATGGCTTACCAGTAATATATCCCACAGGGATGTGGCATTTTACACAGCTTTCTGCCTCTTTTAGTTCATCATTATTGACAGGATTTTGACTTTTGCTATCATCCAGATAAAACCGTGCAAACTCTTTATAGATGATATCCTTTTGAGCTACATTATGCATGGAATTTTTCCACTGTTCATATATCTCATCATGACAACCACCACATGTGGAAGGATTGATAAACTGTGCTAATGTATAATGAGGCGTTGATTTGCAGCCAAGAAAAAGTGCATACCCAACACATAAAACAAAACTAACGGTAATTATTATTTTTGATTTCATACTGTATCCCTTACTCCTGTTTATTCTCATCATTGCACTATACAGTAATTACTATCTTCAACTAATCATATTTAAAATTATACAATTACTACTTTTACTACCTTACTCACAAAGATAAACTATTCATTTCAACTACAATGCTATAGCAACACTACTTCCTGTTCATTTCAGTATCTATAAACAAAAATGTCAATTACGTTATTGTTAAAATTATACGATTTGTTTTCAAGAAAATTTTACTTGCTAATATGAAATGGATAGCTATCATATTACAATAAATAGTGAATTACTCTGAATGTAACCAAAATATGTTTTACTATACATATTAATACATTTATTACAACAATTATAACATTACTGGAGGGAGTTATGAAAAAATTTTTAAAATGGTTGGCGATAGTTATTGGTGGATTGATTGCACTGATTATTATTGCCAGTATTGTCTTAATGCTTGTCATCAATAAAGATATGATTGCCCAGCAGGCAGAAAAAGCCCTTAACCGCCATGTAACCATTGAATCCATTGATGTCAGTATATTCAGTGTGCTTTCTGGAATCGAGGTTAACGGTGTTGCTATATCCAATTTCAAAACACCAAAACAGCTGGAAGCCTTAAAGGGAAAACCTGTTGATAAAGCTGATCTTTTTATAGGGCTTGATTCGTTCACCTTTAAGCTCAAAATCATGCCGTTATTACAGGGAAAATTTGAGCTAAGAGAACTTGTACTCAGTGCTCCTAAGGTAAATATTGTGCGCTACAAAAGCGGAGCATTTAATTTCTCTGATTTAATGCAACCATCCAAAAAAGAAAAGGAAGAAAAAAAAGTTGAAGAGGTCAAAAAAGAAGAACCAGCAAAACCTTTAACAGCGGACATATTGCCGGTAAGCATTACTGTCGGCAGGGTTGGCATGGAAAAAGGAACGGTTACCTTTACCGATCAATCATCAGGGCAAAAGATAATGCTCTATAATTGCAATGCATTGGTGCATGATATAGAGATTGACCCTAAAGATTTAAAGAATAAAAATCAGGTAAAACTTACCGTAGATATAGGCATTAAAACCATTGGCAAAATAAGTACTGGGAGTGTTGAGTCATTTGATATAGGGCTATCTGCAAAAGGCAACGTAAAACCATTTGATCTTAAAACACGGATTCTAAATCCTGAAATAGCGCTTAAATCGGGAAGCCCCTATGGTACCATGACAGGATTACAGATATTTGATGCTATAAAGAGCAATGAAACACTGGCAAATTATGCAGGAAAATTTGATTTCTTAGCAAAGGATGTTAAATGGAAAAACGGCTATATTGATATATGGTATAAGGGAGGATTGCTCAAGATTACAAACGGTAAAATAAGCACTGATGATTATGCAGGCAACTTCAAAGCCGACATCAATCTTAACACCAGCACAGTTAATGCCGACATTGATATGATTCTTAACGAGAAGCACAACAAGAGAATCTATAACGGCATAAAAGATAATGCTTCTAAGCTTATCAAGGGTGATGTTGCCAAATATGTAAAGCCTGAAAACGTTGCCGATCAAGCCTTCAAATACTTAACTAATAAAGACGGAAAGGTTTACCTTCAATTTGCTGTAACTGGCTCTATGAATAAGCCTAAAACAAAGCTTGTAGCACCAGAGCTTCCTTCTTTAAATGATATAATTAAAGATATGGCAGGTGATGTTGTTGATGTTGCTAAAGAAAAAGCAGTTAAAAAAGCATCAAAAACAGTAGAAAAAACAACCGACAAAGCAAAAGATAAAGCTTCAAAGAAACTTAAAAAGTTGTTTTAGATCAACCTTGATCATTACTCCCTCTCCTTTTTTCCAGGGAGAGGGCGATAATGATGGTTTATTATTATTTTCCGGTAAAGTTTGGCTTTCGCTTCTGAGCAAATGCAGTAAAGGCTTCAAATAGATCATCAGAAGGGATGGTGTTGGCGCTTATTGTTGCCACATATTTTAACGCATCATCAACAGTCTTGCCAATACCATAGTTTAGTACATCCTTTGACGCCTGTACCGCTAATGGCGAATTTTCGGCAATCTCCATAGCCATCTTCTCAGCCCCCTCATATAAAGCCTTTTGATCAGCAAATACCTCATTTACCAGCAATATCTCTTTTGCACGCTGTGCAGTAATATATTTCGCGGTATAGGCTAACTCACGTGTAATCCCCTGTCCAATGATGTGAGGGAGGCGCTGCAAAACGCCAACATCAGCCACAAATCCTACTGCAGCTTCGCGAAGGCTAAACTGTGCATCAGCACTTGCCAGCCTTATATCGCACGAGGCTATCATATCAAGCCCGGCACCAATGCAGTATCCATGCACTGCAGCAATAACCGGTTTGCGGCATTTTTCAATACATGTCATGGTGTCCTGCATTCTATAAATTTTCTGTAACAGACTTCGCTTAATCCCACCTTTTTGGGATGGTTCAGCAAGCTCTTTTATCTCGCCAGCCATCTCAATCAAATCAATACCCACTGTAAAGGATGCCCCTTTAGCAGCTAAAACAATAACTCGTATATCATCATCAGCATCCAGCTCTTTAAATACTGACGGCGACTCCCACCACGCTGCAGGATTCATAGCATTCTTCTTTTCAGGCCTGTTTAAAAATACCCATGCAACCGGTGGCTTTTTTTCCACTAAATAATATTTGTATTCCATAGTTTATACCCCTATTACAATATTTATGAACATAGTAATCACCATGCATTTATTTATCAATTAAAAATTACACTGTTATGTTTTATTGTGTTAGAAAGTTACTATCAACAAATACAGATTAAAATTATAAATATGTTTATATTCCTACAAAAATTCCTCTATATTATCTTTCACCTGCATTTTTTATTAAAATGTATGTAATTACAAATTTATTTTATGTAATTTTTTTCAGTGGATATCTATAATAATGTATTTCTTTTATGAAACAATATAGTAATGGCTATATAACAATTAAAAAAAGATGCACGTAATAAATTGTTTCCAATAGTGTTTTGTACAATAAAAAAAACTGTACTATTGATCAAACATCTGTAAAATGTATTGACATAAAGCATTTCTATAAAGTATTATTGGTTATAAAAAAGAGAGCCTAAACAATGAAACTATATACAATACTATCAATCTAAACTATCAATCTAAACTTGAAATACGGCAGCTTCATGAAAAGATAGATCATCTTATTTCTCACCCGATGCATAAGCTTTTTGAAATTCAGGATGTGCAAATTGATTACATACAGGAACTTCTGAGCACCAGAGAGGAAAAGAAAGAGTAAAAGGATTTATTATGAATTTTGAATTGATAGTCCAGCATTTTGGGTATCTTTCCATAGTCATAGGTACCTTTCTTGAAGGGGAAGCCATATTGATTCTGGGAGGTTTTGCTGCTCATCAGGGATACCTTCACCTACCGCTGGTCATGGTATCTGCCTTCTTAGGAAGCTTCATTGGTGATCAGATATATTTTTTTATTGGCAGGAAAAAGGGTTTAGCATATTTCAGTAATAAACCTTATGCTCAGAAAAAGATAAAAAGATTTCAAAATCTTATGGATCGCTATCACACAGCCATAATCCTTTCATTCAGGTTCCTTTATGGACTTCGAACTATCGCTCCCTTTACCATTGGTCTTTCATCGGTTACTTCCAAAAAGTTTTTTATTCTCAATATGATAAGCGCCATGGTTTGGTCTATAACCATAGGTGCGCTGGGATTTTTTTTTGGTCAGGCATTTGAGATAGTACTTCAGGATATCAAACAATATGAAATGTGGATTATGGGTGCTGGATTGGTTGTTTTACTTATACATATAGTTTTGCGATATCTGAAAAACAGGAGGACACAACCATGCAATACCGTCAGTTAGGCAAATCAGGTTTACTTGTTTCGGAGTTGTGCTTTGGCACCATGAGCTTTGGCAGTCAGGGATACTGGACAAAGATAGGCGGACTTGACCAGAATACTGCCCAGAAACTGGTGGACATAGCGCTGGATGGTGGCATCAACTTCTTTGATACAGCCAATGTGTATTCTTATGGTCAATCTGAACAGATACTTGGCAAGGCTATCAAAGGCAAGCGTGACAAGATAGTGCTTGCAACCAAAGTGCGCGGACGAATGAGCCAGGAGATCAATGATGTAGGATTAAGCCGGCGCCATATCATAGAGAGCTGCGAAAACAGCTTGAGACGGCTGGATACAGATTATATTGATTTGTACATCGTGCACAGCTTTGACTTTATGACACCCCTTGAAGAAACGCTTTCGACCCTGAATGATCTGGTTCACCAGGGGAAGGTGCGTTACCTGGGATGTTCCAATTATTTTGCATGGCAACTGATGAAAGCGCTATCGATTGCCGAAAAGCATTACTGGGAAAAGTTTGTTTCGTTGCAGGCATATTATTCGCTTGTTGCACGCGACGTGGAGCTTGAGCTTGTTCCACTATGTGATGACCAGGGGCTGGGATTAACTCCATGGTCACCTCTTGCCGGTGGGTTTCTTACCGGTAAATACTCTCGCGATGGGAAAGGCCCACAGGACGCACGCCGCAGTAAGGAAGAGCAAAATTTTATCAAGTTTGAAAACGTTAAAGCCTATGCAATTCTTGACGAGGTTCAACGTATAGCACAAGCTCGTGGTGTGACTCCAGCGCAGGTATCGCTTAATTATCTTTTGCGCAAGCCAGTAGTTAGTGCAGTTTTAATTGGAGCAACCAAACCCGAACAACTTCAGGATAACCTCAAGACAGTGGAATGGCAGCTAAACCCTGATGAAGTTAAGGCTCTTGATATGGTCAGTGCTCTGCCACGCCTCTATCCTCAGTGGATGTTAGAATCAACAAGGCTGGACCGCAACAATCCAAACATGATCAGGTAAAAGCCATTTATTTGATCATAAATAAGGAGGAATGATATGAACAATACTGAAAAACCTCTTATAACAATAAGCTTTAACTTAAATGCTGAAGAAAAAGATCATATAGAGTCTGTTCTGTCTCCCATTGCAAGAATTATTTATATAAAAAACCTCAACGCTGATGACCGCGCAAAATTGTTGCAAACATCCCATGTTGTACTGGCATGGGCACCACACACTGAGTTTTCGCCAACTGAAATTACCTTGCTGGAAAAAGTAAAGTTTATGCAACTTTTGTCTGCTGGCGCTGATCATCTTGACTTCAGCCGTCTGCCGGCAAACCTGACAGTGGCAAGCAATGTAGGTGCCTATGCCCAACCAATGGCCGAACACGTTCTTGCTATGGTGCTGGCTTTGGCCAAGCGGCTCTACACCCATCATGAAAAGTTAAAGCAAGGAATCTTTGACCAATTTTCTGAAAACAAGTCATTGTCCGGCACTACCGCAGCTATACTGGGTTTTGGTGGGATTGGTAGAGAGGTGGCAAGGCTTTTCAAGCCTTTTAACATGCATATCCTTGCCATTAACCGTAGTGGCAAAAGTCCTGATCCGGCTGAATTTTTAGGAACACCCGCTGATATGGATAAGGTATTACCACTTGCCGACATCATTGTCATCACATTGCCCTTAAACCGTGCAACGCGAGGGCTTATTGGCGAGCATGAATTTAAACTCATGAAGCCAGATGCAGTATTGGTCAACGTAGGCCGCGGGGAAATCATAGACGAAGAAGCGTTTTACCATCACCTTAAAAATACTCCAACCTTTATGGCCGGGATTGATGCATGGTGGACTGAACCGTTTCGACATGGTCATTTTGAGATGAAGTATCCCTTCCTTGATCTGCCAAATGTGCTTGGAACACCTCATAACTCAGCACTTGTGCATGGTGCGCTTGCTTCAGCAGCACAAAAGGCTGCGGAAAATATCAGGCGATTTTTGCTATCAGAACCAATTACCGGTCTTGTACAACCGGAAGACTATGTATAGGCGGTATTGACGGTAAAATGTGAACCGACATGAAGTAATACAATAATACAACCACATTTCAAGATTAGAAACATCCCTGTATAGACTCAGGATTGATAGATTGGCGTATCAACTCTATGATTTAACCATAGATGAGATACCAATTATTGAGAGGGAAAGAATACCGTATATGCCAATTGTGATGCATTGCATGTAATACATTATTAAAGATTGTTATATAGTGTATGTTTTAGTGAATGGTATTGTTGTTGCGCTGTTGTATATACATTATCGTGCACGATTGTACTATTGCGCGGACCAGGCTAAAACCTGTCTTTCCAATAAAAGCATCATTTTTTTATTGCTATATACTATTTAATGCTATACCATCCCACCATTATTGCATTACAGGATAATTCATCATGAAAAATACAACTTTATTGTCAGTAACTATCGCCATGATTTTTTGTTGTTCTTATCTGGCATATAGCGCTGAGGCTACCTATGATATGCGTACCCTAACATTGAATGCTACAACCACCCATGCCATTAAAGCGCAATGGCTTTTCTGGTGGGATGAGCTTGTTGACCCTATTGCAATACAAAATGGTACAGCCCCGGTTCCAACCGATATCGTTATGATGCCCCAACACTGGACCGACTACAATCTCAATGGCACCATGCTCCCTGCAAAAGGATGTGCAACCTATGCGCTGAAGATACTCCTTCCTGATAATGCCATCTACGGGATTTATTTAGACCACATGGTCACAGCGTATCGATTGTACATCAACGGGGTGGAGGTTGCAAATAACGGGAAGGTGTCAAAGGATCTGTCAGCAATGCGTAATGAATGCAGGCACCATGCAATATATTTTACTCCAAAAAATAAAACTGCATTGTGCGTGCTGCACATCAGTAACCGGGACTATCGCACCGCTGGCATGTGGCATCCTTTCATTATTGGCAAGGATAGGGCGATACTTGCACACTACAACACTAAAGTTATAAGCGATCTTTTTTTGTTTGGTGCAATCCTCATCATTGGTTTATATAACATAGCATTGTTTCTTTTCCGAATTAGGGACAGGGCCCCGCTGTGGTTTGGGCTATTTTGTTTAACGGTATGTTCCCGCATTGTAGCTACCGGCAGCACAACCATTGCCAATATATTTCCTGGCTTTCCATGGGAGTTGCAAATTAAAATGGAATTGAGTGTATTTTATTTAGGCAGTCTTTTCTTTGGACTTTTTTTCCATGAAATTTATCCCATGGAAATAAAGAAGAAACATCTGCAATTCTTCAACGGCATATTTATACTGCTTACAGTGCTGGCAATAACCACTCCGGTTTCATTTTTTAATAGGTTGGTACCTTATATGCAGATAGCAGTTATGGCAGGACTTTCATATATTCTTGGTTGTCTTATCATCGCAGCATTACGCAAACGTCAGCATATACACTATTTCCTTGCGGGGTTTGTGCTGTTTATGTTAACTGCCGTTAATGACATACTCTATGCAAAAAATATACTGCCAACCATGTATATTCTTCCTGTGGGATTGTTCATTTTTATATTTACCCAGGCTATTGCTATTGCCCGTATCTTTTCATTTTCTTTTTTGCAGGTTGAGCATCTTTCCGCACATCTTAGCGATCTCAACATATCGCTTGAACGCTTTGTTCCGCATGAATTTTTATCATTTTTACAAAAACAGAGCATCCTTGATGTGCAGCTTGGCGACCAGACACTTGAAGACATTACCATACTCTTTGCTGATATTCGCTCTTTTACCACGTTATCCGAAAAAATGACTCCGGAGGAAACATTCAAATTTTTAAATTCGTACCTTAACCGTATCGGGCCAATTATACGCGGCCATAACGGTTTTATTGATAAATACATAGGGGACGGTATCATGGCGCTTTTCCCGCAATCTCCACAAGACGCATTGAATGCGGCGATAGCCATGGTAAAACGTATCGCTGAATATAATAACGAGCGTAAAACATACCAGCTTTCACCCATCAGTATTGGGATAGGTATTCACACCGGCAGTGCTATCTTAGGAATAATTGGCGAAACCATGCGTATTGAAAGCACCGTTATATCCGATACGGTAAACCTATCAAGCCGTATAGAGAGCTTAACAAAACATTTTCGCACCACTATACTTGTTTCAGGTGATGTATATGAACAGGTAAAAGACATCCCAGAATATAACTTCCGTTACATCAGCAAGGTTATAGTTAAGGGAAAATCCCAACCAACAAAGGTTTACGAGGTATTATCCATGTATCCGGATGACGCAGTTGCGCTGTTTACATCTACCATGGAGCAATTCCAGAAGGCTATGTCCCTCTATAACAAAAAACATTACGCTGAAGCGCTTCACATCTTTAAAGAGGTTGCATTAAAAAATCCCCACGATATGATTACAAAAAATTTTATAGGGGACATGGAAGAAAAAAGGGAATAAGAAAACATTACAGGCAGGATTTAACCTGCCTGTAATATAATTTAAATCTATTAGCTCAAAAAATGCATACGTCACTATATCCCCGTTGAGCGGGTGCGTGTGCCTATACCAACATACACAGCATAATCATAGTTGTTATCAATATCAGCAACATCTTCAAACTGATTTTTGGTAAGGTTCCAGCCAAACCGTGCCTGAACATCCAGATAAACAGCCTCGGCAATGGGAGCCATCCAGCCTGCAACAGCATTTACCCATAGGTCAACTTCTTTGTCAGGTTCATCAACACCCGAAGGTGTATCTGCGCTCATCATGTACCGGGCAGAAATTCCAGGCCCAATGTATAAACCGCCGGCAGCTAGAAATTTCAATGAAATCATTGGCGAAAGGTAATAAAAAACAAGGTCGCTATCATCGTCATTTACCAAACGTGCCCATTCCAATGAAACTCCCAGCAACCAGCCACCCAAGTTCAGGTTATACTCACCTTCTATTGCTACACCATTATTTTCCAGATCATCCATACCTGAAACATCAAATCCTACCGTATTCCACTGATAGCCTACACGTAAAAAAGCAACATCATCAGTTAGCTCCTGAGCCTGTAATCCAGTAGTCATACATGCCATGCATAAAGCCAGAATACACAACGACAATTTTTTAACCATTGAAAACCTCCTGAAATAATATAATCTTTACTCATCTTTGTTTTATGTATCATAAAACAAAATGCAATAATAGAGATTTCGCATTATAGCAATTAGAATATATGAAAATCAAGCCTTATTTTTATTCATGCACCTTTTTTTACCGGTACATTGGTCTTACTTATTTATGCTTATGGTATTAATGTTATTTTAGTAAATAGCCTATTTGCCATGCTTTTGATGAATGGTCATTGTTGATTAAAAAAAATTGGTTTTTATAATCTATGGCTTACATCGGGTATATTTTCGTGGCAATCCCCAATAAAATCGGCAGCAATGAACACCTTCTTTAGTATCATATTCAAATAGGTAGCTTCTATTTATCTCGTAAACCAGATAGTTATCGGTATCCCCTTTCCTTTCTGCTTCAATTAAGTTATTTAAAAATTGTGCAAACTCATCCAGCACATTTTCAACACAAAACGCAATCGCCTTGGCAACACTCATTTTCCATATTTTTTTAACATCCAGTAAATACTCATACTCCTTAAATGCTAAATATAAATGCACCCTCTTCCATGGATTAAGCTTGTTCCTGCTTCTATACGAAATACCTTTAAACGCTTTTGCTGGTGCTTTTTCTTTTTTTGCGGCATAGATAAGAAGGTATACAATACATGAGTGAAGAGGCATATTAAATTTATCTGCTAAACTATAAAGTGTGTTTAAATGTTCATACGAAATACAAGTAGTGGTTTCAAAATCCATGGTACAATCTCCTATATACTATAATTTTTCTATTTCATGATGGTAGACTATAAAATAACATCATATTATTCAACTATATTTTAATACTACATATTTTATTGGTGTATTTATTATTTACGCAATTGCATCAAAAAAAGTACCGGGAACTGTATACTGCATGTCTTTCTGTATAAATGCATTTTTTGTATACAGCGGCTCTTTATTGTCATTTATCTGTGAAAGTAAGCGAGCATGTTCATCCGGGGTTGGTTTTACATACTGTACATTATTTTCTAACCGCCGTGCGATGCCTTTGATTGGGGTAATGCGCGTATCATCATATACAGGCCAAACCATCATTGTTGACTTTGGCTGTGATGAAACCGCCGATGGTAGTGAAAATAGCGATAATCCTTCAGATATCCTCATGAAGCGATTATCGGCATAACAATATTAAAAATTAAGCCAATTATTTTACAAAGCTTCCCGTTTCATCAATGTTACCATTAATCAACCATGCTATAGTTTCCTTGCATAATTTCCTTTAACCTTTGCTTCAACTTCCTAACAAGGATAGGGTCATGTACAACTTCATCCATTTCGTTATTGGAAACTGTTATTTCAGTACTATACAATACTGTTGCATATTCAATGCAATGAGATAAAGTTTGTCTTCCACCATCTGCAACCTTCTTCATCAACTCATATGAGGTATCATCAATCCGCACAGTAATATTTTTAGTCAATTACCATCATCATTATTATTCATACCTATTCATCAAAACGACGATCATCAATACTGACGCACATCGTTTATTTTATTTGTTTTTATTAATAATTATCTCATAGTCCCTGCCGGCATTCCAGAAAATATACCCCTGTGTGCCGGTATCAGTACATGCCTGTATCTGCTTCTGTATATAGTCATATCCCCAGCCCGGGGAAAGCATGTTAAACGCCTGCAGGTAAGGGCGCACTGTTGCCTTTGAATTGATATATGCCCTGCTAATACTTTCACGCACTATTGTATAATAACCCTCTGAGGTTATCTTCCCATTAAAAAATTTCCTCCCATAGTGCGACGGATACACCATAGGGCAGAGCACATCCACAATGCCTGTCATTGCCTCAATATCCTGCCCTAACCATTGACCAAATTCATACCATACAGTAAATCCATACACATCTGCTGATACAGGCACGGCAAGCGATGCTTTTGCTGTACGCAAAAAATCGGTAATGGCTTCATACTTATATATGCCGTTATCCGGTTTAAAGGTAAACACACATCTATTGACCGGGCCATCCGTAGGGAAGCGTACATAGTCAAACTGTATCTCATCAAAGCCTGCATCCTGTGCCTGCTGTGCAATCGCAATGGTATACCTGTGTACAAACTCGCTGTACGGATCAACCCAGTATTCTTTTGGATTTCCCTGCCATGCCTTTTTTGTTGCAGCATCAACAATTGCATACGTATGCTTAAAACCATTAAATAAATGCTTATCCTTAAAAACCACCATACGCCCTATTACCTGTATGCCATTGGCGTGACAATAATTGCACAGCTCATGTAAAGGCAGTGATGATTGCAAAGCACCTATCACACCTGCTGTTTCATTGTTTATGCCATACACATTGCCATAATCATCTTTAATGTCAAACACCAGCGCGTTGCATCCTGAGCGTTTTGCATACCCCACACACTTTTTGATAGCCTGCCATGAGGTAGGCGTGGCGGCATATAATCCTCTAATGGAATCGTTTCTGGTTTTCGCTGCTTTTACAAAAATATAATGGGTGCCATCGGTCAATACGGCACAACAAAAGTTTTTTGGCGATAGTTCCTGATAAACAAATGTTCCGTTGTTATTTACAACCAGTTTATCACCATCAACTATCGCCCAGCCACCTTCGTAAAGAGAACATCCATAGTAATGACCGCCATTCCCTGCAAACACCATCTTCCAGCCTGACGCACCGTATGAATATACCTGCGGTGTAAAATGTGTTGCCGCCCGTACCGGCGAGCCACCGGAAACATGCGCAATTGTTTCATAAAAGCCAATGCTGTCCGAATACATCTTCCTGGGCAAACCGCCGTTTACTGCAACAAACCTGTTTGCCGTATGACGGTATATGCCATTCCACGATGTTCCCACAACAAGCTGCCCGCCCTTTGCATAGAGCGCAGTAATACATGCATTGGCAGGAAGTCCTGCTAATGGTATAACCTCCCAACGTTTGCCCGCATCACCTGATGTATACAGCGTGTATTTTGTTGCACAGTACATACGGGTGGGGTCATAGCCATCAACACAAAATGCTGATATGCTTCGATACTGATTACACGGTGAATGTATGGTGCGTGTATATGCGCTTGCAGGGGTTATATTTTCCCAGTAACTATCGCCACCATTATTTTTAAAAATACCATGCTGCGATGTTGTAAGGTATATGATTTTCCCATGAACCTGAATATCATTGATGGCAATGTTTGCTGATAATCCTTTACATTTTTCTTCATGATAATATAAAAAGCCATTGTTTTGTACCAGCAATGGCTTCCATGAAGCATATACCGTTGAAGAAAAAACAAGAATAAGGCTAAGCGCTAAACTTTTCATGGAACATGCTCTCGTTCATGATGATATAGGTGTATCCTTGCTCGGTTAAAAAAAGTTGGCGGTTATGAGCAAAATGTTCCTCAACCGTATGAGCGGTAATGATTGAATAAAAGTAAGCGGTATTATCGCCTGGCTTTGGGCGCAAAATCCTCCCCAGCCGTTGTGCCTCTTCCTGCCTTGAACCAAATGTGCCTGACACCTGAATGGCAACGTTTGCATCCGGCAGGTCAATAGAAAAATTTGCAACCTTTGATACAATGAGCCGCGTAATAGTACCATCTCTAAATTGTTTGTAGAGCTCTTCGCGCTCCTTTACCGGTGTACTTCCGGTTATGATAGGATAGTTAAAACGCTCTTTTATTATTTGCAACTGATCAATATATTGTCCAATAATCAATATTCTGTCTTTGGGATGTGCGTTGAGGAGCCTTTCAATGTAGTATAGTTTTTTTTCGTTTTCTGATGCTATTCTAAATTTTTGCCTGTCGCCTGCCACGGTGTATTGATAGCGTATGCTTTCAGGCAGTTCAATGCGTATCTCGGAACAGATTGCCTTTGCAATCCAGTTGCATTCTTCCAGCATCTTCCATGGCATATCAAATTTTTTAGGCCCAATGAGGCTAAATACATCTGTCTCAAGTCCATCCTCGCGCACCAGTGTGGCGGTAAGCCCTAACCTGCGTTTTGATTGAATCTCGGCAGTCATCCTGAACACTGGAGCTGGCAGTAGATGTACCTCATCGTATACAATAAGCCCCCAGTTGTTTTCCGTAAACAGTTTAAAATGTTTAAATTCATCTTCTTTTTTTCGACGGTAGGTTAATATGTTATAGGTGGCGATAGTTACCGATTTTATATCCTTAACATCACCGGAATACTCACCAATCATGTCAGGTGGTAGTGTTGTCTTATCCAGCAGTTCATCAATCCACTGGCGCAATGCAACGGTGTTGGTTACAAGGATAAGCGTCTTTGTTTGATAGATATGCATGATGCCCATCCCAACAATGGTTTTCCCCGCACCACAGGGAAGCACAACAACACCGCTTCCCCCTTCATCACTGCCATGCCTATAAAAGCTGTTTATTGCGTTTTGTTGATAATCACGGATAACAAACGGACTACCACTTTGCGTAACCGTTCGCAATGCAAATGGACAGGGGTCACCATCAATATAGCCGGCTTTATCCTCAACAGGAAATCCTATTTTTATAAGAGCCTGTTTTATATGTCCACGACTGTATGGTTTTATTACCAGTTCATAGTCGGATAACTGGCTATCAATAAACTTTTGTATGGATTTATGGGTAACTATCTCACGAATGATATGAGCATCATTACTTTGCAATATACAATTTTCATTGTGTTTTATTAATGTCAAAAGTCCATACCGCTGCATCTGTTCTTTAATGGTGGTGACAACAATTGATGGTACATCATACCGGGAATACTGTGCAATTCGCTCAAGTATTTCTTTTGTAGTTAATCCCGATGATGCTGCATTCCACAGGGATAATGGTGTGATCCTGTATGTATGTATATGTTCAGGACTTTTTTCAAGTTCGGCAAATGGAAGAATAGCATCCCGCACCTCTTCATATAGCGGGTTGTCTACTTCCAGCAGCAGAGTATTATCACTCTGAACGATAAGTGGCTGTATCATATCCGTTAAATTTTTGTTTTACTATTGTTTCTAAAATTGTGAGTTCTTTAGTAAGTCTGTGTTTTATTATAGCACTTAGAAAAGGCTGAACAATAAAATACCGTAAAGGGAGCGCTATAGAACAATCTACTGTGACATCGGTTTTATTGTCAGATTTTACAAATGTATAGGTATAGCTATATTCCCTGATAGTCCCTTTTAATTTTTTTAGCTCACAGTATTTAAAAGGTATCGCAGTATAGGTAAATCTCATTGGAAAATTTTTTACAATAAAACGAATATCTACATCAATAAGCTGTAATCCTTCTTCATCACGAGCTATGCGATAGCTCCTGAAAGCGGGTTTTAACCGTGCCAATTTATTGATATGGTCTATCGCTGAATAAACCTCGTCAATGGGGAATGGGATTGTTCTGGAAATGGTTACTTTTATCATGATACATCTCTTTTACCAAAAATTGCACCATGTATTCTGCATCCCATGAAAAATTTGTCAAATACTTAATTACGCTGTTTCAAACAATACAAAATAATACAGTCTCCCTCCACATTTCATCCAGCATGGGTTGCCTGATGCCAAAACCGAATTGGACTGGTCATCTTTGTTGATGAATATTATCTTAAACCTTTTCTTTTTTTTGCCAATCTTTCGGGCAATTACATTGAACGGTACATAAACAATAAAGCTTAAAGCAAAAAGAATAATCATATATTGTGAATACACTGCTTTATCCATTTGTAAAAGCGCTGTCATGTAGTATACAAGTCCAGTAGTAATAAATGTTAACGCTACCCAATATGCTAAATCAGAAATGGTGAAGAACAAAAAGTTTTTATTTTTAAAAGCAGAACGCAACGCTTCAAACGTCCCCTCGGTAGAAACATTTTATTCACAATACCTGCGTTCATCTATAACCAGTACTGGCAGATACATAAGGATTAGTGATATTCCACCAAATATAACCATCACGTCTGAAAGGTCCGGAGAGAACTATATCCATAGCTTTTTTCAAACATTGATTGCAGCGCCACAGCCTGTGAGCCTATTGCAAATCCTATAGCCCATGTAATTGAAATGAGCGTACTTAAAAAAAGCCGTTCATGGTGATTATGACCTAACTCAGATAACCATGCAAAAAATAGTGTTACATACATGGTCATAAACAGGTAAAAAAGTGTCCCCACAACAAAAAGTCATACCACATTCTATGGGGACATTGCATTAACCGGAGGGGTAAATGCCAATATACTCAAAAGAGCAAAAGGGAGT
This sequence comes from Spirochaetia bacterium UBA2205, assembly GCA_002328585.1. GTDB lineage: Bacteria > Spirochaetota > UBA4802 > UBA4802 > UB4802 > UBA4802. The sequence goes on from DCUV01000032.1 coordinate 225,811, forward strand.
CTGCTAATTGCCAAAAATTTTCTGCGCCTTCCAAAGCTTGATTTTGACCTGTCCGACATTGCTGCAATAATAGGATCAGTAATAGCATCCCACAACCTACCAAACGCATAGATTAATCCAATAATAGTCAAAACACCTATAACATACCTCTGATAACTGTAGCATGGAAAGATTGTACTGTTACCTTCCTTCGATGGCAGATAAAAATATACCAGAAGGTTCCCAACGCTGGATGAATCAAGTGACCATCATACTGGCCCTAAAGCACAGGTAATCTTTTCCCATAGCTGAAGCATATAATATTTTGCATGACTTCTCCTCATACCGCCTATTATATCGTTATCGATAATTATATATCATATAATGAATTGCAAATATTTTTTCACATAGTAACCACCACACTTGCAACTGATTGAAATAAAATTTGACTTCAGTAACGTCCAATGTACCCTTATAATTTTCAACTATGACAAATATAATGTGGTTTTCATTTTAACTGGTGGCAGTTTTTGGAACAATTGTTTGCTTTTGTAAAACCATACGCGCATCAACAGCAATACACCCTTCGCCTTTGGGATATACCATAACAGGGTTGCATTCAATATCAGCAATTTCATCAATAGTCGAAATAGCATAGCTTAAAGTCATAATCACTTCACTTAATGCTTCTCCATCAAGAGGTTCTTTACCTCTGAAGCCATCAAACAACTGTGCAGATTTCAACTGCTGTATCATATCCCATGCTTCAGCTTTTGTAACCGGGGCTAACCGTATAGCTATATCTTTAAAAAGTTCAACATATATTCCCCCTAATCCAACCATTACAATGGGACCAAAGACCGGGTCTTTTTGTGCTCCTACAATAAACTCAACTCCTGCTTTTGCCATTGTATGTACATATATGCCTTTAAATACTGCATTGGGATTATAATCATACAGTGACTGTTGCATATCTATAAAAGCATCTTCCAATTGTTCAACATCCATTATATTGAGCCTGACTCCATCAACCTCCGTTTTATGAGTTGCATCAGGTGATACAATTTTTGCCACAACCGGAAATTGGAATTTCTTTGCAAAAATTTCATCAGCTGTTGTAATAAGTGTACCATTGACAATGGGCAGGCCAATGGATTCACAAAAACTGATTGATTCATCCAACAGCAGATTTTTGTTGTTGCACAATAGATCATTTACCATGGTAAAATTTTGTTTAACCTTCTCCATTTTCCCATGGTCAATATCACCTCTATTATTCCGTATTTGCTTTTTTTGATAATACTCTGCTGATATTGCAAGTGCATGTGCAGCACTGTATGGGGTGTTGAATATCGGCATAGGATGATTCATATTTATATCCAGCATTTCCTGTGCATCAGATATCATGGCAATCATGACTGGTTTATTATATTCTTTGATAAGTCGTTCTACGGTATCTAAAAATGTCCGTGACATAGTAGCTTCATATTCTGATTGATAGAGATGGTTAAACAGTATACCATCAACATTATCCAGCTTAATAGTTTCTTCAACTATTCTGCCAAATATGGTATAATCAAAAATTTCTCCAAGATCCAGCGGATTCTGATGAGCTATGATGCGTGTGTTATAAATGGTACATATTATATCAATATATGATTGCGGGAATGAAACCAGGTTGAAATTATATTTGGCACACGCATCTGCCGAGATAACGGCATGCCCTCCTGAACGTGACAACACAGCAACATTTCGCCCTTTCATTAGTGGAAGCTGCATTGCTTTGACAGCTTTAATCATCTCTTCTTCATCTTCTGCTCGTATCACTCCGCTCTGTGCAAAGGCTGCATCAACGATTGCATCACTGGCAGATAGTGCCGTTGTGTGAGATTGAGCAATCTTAGCACTGATAGGCGACCTGTTGGATTTATGTACAATAATGGGTTTTTCGGATAAACGGGCAATTTCAAAAAATTCCTTTCCTCTATTAAATCCTTCAAGATAGCATAATATTATTCTGGTTTCTTCATCCTCATTTACTAAATAGTTTATAAAATCAACTTCATCAAGCATTAACTTATTACCAATACTAATAAATTTATTCATAAATATATGATTTTCAGGGAGAGCGTGTAAATAAGTGTTCCCAATGCCCCCACTTTGTGAAATCAGTGATACCTGCCCTGCCTCCGGGATGTTCTGGATAAATGCAAATGGCATAATTATCTTTTCTTCAAAATTTATTATTCCTATACAATTGGGACCTATAATCTGGATTCCATATTTTTTTGCTATTTCAAGTATTTGTTCCTCCATAGTTTGCTCTTGTTCAGAATATTCACTAAACCCTCCTGATTCAATAACAACATGGCAAATACCCTTTTTACCACATTTTTCTAACTGTTCAGGAACGGTTTTCGCGGGGGTTATTATGATTGCTACTTCCGGGCTTTCTGGCAAATCCAGAATGTCTTTATATATCCTTACCCCCTCTAGTTCTCCTTCATGGGTGCTTACACCATACAGCATCCCTTTATATCCCTGCCGTATATTATTTAGAAGTATTATCTTGCCTAAATTTATTTTTGTTAATGAAACACCAACTACAACCATGCTCCCGGGGTAAAAAAATGTTTTCATGTCAACCTCATATAATTATCATACAATATTACATCTTTAACGATATGTTATAGCTATATTTTAATAGTCAAGTAATTTTACTTTCATTATTTTATTTTAATGCTATTGTTATTGACGGTATATCAGGCTTGCTATATGATACGCAATGATTAAAGATTCTTTTGATAGTATTTTGCAGGAATGAACATTAAAGTTTTACATGTCTACTGTTATTTTATAAGGGGGTCTTTACTATTATCATAACACATACATCTACAATAACACATCAATTAACATGTCCAGATGATCCATAAGTTCTCTTGTAATGAGGAAGTTCTTCCTTACATGTTCTTTTCCATTTTTCCCCATACTGATTCTAAGCTCTTCATTTTTCAGAATCTCAATTACTTTTTTGGCACATCCATCAATATCATAAGGATCAATAAGGAATCCGTTTTCACCATCTATGATCTGTAATGGTATGCCACCAACATCAGAAGCCACTACCGGCGTTCCCTTCCATAAAGCTTCTGAAACAGTTAAGGCAAATCCTTCTCTCAACGACTTTTGTAATACCACTGCTGCTTTGGTTTGTAAAATATTGACAAGAACATTGTTTTCCAAGGTAAATAAAATAACATCCTTCAAACCTTTTACTTTTTGCTGAATTTTATTATAAATGTGCATGCCCTCAGGGTCATCACTTGCCATTGAACCACATAAAATGAGATAACAGTCAACCTCTTGTTTAACCTTTTCAAAAACTTTTAATACACCTTCAGGATCCTTCCATTTATCAAAACGTGATATTTGTACAATAAATGGTTTATCAGTAGGGATTCCAAATTTATTTATATATTTATCCTCAACAGCTTGCGAAAGACGAATATTTTTTACAGAAAGAGGATCTATAGAAGGATGGATGATGCGCTGAGGTATCGGGACATCATTTTTTTTATATTTCTCATGAGAAACGATCATCAAATCATAATGGAGAATAAACGTTTTCAAATAATCCCATAATTGGACGTTTTGATTAGTAATATCTATATGGCATCGCCATATCCATGGTTGTCTTTTTCTATAAAATTTAATCATAGATAATGGCTGCGGATCATGAACAATAACGCAATCATGATTTATATGAGTAAAACGTGCAAAATTTTTATTTGTTTCCTCATATAACTGGCATTTCATTTTTGTAAAGTGTATATAGTCACCCTGCAATGCATTATGAAATTTTTTTGTTACCGAAAAAAAATCAGGCGCTCCATGCAGTATTCTCCACCCTGTAAATACACCAGCATCATTCATCAATATTACAAGATTATTTAATATCTCAGCTACACCACCACCCTGATATGTTGAATTAATATTCACAATATGTTTTTTTGAGAGTTTAGTCGCTTTACTGTATAGATTGCTTAAAACAGAATCATCTATAATACCCTTATAATCATCAAGACTCTTATGCATATCACATCTCTGCTAACGTAGCAAGCAGTTTTCTTACTTCACTGTAATTTAGTATATTATAGTGCGCATATGATTGTATCATACCCACTCTTAATGTATATGCAGATTCGGGAAGCACTTTAAAAAGATATTCATCTGTCCAATCATCTCCAATGGCAAGAATAAAATCATAATTGATATTTGATATAAGTTTAAGCACTGCACTACCCTTATCTATTCCAGCATTTTTGATTTCTATTACTTTATTCCCTTGCATAACCAAAAGATTCATATTGGAAGTAAAACTCAACAAATAATCTGTCAACTCTTTTACTAAAATAGAACTCATTTCGGGGTCAGATCTGCGGTAATGCCAGACTAAAGAATATTCTTTTTCTTCAATAAATGAACCTGGCAGACGGTCAGTATATATTTCTAAAATTTTTTGTACTTCTTCTTTCCATTCATTAGTTGGCATGATATTTATTTCCCAATTTTTATCCTTTCTCTTTATCCAGACACCATGTTCAGCAATCAATATGATACCTAAAAATCCAAACCAATGATCCAATGTATTTTTATCTCTGCCACTTACAATAGTAAGTGTATTCATAATATTCTTTGATAACAACTCAAGAAGATTTAAAAGATCTTTATCTGGCTTAGCTAAATCAGGACGCTTTTCAAACGGCACTAATGTCCCATCATAATCCAGGCAAATGATCCTGTTTTTGGCTACTTTCATATCATTAAGTATTTTATCTTCAATAACTTTATTAAGTAATCGAGCATTTAATTTTAATTGATCCTCTTTAACAGCCTTAACTTCTTGCAAAAAACTATCAGCCCATTTTATTATGTTGTAGCGTTCCAATCTTCTTTGCATAATTGTATTTCGTTGGTTCTGTTCTTCTTTTGAAATCTCAAGAGCTTCTACAAGTGCATTAACCATATCATTGATATCATTTGGATTTACTATAATTGCTTCTCCTAATTCACTGGACGCTCCTGCCATTTCACTTAAGATCAACACTCCTGTTTTATCCTCATGCGATGCAACATATTCTTTAGCAATAAGATTCATTCCGTCCCGCAAAGGTGTTATCATTGCTATATCGCTGATTATATATAACGCTGCTAACCTATTAAAAGGTTCAAACCTGTATTGATAAACTATTGGTGTCCAGCTAACATTACCAAATTCCCCATTAATTTTTCCAACCATCTGATCTATATCTCTTTTAATTTTATCGTAATTTGCAACCCCTGTTCTTGATGGTACAACTATTAGTAGTAGCACTACTTTATTATGCAATTGAGGATAGTTAGTTAAAAATTTTTCAAATGCAAAGAGCCTGTTTAAAATCCCTTTTGTATAATCCAATCGATCTACCGATAAAATGACTTTAACATCCGATAGTTTCTTGCTATAATATTTTATTGCCTTTTTTACTTCTTTTAGTCTAATTGCACTATTAAATTTTTTGAAATCGATCCCCATAGGGAATGTATCTACCCTTGCAACATTATTTTCCAGAATAATTTTATTCATATCATTACTGATTCCTAACAAATAGAGCACGCACCGTAAAAAATATTGCGTATAACTATAGGTATGGAAGCCAATAACATTAGCCCCTAACAGGCCATACAGGATTTCTATTGCCCACTTTCGTGGAAGAAGTCTAAATATTTCATAGTCAGGAAAAGGTATATGAAGAAAAAATCCTATGGGATTGTGTAATGATTTGTTGAGCATCCCGGGTAATAACATTAAATGATAATCATGGACCCATACTATATCATCATCTTTTATTATTTCCTTTGAAGTAGTATAAAATATTTCGTTTACCTTTTTATATGCTTTCCAATACTCATCATCGTAAATAGTATATTCAGTAAAATAATGAAAAAGTGGCCAAATGGTTTTATTACAAAATCCAAAATAAAACTTATCAATGATATGCTCATCAATATATACTGGATAGCAATGTAACTCCCTCATTAGCTTTTCTGTAAGCTCTTCCGCTTTTTTCTCATTTTGAAAATCAAATGTTCCTGGCCACCCTATCCATATATATTCAATATTTTTTGAGGTTGAATCCTTTATAAAATCGATATATGATTTTAATCCGGTTGCAAGCCCTCCCACACTTTCTTTAATAATCAATCTGCCATTTTTTTCAGAAACTGTAACGGGCAACCTGTTTGAAATAATTACTAAACGCATACTCACCTACTTATCTATTTATTAATTATACAATAATCCATACGGCTACATCTTGCTTTTTGTTACATAAATAAGACTTGTTGGATAGGCAAATTCAATGTTATGTTTTCCAAATTCATCCTTTATCTTAAGATTGATTTCCTGTTGTATGTCCATATATACATTGTAATCATTGCTGTTCACATAGTATACAATCTCAAAATTTAAACTAAAATCACCATACGAAAAAAAATGTGCTCTATCAAACGTTGTACCATCAAGATTTTCTATAATTTCCTTTATAATCTCTGGAATTAATGTTAACTGTTCTAGACTTGTTTCATAAACAACACCGATAGTAAAAACAACCCTTCGTCTATTCATTCTTTTATAATTGCGAACACGAGCATTGGCAAGGTTGGTATTAGAAATAATTATTTGTTCACCGCCTATACCCCGTATCTTTGACGACTTGATACCAATTTTTTCTACTGTACCCATGAAATCTTTATCAATAATGATAAAATCTTCAATTTCAAAAGGACGATCAAAGAGCATAACAAAATATGCAAATAGATCTCCCAATATATTTTGAGCAGCTAATGCAACAGCCAATCCACCTATGCCAAGCCCTGCAATCAGTGGGGTAAGTTTGATCCCCAGATTTTCTAATAAAATAAAGATTGCAAACGACCATACAAGAATCTGTATCAACGGATTCAATGCTCTTAATGCTTTTTGTTTTGTTACATTGCCTTCTTTTTGTATTATAGCGGAAATAAAAATTTTAATCCCATTGAGAACAAACATCACACCAAATATAGTCATCAGTATTAATACAATAACATCCAATGCCTTCTTTAAGGAAGGATGTAATGTTAATTGTATAATACTGATATAGAATGAACATATATATATCAAGGGGATGAATTTTTTTTCAAATGCTTCAACAGCAATATCATCCAATTCTGTTGTTGTTTTCCGTGACCATGATTTTAATGCTCTTATAATTATTGTTTTAAAAATATAAATAGCTATAACCGCAGCAATAAAAATTAACAAACTTATACAATAATCTTTTAATGTATTACCAAACAACGTTATATTGAGCAACCTTTCAAGCATAGCAATATCCTCACATTATCATGTAATCAAAGGTAATAGTTATTGTATGAAATGAGAAGAACTTATTGCAAAAAAATTATGTAAGTAGATATGTTCATCTGTGAATTATACACATATTATAATTATTATAATACTTTATTAAATACTCATGACTTTGCCCTATTATAAATCATATTGAATATCTATGATAAATTTATACTTTGTCAAACTTTTTTCATATTTTAAGTAACTATCGCACCCCGCTATTGCTTTATATGTTTTGTAATCTTTGAATCATGGTCATGGAACGTATTCAACCATTGATTGCAACTTCTTATGTTTTATTGCAAAAAATATTGTACTTGATTTCTATGTCAAGACTCGTAATTAAATCCTATACTATAGCTATTATAATTTACAAAACTTTCAATGCAGGGTAAAATTATGAAAAAAGTATCTCCTAAAAGTCAAAGATGGTTAAAAGCTTTCCATATACTATGTGCTTCATTATGGGTTGGCGGTGCAATCACAATATCAAGCAAGCAATTTTTTATACAGGCAAAAACTGATGGTGAATTATACGGTATTCTGTCCGCCATGGATTATGTTGATTTTTTTATTATCATTCCTGGCGCCCTTGGTTGTTTTATTACCGGCTTTATGTATTCAACGTTGACAACATGGGGGTGGTTTAAATACAGATGGATTATTGTTAAATGGATACTATGTCTATATGGTATTATTTTTGGCACTTTTTTTCTGGGTCCATGGCTTGTCACATTAGTACAATTATCACAGACCTATGGTTTAAAAGCATTGACTAATCCTTTATTCTGCTATTATTTAACTATGCTTATGGTATTTGGAACCTTTCAAGCAGCTACGCTTGTTTTTGCTTGCTTTATTTCCAGCTTAAAACCATGGGGAAAAAGGTGAGTTGTTTATGGCAACCATTACTGAATACATAACTGTAGCAACAAAAGGTCAGGGTGATATCATTGATATAACCATGGATGCGCAAGCGATAGTTACTAATAATACTATTAACAATGGGCTATTGTGCCTTTTTGTGCCAGGTTCCACTGCTGCTATCACCACCATTGAATACGAGCCGGGCTTACAGAAAGATATAAATATTTTTCTTGAAACAATCATTCCACGCAATGCTCATTATCATCATCACGATACCTGGCATGATGACAATGGTTCGTCGCACCTGCGAGCTGCAATGATAGGTGCTTCAATCACTGTGCCAATAGTTCAGGGTAAGCTTACACTGGGAACATGGCAGCAGATAGTATTAATAGAATGCGATACCCGAAAAAGAGATAGGAAGATAGTAGCTCAGATTGTATATTCATAGATTGCATTAATGTTAACTACATCCCTTTCTATTTCTATAATGATAACTGTGCAAATTGGGGTATTATATTGCTCACTATGCGATGCATTGTCACCCGTTTCATTATGGCAAATACTTATTGCCAATGTTGCCGTATAATTTTAAAATTATTTTACCACTGAAATCGTACTATAAATAAAATTAACTGCACCATACCATATACACACGCTTGCAATTTACCAATTTATCATTGTAATTAACGAAATAGTCATAACCGGATCATAAATCACATATCCCAGTTTTTTACTTGACTTTCCATAATTATTAATTATAGTAAAACCAAATTTATAATAATTACAGGAGGATGCTATGCCACAGGAATTTAAAGCTGGTTGTACTCGTCCCACACCTCCCGAAGAAGCCGTTAAACCAATCTCTACTGAAAATACTATTCAAAAAAAGGAGGAGAATGCTATGATACACGTTGGTCAAAAAGCCCCGGATTTTTCGCTTCCCGCATACCTGAAAGGGAAATTTGTTGAGGTTAAGCTATCTGAATACATGGGAAAGTGGGTTGTGCTTTGTTTTTACCCCGGTGATTTTACCTTTGTCTGAGCTACAGAGGTTTCTGCGGTCGCAGAAAAATATCCTGAATTTCAAAAATTGGGCGTTGAAGTGCTTTCTGCAAGCGTTGATAGCGTTTTTGTCCATAAGATGTGGAACGATTTTGAATTGTCAAAAATGGTAAAAGGTGGCATACCGTTCCCCATGCTTTCTGATGCTGGTGGAAATATTGGGACACTGTATGGTGTGTACAATAGCAGTGCCGGTGTTGAAAATAGAGGGCGTTTTTTAATTGATCCTGATGGTACCATTGTTGGCTATGAAGTTTTAACACCACCGGTTGGGCGTAATGTTCTGGAAACTATCCGACAAATTCAGGCTTTCCAATTGGTTCGTGAATCTAAAGGAACTCAAGCAACACCTTCAGGATGGCGTCCGGGCAAAGACACGTTAAAACCAGCTCCCGATCTGGTAGGCAAGGTGTGGGAAGTTTGGTCTGTTGATAAAGCTTTTGATTAAAATTTTTTAAAAAATGCTTGATTTTTTTTAATATTATATTACAATATTATTAAGCTATTTGTATGCTATAATTCGACTATCAAACATTTAATAATTATGAGCTATACAGCATATTGCTTTCATCCACATTATTTAAACCATATAACAGGGGATTCCCATCCTGAATCCCCTAAACGCCTTGAACAATTAGATAAATATATCCGTAATAATAACAATTATTCATCATTGCTGTATGTCCAGCCACGGAAAGCAGACCCAAAAGTGTTATCTTATGCTCATGATATTAATTATATTCAATCAATAGCCAATGCAAAACCCAATGGTATAACCTGTATTGATGGGTATGATACAGTAATATGCGATGAAACGTATGATGTATCATTATGGGCAGTAGGTGGTATTTTAGAGGTATGTGACTATATCATGGCTGGTGAAGCTCACAATGGATTTTGCGCCATTCGCCCTCCGGGTCATCATGCGGAGATAGCTCAGGCTATGGGTTTTTGCATATTTAATAATATAGCAATAGCTGCTCGCTATTTACAGTATACTTACAATATCCAGAAAATTGCTATTATTGATTGGGATGCCCATCACGGCAATGGTACTCAGCATATTTTTGAAGCCGACCCTTCTGTTTTTTATATCAGCCTCCACCAATTCCCTTTTTATCCCGGTACCGGCAGTGTTGATGAAATTGGCATTGGACCCGGTTATGGATATACTCTTAATATTCCAATGAATTCGGGAAGCAATGATAAAACCTATAAAAGTGCATTCACTGAAATCATAATCCCTGCACTTGATCATTTTCAACCGGAATTTATATTAATATCAGCCGGTTTTGATGCCCATAAAAGCGATCCCCTATCCTCATTAAATGTATCAAGTAGTGCGTACTACATGTTCACGCGAATGCTGTTAGATATTGCACATCAATATTCCAACAAACATGTGCTTGTAGTGCTTGAAGGTGGTTACGAAATCAATTCAATGATAGAAAGTGTTGACTATGTGCTGAAAGCCCTAATGGAATAATTAGCGAAAACTATATTCAATATAATTGTTATTAATAGAAGCCCTATCTACAAAATTACCATCCAGCGACTTGGATATTTGTAAAAAATGGTGCAAAAGGTGTGTTGCATCATCTGCATTCAGTACTCCGGGCTGTATAATCTGATCATCAAATTTACCTTTAATGGCATAGACACGTATTTTTGTTATTTTCCCTTCAGGGGCAATATATAAAGCGCATGCAATAGTATCATTGATACCTTCATGCTTTGATCCAAATAAAAAATTTCCCAGTGAATAGATAATAGGTTTGTTTTTATATATTTCAATACCCTGATAAACATGCGGATGATGACCAGCAATAACATCTGCTCCAGCATCTATCAGCGCATGAGCTATTTCAATCTGTTTTGAAGAAGGATAGTAAAAATATTCATTACCCCAGTGAAGATTAATAACAATGAAATCTGCAAAATTATATTTTTGAATATCCTGTATAGCCTTTGATAATTCAAAAAAATTTACACCGGGGTTGCCCCTCGCAACCATATCCCTGGAGCAGATTTGAGTATAGCATATAATCACCATCTGCATGGCACCCAATTTATAAAATATTGGCCGAGAAGCTGTTGTTTCATTAATCCCTGCTCCTGCATATACTATACCATAAGAAGAAAGAGCAACAAGCGTGTCGGTTAACCCGCCAATACCATAATCTAACATATGATTATTTGCTATGGTCACGGCCTGTATACCTGCTTTATTCAGCAGGTGAGCAGTATCCATAGTTGCTTTAAAGATATATTTTTTATCAAGAGAACTATCGCCAAAACCTTTATTGGTCAAAGGTGCTTCCAGATTTGCCATGACAAAGTCAAATGAATGTAAAAAGCTTTGTATGTTTTGCAGGGGATAATCAGCACCCTTTTTGCTCATAGTATCATTAACTGCCCATTCAAACATCATATCGCCAACAAAAAGAACACTGCTTTCTGAAGATAATGCTGGATACTGCTCTGGTACGCGATACCCGGCAGTTGAGCAGCATAATCCAGCGTGCAACAACAGCACTATAATGAAACCAATTCTTTGCACTTTCATTAATGCCCTTTCTGGATATAAGGATACAGATAAAGCTCACCTGCTATAAAATCCTTTATATTGGGCAAGTCTTCAACATCCTGCATCTGCGATGCAATAAGCGATTCTGGATACGAGCATTGAAACTCCTTTATTGATATATGGAAGTGACGTGCCTGAATTAATAATTGTAAAAAAGCAGTATCAGAAAATTCTGTTATTTCAAAACTATCACAATGCTTCATTGCAATCCCTTTAACAGGTGACAGGGGGTCAACGATATACAATCCTGTTTCATTATTCAGGTAGGTAACAATTTCTTCATAAAACCCTTTAGGAGCGCTGTATGAGGAAGGTAGTCTATTCCCTGTAATAATATCTGATGATTCAAAATGCTGAACGTAAGTTGCTATTGCCTGCCAGCCGGTAAACGCTTCAACAGGCATTATAAATAGGTAGTGCAATGAAAAATCCCGTGCATACGATAGTGCACTGACCAGCGCTCCTCCATACCCCAACGGTTCTTCATGAATGACAAAATGTATTCCAGCATCAGCAAGTTCAGATGCAGATTCAATCTCCACGCCATCATTGATGACAAGTGGCATCATGTTGGGAAAAGGACATTCCTGTATATTGTCCAAATTCTTTTGTATCAATTCCTCATTATTGCGGGCAATAAAAGCTGCTAATATATCACTCATGTGGTAACATCCTGTTTAAATTTCCTGATGAAAAACCTTCACAATCAACCGTTACGTATAAAAAACCAAGTTCCTTTATAAAAGCAACAACTTTATTACGGAGGGTTGTATCCATAAAATATGCAATTTCTTCTTCTGGTATCTCAATACGTGCAATGGGATAATGATACCGCACCCGTACCGCTGTAAATCCCAATCCGGCAATAAAAGTCTCTGCTTTTGCAATACTATCAAGCATATTATTTGTTATGTTAGTATGGTACGGTATGCGCGTTGCTAAACATGAGTTGGAAAATTGTGCATGCGGTATCTGCATATCTGCCAGAGCACTATAAATATCATCTTTTGTTATGCCAGCCTCAACAAACGGCGATAGTATCCCTAATTCTTCCAGCGCCTTTTTTCCGGGCCTATAATCGTTACAATCCGAAGCATTGCTTGCATCTATGACATTTATAAAACTATTAGCGTGTGCATACGCAAGAATATTTTTAAAAATTTCATGTTTACAGTAGTAGCACCGCATTTCAGTATTTGCTATAATCTGGCGATTGCTCATTACCGATACTGTAATCTCGTGATACGGGATACGATGGTTCTGTGCAAAATAACGGGCATATTCTGTTTCGCCCGGAATGGTAAATTCGCTGATGCAATGAACCGCACAAAAATCCATACTCCGGCGCATAGATATTGCAGCAAGCAATGTTGAATCATTACCCCCGGAATATGCCACGATAAACGGCTGGAGTTTTCTCAATATTTGATGTACTTGTTCAATCTTTTTTTCATCCATACGGTAACCATTATACCACAAATACCTTTTAGTGCAACTACTCTATAGAATCAATGTATCTAAAACCATGCGGTTGCACCAAATTCACCTTTACCATTTTTTATGTGCGATAGCTCCGATAATAACCTCAATGACAGTTGACATAATCTGCTGCGATAACTTACCCGCATAGCCAGATAAACGGCTGTACTGGAACAGGCTTCAGTTAGTATATTGCTGTTTGATAAGGGAAGCATTGCGCAGTACACCTTTTTACCATTACTGTTTACATAGACAACACTCATGGCATGCTGTAGAGAACCCCACTGGACCCCATAGCCTGATCTGATATACCATGCTGAATCATCTCCCGTATATAGTCCGTATTTCATATTCAGTGATACATTTTTTGTAACCATCCAATCCAGCCCTGTTTGATACCGCGAATCCTGCTGCTCTGCACCTTCTTTATACAATGTCATGAGGCGATAATCCGTTTGTATCTGTAAGGATTGTATAGTAAACGTTGTCCTGATACAATGAAGTCGTTTATGAGGATATTCAGCATAATATGTTGATGGTACAAGATAGTTCTGGTCAATGTATGCCCATGAAAACAGCATCCACCTGATTGGTTTTATCTGAGCTGAATAATAATAAATATCACGTGGCGCATTACCGCCAAATGAACTGCTGAATGGAGCATAGAAATATCGTTCTGTTTTTTGTATTATGCTGCGAAGTTGTATGCCTTTCTTTTTAACGGTAATCCCATACAGGTAAGCATTGTTGTATTGTGATGGTGAAGAGCTATTGCCTTTTACCTCTTTTTGTGCGATAGCCCACTCAGTAAATACTGTTAATATGTTATCCTGATATCTTCCATACAGGCTATACCCTCCAAACGACTGTAATGCTGTTCCATTCCCATTATCTTTATCAAATACTATTTTTGTATTCTCATGATATAATCCCGTATGGTAATAGCATCCCTGCACAACAACATATTCAAAGGGCTGCAACGTTACATTGGCAAAATAGGTGATAATATTAACTGGTTCGGAATATAATCCATCCTTGCTATCATGTGAAAGCAAACCACTAATACTGTAAGGATACAGCTTTTCCTCAACATCATCAGATCGCATAAATCGCTCCTGCAATGATGCTCCGATACGCAATCGTACCTGCGGCTTGTTTAATCTATCATAGAGTGATAGAACTATTCCATGCATCGCGTAGTCAGGGTTTCCGCTTTTACATAGTGATATCCCCGTTTCGCCGCTCCGTACAGGGAATGAGTATGGATCAGGATTATAAACAGCAGGCTTACCCAGCAACAGCCCTGATGCATTATGGATAAAATAATATCCAGCTACTATTGCCGCATATTCTCCTGTATTGCTAAAAGCCCATGTTGCCGTTGTTTTCCCATTATTTGTTTTTATCAGTGTTGCATAAACCTTTGCATAATCTGTTGTGACACTTATTGAGGAACGTAGATATCGTTGCGTATCAGCTTCATAATCCATGGCATCCTCTCTATATTCAACTGATACGGTACTCAACGCCACCACTGCATGAAAAAACACCACCGTAAATACCATGCTTAACAGTGCAACTATTGTATTCCGCATGCAGCCCTGACCATTTTTTGCTGATAGGTATCAAGACTTCTATATAATGGCGATTGCAGTATCCCCTGTATACCCGCCTTTTGATATTCCTCAGCCAGTACTATGGCAATATCCGACGGTATATCGGCAGCTAACATAGACTGAAAGAGCCTTTTTATTTTTTTATTCTGCTCTTCTTTTGATATATATGTTCTGCCTTGATATTTCTTATGGTAATCCTTTTTTTCGTCTTTGTCATCATCACAATAATTACAGGTAACCTCCTGCAATTGACGTATCTGCTGTGTTGTAAATCCCAGCTGATATAATGATCTTGTGCTGACGGCTCCAAACATCTCTCTAAATTTGATAATACGCTGACACAAGACATCAGGTGCAATACCCAGAGCAATAAGCTCCTGTTGGCTGCATGTCTGTATATTGAGCTTTATTGCAGTATTTTGTTTATATTCACTATGAGCCGGGAAAGCATATCCCGCGCTTGCATAGGTTATCCCAAATCTATGCGTGTTTCCCAGAAATGAATGATGCTGAAGCATATAGTAAAGAAGGATATTGCCCCATGCAACATTCACACCGGCTGAAGATAGTTCCAGTTCCTTACTATATCCAACCAGTACGCTTACATGCCTGGTTATATATCCGTTTATCCATATACATTGCTGTATATCCCCATCATAGGAAAGCGTATATTCAACAGCACATCCATCAAAAATATCAGCATTGCATGAAAATATTGTAGTTGGCGTAATATACTCATCATCGCCGTAATGCTGTATATTGTTGGTGAATAAAGTGCACGACAATCGTTCGAAGGGTGTTACCGTAGCCAGCAATCCATAATCAACACTATGTTTTGTTGCAGTAAACTCTTCAGTTTTTATTGAAAGAATATAGTCATGTACCCTGCAACCCACCTTTATCCAGTGAGCTATCGCCCAATCAAGCCCTGCGGATAGTGTATCCTCACGATACTCGGGTATGCCAAAATAATGCCACCGTATTCCACCTTCATATTCTTTCCCCTTGTAGGCAACATTTGAATTTGTTTCTTTAAGCTGAGGAAAGCCAAAAGGATTTGCATAGCTAAGGCTGCACACAAATGCAGGGTAGTTGCTGTACAATTTTCCCAATAACGGGTCCTGCACATGTAACGGTAATGCTACTTTATATGCATTTTCAAACGCGCCTATAAGCATAGTTATTGTCAGCAGCAATGAACCCATTACTCAACCACGATGCAATAAAATTTTTTACTCTCGCAGTTGGCATTGTCCTGAGCCTCAGCAATACCAAGATATAACCCACAGGTAAGATGCTTGATAGTATTGGTCCAATCAACCAGCTGGAAACCAGGCAATGCGGCAATCAGTGGGCTTTCGTATATTTTGTAGCCTATAGAGGAAAACAGGCGTATCCTGAGCCTGCATGGCTGGACAGCAAAAACGGAAAGCTGCTGTATATTTTTTTTAGAAACAACTATCTTGCGTTTAATTTTTATGAATTCTGACCTTGAATGATTTATTGGCAAAATATTGGTGCGCCCTGCCGTTTGATATGATGTAATGACAAAATCGTTATGACCATTACTATCCACCCCGCTTTTGCGGATAATACTTTGATATTCCAAAATTCCGCTTTGACCAATATCAACCATGCACTCTTCACTGGCAGAAGCACCTGCCCATTGATTATGTTGCATAGCGCTTTGAAGATATTGCCCAATTGATTGGTTAAGTGTACCATCCCTGTTGGAATAAGCCACAAAATCAATTATCCCGCCATTTGACGGCTCATCATCACTATCTATTGCTACCACACAATCGGTATTCCATAAACTGTTGATATAGTTATTGCAATAGACATCAAGAACGCCATTGCTATTGGTATCTCCAGTAACATCACACTCATCTGTCACACCTGGTTTTGTAGGATGCACAACAACAAACCTGTCATCCCATGGTGTTTCAACTCTATCATAGCTGTATATTGTCACAGGATATTGCGAAAGCGGTTCACTGGTTCCATAATACATGGTTACATACAGCGATGAAATATCCAATGATAGCTTCTGCTCAGAGCAGCAAAACAGCTCAACCCAATCGCCCCCTGGTACATTGCAGGCTATTTCATTAATGAGCAGTTGTGGATAACCAATAGAAGTGTGGAACAAACACACAATAACAATAATCCAGCGCATACAAATCATCTCCTTTTTACAGGGTTTGTTTATTAATACGCCGGACTGTTAAAAAATTAAAAGAATGGGGGAATTTTTTTATTTTTTTACAAAAATTTTTTAAAATACCATCAATGCTTCAATTAATTGCTTGACCAACTAAATTTAAATGGAAAAGTATTTGCCATGGTAAAGCTCGATAATCCTTATTCACAGTATCGCCCCACATGGAAGGTTTTTATTCCAATGGTTGTGATGTACCCGTTATTGAAAGTAGCGATGCAGTATGCGTATTTTTCTTTTTTATATCAGTATAGCATTGTGCTTTTATTGTTAATTGTCATTGCACAATATTGTGATAAAGGACTCTTTACAAAAGAGCGGATTTTTGTCTTTGACCTTCCTTTTGAACGGAAGATATTTTACCTCATGGTCATGGTCATTATCCTGATCCCTATCCGTAATATAGCCATACAATTTACACAAAATCCTCAAACGTTACACTTCTATCAGGGGCAGATGCCATTGCTGGAGTCAATGCTTGTAATGGTAGCTATTATTGCGCCATGTGAAGAGCTTTTTTTCAGGGGATTTGTACAATACAACCTTAGCTTTTATTTTGGGAAATATGGGGCGATAGTTATTGGCGCATTATTCTATAGTTTGATAGGGGCAGCCGCACATTCACTATACCTTGCAGTCATCTTCTTCTTCATTGGCATAACGATAGGATATATCTACAGCAAGGTAAAATCACTGCTGCAATCTATATTTCTTCATGTCATAACCATTATTTTTATGTATATCTATCCCTTTTAATTATCTATCTTTAAGCGCTCCTTCCATACACCGTCCCAGTTGTTGTTAACATCACACGGTGCTTCATTTTTGCCAATTTTTGATATAATCAATAACACTATAATCGATGAAATGACCATTATAGTGACAAATATTGAATGCATAGCAACACTCCTTTTAAGCAATAGCTATAAGTATTATCAATAGTTGTAGGATATCGTTAAAAATAAGGTTTTCCGTCAAGCTTTTTATAAAATTTTTGTTATAGTGGCAACGTTGTTGTGTTATACTACATAATCGCCATTCTGTCAGTGGTGACAGCTATCCTTTTCTGGTAGATAGTACTTTTTAATGGTTCAACATTTGAAAAAGCTCTATACAGATCTAATTCAAATTCAAGTCCTAACATAATTGATGTAGCTATATTGTGTGTTTTTGCACAATCAAAGACTAAATGGCGTGTATTTATTCTATCTGGCTGAATAGCCTTCTGAACCAGCTCAGCATTGTGTGGGTTGATCTGGCCACCAACAGAGGTAATCTTCCCGGCTATCCTGGAACATTGAACAATATGTGCTGTTACACAAATAACATCATCGTCATCAACAACTTTCTTCATTGATTGAGAAAGATCACTTCTTCCAACAGTAACCTGATTAATATATGAAAAGTATGGATTGATACAGATTGCTGGAAGATTGTTATATGCAGTGATAGTTTCCACATTTATTGCTAAGTATGGCAAAGTACTATTGCCATAGATATCCATCATGGCCGAAACAAAATTTTCAAGTGCATATTCTGATTCAACCATTGGTGCTAAAATCCCATCAATGCCAATTGATTGACAGTAACGAATGTCATTTCGTGCTTCGGGTCCTCCTATTTTGACTATAACCGGTATATTGATAGCAATCTCCTTCATAAACAGTAACTCATTATATGTCATGTCTTCTACTTCTGTACCACCTTTCAATGCTACAAGTCCATGGATATGTATTAATTCATCCAATTTTGCTTCTAATGTTTCAATGAGTTTCATAATTACATTCTCCTTTCATAAGCAAGATGAAGGCACCTTACTATCCAATCATACTATCGGCATGATACCTTTTTTCATGTATCATTTTCCATTGAAACGTTATGATGAGCATTATTTATGAACAAATATATAAAACATCCTTGACAGAGTTGGGTGTTGATGATATATTATCATCAGACCATCTGATGATAAGTATTACAATACATTCATTTATGGAGAATCTAATATGATAAAAATAGCTGAACTGTTACCCCCTCACCCATCAGCTCTGTGGCGTATGGTTAAACAATGTGGTATTGAGCATGTTGTAGGTGGCATGCAACTTTACGCTGGCTGGGAAACGATGCCAAAAGATTTTTGGCCATGGAGCTATAACTCGTTAGTGCATATAAAAACTATCTATGAAGATGCTGGTTTTAAGCTCCAGGTCATTGAGTCACGCCCGCCAATGGATGCAATAAAATTAGGGCTGCCAGACAGAGACAGGGAGATTGAAAATGTCATTATGCTTGTAAAAAATATGGGTGCACTGGGAATTCCGGTGTGGTGTTACGAATGGATGCCTGTTTTTGGCTGGACACGTACTTCCACCACAACCCCTATACGCGGTGGTGCACTGGCTACCTCATACAACCACGAATATATGGAGCATGCACCGTTAACGGAATATGGCATCGTCACTGAAGAGCAACTATGGAAAAATTTAGAATATTTTTTAAAGGCGGTAATCCCTGAAGCTGAAAAAGCACATGTTAAACTTGCCATGCACCCTGACGATCCACCCGTTTCGCCCATTCGGGGCGTTGCCCGTATTATGCGTTCTATTGATAATTTTCAAAAGCTTCTTGATCTATATCCAAGCCCGGTCAATGGTATTGCACTGTGCCAGGGAAATTTTGCTCTTATGACCGACAACCTCCCCCGGGTTATACATCACTTTGGTAAACAGGGTAAGATATTCTTTGTACACTTCAGAAATGTAAAGGGTACACCCTATAAATTTACCGAAACCTTTCATGATGATGGCATGCTTGATATGTACCAATGCATGAAAGCGTACTATGACACAGGCTTTGACGGTGTTATGCGCCCTGACCATGTCCCCACCATGGAAGGAGATAGCAACGAAAATCCAGCATATTCATCCATAGGGAGGCTTTTTGCTATTGGGTACATGAAAGGGCTTCTGGAAGCTGTCAGCAAGGCATAATGTTTATGCTTTTCTTTTGGCTGTGTAGTCTTTGATATTGAGGATTACTGAAAAGCATAAACAAATAATAAAAACACCGGCTACGGTGATATCAGTTATGTGCGCATCGGGAGCATAGCCTGTTATTTCATGGAGTAAAAACTGTATATACGAATTATATACAATAGGTTTTCCCAGTGCATTTCGCACCTGCCAGTGCCAGTCGGTACAAAAGCAATAGCCCCAGCCATACCATATACCCAGTACACACCATGAAAAAGCGGTTAAAAGCATCGTCACAAGGTGAATCTTCCGTGTCCTTGCAAACATCCACCCTGTTATATTGAAGAGTGTCAACAGGGTATGGAAGACTAAAAAAAATATATCAAGTGCATGGAGCATCATAGTGCATTAGTATGCATATCATCCTATCATGGTATATGAAGGCAACACCCTGTAGATTGGCAAATGCAGGGATACTATTGTCTCATTATCTATCGCAGCAATCGGCTGCTTTTATTCTGTAGAATTGCCTCTACATCTGCTTTACCAACAATAAAATTATCACCATGAACGCTATGAGCCAGGCCACACAAGGCAAGTGCATTATCAACTGCTGTTTCAAGCGATTGCTGTTGTATCAATGAATAGATAAACCCTGCAGCAAGAGCATCCCCTGCACCAATACGGTCAACGATATGCGGCACCTCCACTGTTTTCATCGACACCTCTTTTTCTCGTGTTGCTGCTGCTGCGCCCACCGTTACTGCAGAAGCCGTAGCACCTTCTCTATAGGTTATCACAACCGCAGAAAGATTTGCATACGTATTAAAGAGTGCATGTATGGTGCTATGAATATCCTGTTTCTTTTCAGCATGGGGCAACAAAAAAAGCGCGAGATGCTCTTCATTCCCTATCAATATATTAATAGAGGGCATCAGCCGTAAAAATGCATCCCTGGCATCATTAACACTTTTCCATAGTGTCTGGCGATAGTTAATATCAAAAGAAACTATTCCCTTTTTTTCATTAACAATACTTGCTGCTTTAATGCTTTCTTCACAGATAGTATTTGAAAGCGCCAGGGTTATACCTGTTGTATGGAACCATGCATTGCTTGGGATTATTGCATTCCAATGAATATCTTCATGCTGTAATTGTGTAAATGCGCTGTTGTTTCTGTCATAGATAAGCCGTGAAGCCCTGGGCCCGGCACCCTGTTCATAAAAATACAATCCCATGCGTGTATCCGGTTTCATCACAATGTCATCAGTGATGACGCCAAACCCCTGTAAATAACGCTTTGCAGCATCACCTAGAACTGTATCAGGCAGAGCAGAAACAATCCTGCATGGTATCCCCACCTGTGAAAGTATCACCGCACAGTTTGCCTCTGCTCCCCCAAAGTAAGCCTCAAACATATTTGTCTGAAACAGCCTGCTGTAGCCTGGAGGTGATAATCGCAGCAATACCTCGCCCCAGGCAATAAATTCAGTTATGGTAGTATTCTCTTTTTCCATCATCCAGTTCCATCATCAGTAACTATCGCCCATAATATTTTTTAGCTCATCATCAATGGGTATAGTTTATATAGTTACATTGAAAAATCTACCTTCATTATCACAGCATAGAAAAATAGTACAATAAAAAAAACAAAAAATAGCACCGACAGCACTCCTGTTATGGTAAGCAATTTTCCCGGGCGGTATATAGCTTCCAGATGCTTATGGCAGATATAGATACCAAGCCCTATGATCAATGGTAAAAAGATAGTATCAATAACTGCCGAGATTTGTAAAAGAATAACCGGCGCTGGAAATAGTACCGAGAAAAGAGCCGTTGACAGTACATATACAATCACAAACAGGCGGTAATAGTGTAACTTTGTATCATCCTTTTTACGACGCTGATACCATACTGAATTTGAAGCAACACGGCATAGCCCATCAATGTTTGCAAGCAGGGTGCTGAACAGCGTACCAAAAATCCCCACCAAAAAGATTATCTCACCTATGCGTCCAAAGTTTTCGCCGGCAATCTGTGATATCTGAAGAGCAAGCTTTTCACCCTGTGGCACCATTCCTTTGGGATGTAATATCACCGCACCTGCAATTAAAAACATCACGGTTAACAGCGCAGTGATAATGGTGTTGATAGTTAAATCTATCTGATTAATTTTTATCCATTTTTTGATCCTGTTTTTATCTTCATCATTGTCTATTGTTCTATTACCCTTTCCCCGTGTGCTTCCTTCAACCCACAACGAATACCACACAACACCGATGGCACCGGCACCCGACCATCCTAAAAGCGGTACAAGCTCATGCATGGTATTAAATGGAGCTCGGGGGATTAAACCCTCTGCTATTTCCTTTGGATTGGGCGATGTTTTTGCCAGAGCATATATCAAAAATAAAACCATTATCAACACTAAAATTCTTGATGCATTTTCCAGGGTAGTGTAGCTTCCCACATACAATAGTATACCAACAATGACGATTGAGCAAACTGTAGCTGCTTCCATTGAAATAGCAGGAAATATACCATAAATACAGCTCCCCACCGACAGCGCAATCCCTGCCATCCCCGATACGCTTGCGATAAACACTATCCAGAATAAGACAATGATCCATCCTGTTTTTAATTTAAAAAGTTTAAAATCTAATTCTACCTGGGTAAACGCAATCAGCACATTTTCACCGGTTGCGATGGTATACCGTCCAGCCATTTCAAATATGGCATATTTCATAATCAGGGAAACAATAGGTGCCCACAACAGTAAATACCCAAAAAGTGCCCCTGCACGAGTGGCAAACACAAGCTCTGACACCCCGATGGCACTTGCTGACCATACAAGCCCCGGACCTAAAACCTTTAGTAATTGCTTCCCTTTCGGTGGATTCTCTATCATGGTAGTATCCCCCTTATAACGTTTTTAAAGACACAGAGATAGTATATTTTCCCCTGCCTTTGCCTATACCGTAACAGCTATTGCTTTCCCATGGGGCAATATAACTTTTTGTGCTTCCACATTCCATTGTTGCAACGTTTCATCAACAAGATGCTTACCCTTAACCTGATAATGGATGGGGATAACAATGTTTGGCTTGCATTCCCTCACCAACTGCGCTGCCTGCTGAAGATCCATCCCATCTTTTCCAATGATAGGATAGGTAGAGCATGCCACCTGCACCATGGCGATAGTTACTGTATAGGGGGTCAGAGCCTTTTTTAAGCTCTCCGTGTACAGGGTATCCCCTGAAAAATACAGCACCATGCTATCCTTTTTGATAATGAACCCAACGGCATCCTTTGCCATAGGGTGAAAGGCTGGGACAGCAATGACGGTAAATCCTTCACACTCAACAGACTGTCCTGGTGTCATAGCCTTTACCTTTGTTGCCTTATGCTTTACAGCCCTTTTCACTGCACTCGTTGAACCTATGATTGGTATATTTCGTTTAACTGCAACATCGATAGCACGCTTACACCAGTGGTCAACATGGTTGTGCGAAACCAGCATATAATGAATTGGCATTATCGATTCGGGATCAACAGTTAAAGGAACTGCCCGCAACAATTCAAAAGAACCCCACCATGGATCGGTCATAACCATTATGCCATCAAGGTTAATACATACCGTCGCCTGCCCAATAAGGGTAAATTCAATCTTCATACCCACCCTCGCATTTTAATATGATACTCATACGCATCGATGGTACTTTCAATATCATTTTTTACAGGCTTCCAGCCTAATGTTTTTTTTGCACATGTATTGTCAAAGACATAGTCGCGTAATGCTATTTCTAGGTGTTGCGGCTCAACGGGCGATAGTTTTATGGCAGATAATCCTTTTACAAGAGTACGGGCAATCCATGCAGGAACTGAAATTATTTTTGGCTTTTTGCCGGCATGTTCAAAGAGCGCCTCTACAAGCTGTCGCGTTGTTGGCACATTGTCACTGGCAACATTTGCAATGATTATACCCTTTTTCATTTTTTCAAGACACAAATAGATTGCATTTGCAACATCGCGTACATCCACCATCTGCAATTTTGTTTTACCACCACCTGGCAGTATCACCGGATTCCCTTTGTACACCGCTTCCATCTGGGCAACTAAAAATGGCTCATTCTGCCCGGGACCATTGATCGTTGGTGGGCGCACTATTGAAACAGCACATCCTTTTTCTGCCAGCTGTATGCACATACGCTCTCCCTCAACCTTGTGCCTGCCGTAGGGGCATACGGGCTGTAACGGCACGTCTTCACTGCAGGGGACTGGAACATCAATGCCATATACCTCTACCGATGAGATATAGACAAGTTGCGGAATTTTTAATTCTTTGCATACCTCTACAACATTTTTTGTTCCCGTAACATTAATGGCAAACATGT
Source organism: Spirochaetia bacterium UBA2205 (assembly GCA_002328585.1). Taxonomy (GTDB): domain Bacteria; phylum Spirochaetota; class UBA4802; order UBA4802; family UB4802; genus UBA4802. The sequence continues at coordinate 250,420 of DCUV01000032.1, forward strand.
CCTTTTCATCGCGCACAAACTGTGCCAGAGCCGCCGCACAATGGACGATAGCCTGTACACCCTTACATGCTTTTTGTATAATATCTTTCTGTACAATATCACCTTTCATAAAGGTAAACTTTTTATTGGAAATAACTGACGGTTCATTCATGTCTTTCAGGTCTATCCCTGTTACAGCAAAGTTTTTCTCTAACAGGGTTTTTACAACCTGTCGTCCTAAATAGCCCGAACATCCTGTTACGCATATCACTCTCATGGCTCCCTCCAGATAATTTATAGTTTACCGTATTTTTTATATATCTCCACCAGAGATTTTCCCCCTCGTATCTCTTCTCGAGAACGCCGTTCTGCTGTTACAACCTCCTCCGCCTTTTCCACTACCTCTTTCAAATCAACATCTTTGATGGGGATTACCACCACGCCATCACAATCAGCAAATATAATATCACCCGGGTTAACCCTGACACCACCGCACCAAATGGGTCCCCCAATGCCTACAAGGTCAACCCTCCCAACAGAATCAGTAGGTATATTGCCACGTGCCCATACCGGAAATTCTACCTCTATAACCCTGTTTATATCACGGATGGGGCCATCCACCACCGCTCCTTTCACACCACCATAATACTTGCAGGTTGTTGACATAAGTTCACCCCATGCCCCTGCTTCATAGAACTCGTTAGCATTGACCACTGCTACCTGTCCTTTTTGCATGCTTCCAAAAAGATCTTCCAGAACCTTTGCTACAAATTCAGGATCATACTCGCTAAGGCGCGTACTTTTGCGGGTTTTTGCTTCCTCCATGGTGAAAGCAGGACCGGCAATAGCAGCATCTGACATGATAGGACTAAATCCTGAACACATCGCCTGATGCATAAATCCCATCTCATCAAGCGTATCACATACTGCAGGTGTATAGGTTTTCTCCAACCTGATACATAGTTCAATTATTTGTTCATGGGTATATGTTGGTGCCATATAAAACCTCCTTTTATTGAATTTCAATAGTAACAAAACGTAATTCGTGAGGCTTTAGCGATAGATACTTTCTATTGGCCATATCACCTCTTTTTTCCCCAGAGCAGGTTGAATAATAAACTGCTACCGGCTGTTTTGATGTTATATCAATCCGGGTACTTTGTAATTTCCCCGTGGTTTCAAATAGTCCAACGGTAAACTTTTTATTGGTTATGGGGTACATCCACACCACTACAATTGCTGGATTAGACAGTGTTACCGGTGAAGAGGTTGTATAACCATATTCCTTGAAACTTTTATCATACGCCTTTGCCAGTGCATCGTTGATGCTATCAGCGCTAAAAGTTGTGAAGGTACTCCTGAATACTGTTTTATCCTTCAGGCTCTGCCCAAGTCCTACCTTTCCCCATAATGTCCACCCAATACAGCAGTGATAAAATCCATTACTGCCCATGGAATAACTTGACTCGGGAACTATCGCTTTACTGTCCTTTGTCATAAACAAAGCATACATTGCATCATCCCTTACCATGGTAAAAGCATCACAGTGAAACGATGGTGGCAATCCATACATCCACTGGAAGGGATATAAGGTGTCATTGATACTTTTAAACGGCGCAGTATTCTTTGCGGCAGGAATGATATTGCCACCATTATAAATAGATCCCCAGCGTAATGGAGTGAATGCAGCATCATAGTACAGTGCATCCGATGTTAAAGGATATGCAAAGGAATGCTCAGCTATCTGTGGCTGTGACCCGCTGAATGTCTGTATCAATTCAATCTTTTTTTCATCCGCTGGAAGCACAATCTCCTGGGTAAGGGTAAGCGAAGGTGTAAAAAGCTGGTAAAAAAAATACACCACCTTTAATAGCCATGGCGGTAATGAAACATGAAATGACTTATCCAGAAAATCTGCAATCAGTTCCATCCCTTTGTAATACTCTTTAACCGCACCCTCAATGATTATTCTATAATCATCATGATAACGGTAAACCAAAACATCAGGACTTTTAAATCCTTCAATGCATTGATAATAATCCCGCCGTGCACCATTTTCGCCACGCACTGCCTGCACATACTGATTAAATCCGTACTGAGCATTGTTTCGCATCCACTCTTTTTGCAGATCTTTATCATATACACCGGTAATGCTTCCTTTTTTTTGGTCGATAGTTACCCTGTAAAAATGACTATCGATAATAATGATATCTTTTTTATATTTTATTTTTTCCCAGCTCCGCCCGTCATGATACACCTCACTATATCCAGCCTTATGCATCAATATCTGCGGCAGCTTTATCCATTCGGAGCGGGTATTCATCCAATCTTTAACATCATCCGAGGTATAGTGTGTTTTGCCAAAAGGAACAGGCCGGGGATTGTGATCATTATTGAGGAGTATTGCTTTATATCCCGATTCAGCAACAATATGGAAAGAATCAACATCAATGGGCTTATCATGCACCAAAGCGTCAACAACGGTTGAAGCAAGCTGATACATCCCTCTATCAAACATGCAGTTTATCAAAAGCCTTTGAGGATCCGTCTGAATAAAGTCCAGATAAATCTGCTCGCCCCAGAATGGTGCCATCTCACCCTTGATGCGCGGTATTGCGCCGTTGTAGCGCGAACGCACATAATCAAAAAACTGCGAAGGTGTAGCAATGATAATCTCTGGATTTATCATTTTTTTATTCCATTCGCGGGCTATTTCAGAGGGGACGATATTTTGTGGCTGGTTGTCGCCACCCTGTGCAGGATAGTAAGGCAAAAGGTATGCATCATAGGGATAGTCCCAACGTGCATTGCCATAATCAAAATACTGTTGTATTTCAGCGGTAGGGTACCCTTTCTCAAGTTGCGCCAGATGCAGGGCAATGCTGTTCTCCATAGTGGTAAAAGCATGTTCATCAAATGGCAGTTTTAGACGCATAGCAAGGTCAAAGTTTTCGCCATAGCCATTGAGCCCAGCACTGTGCCATACCAGTACATCCGCACTGGCATCCGGCGAAACACAATAAAACAGCGGAGGGACAACATATCGCGAATCATTTGGACCAATCAAAAGATAGGGGATGTTATTTGCACACAGTATTTTGGTTACCTTTGAAAAATCCATGACATCATGGATACACGCTGTATGTATTGCTACATTGTACTTTTTTGCAATGGTAAAGGTTGATTGCAGCGAGGCTATGATTGCGTCAGGGCTCATGAATCGATTCTGGTGTGAAATAAGGAATGCTCCCAGTTCAAAATCGCCCTTTTGGAATGCTTTTATAAGCTTTTGCTTTTTGTCCTGTTCAATGGTAGGATCCAATAAATATTCCTGAATCGCCCAGCTAACCTCAGTAAAAAGCTTAAATGACGCATCCTTGCCATACGGTTTTGTTTTATCTACCAGTTCCAGTTCAGCATCAATATTTTTGCAATTTTGTAATCGAATATTCTTCTGCGATTGGGTAAAGCCAATATCAACATGGGTAAATGGGACGCAGTATATCTTCCATGGTTTAACAGCAGGGATTGTAATCTTTTTTTTGACAGTGGTGGCATCACACTGCATGCTAAAGATAGCTTGATGCGTTCCTAAACCAGGCACCGTGATGTCCAAAAAGATACTGTTGCCTGGATTATCTGCATGCATTGTGCTGATAGAGCCATCAACTGATGTATGTATGGTCAGCTTTTGAATAGTTTTATCTGATACTATTACATTTACCCGCCGGTAGAGTATCGCACCCTTTTTATATACCAGCGGTGTTGGAGTAATAGCTACATCATTACTATTGATTCTATGAATTGTGGGATAGCCTGGAAGTGCCAAATATTCAAAAGATACAATAATTAAAAAAAATATGCTATATATGTATCGCATGACGCCCCTCCAAAAAAATAAGATACTAAATGATACCCAGTTTTTTATACCATATCACAACATCCTCAATATGCTTGTGCATATCCCGGTAAGCTTTCTTTTCATCACCATCTTTAATTGATTGAAATATGATAGTATGTGAATCGTATTCCCACTGTAAAAATTCACGATTGATATCGGCATTGGAACGTCTCCCAACCAGAAATGAAAGAATTGCTTCAACAAATCGGGCACATACCATATTTTTTGATGCATAGGCCACACGCAGATGGAACTCCCCTGACCATCGGTCAACCTCCTCGGGTTTATGTATCAATGCATCTATTACAGTTAATGATTCCTGTATCTTTGCAATATCCTCCTTATCACACCGTTTCGCTGCCATTGATGCTATCTGCGGTTCCACCAGTAAGCGTGCTTCAAAAAAGTCCCCAATGCTTGTTTCATCCACAAGGGGTGCTAAAATGTGTGGGCTTATGATATTCTCACGCCGTATCGAGCGTATAAAGGTACCTTCTCCGGGGCGTACCTCAAGAATGCCCATAAGCGCCAATGATTGAATTGCTTCACGCAGTGTAGAGCGTCCAACGCCCAACTGAACCATTAAATCCCTTTCAGGCGGCAGTTTTGTTCCAGGTGCAAACCCTCCACCCTTAATTTTTTCAATGATCATATCAACGATAGATTCCGAAAGCTTTACCCTCTTAATAGGCTGTAACGCATCCATATATACCTCTGATTTTCTGATGGTCTGATGATAAGATATAATAAGAGACGGTATTTGTCAAGAAAATATCCTGTTTTTAAAAAATATGTTGCGTAATTTGCATGTAAATTATACAATATCTATCATGTATGATTACAAATATCTTTTCAGTCAGTACCCATTAGCAAACGCTGTTGCACCTAACCGCTTTGTAGCTCAAGCTATAGAATGCAATAGTGCTGACGAATATGGAAGACCAACAAAAGAAATCTTTGAGCGATATAAACAATTAGCTCACGGAAGATGGGGAATTATTTGTGTTGAAGCAATTGCAATATCCAATGAAGCAAAAGCCAGAAAACATGGGCTTGTTTTATCCTCACATTCAGTTCATCTCTTCAAACAATTAATACAGGCAATCAAAGCAATAGACAATCAAGCTATTGTTATTGTTCAACTTACCCATGCAGGAAGGCAGTGTTTTGATAGTAACCATAGAGTAAAAGTATATCCTGATAGCAGTACCATACCACTGCTCAGCACTAAGCAAATAAAAAAAATTCAGCAGCAATTTGAAGAGGCTGTTGCATTAATAGCCGAAACCGGAGCAGATGGCATCGATATAAAAGCATGCCATGGATATCTTTTAGATGAAATGTTGCGCCCAGCAAACAACCGTGATGATCAGTTTGGTGGTGATTATAAAAACCGTTCATATCTTATAGCGTCATTATTCCGTTATGCCCGGCAGTACCATCCACATCTCATCGTGGGTTCACGTATTTCAATGTACGAAGGTATACGGGGCGGTTGCGGTACAAACTCTGCAAACGAAATTATTGAAGACCTCACGGGAATGCTTTCGATACTATCCATCATGGTTGATGCAGGAGCACAGTATATTAATGTCTCAGCGGGAGTACCTACAGTAACCCCAGCGCTTACACGCCCAATTGCTTCCAATGCATTTGACCTGTACCATCATATCCGTTACACATATACAACAAAGAAACAGTTAAGTAATATTGCAACTATTGGTTCAGCGTATACAGCAGCACAGGATAAATCATTATCATTAGCAGATGAAAATTGTGAAAAACAGTATGCTGATTTCATAGGATTTGGCAGGCAAAGCTTAGCCGATCCTTTATTGCCGATAAAAGCAAAAGAGGGAATCCCAATTAATTGGTGTACTCTCTGCTCCGGTTGTTCAACACTTTTAAAGAAGCAACAACCTGTACATTGCATTAAGTATAAACAAGGTTCTTAAAAGAATACCGTTAAAAAGGCAAATGACATTATGGCAATGAAAGTAAATACCTTACAGGATGTAGCAAAATTATGTGGTGTTTCAACAAGTACTGTTTCACGAGTTCTTGCAAATGAACCCAACATCTCCTTACAAACAAGGAAAAAAGTATTGGAAATTGCTAAAAAAAGTGGGTTTACTCCACGAACACGAGCCAAGCATATAACCCGATCTCATATTAAGCTTCTTATTGTAATTCCCGACCATAACGAAATCCAGATTAATCCTTTTTTCAACACCCACGATATTATTCTTGCTATAAATACTGTCTTTAACAATGATAAAAAACATATAGAAATAGCAACATATTCAGAAGTCATTAATAGTTTTGAATCTTATGTTGTTGATGGTATGATATTTGCATTTGGTGATATACAGCAAGACATTGAGCAACACCTAATCAAGGGAAATACACCATATATTTTTCTAAACCGAGTTGAAAAAAACAATTATATATCATGCAACAACATTAAAGGCATGCTGACAATAGGACATTATCTTTATAACAACGGATATCGTCGAATTGGATATTCAGGGTATGCTCCTCATCCGGTCAATATCGATAGGTTGCGAGGTTATAAGCTTGCCATGGATGAATGTGGTATTTTCAACAAAAACCTTATTATGCAGGTTAATAAAATTACTGCCATTGATCAATCAATTGCTCGCTTTTTTATTCAAAACAACTGCGATGCGATTATGTCATTTAATGATACGTTTGCTGCACGTCTCATTATGCTATGTAACGAATGTGGTATGCTTGTCCCTCATGATATTGCTATTACCGGTTTTGATTACTCACCTGCATATAAAAATTTTTCCCCATCAATAACCACAGTAAGTTTATCAACCTTTGAAATGGCATACTTCGCTGCACGCTGGCTAAAAGATACTATCATTTATAAAGAATCACGGAATATTCAGGTAGAGATTGATGGGAAGCTGGTAGAAGGAAAATCAGTAACCACAAGAAGTGTTGCATATGAATAATGTGCCAATTAAAACAGCGCTTGTAACAGGGTCTACGTCCGGTATTGGTAAAGCTATCGCACTTGCCCTTGCTAAAGAGGGAATTTGTGTTATCGTAAATGGGAGGCGTGATAAGTCATTAATTACTACTATGCTATCAACAATTGAAGAACTGAATAATATAAAACCCTGCCCATATATTCAAGGAGATATCTCCAACGAAAAAACAAGAAATGCTATCATTGAATTGATTAAAAAAAATTATGGTTATCTTAATATTCTAGTCAATAATGCCGGTATTACCACACAAAATCGCAAAGACATGATAAACCTTACAGAAGATGACATGCTCAAAGTTTTAAAAATTAATTGTATTGCTCCATTCCTTCTAACTACTGCTTTATACCCCATGATGGTTGCTAAAAATACAATCAATTATATCATTAATATTGCATCAATTTCATCATACACTGTTTCCACCAACCGTGCCGACTATTGTATTTCTAAAGCTGGTATGTCCATGATGACAAAATTGTTTGCCATCCGTTTTGCTGCTGACAATATCCGTGTGTTCGAATTACGGCCTGGTATTATCCAAACTGACATGACACGCCCGGTACAGGAAAAGTATGATAATCTCATTGCAAATGGACTTCTTCCAATAAGTAGATGGGGACAACCCGAGGATGTGGCTATGGTAGTTGATGCCATAACAAAAGGATTTTATAATTATTCTACTGGTGAGATAATAAATGTAGATGGCGGGTTTCATATTGCACGATTATAACGCCAGCATAATCCCATGTATTCTGTAATGGAAACATATATGATTCATAGTAACAACATAACAATTCCATGCATTACAACAAAAGTAGCTATCGTTGGTTCGGGTACTGCATCGTTAAATGCTGCTGTACATTTAGCTAAATCTGGTATCAATGACATCACAATTATAACACACGGGTTAAGCAAGGGAACATCAGCAAAAGCCGGTTCAGATAAACAAACATATTACCGTCTTAACCCATCTGCTCAAAGCGATTCGGTTTTTTTAATGGCACAGGATTTATTTGATAGTGGCGCCATGCATGGTGACATCGCATTGATTGAAGCAGCTCTTTCAACACGTGCATTTTTCCATCTGGTAGACATAGGAGTTCCGTTTCCTCATGATAAATATGGTAACTATATTGGTTATATTACCGATCACGATAAAAAAGCAAGGGGAACTTCTGCAGGTCCATATACATCCATACTTATGCATCGCGCTTTACTCGATGAGCTCTCCCGCTATAACATATCAATTATAGATAATACAACTGCCATAGACATACTAACCTTTGAAAATAATAATTCACATTATGTTTGTGGACTGCTTGCAATTGATCACAATAAAATAAATGAAAATAATCATGGTCTTATGTGTTTCATTGCCGATTATGTAATTGTTGGTACAGGAGGACCGGGCGATCTTTTTAAAGACAGTGTATATCCAGAAACACAGATAACATCACTGGGGATGCTTCTTCGTGCTGGTGCAGTAGTCCATAATCTTACCGAGATGCAGTTTGGCATTGCTGCCCAACAACCCCGCTGGAATCTTTCAGGTTCTTACCAGCAGGCTATCCCTCGTTACTATTCAACCGATATCGATGGTAACAACGAGCGAGAATTTTTAAATGATTATTTCCCATCATTGGAATCCTTAACACTTGCAACTTTTCTTAAAGGGTATCAATGGCCCTTTGATGTAAAAAAAATCAATAATTACGGGTCTTCCTGTATTGATCTTCTTGTGTATTATGAAAAGCATGTTCTCAACAGACGAGTTTTTATTGATTATCGTACTAATCCTTGCTATCATTCCAATACTTTCTCTTTGGAAAGCATTCATCCTGAGGCATTCCATTACCTTCAAAACTCAAATGCACTTTCTATTTTGCCTTATCAGCGGCTACAGCAAATAAACAAGCCTGCCTTTGACCTTTTCATGTCTAAAGGTGTTGATTTATCAAAACAGCCGCTTGAAATAGCTATCTGCCATCAACATTGTAATGGTGGTTGCAAAGGTAATATATGGTGGGAATCTAATATCCATAATCTTTTCACTGTTGGCGAAATAAATGGGTCGCATGGTGTTTATCGTCCTGGTGGCAGCGCTCTTAACTCCGGTCAGGTAGGTTCTTTACGAGCAGCACAAATGATAGCATATCGCATTCACCGGGGATATACCATTCCTCATAAACCAAATATTAACCTGATAGTGAAGCAAAAACTTGAAAAAATGAACCATCTCATCAATCATACCAGTACAATTAATATCAAGCTTGAGAAAGAAAAAATACAAAAACGGGCTTCAGAATCTTTGGGTATTATTAGAAATTTGCAAACTACTATAGAAGCATTGCACCTCAACAATAATGCTTTACAGGCTGTTATAGTATCCGGAATTACATCTCACCATGGCCTTCTTGATTTCTTTTTACTGCATGATATGCTTATAGTTGAACGGTGTATGTTAGAAGCTTCCCTTTTTATGCTGGAAAGACTCAATGCCGGAAGGGGTTCATGGTGCATTGCCGGCATAAACCATTTAATCCAAAAAGACAAAATGGGATTAATAAAAGAAATTACGATTAATGATTGTGATGGGATCTACTGCAATGAAATTCTTGAGATTTCACTGTCCAAGGATACTATAATTGAAAAAAATCTTGTCCCTGTACAGCCAATTCCTGAGTACGATAGTTGGTTTGAAAATGTGTGGGCTGAATATCAACAACAAAATTTTTTTGATGATGATATTACCAGTCATGGAGGTTAACTATGACATATACTATTCTGGCTATAAGCAGTGGATTTATTCATCCATCATTATATGCACAATGGCGATTGCGACAGTTATTGCTGAAATTTCCCGAATTCAATATAACCTTTTCATCTTCTGTAAAATCATTGCAGCAATTAAATAAAAAGATATTCCATGCTGTTATATTATACCTTCATAGACAACATATAGCTCCTGAAGAATTAGATATATTGGATACATTTATCATAAAAGGAGGAGGTCTTTTAGCATTACACTCTGCATCTGCATCCTTTAAAAAAGAAGAACGATATTTTTCAATTCTTGGTGGGCGTTTTATTGGACATGGCCCTGTTACAACATTCACTGTAGAACCATGTCACACCAGTACACTATTGTTTCAGGGTATAGGAGCTTTTTCAATCAAAGATGAGCTTTATATTCATAAATATGATGAATCAAATACCATTCATTTTATTACACAAAAAGATAATATGACCGAACCTATGGTTTGGACCAGACATCATGGCAAAGGAAAAGTTTGTTACATCGCAGCAGGACATCGCGCCACAACATTGCTGAATACATCAATGCAGGCAATCATCTATGATGGTTTGCACTGGGTTTGCCAGGAATAATGTACGCTATTAGTTTAAATAAAAAGGAATAATATAAAATTATGAAAAAATATTTGAATTTAGGAGTTGTAGGTTGCGGCGAGATGTCGCAGTCATTTGCTACTCTTTGCAAATTGAATCGATATATGAAAATAAAGTCCTGTGCGGATATAAACAGTACTTGTGCACAGCAATTTGCAAAAAAATATTCAATCAAGCATTGGTATACAGACTATCTCAGTATGATACAGAATAATGAATTAGACGCAATTTATTTATCCGTCCCTCACTCTTTACATTATACAATACTATCTAAAGCTATAGAAGTAAATCTTCACGTATTTTGCGAAAAACCAATAACAACTGATATTAACCATGCCATTGACCTTTGCAAAAAGTCAAAATCAAAAAATGTAAAAATTGCTGTTAATTATCAATACAGGTATGATAGTTCATGTTATCAACTTGTTATGTCAGCACACAATAATATATTAGGGGATCTGTACTATTGCCGTTGCAATGTACCCTGGCATCGAACTCAGGATTATTTTGATTCATCTCCATGGCGTGGAAGAATAAGTGAAGCAGGTGGTGGAACACTATTAACGCATGCAAGTCATGTTTTAGACATAGCACTTTGGGCTTTTGGTAAGCAACCATCCTTTGCTTTGGGTACAATTTCTCAAAAAAAATTCAAAAACATAGATGTTGAAGATACTGCAATGGGAATAGTTGAAATGGAGGACGCATCGCTCATCAATATTACCAGTTCAATAGCTTCTACACCAGAACAAAAAGTATCAATTGAATTATATGGAAGTAAAGGAACAGCTCTATACACCGGACCCGACTATCCTCCATTTTCACACATCCGCTTTAAAGGTGTAAAAGCAAAAAGATACAAACTTCCCATTAAAGGGCTGTTCTCTTACCAGCGCAGTTTGGAAGCTTTCCGCCAATGGATATTGTATGATGTGCCATATCTGTGTCCTATTGAAGCATCACTTCCAGTTTTATCAGCTATTACTGCTATCTATCATTCTTCACAATCAGGTAAAAGGGTAAAAGTTGATAAGCAATTTGACAATACAAAAATCAACAGGAGGTTGCCCCATGAAAAATAATGCAGAAAAATTGAGCCTTTCTACAAAGATTGGATTCGGAATGGGCGATATATATGGCGGTGGATCAATGATGTTTATAGGTATATACTATCTCTACTTTCTTACTGATATCATAAAGCTCAACCCCTCATTAGCAGGCATTGTAATTCTTATTTCTAAAATCTGGGATGCTGTGAATGACCCAATAATGGGCGTAATTACCGACCGTACAAGAACAAAATTAGGCAGAAGAAGACCATATCTTTTAGCAGGGATTATTTTTATCTTTATTTCGTATTTTTTACTGTGGTATCCTGTAAGTTTTCAGAGTGAATTAGGACGCTTTATTTTTGTTTTGCTTGCTTACATCTTTTTTGACACTGTTTTAACAATGGTTATGGTCCCCTATAATGCTTTAGCTTCAGAACTAACCCTTGATTACCATGAAAGAACATTGCTTACTTCAATACGCATGTTTTTCTCTATGACATCATCTTTAATATGTGCTGTTATTCCTTTAGAAATCATTAAACTATGCCCTGATGTGCGGATGGGACATATTGTGATGGGAATATCATTTGGTCTCTTTTTTGCACTACCATTTATTGCTACTTATATGACAACACAAGAACGACCAGAATTCCAAAAAACTATTAAGCCATTTACATTTAAAGATACGTATATCGCACCGTTTAAAATTAAAACATTTAATCAAGTAATGCTTTTATACCTTTTATCGTTTTTGGCTATGGATATCTTGATGTCCATCATAATCTACTACATGACATACTATATAAAACGCGGCAATGAAACAAACTATGTTTTAGGGGCTTTACTGGTTGCTCAAATTGTCGTTATTCCTCTTTATTACTATATCAGTAAAAAAACCAGTAAAAAGACCGGGATTATAACAGCTTTATGCTTCTGGTCTATTGTCATGTTTTTTTCCTTTATCATTACACCAAACAGCCCAAAATATGCCATGTATATATTTGGAAGCTTTGTTGGCATAGCAACAGGCGGTGTAGTGGTTATGATTTATGCTATATTTCCTGATATACCTGATGTGGATGAGCTTGTCAGCGGGCAACGTCGTGAAGGCATATACATGGGGCTTTATGTGTTTATGCGTAAATTTAGTTCGGCATTAGCAATATTCATCATATCACAGGTTATATCGTTAGCAGGATATGTTCCACCCATACATGAAAAGGCAGGTTTAATAACACAGGTTATACTGCAAGAACAATCAGAAACATTTATGATGGCATTACGCATAATTTTTGCTACTGCCCCATTAATATTAATTGTAATTGCTATCTATGTTGCTTTTAGATACCAGCTTACCCCTTCTATACATGAAAGATTAAAAAAACACCTTGAACAAAAACGTATGGACATTGCACCATCCCAGGAATTTAAAAATGAAGAACAATTTTTATATAAATTATTGGTATAATGAGGTTTTATAATGTTAAACAATACCAGCACTAACATGATATTTAAACATGAATTCTTTGAAACAACAAGTGTTACTGATTTTCTTTTAAAAATTAAGGAAAATCCACCTGAAGGGTATCCCGATAAAACAATTCCCGATACATATACCGATAAACCATTTTTACCAACCTTTAAGGAACGCAAAGATTATTTTTTAAATTACTGCTTAAAGAATCCTGCAAAATTTACCATTAAGGGATATTACTATGAATTAGTACGATTATATAAAAATAAAGGTCCGATTTATATCAGTGCTATAAAAAGTGCACTTGATTATATAAATGAACGTTATGATTGTTCTGATTTTGTTATGCTTGGAATTATTCGCTTACTGTATCAATTCAAGGATAATCAGTTGCTTGATTCCATTATTATCGAATATGCAGAAAACACTCTTTTACAATTTAAATACTGGCCTGATGAACCAGGCATTGATTCAATGTGTACATGGACTGAAAATCACCAAATTATGTTTTTATCAAATGAATATCTTGCAGGGCAACTTTTCCCAGATACTATTTTTAGCAATTCTGGCATGACCGGAATGCAAAAAATGGAACACGCCCGTAAAAGAATTTTACAATGGCTGGAATTGCGATTTAAAACGGGATTCAGTGAATGGCTGTCACATATCTATTATGATGAAGATATAACGGCATTGGTAAATCTTGTAGATTTTTGTAATGATCTTATTATATCAAAAAAAGCCGAGATCGTTCTTAATTGCCTATTATACGATATTGCCCTTAATAATTTTAAAGGTTGTTTTTCATCAACTCACGGAAGAAGTTATGCCAATGAAAAACGTTCTGCATTATGCGAATCAACTATTGACACCGCAAAATTACTTTTTGGTATGGGTATTTTTTCAAATGCCGATAACATGAGCGCAGTAACGTTAGCAATCAGTACAAAGTATCGTATGCCAAAGGTTTTATACAATGTTGCATGTGATACACCTGAAGAAATTATTAACAAGCAACGAATGGGCCTAAAATTAAATGAATTAAAAAAATGGGGACTGTCTATTAATAATCCGGATGATGTTATGGTATTATTGAGCTTAGAAGCATATACGCATCCAAAAACAATCAATGCTACCATGAAATTATTTGATACATTTAACTGGTGGGAAAACAACTTTTTCAGCATGTTCAAATCAAAACGAAATTTTCTTTCTATTGCCCGCCGTATCAAAATGTTACCTGTCGTTGCAAAAATTTTTGAAAAAGACATTACCAGAAACACACGTGAAGAGGTCAATATCTACACATACAAAACACCTGATTATATGCTATCAAGTGCACATGATTATAGAAAGGGCTATGGTGGCGACCAGCAGCATATATGGCAGGCAACACTTGGACCTGAAGCGGTATGCTTTACCACTCATCCTGGAAGTTATGAAAATACCTCAAGCGGATACTGGGTTGGTTCAGGAACACTTCCTCGTGTTGCTCAAATTAAAAATCTGGTAATAGCAATATATAAAATATCAACTATGCCTGGACTATATAAAACAAATAAACTTTTCTTTACCCATGCATGGTTCCCAGCAAATAAATTTGATACTATTCACGAACAAAATGGATGGGCTTTTGCTCAAAAAGGGAATGCATATATAGCCCTCTATTCACAATATCCTTATAGATGGAATACAGCCAGCAGTGAAAAAAATGAATTGATTACTGATGGGAAAGAAAATATCTGGATATGCCAGATGGGCGATAGAGCTACCGATGGTAGTTTTGACAGTTTTATTAGTTCAATGCTCAGAACAAAAGTTTATTTCAGAAAGCTCAAAGTGCATATAATTTCACCAACATTGGGTACTATTGCCTTTGGCTGGAATGGCCAATTAATACATAACAGTGAAAAAATATATATATCCAATTATAAGCGATATGAAAATCCCTATTCAAGTGCCGATTTCCCTCCTGACAAAATAGCTATCACCTGTAACGATAGCTGGTTAAAATTAGATTTTGACCGTGGTATTTGTAAAACCGACATATTTGTTTAAATTATCTACCACATATTTTGTCATACAACTGGTGAGAGTTCCCTTCATATTTTATTTTTCAATAAATATATCTGTCAAAGCCCTGTGTTTTTATTTCTTTTAGAAACTGTTCCTTCCACTCTTTACCAAGACATTGTTCAGCTATATATACAACAAGCGACTTGCCCGTCACCTTTATTGTATCCTGAATCTTACATAAACCCTGAACGCAGCTTGGGCAGGTTGTAAGTACCGTTACATTTTTTCTCACAACATTTGCCCTTATGTTGGTTTCTTTCCGTTCACGTAAACTGTTGGATATATCAGGTGTGGATAATGCTAATGTTCCCCCTTCGCCACAACAATTAGGAACCGATAGCGGCTTTGTATTGAGCAGCAGTGAAAATGTTTTCTGGTACCCCATAGCTTTTAACGGTGTATGACACGGTTCATGGTATATCAGTGTATCATTGATGGTTTTAGAATATAATCCTTCACGGGCTATAAACTCATTCACGTCAATGAGTCTTGCTCCTCTGAAAACATTCTCTAACTGATAATCCAGAAGCATCTCATAACAGGTACCGCAGGACACTACAATATCTCCTATATCCAGATATGAAAAAGTATCTGCCATCCTGTGGAAAAGAACCCTGTTCTCATTGGTTTTTATCCGTGCCTGATTCAGTTTACCGTTTGCTCTCATTGGATAGCCGCAACACAGATATGTTGGTGGAATAATCACCCTTACTCCTGCATAATACAGCAGGGCAATGGTTGCAATGCTAATATCAGGGAACATACGTTCTGAACCACAGCCAGGAAAATATACCACGGTTTTTATAACTGGCTTATTCTTATTTGTGAACACATAAAATGTATTTATATTTTTTAACTGTATCAGATCGCGCAGCGTCCTATCCCCGGACTTAGGCAATCTCCCTTTCAGCATCATAGCGATATATGGCGAAATAAACTGCACGACATGAGGGATAGGCCTGGCAATATAATATCCAAACCGCTGTAAAGAATACGCCCATCGTAGCAGCAGAACCCTGAATAGTTTATTTATATAATACCCTTTTTGTTTCAGATAGAAGAGCGTAAATGATGTTACGGGCTTGAATGTTGACTTTCGTCGAGCCTCCAGAATTGATCGTATCTTTAAGGTAATGGTTCCAAAGTCAATAGCGACCGGGCATGGTTTTTGACAGTTATGACAGATAGTACAATAATTTGAAATCTCCCGTAAATTTTTAAAATGCTTAAAACTCAAACTTGTGGATGTCTGTATATCATAGATCACAGCCTCCATAACGAGAGCTGTCGCCAAAATTTTGTTCCTTGGATTGTAAAATACCATACCATCAGGGTAATGGGTGTTGCATACCGATTTACATTTACCACATCGAATGCAGGTAGCAATAGAGTTAAAAACTGTTTCTAAATCAGTTGCCTTTAAAATAAAGGCCTCACCCTCAAGAAGATTAAAGGACGGAGTATAGATAGTTTCCAGATTAAAATCCCTGGTTAATTTTAAGGGATTAAAAAGATCTTCAGGGTCCGCTAATCTGTTGTACTCAGCAAATTTTGCCAATGTATCATCATCAATAAATCGTATCTTTGTAAGCCCTATGCCATGTTCACCACTTACCACCCCATCAAATGCAACAGTAGCTTGCATAACATTGGCTGCAGTCTCTTCAGCATCTTTCATCATAAGATAATCATTTGAATGAACAGGAATATTGACATGGATATTACCATCACCGGCATGCATGTGAGTTGCTACTATAATACGACGCTTTTGTGTATCAGCTTGTAACTGGTAAATTTTGTTTAAAATATCATCATATCCATAGAAAAGTTTTGACAGTGGTTCAATAACATCGGCATCAAAATTAATGCTTAATTCATCGTTCTGGAGTAACTGAAAAACAGAATCCATTCTCAGAGCATATTCTGAATCATATTTAAAATAATCTTTTGCATGCGTATCAATATTATTCAGTATATCCATGTACCGGGACTGCATCGTTTTTAATTGAGCAACCCCTGACTGACATCGTTCCAGACATAGTTTGTCATCCTCGGTTTTAATACGCTCCTGCAGGTAATCTGCAAGAACAGCTATCACCTGAATATTATTTTCTAATTCTTTTTGAATATTAAGCTTTTCAATAAAATCTGAAAAATCCTGCAGCCGTTCCAGCGGGATAACTACATCCTCATTCAATTTAAACGCATTGGTGTGTCGTGCAATGGCGCTTAAATTTTTTCTATCCTGCCAAAATTTGTTACGTGTTTCCGTATCTTTTGCAATTATTCCTTCAGTATTGTACTGCTTAACCTTTTCAACTAAATCTAAGGTAGCCTTTTCTAAACGCTCTTCGTCATCGCTTTCAATATCTACCACAAGTACCGCTTTCGGGATTTCCGTACGTAACGATTTATTTTTATACTGAATTGCCTTAACATACTGCTCATCAAAATGTTCAAGCGCTGTTAAAAATACAACAGGATCATCCTCAAAGGTTTTAACAATCTCCACAATTGCTTTCGACGCATTAATCATGTTGTTGCCAAAAAACTCAAAGCATACCGTTCGGGTAAATTTAAAAGGCTTATACAAAACAAAGGTAGCCGAAACAATAATACCATCACATCCCTCTTTTTGTAATCCTGGCAAACCACCCAGTGCTTTATTAGTTATATCCTTGCCCAATCCCTTTTTTCGTATATCCAGCCCGGAAAGTATTATGGTTTTGACTACTTTGTTTTTTTTTATAACCTCAAACTCAACCACATCATCAGGCAATATTTTTCTATACAGGTGCTTAACCCTTTTTACAGTAATAAGTTCTCCATTGTGGTCAACTATATCAAACGACAGCACATTATCAATACAGGTTCCCCACATAACACATTTTTTGCCACCAGCGTTTTCAGCAATGTTGCCGCCAATGGTGCATGCCCATGCAGAAGTTGGATCAGTTGCAAAGATATAATTTTGATGTTCACAGTACTCTATTACATCCTCGGTAACTGCACCGGCATCAACTGTTATAACAGGAACTTCGTTACCATGCAGGAACGTCTTTTCAATCCTGCCAATACGGTTAAACTTTTCAGTATTGATGATCATCGTATTGGGAAGGAGAGGGATAGCACCGCCGGTAAGCCCCGTCCCTCCTCCACGAGCAATAATGACAAGCCCTAATTTTTTTGCAGCCTTTACCAGTTCCTGTACCTCTTCTACCGTATCAGGATAAACAACAACAAAGGGGTATTCAACCCGCCAATCAGTAGCATCGGTAACATGAGCAGCTCTGTGAAAAGGACTAAATTGTATATTTTTTTCCGAAGTAATATGCTTTAATTTATTCAATATTTTTTCTTGCTGCTTTTTACATTCTTTTAATTTTTTAAAAGCAGTATCATCCAATTTTTCAATCTTATCAATCAATTCAAGAACTTGCCCATCTCCATTAGCACCTTCTTTGACTGTCGCAAGCCTTCGCTGATGTCGCTTTTGCAGATTTTTCAATTTAGCGGGATTTTCAATAATATCAAACTGAATATACGGGTTTCTATCGATAATAAAGATGTCGCCAATGTTTTCAAACAGCAATTTTGCACTTCTGCCTGTGCGTCGCTTTTCCCGTAGTGCTTCCACTAAATCCCATGTATGGGCATCAAAATATTTTACTATAATCTCTTTGTCTGAAAATGAGGTATAGTTATAAGGTATTTCTCTATATTTAAAATCTCGTTTAAAAATCTTTTCCATTACAATTCCTGTAAAAAAACGTTTGTAAACAAAACATTAATTAATAATTGTATCACAATTACAATGATTTACAATATTGGAGCGATAGTTATTGTTTATATCATATTCCCGTATGTATTGGTCAATAGCAAAATTAAAAATTTTTTTTAAAGGAGCCTTTATATGAAAACGATAGATGCCCGAGGACTGGAATGCCCACAGCCGTTACTATTGACAAAATCTGCAATAGAGGATGAAAACCCCGACGAACTGGAAGTTTTGGTAAGCAGCCAAACATCAGTGGGCAATGTTACCCGTTTTGCCGAAAATAGTGGATACCTTGTACAAACCAGTATAAAAGACGATTACTTTACTATTGTATTGCATAAAGCAATGGAAGCTAAACCGTTTGCTTCAGTAAAGTTACAACCATCCATAAATAATGGGAAAAATGTTGTTGTTTTTATAACCAGCAATGAATTTGGCAGGGGTGATACTGAACTAGGACAGCTCCTCATGAAATCATTCATCAACACCATGAACGAAGCTAATGTGTGCCCAACAACCATAATCTTTGCTCATTCGGGCATATTTTTGACAACCGAGGATTCACCGGTTATTCAACCACTCCAGCAGATTGAAAAAAAAGGGGTGCAGATACTCAATTGTGGTACCTGCCTGGAGTATTATAAACGCACAACATTGCTTAAAGTGGGAACTATCTCAAACATGTATACTATTACTGAAACATTAATGATGGCAGATAAGCTTATACAGCTATAAGCTATTCAAAGAGTGTTTGTATATCTTCTATCCCTTTATATGCAAGCCCTAAATGTTCATACGCAAGGCGTGCTGCAACCCTTCCACGCGGGGTACGCTTGAGCATGCCAATCTGCACCAGATATGGTTCATAAAAATCTTCCAGCGTCGTCATCTCTTCACCTATTGATATGGCTATTGTCTTTATCCCCACCGGGCCTCCGTCATATTTATCAATAATGGTGGACAATATCTTTCTATCCATATCATCCAATCCCAGCATATCAATATGAAGTTTATCCAGAGCATACAGGGCAATTTGTTTATCAATCATATCCTTTTTATGAACTATCGCAAAATCAAGCACCCGTTTAACAAGACGATTGACAATGCGTGGCGTCCGACGCGAACGCCTGGCAATCTCCTGCGCAGCTTCTTCTTCTATACTACACCCTATTATTGTTGCGGTTCGTAAAGCGATAGTTTCCAGATCATCTATCTCGTAATAATCAAGACGCAGCGGTATACCAAACCTATCACGCAAAGCAGAGGTTAAAAGACCTGTGCGCGTTGTTGCGCCAATTAAGGTAAAGGGGGCAAGTTGCAATTTTATGCTCTTTGCACCTACACCCTGCCCCAAAATAATATCAAGCTCACCATCCTCCATAGCGCTATACAAAAGTTCCTCAATCGCTGGCGAAAGTCGATGAATTTCATCAATAAAAAGCACATCCATTGCTTCCAGATTGGTTAAAAGCGAAGCCATATCGCCAGACTTTTCTATTGCAGGAGCCGATGTAGCTTTAATATTGACGCCCAACTCATTGGCAACAATGAATGCCAGTGTGGTTTTACCCAGTCCTGGAGGCCCTGCAAGCAAAACATGGTCCAGTGGCTTTTTCCGTAATTTTGCCGATTCAATAAATACGCGCAGGTTTTCGGTTAACTGCTTCTGTCCTATAAACTCACTGAGACGTTGAGGGCGTAATTTTTTCTCAAAATCCTCTTCATCCAGTGATAATGGTGAGATAATGCCCGGATTATTATTTTCTTCCTTTTTTTTCATACTCTCTTAAAATCTTTATAATGTCCTGCACATCCTTAGCACCAATGAGCAATTCACGTAAACTATCATCATTCATGAGCTTGGCAATATTAGCCAGTGTTTTTATATGTTGTGATATTTTATCCTTGGGAACAATAAGTAAAATAGCAATGTGAACCGGTAGATTATCTATAGAATCAAAATTAATGCCTTTTTGGCTCAATGACATGATCATAACAACATCATCAACATAGGGACAGCTACAATGTGGAATTGCAACCCCCTTGCCAATCCCGGTACTCATGGACTTTTCGCGTTCAAACAATGTTTTTTTTATTGCATCACGATACTCTGCTTTCAGCGATTTATTCTTGATTGCCGTGTCGAGCATTGCCTCAATTAATTCCCATCTATCCTTAACAGATGGATTGATAATAATATTCTTTTTATTTAAATAATCTGTTAAAATCATGATAATCATTGGTCCTGCAAAAAAAATACAAGCATACAGCAATCTAAACAAAGGTACTACCTGTACAAGATTTTCGTCAAGTGTTATATGGTTTTTTTACTGTATATATTTCAATGATAGTTTTTTATGGGAGTTGCTCATGCTGCTGTTCAGTGCTCTGACCCTTTGTTTTACATATTACGATGTTACCTCTCCAGGGTTTTACAATAATTGATGTGTCAGCGATTATAAAAATGACATCCCTATGGGATTAAAAAACAGCGACTTTGCCATCAAGGCATGCTGGACAGCCCGTTTTGCACCTAACGTGGAACTTATACCTATAAAGCAATGAAAAAGACATTTTTCTTTGCATACTTTCTTTTGTCGTCTTCCAGAAGAAAATATCATCGTATCATATTTTTATAAGTTTTATTTTACCAATATTAAATAAAAAAATTCGACAACTATAACATTATTTGACTTATTTATATCTATATGATATATTTTTATTACATTATATCTCAAAATATATTGCATATACGGGAGAAATAAATGAAAGTAACTATTGATAGTAATGAACTTTACAATCTCATAAAAAAAGCTATTAAAGAAGTATTAGATGAGGAAGCTTTAATATTTTTTTTGAAAAGTGTTCCTTTAATATCTCATGAAGAGATGGAAGATATAATAAAGCTTTATGGTAAACCATCAAAAGAAAAAGAAGTAGCTTACAGTGAGACCATTGATATATGACATGGACAATCAACTATTCTAAAGATGCTAAAAAATTTATTGATAAACAGAATGTTCATAATGATGTGGTAGAAGCGTTAAAAAAACTTATACTAAAAATTCAAGGGAACAACGTTAATATCGATTTAAAAAAACTTTATGGAGATTGGGATGGATATTATCGATTGAGGCGAGGAAAGTTAAGGATAATTATTGCGTTAAACAAAAGCAATAGACAGGTATATGTAGAAAAAATTGATTTTAGAGGAGATGTTTACAAATAAATCATCATAAAATAATAACAAGATAACCAGATAAAACTAATACTAAAAAAACAACTTAAATCCAATAAAGTGATTATACATTGGATGTTTGAGAAGATAGTTAACTCCTCTGAAACAAAAAGAATTAGTTCATGATATCTTGTTTTGGGTTGATGAAAATGTCGCGTTATAACCACTCTGTGGCAAAGCGAAGAATCTCGCTGTTTCTCCATTATCAAATGCTCTGACCCTTTGTTTTACATATTACGATGTTACCTCTCCAGGGTTTTACAATAATTGATGTGTCAGCGATTATAAAAATGACATCCCTATGGGATTTTAAGAAAAAATATGCCATACAGGGAATTATGGCATTTTTGAATGCAAGCACAGGTTGATAATAGAATTACATATATTTTACACCCCGGTAAACCATGAGATAGTGGCATACAGCACCAGCTATGATAAAAAAATGAAAAAATTCATGGAATCCCACATAACCCTGTATCTTTTTAGGCCATTGCATAATATAAAAAACTGCTCCTGCTGTGAATGCAATGCCACCTGCAAATAGGTACCATAGCGATGTGCTATCCATTATATGCACAATATCCTTAATCACAACAATTGCCATCCAGCCCATTATTAAATAGATTGCGGTATAAATAATCCTTGGAGCATTGAAAAAATATAATTTAAATAGTATACCTGATGCTACCAATAGCCACTGAAAAAACAGTATGGTGAATGCTTTTGTGGCTGGGAGATATAGGTAGCATACCGGCGTATATGTCCCCGCAATCATAATAAATATTGCCATATGATCAAGTTTACGCCATAGTGATTCTTCGTTATCGTGCTGCTTTAATCCATGATAAAGCGTGCTTGCTGAAAATAATGCAATAACAGAAATGGCGTATACTGCTGACAGTATCTTGACAGTAAAAGACTGTGCAGATTCTATAAGTATAAATAATCCGATGAATGAAGCTAAAGCTGCTATTGCATGTGAATAAAATGAAACAAGTTCTGTTTTGTTTACCGGCATAGTATAACATCCCCATATTTTGTTTATATGTATTGTTATATAAAGACAGCATTCCCTATTTTTTAGTTGCAATTTTTCATTTGCTTATGCAATATTTTTACATTTTAAAATTTATAATGACTATCTATCATAATTACAAAGATAATACATCAAGTATAACATCTTTCATGTAGGGGTAAAAGCATGGATAAAAAATTTGTTCACGATAGCACCATAACAATTGTTCAACAGATGACACATCAGGATGCTAATTTAGCCGGCAATGTCCATGGTGGCACTATAATGAAGCTCATTGATAATACCGGTGGTATTGTTGCCTCCCGACATTCCGGGTGTCTGGTAGTTACCGCCTCAATTGACAGATTAGATTTCCATAGCCCCGTTTATGTTGGTGATTTACTGCGTCTTAAGGCAAGTGTTAACTTTGTTGGTACAACATCAATGGAGGTGGGCGTTCGAGTTGAAGCTGAAAACTTTATAACCGGCGTAGTGCGACACACTGCCTCAGCATATCTTACCTATGTAGCACTTGGTGAAAAAGGAAATCCTAAAAAAGTTCCGGCATTGATTCCCGAAACCGATGAGGAAATAAGGAGGAACAAAGAAGCAGAACAACGACGCAAAAAACGGTTACTTGAAAAGTAAAAGGACAATCATATGGATATAATTATAATATATTGTACCGCCCCTGACAATGATGTTGCACTTGCTATCGCAAATCATCTGGTCAATAACAAATTAGCAGCATGTGTTAACATAGTTGGCGGGCTCATGTCAGTGTATTCATGGAAAAACGAGATATGCAACGATTCAGAATTATTGCTTATAATTAAAACAAAAAAAGATCTTTACCATGAAGTTGAATTAAGCATTAAAGCACTGCACCCGTATGAAATCCCTGAAATTATTGCATTGCCGATAGTTTCAGTATCCAATGATTATGCAGAGTGGATAAACAGCGTTACAAAATAAAAATTCCGTACTTGTGGTACGGAATTTTATATAAAGACGCATGGCAAGGTCATCACCAATGCAGTCTTCTAGTAAACTATCACAAAATGTATATCTTTCAAAAAAAAATATTTTATTTAATCTAATTACTATGCATAAAATGCTTATAAAAAATATAAACTTTATTGCTTCCTATTAACTTTTATCCTGATAGAACTATCGCAAAGAACAAAAAATAAAAAAACTAATTGCTAATTATATATTCATTGTCTATAATGCCTTAATCATAACAAGATTATCATAATTCTTGAGGTAAGGAGGCATTTCATGAAACCTGTAAGATATTTTTTACCTATAATTATTTTTATTTTTGCTATAAGTTGTGCTTCGTCACCAAAAAATTGTAAAGAAGGCGACTGTAAAAATGGAATAGGAACATCTGCGCATGATAATGGCACCTATAACGGTAGTTTTAAGAATAGTATTCGTGAAGGTATGGGTGAATACAATTTCACGAACGGAGACCGGTATAGAGGTAATTACAGCAACAATATGCGTAATGGGCAGGGTGAATATTACTGGAAAAATGGCGATAGCTATAAAGGCAACTGGGTAGATGGTAAACGAAATGGTTTTGGCATTTATACATGGTCTGACGGAACCCGTTATGAAGGTGAGTGGAAAGATAATAACCGCCATGGTAAAGGGAAGCTAATACTTAACGATGGTACCACCTTTGACGGTACATGGGAGAATGACCTGTTTATTCGTAAATGATATACATTATTATAGTGAGGTACTATGAATAAAAAAAATGCGGCAGTGATAAGCTTCCTTATCTTATTGATACCTGCTTTTATACTTGCTCAAAGCATTGTAAAGGTTAAAAAGACAACTACTGCCCCTAAACAGGGTACCGTTACCTTTAATCACCAAATCCATAAAGCCAGGGGAATTACAGATTGTAAAATATGTCATCATACTGGCTCCACAGCAAAAAAATGCGGTGATAACGGTTGCCACTGGCAAACACAAAATAAGGGTTATAATGCTATTCATACTAAATGCCTGGGTTGTCATAGAACAAAAGGTGGCAAGGCACCAACACTTTGCACACAGTGTCATAAACGGTAATAAAACAATAAGGGGGATGCTATAATCCCCCTCATAAATTTTAAAAACATATTCATTATGCCTGGATTAATAACGCATCAACGTATCTTTTTTGAATCAGTTACATCATTAAAGAAACTAAAACATCCTGATCATAGTACGCATTTGCTTGATGTACAGTTTTCTCATCCTCTTTTTATGTCATCTGCTCTGTCAGGATTGCTAATACCCAATCTTTTTGATTATCTACCAGGTAAGCGCAATATTTTTTTTGGCAACAGTATAAAACATTTTTTGCATTCGGATGATGGTTCATCAGTTATTTTTGCCATGTTTAACACACTTTTAAACAATGTTAACCATGAACCAAATGAATGGGTATATTATCAAAAAGGTTTTTTTTACGGATATATTTCTCACTGGGTAGCTGATGCGATATATCATCCTTTTGTATTTTACTGGGCTGGATTCCCAACATATAAAGATAACAGGGTGCCGTACTATCGCAATCAACATCTTCTCTTTGAATATACTATTGATCAATATATGGCTTATTTCTATAATTCAGAACCTTTTGATTATAATCTTGAGCGTATGGTCCCACACAAAAACACTATATTGTACAAAGCAACAAAAGATATTTTTATTAATGCTATCGCCACCATAAAACCATCCATCACTTTTAAACCATCCATTATTGCTTGGTTAAAACATGATGGTTATGATATAGCATTACAATGTGTAAAACCTGTATACTCATTAAAAAAAACAAGAAATGCTCATCTTATTAAGATTCTTCGCTTCCTTGAAAAAAGAGCTTACAGTGATTTTCTGGTACGCTATCCTGATGCACGAAAGATTAACCGCCATATCTTAAATCTGCATCGTGATCGGTGGTTTAATCCCAGTGGCGAAGTGGGTTTGCATTACGAATCAGTTGATGACCTTTTCAGGATTGTAAAAGAAAAAACTGTCACACTCTGGAAACAATTTGAAGAACTATTGAACCTCAAAGAAATGGTTTCGCCTTCACAATTCAATGCTGTAATCGAATTTGCAAATGCCTACACCGGGAAAAAAGGTTTCAGCCTTGATGGCATGATCCATCAAAATCCCATACGATTACGTAATTGAGATTTTATTTTAAATTTTTTATTGTAGTTTCAAAATGTAGCCTGGCAATTTTTTTAATATCCTCAATGGGTAAATTTTTTATAAGGGATGGTTTTTCAATATATTCACCGTTAGCTGTGTATAAAGACAAAAATTTAATATAATTAGAAGCTGCAATACGATGAGGATTAATAGTATTATAATCCAGATAGCTATACAGTATTGCCAACCCCAGATAGGTATTATAGTAAATGGTACTGCTTAATGCCAGTTCTTCACCTGTCACCTGATCAAAAAAGTAATAATAATTGTTCAAAATTTTATGTGTTAATTCATGTATCTCAAACATTTTCCATATCTCATCAAAGATTGTTTCTTTGCTGGAAAATGATTTTTTTATGCAAAAGCGTATATCCTCATTAACATGTGCACCAACAAAAAACATATTTTCGCATGATTTGTTATCCATGATTCTTTTAGATATTATGTAATCATTGTACACTTCGTCAGGATTTATATAAATCATATCAAAATAAAACGTCGAGTTACTTGTCGAAAATTCATCATAATATATTAAAGGTTGTATGTTAAAAATTCTTACCTTTACATTAAAAAGTGGATGATTGATAGTTACCGGTTTCCTTTTCCCATAAATACAATAATCCAGTAAATATTTATACTCACCGCCATCTTTTGTTTTTGAAAATCGCAATATAATATTTCTGTTTTCCAGCTTTTGTGTCAGCTGCTCAAGTTCATTATCAGATATCTTATCAGGTTCTTTGTACACCCGCAATATCTGTTGTGCAAGAGTTTTTAACAAACTATCCTGTAATGTTTTTAGATATGCTTCATATTGCATAATATTGAATCCAGGAGTTTGCATCAACCTTACTGGAATACTATCTGCCTGAATAAGGTTTACAAAATGAGGGTTTTCATTAAACAACAATACAATATATGCGTAAAATTTGCCATTGGTTGTTCTAATATTCATCAGGTTTGGACGGACATTAGAGATAGTTACATCTGAACCAAAAACCTGTAATGATCCTAAAGCAATCATCCCCAGCAAAATTGTGATGTTAATATATTTTTTAGTATTCATAACAATATTGTATACATTCTTACTGTAAACAATGTAGCTTTATTTTCAATATTATGCAAATTATTAATATGGTACAAATAATTTTAAACATAAATATTTTACCAAATGTTATTGAAAAATTTCTCGCATTACAAAAGATAGACATTTTATAGCTTATCATAGCTAAACTGTATATAGTATATTTTTATCATTATATTATGCAACAATAGTTGTAGCAATAATAGTATCTATAAAGAGGACAAAAAAATGAAAATTCTTGCAGAGGGAACAATCAATACATTTTGTCAGGCAATTGGCCATATCGGCTACCCCTCCTACATTATTAAGGGGTACACTAAAAGTATGATGATAGATGCAGGGATTAATCTTTTAGCACCAAAATATTACAGCGATCTGGTATCACTATTTGGTGAACCAATTGCCCTCGATTATGTTGCTATTACTCACTCGCACTATGACCATCTGGGAGCTATACCATATTTACTGAAGAAAATCCCCAATGTATCAGTGGTAGGTGCTAAACGCATACAGGACCTCCTTTCTAAACAAACAGTTATTGATTTCATGACGCATCTCAGCAATATACAAAAACCTCTTTTTGCAGATATTGTTGATAATGAAGATGTATCACTTTCATACTTTGATATAACTTACCCTGTCAAAGAAGGAGATTGCATTGATTTAGGGGATATTACTTGCGTTGTATATGAGGTCCCCGGTCATACACGCGATTCCCTTGCATATTTCTTCCCTGAAATTGGGTTGCTTTGTGCTGGTGAAGCTGTCGGTGTCCCCCAGGGCATTAATGGAGAAATTGTCCAGGTTGAATTTTTATCCTCTTATGATGATTACTGTAAATCTTTAGAAAAAATGTTATCCCTTAAACCGCAAACACTCTGTATGGCACATGGTTTTGTATACACCGACGATGATGTAACAAAGTTTTTGGAATTATCCATTACATCTACCAAACAATATAAAGAACTTTTGTTACAATATCTTGACCGGGTGAATGGTGATATTGAAAAAGCAATTGAGCTGATAACCATAGAAGAATATGATAAAAAAGGGCTGATCTATCAGGAACGTAATGCATATATCTCAAACCTGAGTGCTCAGGTTAAATTAGTTGCAAAAGAGTATAACTACATTAAGGGGTAGCAAGCGAAATCACAAACCACATAAACATGACAATGATTATAATGCCCCATAATGCAACCGCACCCATGGCTATACCAGGATGATTATATATCCATCTGAAAAGAGATGTCTCTTTATATTGAATAATAACAGTAAAAACCTTATCAAAAAGAGTAGCTTTTTTATTTGTTTTTCTCTTTTTATCATTAGCAGACATTGGTTCCCCCGGCATTTATAAAATAACGTACATCATGATAATATATATGATTTAATTTAATAATTGTCAATCAATAAAATTTTGTATATATTTTACTATGAGCACTTTCGTAACTGTTTTTCAAAGTTTATAACTTTTGAATTCAGGTTATAGTCCTCTCTCTGACCTCATAAAGTATTACTAACTAAAGTTTTCGCTATACCTTTATTTTTTATGACTATAATATTGCCGTATATACTCATCAATATAACTTTGAGGATTTTCAACAGCAGCTTTAGTTATAACAAACCTATCAAAGTTCATAAGTTTTATACCATAGGGATAATCATGAAATAAATCATCACAAAATTGCTTGATGCTCATTCTTGCTTCACGTGCTTTTTCCTGTATTATCTGCAAAGCCTCTCCATCAAATTCCATAACAATTCCATGTTTTAATAAAAACTCTTTCTGAAATTTTCTAATATTATCATTCAACAATATGTTTTTTAATACACTTTCAGGATTATCCACAACTACTGAATCAACAACCAACTTTTTAATATCAGTTGATGGCAATGTTTTTTCAAATTTGATAAGTGTTTTTTCAAATACACTTAATAATCCCCGGGCGCCCGTTCGTTCTTTATATGCCCTGGCTGCAAGCATCTTCAATGCTTCATCCATAAACTCCAGATCTATGCCATATGCCCTGAAATCAAGCTTTTTCCCCAGAACAACAGTGCTATATTTATTTTTGAGTATCTTATATAATCCCTCTTCATCAAGATCATTCAGCACTACCGTTACAGGCAAACGCCCAATGAATTCTGATTCAAATCCAAATTCAATTAAATCTTCAGTCTTTACCAGCTTCAATACGCTTTGCCTATCTTCCCTGCGTACTTGCGATTTATCAAATCCTATAGCCTGCTTGTTTAAGCGTTTGTTAATAATATCCTCCAAACCGCTAAATGCACCAGAAACTATGAACAATATATTTTTGGTATTTATCTTTTTACGTGTTACTTTTCCGGTACGCTGAGCTTCCATGGCAGCCTCAACCTGCGAGGCTAAATCATGTGGTGTTTTAAGATCAACATCAGCTTCTTCCATAAGTTTTAATAAATTACGTTGAACGCCTGCTCGTGATACATCAGGGCCATAGACATTTCCACTTGAAGCAATTTTATCTATTTCATCCAGATAAATAATCCCATATTCAGCCTTTGCAACATCACCATCTGCCTCGTGGACCAGCTCTCTGACCAGATCTTCTACATCTCCGCCAACATATCCTGTTTCACTAAACTTGGTTGCATCAGCTTTTACAAATGGCACACCTATCTTTTTTGCAATGAGCTTGATAATATATGTTTTCCCAACTCCTGTTGGCCCAATTAAAAGCATATTACTTTTAATATTACCAACAATCTTCTCATCATCAGGCAATTCCTGTTCCAGCGTCATGCGGTTAAAATGAGTACAAATTTTAGTAGCAATTATCTCTACCGCTTCTTCTTGCCCTACTATATATTTATTTAAATAACTTTCTAATTCTTCCGGTTTTAGTTGAAAATTAATATCACCTTTTTTGGCTCTCACACCTGATTTTTCACCAACAGTTTCAGCTTCAGGCGACACTTTATGAAGCTCTTCGTCTAAATCCAATATATCTTTTATATTTTTTAAATTTTCTGGCATCTGATTTGGCATAGAATATCCTCATACCTCTAAAAAAATTGATTAATATGCGATACATAGTATCACATATTAATAATATACCATAAAATTATTGGTTGTGTGAAAATAAAGCATAAAATATTTAACAATTTTAGATTTCAGGTTATTTCCGATAAAGTAATATTTATAAAAATTGCATAATAAAGCTAATTTCAAGAATGGAAAGCAATACCAAATAAAATAGTATAACTTAGTAATTATTTTCAACAACATGAACATATTGTAATTGAAACCTGAAAGTGCAATATATAAATATTAATATTGCAGAATGATGCATTCATCAATAATTTGAAAGATCTTAATCGCATAACAGTTGATATAAGTTACACGTCTTAGTAGCATCTTCGGATCTACGTTCGAGTTGCTTTTTGTGAGGAATTGGACAACAATTTTAACTTTATTTAATTGTCTTGAATTAATTCTCAGGATAAAAAATGTTTTTTTAAATAACAACTTCTTATATCAGTATCAGCTATGCGCAAAAAATCTGCTTTAATATTAAAAAGATAATTTACACAATGGGAAAAAAAGAATATATATACTCATGATATAGATTTAATCAAAGTTAACATAAATAATGACTCATCCAAGGATTTTTTTATATTCATTTACAATCCAGTTGAAAGCTCTCTCTGGCAAATTTCAAACAAATATTTGATGATATTAATGATAAGGCATGGAATGATCCTTTACAAACAATGAAGATGTTAGAGGCTTTAGAAAGAGTTTATAATGGCGATGAACCAGTTGTCTGCCCATTTTTATATTGAGCTTGAAATTAATTATAGTAACCACTCCCGCAACTTTTTCCATACGTATAGTATATATAATTTTGCCGAAGGAGGGACTTGAACCCTCATGGAGTTGCCCCCGGCGGATTTTGAGTCCGCTGCGTCTACCAATTCCACCACTTCGGCTGCTATGAATACAATTTATTTTATTCCGGCTGGGGTAACTCTTCTACTTCAATATATTTGGCTTTGGCTCGTGCCACAATCTTTCCCATTTCATTTTCAATTTCTGCTCTGTTTTCAATAACCCGTTTATTTTTCTTCACAAACCAGCCTCGTATATAAAGATTCTCCTCAATAAATGCGGGTTGTAAATATCTGATTGTTACCTCACCCGTTAATGCTATATATTCCATGTATTTATTAACGGTCATCATAGTTTCATCAAGAACGCTGGCTATGATTCCAGCATGGATAATATTGGGAGGACCTTCAAGTGTTTGATCTGCTTTAAATTCTCCATAAGCTGTTTTAGTATCAGGATCAAACTTTAAGCTAAGCCGTAAACCTCTTTCGTTAGATTTTCCGCAACCAAAACACGTTTTATCTTCAAATTCAATCATGTGGCATATCTTTTAAATCGTATTATAAATGTCAAGAACTTTTCAAGTTATTGATATTCTCCGTATTATTCATTTATTTTCTTGTTTTATTTTATCCATCAATAAATCAATCTCATCTTGATCCAGCCATTCATCAACATGATCTGATACGGCATCGGTGGTCATCATATACATTTCCAGCGCCAT
The DNA here is from genome assembly GCA_002328585.1 of Spirochaetia bacterium UBA2205. GTDB lineage: Bacteria > Spirochaetota > UBA4802 > UBA4802 > UB4802 > UBA4802. The sequence continues at coordinate 282,268 of DCUV01000032.1, forward strand.
GATAAGCTCCTCTTTGGTAAGCACACCCAGAGTTACAAGAATTTCACCAATAAGCCTTTCAGGATTGTCATGTTGTAATTCTAATGCTTCCTGTAACTGTTTTTCAGTTACAATACCGTTCTCTACAAGAAAACTTCCAACTCTTTTATCGTGTTTTTTATCCATAATAGTAACATTACTGTATTGGCTTATTTACTATTGAATAGTAATAGCAAAAATTAAATAAGTCAAGTTAAAAAAATTGACAATAACTATCGCCCACAATAAAAATTATTTACATTTTTTTATTTTATAATTAGATAGTTACTATGGTATTATTATGAAAATACGAATTTTTATCACATCCTTGATACTTTGTCTTGCCTTCATTGGTGCACAAAAAAATGTATCATTTGTTGGTGTATCAGTATGTAAAAAATGTCACGAGTCTGAAGCTATTGGCAATCAATACAAATTCTGGCTACAGTCCCCTCATGCAAAAGCATATCTCTTGCTTAAGCAGGACAAAGCACTTGAACTGGCAAGAGAGCTATGTATACAAAATCCTCACAGTAATGAATTGTGCCTCAAGTGTCATACCACTGGATTTGGCAAAAATCCTGCTCTATGGGAGGATGGTGTAGGGTGCGAGTCCTGCCATGGGCCAGGAAGCATCTATAGTAGTTTTGAAAATCATGTCTCATTTGATAATCGTGAGGCAGCTTACAAAAAAGCAGTGTCAAAAGGTATGTACCCAATACTGGGAACGGATGGAATAAAAGCGCGCGAAAAGGTTTGCCGTAGCTGCCATAATGAAAAAAGACCATGCTACCCGAAGGATCCCGCTTTGCAACAGCATCAGTTCCTGCCGTTGCAACTAATTGCTGATTTTGTATTTCCCCATCGTTTGCGCCGGTAGCACTATTATCAGGACTATCGCATCCATTGGAAAGCCATAGCTCTTGTCATCAAAGCGTGCATTAATTGAATATGCTTTTGATACGTGCTAACAAGTTCAGGGTGTAATACGTCAGCCATGGTAAAAATATCCATTGCTGCTTCCCAATACCATTGCCGCAAGTTTCCTCGATATGATGTTGCACAACTTTGCATATCTGATGATTCATACAAAGAATATACCAATGCATGGAATTGTTGCCTGAATAGAAGCTGTAATAATACTGTATAAACTTCTTCCAGTGTATAGATAACTTTTACTATTCGATGAAGTTTCAGTATATCATGAATGAATATATCATCCTCATGACTTTTATACAATACCATTGCATTTTTTTTTGGGAGCTTTCCCCCTATGTACATAGCTGCAATTTCATGAGTGCTTACCTGTGAACAATTAATACACAAAATATCCATTGAATCTTCCGCACCGCAACAATCCTTCAAATCATTCATAACAATTGCATCATAGCCAAACTTTTTAATTATTGTCGATAGTCCCTGACAATGAAATATATTGTTATCAACTATGCCTATAATTCCGGAAACAAGCCCCCGGTACTCGTCACAGTAGGGAGGGATATACCTGCATTGAGATAATGGGAAAACAGCAGCAATGCCATACTGAACAATATTTTTTTTATCAATCTCACTTATTGAAGATTTTGAGCTAACACCAACAATCTCTTTTTTGCGTTTGGAAAACTCATCAATAATTGACCCGATTCCATGGATGGCTGGTAATAACTCAACATCAATAATAGTGCACATATCGTCATTGACCAATTGATTAATCGTGGTTGTTTGCTCATCCCATACTATACAATCAACACAATCTAATTGCTTTGTTAGTTCATTTCTTTTGTGCTCATCATTGCTGATAAATATAAACTTTTGCATTTGTTTTTTCAACACAACCTGTCAATACAATTCATAAATCAACATATATAAAGCAATACTATAAAAACTTCATCTTTGAAATTATCTATTTAATACCGGGTAATCAGATTATCTCAAGGGCAGTTACATTTTTCTTCAAAATATTTGATATTGTTAGAATTGCTTCTGAACTTTCTGAAATTTTTAATGCTCCAGCAGCATTTGCCTGCGTCAATTCATTTATCCCTGCAATTGATTTTACAATTTCACCTGAAGCATTTTTTTGCTCTTCAGATGCATTCCGTATTTCTTCCGCTTTTATGCTGACATCTTCAGAAGTTTTCATAACAATAGCATTTACATCCAATTGTTTTTTCATAAATTCTGCAAGCATATTTACCATTGCATTGATGTCATCCACACCTTTAATAATAATTCCAATAGTTTTAACCGTACCTTCAACGTTAACTCTGCCTTTCTGTATTTCCTTATCATTGGAAGTAATAAGATTTTCTATCTCTTTCACACTTATTGATGTTCTGTCCGCCAGTTTTGAAATTTCATCAGCCACAACTGCAAATCCTCTTCCGGCTTCACCTGCCCGTGCTGCTTCAATAGCAGCATTAAGCGAAAGTAGATTTATCTGATCGGATATGTCTTTGATAATATTTACAATTCCTGTCATTTCGCCTGAACTTTTATTAATATATCCTATACTGGTGCTCATTTCATCAAGTAGATTTGCCCCCGATTTTGCATGGTGCTCAATTGTTTCAGTAAGTATAAGGGCATCTTTTATCTTATCTTCCATCTGCGATATCAAAAGCGAAAGTTCGGACGACTGATTTGTAAATGAGGTAATGCCCTCATACTGGTAGCGAGCACTGTTTGCCACATTTTCAACCCCTGCTGATATCTGTTCAATGGTAGCAGTTATTTCTTCAGCGATTGCCGCCTGGTTTTGAGCATTGCTCGAAAAATTTTTAGACGTATCAGCCATTTCTTCTGAAGCATCAGTCAGTTTCCCAGAAATATCTTTAACCGATTCAAGAAGCTGCTTTATCCGCATCAGATGATCCTTGTTTGCAAGTTCTTCCTGCAATTTTTTTATTGTTAAATCCATTATTCTTAAAAGCATGTAACTGATTGCAGCAATTATAATTAATTCAAAGGAAAAATCAACGATAGCAACTGTCTTTAGCTGAGCTGATATAAGATTTGTTCGTATAAATGATGTAGCTGATACTATAAGTGAAAGTGCTGCTACCGTAATTACCATTTTTCGTGAACAAAAGAGTGCACTAAAAACAATACATATTAAAAATTGATAATTTGTTAGTATAATACCTTCATTATGCGCCATAGTGCCAAAATTAACAAGCAATCCTAATGCAATTACCGAACCAATAACTGAAATATTGGCAGCTGCATAATATTTTTCATTGTATAATACCAGCAATGCAAATATCAAAATGACAAATATAAGAACAAGCACCATATTTATAAAGGAAAATAATGGCCTGTCTGTAATCACATTTTGAGTAATTAAAAAAACAGCAACAAGGATGCTACATATAACAAGAAAATATGAAAGTGCTTTTACTCTTTGCTGTAATATAAAGGATGAATCTTTGTACTTATCAATAATACCCCTCATGAAATTCATATTTTTTCCCTTCAACAATAAAATTACCAGTCAATGAACTAAAAAATAAAGATTTAAAAAATTAGACTGGATTTTCCATCTCTTTTATAAAAAAAGTTTAGAATGAGATTAAACTTCCCCTGTCTTTTTCATAATCCCATTACATTTTTTTAAAATCAATTAAGAAGCTATATTACTTCATTTTATAACATTCCTTTTTTTATAAACTGTCAAATAATATTTCATATTCATCCTTAATTTATACATAAATTATACAAAATATTAATTCTATTATTTTTTATGTTTGACTTAGTACTCAATTTATTTTATTATAATTATAGTTACCAACAGTTGAGTGCACATTGGACGCATAATTTTAATTCACCATGATGAAGGAGGAAGGTATGGCAGATAGTTCTTTTAATTTTTCAAAACTTATCGATGAATCTAAAGCTACAATATTAAATCCTAAAGACTATTTTTCATCGATGCCAAAAGAAGGCGGTTTGGTTGAACCAATTATCAAAGCGGCCGTATACGGGCTTATAGCAGGGGTAATCTACTTTATTTTTACATTGCTCAATATCTCTGCATTTACCATGATTGCTGGTGGAGCTTTTATGGCTCTCATTGGGCCTATTATTTTTTCAATTATTGGGCTTTTTGTAGGTGGGATAATTTTATTAATTATCTCTGCTATCTGTGGTGGCTCAACCGCTTTTGAAGCAAATGTACGTGTCGTTGCTGCATTAATGGTTCTTGGTCCTATCCAGGCACTATTGTCATTTTTAACAGGTATAAGTGTCTATGTAGGCCTCATTGTTTCGGCATTAATTGCATTGTATGGTTTGTATCTTACATTTATTGCATTGGTCAAAGCGCTCGCCGCAAAAGAAACTGTAGCAAAAATAATCATAGGGATATTGGTTGTCCTGTATGTTTTTTTACTATACGGTTCTTTCAATGCATACAGAGCCGCCGGGAAAGTTGGTCAGCAAATGATGGAACAAACAGAAAAGCTTTCATCAGAACAACAAAAAGCATTAGAACAGCTACAGCAATTACAAAAATCACTGGAAAAAATGCAGCAAGAAGAAAAAGAATAATTCATATAGTGGTTACATCCTCTGTGCATAGAGGATGTAACCATTTAAATCTTCTTTACCTTATAGCCATCTGCTAATGCTACATTCACATGAACTACATCATCATTAAGGCTTTTAAAAATATAGCTGTCATCAATAATAGGTAACACATCAGCATCATCCTGTGTCTTGATGACAGAACCCGCCGGGACATACCTCCCATCAGCTATGGACACCCCCAGAACCAGTGATTTAGGCTCTACTACACAATTGCTCCCCACCTTTGCCTTGAATATTAACGATTGCATCCCTATAAAGGTACTATCGCCAACATACGCCGGGCCATGAATCTGTGACTGATGTGCAAGTGAAACACGTTTCCCAACATATACAGCGTATTTTCTACCATCGACTTCAACTAAATTGTTATTGATTGGATGCCCATTATGCTCTGTTTCAAGGGCATGAATGACGACCCCATCCTGAATATTGGAATCATCTCCTACATGAATTGGATGCCCTTCATCACCACGCACTACAGCAAATGGTGCCACCATCACCCGTTTACCAATGATAACATGTCCAATGACAGCAGCCAACGGATGCAAATATGCAGAAACATCCACCTGAGGAGAGTATTCTTCACTGACGAAGTCGGTTTTTACATTGTTATGAATCATAGACCAATCCCCCATAAAAATTATATTGTTTTTTTCAAGACTTGTAGATAAATAATTTCTGTCAAGATTAATCACGGTATTGATGTTATCAATAAAAAAAGCGTTGATGAATAACTGTTATTCTTATTATTTTGTACTAATTAGGGAGTTGCTCATGGCTGGCTTGCGGCCGCCAATAAGGGATGTACATGAAGCAATACTGTCATTATAGGCAAAGCCGATAGTCATTCTAAAGCAATACTGCTTATGCTGAGCGTCATTGAAGTAAAGAATCCCCAGAATGAAAGAATAGATTCTTCGGGATTGCGTCCTTCAGAATGACAATGGTTAATAAAGCTATTTTCGTGGCAGCGAAGTCATTATGTTTAACTTGTGGGAACCTTTACAATCAGATTTTTCATCATTGAAAAATTAATAAAAAATTAGTATGTTTAAACAATTACTTCACAGATATTCTATCCAACAGGTAACTCTGTTATCAACCGAGTCGCCATTGCATCAGCGCATAGTTCGCTATTTAACCCGAAATCGCATTGAATTTTCTACAATTACATCTTTCAATGGTAGTGCTGACACTGCCCTGTTAATTTTACCACTAAGCATGCAAACCATAACTCCTGTTTCTGATATATTACAACAAATGTTGCAATTGGATCATACACCGCTATTGGTTTTTGCTACTGATTTTCCTGTAACAACGCGCTTCAAAAAAAGGTTCAGTATTGCTGGTATAATCGGCATACTGGAGCTAACCGAACATCCTCGTTTTATTAAAGTAGAATCTCATTCTATACAATCCAATCCTACAGCATCGCTGAATGCTTTAATATACACCACAGAAAATCTTATATCACGTAATATTTATAAAATATTATCACAAAATATTTTATATAATGCATTAATTAAATTACATCCTTCCATTATCTGTATTACTACTCTCGAGGGGACAATAATATATTTCAGAGCAAACAGAGAGTATTTACAACGCAATAATAATATAAAAAAGGTATTATATGGCAAAAAAATTCAGGATTTTGCCACTCATCCTGATTCAATAAATAACCTTTTTAATCTTATAAATAAAAACATTGAGCAGCGCGAATCTGAAATAACTTTCTGTATTGATAACAATACATTCAACCTGCTTGTTACTGGCGAAAAAATACAACTTTATAATAATTTTGATGCCTATTTATTAATTGGTATAAATATCACAACGCAGAGAAAAACTGAGGACCTACTCATTTCATCAGAATTGAAATACCGCACACTCGTGGAAAATCTTCCTGATGGGTTATCCCTGTCTAAAGGTGAAATGTTACTGTATGCAAATCCTCAGTTTTTTAAATTATTTCATTATCCATCCGATACCCTTATGACTGATATCGATTTCCATGTAAACATTCACATGGAAGACTGGAATACACTATTCCCAGTGCTTCACCAATCACTTGATGGTGTAACAACTATTTCAATTAGAGGTATTACTAACGATGAAAAACAAATACTACTGGAATTACACATAGTGAGTTTTCAGATAGATGACTCATTATATCATCAAATATATTGGCGAGATATAACCCAGACACAAAAGCTATTAGATACAATACTTCATTCTGAACGTCTTTCAGCCATTGGCGAATTGGCAAGTGGTATCACTCATGAATTTAACAATATCCTTACCAGCATACAGGGCTATATACAATATACCATTAATAATCCTGATGATGCCGAAGCTAATAAAAAAGCTTTTAAGGTTATTGAAAAGATGACCGAGCAGGGACACACCATTTTAAAAAATCTTTCAATGCTATCACGAAAAGATATAACCAATAAAGAACGCCATAGCGTTGCAGAATTATTACAGGATATATTAAAGATTCAGGAAAAAATTTTAACCAAAGATAATATAACAGTAGTAAGAAAATTTTTTAAAGATCCAGTTGTCTATGTTGATCCTGGACTTATTCAGCAGGTTTTTCTTAATATTCTTCTCAATGCAGTTCATGCAATACGCCCTAAAGGTAAGGGAACCATTACTATTACCACTGATGAATCGAATGGTAATGCTATAATTAAAATTCACGACACCGGCACCGGGATTGATCCAAAAATCAAAGATGAAATATTTAATCCTTTTTTCACTACCAAGCAGGGGGGAGCTCATAATATTGTTGGTACCGGCATGGGATTATCAATCTCAAAAAACATTATTGAGCAACATAGTGGAAAGATATATTTTTACAGCATCCCGGAAAAAGAAACCGAATTTATCATTGAGCTCCCCAAATTTTCTTCAGCTTATCTACCTAATGAAATTGAAATTTCATGTGAACCCAGGGATATCGCAAATCTTTCAGTATTAATTGTTGACGATGACGAAGCAATCCGTGATTTGTTTAAAACACTATTGCAATCATTAGGTATAGCAACCATTTCTTTTGCAACCAATGGTTATGAAGGATATTCCTTATGCAAGGATTCAACCTTTGATATTGTTTTTATGGATGTATCCATGCCAGTTTTATCAGGAATCGATGCATATAAGATGATAAAAGAAGAGAAACCTCAGCAAAAAGTTGTTTTTATCACCGGTATATTTTATGAAGACCAGATAAAAGAGTTAGTTGACAAAGAAAATGCCTATGGCTACATTAAAAAGCCATTTGATATAAAAGAAATAAAAACATTATTATATTCAATCGCTTCATGCAGGCGATAGTTATTGAAGAAGAGGTGAAATACAATGAAAACAACAATTGATGTTGGTATTATTGGCGGTTCAGGATTATATCAAATTGATGGAGTAAAAATTGTTGATGAAGTATCAGTAAAAACCCCGTGGGGCATACCCTCTGATATAATCACCATTGCTGAAATTGAAGGTGTCAGGGCAGGCTTTTTACCCCGTCACGGCAGAGGACATTTTATTCTGCCCCATGAAATAAACTACAGGGCAAACATTGCCGCATTAAAAATGCTTGGCGCAGGGCAAATTATTGCATTTTCAGCAGTTGGGAGTTTAAAGGATCGAATCAAACCTCTTGATTTTGTAATACCTGATCAAATTATTGACAGGACCAAATCTAGAATTTCCACTTTTTTTGGGGATGGCATTGCTGCCCATATTGCCTTTGCAGATCCTTTTTGCAGCAGACTGCATGAATTAATTCTGGTTGCAGCACAACACTTAAACATCGCCATGCATACGAAGGAAACACTCATCTGCATGGAAGGGCCTGCTTTTTCAACACGTGCTGAAAGCCACCTTTACCGTTCATGGCAAGCTGGTGTCATTAATATGAGCACATTACCCGAAGCAAAATTAGCCCGCGAAGCAGAGATGTGCTACGCTGTTATCTGTATGAGTACTGACTATGATTGCTGGAAAGAAGATGAAGAACATGTCACTGTTGATATGGTGGTAAACAATCTCAATAAAAATGCATCAAACGCTAAAGCTTTGATAAAACAGCTTGTGCCATTACTGAAACAGGAAAGGACATGTGCCTGTAACCAGGCTATCAAATATGCAATCATGACCGATCCTGCAAAGCAGCCCTCAAAACAAAAGAAAAAATTAAAAGCTATCCTCCCCCACTATTTTTCGTAAAGGGATTGATGCTGAATGCTATCATGGCCAGTAATCTTATCCGTTATTTCCATGGCAGCATAGATATCTTTAGCAAGTGCCAGAAGCGTTTCATGATTATTCAGATCAGGATTATCCAGTACTTTTTCCAGCAGTTCATTGAGGATTTTCCCAACAATTGGTCCTGATTTAATATGCAATTCGTCCATTATACTATAACCATCAATATCCAGATCTTTTACGGTGAAGGCATTATCTTTTTCAACAACCTTTTCAATATGTTTCTTAAGTTTTTTTATAGGTTCAGGCAATCCATCTCGCATGCCATTACCACTTCTGTCAGCCAACCGAAGTATAAACAAGTCCTGCAGATTGTCCAGACCTACTTTCCTGATAAAACGCCTCACTGCTCCGTCAGTCCAATCCTGAGTATAATGAAACATATGATTTAATATCAGATTGGTAACATACTCTATCTCATCATTTGAAAATTTAAGCCTGCGCATTATTTTGCGGGCAATCTTAGCTCCGATGACCTCATGATTATAAAACGTATAATCACCATCATGACCTTCCCTGCGGGTTGCAATCTTTCCTATATCATGAAATAATGCAGCCAGCCGTATTAAGGGTTTATCTTTAGGAGCAGCATCACATGAATAAATGCTATGGTAATAGATATCATATAAATGATATTTATTCTGTTCCATACCAAATCCTTGCGATAGTTCCGGAAAACAAAGTTGCAATAAACCCGTCACCCGCATATATTCAAAACCTACCGATGGCTTATCTGACTCTAACATTTTCTTTATTTCATCTCGCATACGTTCTACTGATATCTTTGATGCCACATCAAGTACCTGCGGGATTGCTTCCAGTGTTTTTTTATTAATGCTGAAATGTAGCTTGGCCGCTAATCTGCACGCTCTATATGGTCTCAGTCCATCTTCACTAAATCGCTTCAATGGATCTCCAATTGTTTTGATAATCTTTTTTTCAATATCGCCCATACCACCAACATAATCAATAATAACTCTGTTATTAACATCATACGCCAATCCATTGATAGTAAAATCACGGCGTTCAACATCCTCTTTAAGGCTTTCAGAAAATGCAACACTATCAGGATGCCTCCCATCGGTATAGTTGCCATCTGAGCGATACGTGGTAATCTCATAGTGTGCATAATGCATCAAAACAGTGACAGTACCATGTTTTATTCCGGTAGGGATCACTTTTTTGAATAGTTTCATCACCTGCTCGGGACGAGCATTGGTGGCAAAATCATAATCATACACAGGAATTTGTAAAATCAAATCCCTCACCGACCCGCCAACCAGATAACACTCAAATCCATTATCCAGAAGAATAGTACAAATTGCACCAATCTCCTGTGCCACCGTATCAGGGATTGCTAATATTACTTTATAGTGTTTCATAGTAAATTGTGTTTTACCCCACTATCTAAAAGCTCGCGCCATGTCTTTAACAACAGTGCCATAGCATACTCTGCATGTGACCACATAAGAGGCATAGCAAATGTCAGGTAATTATTAGCGCCACCATCGATCGTTCTTTTTATCTGATCATACGAATTTTTCATATGGTTAAGCTCCTCTACAATTAAATCATAAGTAATCCCGTCAACCATAATATTGGCTGCAAATTCTTTACTAACATCAGTCCCGGACAGCCATTCCAGAGTCAAAAATTCACGGAATCGTTCCGGTGTTGTCAGATGTTCACATAGGTATCCGTCAACACTATACCTGTTTATAATATCAATAATTGTATCACCCTTTTCAACTTTTCCGGTGAAATAATTATACTGTGCTAACATTGCTGTATATTGCACCCAGGGACCATTCCCTGCATGAACATGGGTATTAGGATCTTCAATAAAAGGTAAATAACGCTGCAACATCCCTAAATCTGGATCCCACAACGTATCTTCAACAAACTTCATAGTATTTGAAAAAATTGAATCTTCAGCAAAAACATTGGGCATAATACCGGTACCAAAGAAAAATGGACTCATAAGGGTTATATCAGGACGCAGATCAGCTTCTCCATCAGGTTTCAGACGTCGGATAAGTCTATCATCAATAGTAAAAACATTTTTAACTATCGTACCAAAACTTTCTTTGAGGTCAATAACACTTTCAAAGCGTGATACACAGTTATATTCCTGCGCCACCTGTTCTATCAGTGACAACATCCCCCAGTAGGCATAATTAACCCATATAGAATACCCTTCTTCTATAGCCGATTCATGAATTGAGGTTGTTGAATAGAAGAGATGTATCTCATTCCTATAATAACGTTTTATAGCAAAGATTGCTCCATTATAAATACCATTAATATAATCCTCACTATCATTGGGTGCATGCCCTTTTTGTTTAGCTGCTAAACAATATCTGCATAGTATGCTAACACCATGGGCAACATTATCTTCCTGTTTGTATATACTTTTTTCAGTTGTATCAAGTCCGTAACGCTGCCCCCAATATCCGTCACTTCGCTGACAGTTGAAAATAAAACGAGCAATCCCGGCCAGTAATCTGAATGCAATATCATTAGAACGCAACGTACTCATAGCAACCCTATAGAGCATCCTGGTTGCACAGGCGCTATCGCGGGGATAAACATAGGGATACCGTGAGCCAGGTAATGTTGCTAAAAGAGCACTCCCCTTTGGTGTTTCAAAGGTACATTGTGCTATGACATCAATATGCTTATTCAACTTTCGGTTCAATTCAATGAGTTTTTTTGAAACTATGGCCTCTTCTGCATTAACCAGCTCATGTCCTGATACCCTTTCAAGTGCAACAGTATGGATGCTGTCGTATAAATCTTTATGGCGTAAAACAATTGTATCAAAATCTTTTTTTTCAATTTTTAATAATTCACAATTATTATTAGCAATGACGGTAGCATTTCGTGGTTCACCTAGAACAAGTGCCATTTCACCAAAAAAATTACCCTCTGCAAGCAATGATATCAGTTCATCTTTTTCATACATTTTTCTGTATACGCTTACATCTCCTTTTCGTATCATAAACAGGGCATCCCCCGTATCACCCTGCTTAAAGATTACATCGCCTTTTTTTGTCTGCACAACATTAACAACGTCTACTATTTCATTAAATATCTCCTCATTGAGACGAGTAAATATAGGTATTGATCGCAAGTTATTTCTCATCTTTCTTTGTAAAAATGCATTGTTGAGCAGTTCATTTGTTCTTGTTGAAGAAGCTATAATTTTTTTTATGGATTGTGCATCAACTGCAAGCAGTATGCTTTCTCCACACGCTATCGCTGTGCTTTCACGTGGTTCATTGCTAATAACTATGTCCTCACCAAAGAAATTATCAGGCTCTATTGAATATAACTCTGACTTTGTATAATCCGGTGTAATCATAAAAATCGAGACCTTACCAGAAAGGACAATGTAAAACCATTCATTGTATCTGCCATGTCGTGCAATAATTTCATTGTTAGTAAACTGATGGATGTTGATATTATTAACTATCTCATTGAGACAATCAAAAGGAACATCCTCAAAAAAGTTAAGCGACTGTACTATCTCACATGGTGTCATTGATTGTAAAAGAGGGAATTGTTGCACTGTATAAATAAGCTCATGAATGGGGAATATCTTCATATAGTATCCTTTCTTAATCAATAATGTAATAACTTAATAATAGATAGAGATATTATTAATTGCAAGTATAATTGAATGAAATAATGTACTACTGTATATCCGATCCTGGATCAGGGCGGGCACTTACCTCTTTTGATGGCTTAGACTCATGATTGAAGAGTGTATCGGGCTTGTAACTATCATATGCAGTAACTGCAAAATAATAGATAACATTATTTTTTAATACAGGATACTGTAAAAATCCTTTTGCATCATTACTTCTGTTTTCCTCAACGATTTCATTGGTTAATGTTACATTGATATAGCCATTGTTGTCCGATAGTTCATTGGTAATGCGTTTGTTGCCAATAGTAGTGATAACCCCATCATACTTCCCACTTTTAACACCATAGTAAATTTTATATCCTGAGATATCGTACTCAACATTCTTCTTCCATTTTAACGTTACCATCCTATCTGTCACCGAATCAACCGCTACCATCACAGGAGGCTGAGGCGCTTTATCAAGGGCATACTGTAATCCTATAGCATAGATGGTTGGTGCATTTGTACCATCAGGCGAAGATACCAGATGTGCCCTCCACTGGTAATATTTTCCTCTACAATAACTATCGCCCACCTTTTTTAGATATATATTTTTCTGGTTATTGTTTATTCTGTACCATTGTGGCAGCATGTCGTCACTTTTAAACATTTCATCACTGATCCTGAATTCCATCCATACATAGGTTGAAGGAAGCAACTGCTCCTGCCAGTTAAACAAAAGAACCATCGTTCCAAAATCAGGAAATTGATACACCGGGCTTGTAATAATCCCCTCACGATTTATTGTATCCCTATTATTATAGTTTACCGGTTTATACTGAGACATTGCTATTGTTGTTTCTTTTTGTAAATTTTCAATGTACCTCTGTGAAATCCTTACTTTATCAATACACCCATAAAAGTTTTTCCCCACCGTGGCAATGGGCAGATCGTGACAATTAAATTTGGGCACCAGCACATCTACAAATGGCTCACCACTTTCAGTACAATAGACAGTTTCTACAACATCGCCATTAATCCATGTTTCAAGCTTCCCGGAAATTCTGTCAAAGCTTATAGAAACATGCTGCCAAGTATTCAATGGTAACGATGGTGATCGGTGCAGAAAAACATCAACCGGGGTATTGTCTTTTTTATAGAACATTTTATAAAAACGTACAGCAAGCTTATTGTTGACACACAGCATCTCAAAACCCTGTTTACCGGCAGAATATCCAATACGTGAAAGTATAACAGCATTAGGGCTGTACTTATTAATTTTAATTGTAGCTTCAATGGTAAATGAACCGAAATCATCGCAATTGGTTAACCAGTTGTTTTTTGCTGTTTGTATCTCCACACGATGGTCCCGGTGAAAAAATTGTGCATATCCTTCACCTTCAATTCCATCCTGTGAATATTTGTACTGAGCATAGCGTATAGCATAATGACCGGAATCATCTTTGAGCAGGTAAGGAAAATCGCTGTCAAATGAAAGGAGTAAATCAGTAATCAGTGGATTAACCGTTTCTTTGTAATTGATTGTTGCTACTGTATAGCCAGCGGTATTATTATTTAATTGTACCTTTTTTGCATTAAAAAGATCAAGTCCATCAGGTGTAAAAATTATTGTATACGCTGTTTCATAGGATAATCCGGTAACAAGGCAACAACCAATAACAAGAGCTATCATCCATACATAGCGTTGTATAGTTTTTTTTGTCATGAGCTATTGTTCTATCTGTTTTATTTTATCCAACCGTTGTTTGTGACGGCCACCTTCAAAGGTTGCATGCAAAAATGCATTGATGATAGATATGGCTAAATCAATCCCAACAACACGTGCTCCCAGCACAAGCATATTGGCATCATTGTGTTTACGTGCCATGGATGCCATAAACTCATTGGTACAAAGAGCCGCGCGTACCCCTTTATGCTTGTTGGCAACAATGCTGGCACCAATTCCCGTGCCACAGATGGCAATTCCGCAATCAACCTCTCCTTTTTGGACCATTTCAGCAACTAGCTTGATATAATCGGGGTAATCGCATGATTCATACGAATCAGTTCCTACATTGATAAAAATGTGTTCTGGCATAGTTTTGATAATACTATATTTTAAATCAACACCCGCATGATCGTTGCCTATACCTATTTTCATGGATCATCTCTCCAAAAATAGAAAAAATAAGATAGCAATGATACCACTGTAATGTAGCAAAGCAACTAACGAATCACTGTCATTCTGAGGGACAAAGTCCCAAAGAATCTATTATTTAATAACAAAAAAGGAAATTCTTCGCTATCGCTCAGAATGCCATGGTCTTACCATGTTGCATGGACTCTGTTCATTACAGACGCTAACACTGTAGTATAACTATCGGCTTAGTCTCAACATTACACTACCAATACAATTTCTTACGTAAAAACTATCATAAAGAATTAATTCATTAACTAAAACTTTGCGCTTCCCGGAGTCCGTGGAAATGGGATGACATCCCTGATATTCTGCATCCCTGTTATAAACTGTATTGCCCTTTCAAACCCCAATCCAAATCCAGCATGAGGAGCTGAGCCATATCGTCGTGTATCCAGATACCACCAGTAATCATCAGGATTTAAGCCCATAGCCTGCATTCGCTGTATCAATACATCATATCGGTCTTCGCGCTCACTGCCACCAATAATCTCACCAACCCCGGGCACTAAAACATCCATTGCCTTTACAGTTTTATTATCGTCATTTTGTTTCATATAAAAAGCTTTTATCTCATGGGGATAATCTATGACAATTATTGGTTTTTTATAATATTTTTCGGTTAGCCATCGTTCATGTTCGGTCTGGAGGTCTATCCCCCATTCTACTGCATATTCAAATGGTTCTGACGCTTGCTTTAATTGCGCAATAGCATCGGTATAGGTAACTATTTCAAATGAACTGGTGATAATTGATTCTAAATTGTGTAGTATCCCGGGTTTTATCCGCTCATCAAAAAAAACCATGTCCTCATGACATCTATCAATAACCCATGTAAAAATAAACTTAAGAAATTCTTCTGCAAGAGAGCAATCATCGTCTAATGTTGCAAATGCCATCTCTGGTTCCACCATCCAGAATTCGGATAGATGCCGTGTAGTGTTGGAGTTTTCAGCTCTGAATGTTGGGCCAAAGGTATAGATATCACCCATTGCCAATGCTAAAAGCTCACCTTCAAGCTGACCACTCACGGTAAGAGCTGCTTTCGCGCCAAAAAAATCATGGCTATAATCTATTAAACCATCCTGCACTGGTAGATGCAGAAGATCAAGCGTGGTTACCTGAAACATCTCACCAGCTCCCTCACAATCACTTGTCGTAATAATGGGGGTATGGACATATAAAAATCCTTTTTGCTGAAAAAATGTGTGGATCGCGTACGATACCTGATTGCGTATGCGAAGGACAGCTCCCATCGTATTAGTTCTTGGCCTCAGATGGGCAATCTCGCGTAAAAATTCAAATGAATGCCGCTTCTTCTGCAGGGGATAGCTCTCAGAATCAGCATCTCCGTATACAATAAGCTTATCCGGCTTCAGTTCCCACTTTTGCCCTGCCGCAGGAGATGGGAGCAGTTTGCCTGTTATAAAAACACTGGCACCGGTATGCAGCTGCCGTGCAATATCATAGCAACTATCGCCAAAACCAACCACCACCTGCACATTGGTTAAACACGAGCCATCATTTATTTCAATAAAGATATTTTCTTTGGATTCCCTTTTGGTACGAACCCATCCTGCAACAGTGCAGGACTCTAAACTTTTGTCACTTTTTAAACAATCCACAATACGCATTCGCTTCATCACCTGCTCCGCTGTCATTTTTTAATTTTTTAATTCCATGCTAATAACAGCACTTTCACTCATTTTGAACATTCAATATAGCAAACATCATCAATTCAAAAATAATAGAAGTACTATTTGTTTTATATTACATCATTGCCCTTCCTTACGCTTCTTTAACAACAGTGCTTCTTTTAATCCCTTTTCACGTATCACTTTAATCTTTAATCCTAACTCAGTCATCTTAAAATATCGTTTTCCATATTTTGAAAGCAACTTTTTGTCAATCTCAAAACCCAATCCTGGACTTACAAATGGTTGCAGCACTGCATTTTTATCTGGCAGTATAGGTTCAATAATACCATCTCTGAACTCAGGTATCCATGATGGTTCTTCAAGAGGATATTCTAACGGCAGTTTATTCTTTGTATCTGCAAGTACCATGTTCCAATTAATATAAAAACCAATCCCATTTGTCCATGTGTGTGGTGAAAACTCTCGTTTATGCTCATGACAGGCATTAATAACTTTTTTTACCTGAGCTATACCTCCTGCAAACGTTGCATCAGGTTGATATATATGGAAACAATCTTTTTCAAACATTATTTTAATCTCATCCCAGCCATAATTCAGCTCACCACCTGATATTTTTACTTTTTTTGAAAATCTTTTTACTGCTGCGTTACCATTATAATCCCTTGAATCTAATGGCTCTTCCAGCCAAATAATATTATTTGCTTCACATGCCCGTATAAACTCCTTGGCTCGTTTCACATCCCAGTCCGGAACTTTATTAATTATCGATACAGGCCACCCCTGATTAGCATCAACCCCCAATCTTACCTTGCCTTTAATACCTTTGGAAACAACCTCTATATGACGAATATCATCCTTGAGTTCATTATTTTTAACCCTTAATTTAAAGGTTTTAAATCCACGTTCTGCCAATTTTAAAATTTCTTCAACACGCTTATGAGGATCATGCATTTCTCCAGTAGAACAATATACTTCAACCGGTCGCGCTTTGCCGCCTAAAAGCTCATACACTGGCTTCCCCTCTTTTTTCCCTATAATGTCCCAGAAAGCAGGCTCTATCCAGAAATTTCTCCAGCCCAAATAGCCTGCTTGCTTTAAAAGGCTTTGTACTCTATCAATATCAGTTGGATCTACCCCTAAAATATATCCTGCTAAAAGATCACCCAAGCCTTCACGCTCTTTACCCAATGCAATGCCTGCTGAATACCCTTCGATGCCATCATCAGTAATCAACTTTATCAGTGTGAATCTATTATGAGTTTGCGGATATCCGGGCATCCACGTTGGCCAAAATGTATACCGTAAAGGTATCGTAACATGGTATAACTCAATACAACTTATCTTCATGACAACCCTCCTCCTTGTTAATTTTTTTTGATTCTATCATCCAATAATCATGCGTCAATCATAATTCATAATACCTGTTGTTACCCCAGCGTTTTTTGCAGCAACAACATCTGGTATATGAAAGAAAATTATTGCTAATCCTTTTTAATAGATCATTTATTATTGACAATATTTTATAAACAGACATTTTATAATTACTATATATGTACCGATAGTTATTGATACAATATCATTTGGCAGGAAAAAATCATGCGATTGTTTTATATTGTTTTATTATTACTATTTATTGTTAGTCCATTATATGCACAGGGTACGGTATGTGCTCTGGTATACCATACATTTATGGGGAAAAATATTCGATATGACATCTCATTGGATGAATTCCGTAAACAGTTGTTGGAACTCAAAGCTTGCGGCTTTACTTTTGTTACCTTTCATGAAATTAAAAACGGACAGGTAAAAAGCAATAAAAATATTCTGGTAACCATCGATGATGGGCATAGAACAGTTCTTGATGCCTATTATTCAGTGTTAAAACCAATGGGGATTAAACCGTTATTGGGCATCAATACCTTTATTATGGGAAAAAAGCCGTATGTTTTGACATGGGATGAGTTAAAACAGCTTTCTCGTGAAGGCTGCTATATAGCCTCGCATGGTTACTTTCATCTTTTTATAAATGATAAGCTTTATAAAACAAACTATCGGTATTTTAAATTAGAAATATTTGAATCAAAAAAAATGCTGGAGGAAAAACTATGCACACCCGTTGATACCTTTATATATCCTTTTGGTGTTGTTTCTGACATTGGTAAAAAAGCTCTGATTGAAGCAGGATATAATTATGCATTTACTATCAAATGGGGAAACACATCACTGCCAATAACCAGCAATAAGCTGGAAATACCACGATACATGTATAATCAAAATTGGAACGCCATAGCCAACTCCATTATTTATAAACACAAAAACCCGGCTACCCCTCATAAAGAGAGCGAAAAGATTCTTGTTTCTACCATGACCCGGTTGAAAGGTACTCATCAATAGCTTTAGCTGCCTTTCGTCCTGCACCCATTGCCTGTATAACCGTGGCAGCACCGGTTACAATATCGCCGCCAGCAAAAACACCTATCTTGCTTGTCTTCATGGTTACGGGGTCAGCTATGATATTCCCCCTCTTTGTTATATCCATGCCGGGTGTTGTTTTGGGGATTAAAGGATTTGGCCCATTCCCAATAGCAATAATGGCTACATCAATATCAATGGTAAACTCTGAACCTTTTACAGGGATTGGGCTCCTTCTGCCACTTGCGTCAGGTTCACCCAATTCCATCTTCAGACACTCAACTGCTTTCACACGTCCTTTTTCATCACCAATGAACTGTACAGGATTGGTTAACAATGTAAAAATAACGCCTTCTTCCTCTGCACGTTCTACCTCTTCTACACGTGCTGGCATCTCAGTGCGGGAACGTCGGTAAACAATATACACCTCCTTGCTTCCCAAACGCAGTGCAGTCCGTGCCGAATCCATGGCAACATTTCCACCGCCAAAAACTGCAACTTTCTGCCCTTTGACAATGGGGGTATCATACTCCGGGAATTTATACGCCTTCATTAAATTTGACCGTGTTAAATACTCATTGGCACTATACACCCCCTGTAAATTTTCACCGGGTATATCTAAAAATAATGGCAACCCCGCTCCTGTAGCTACAAACACAGCATCAAACCCCGTTGATAGTAGATCATTCACCGTTTCAGCCGTGCCAATTACCCTGCTTAGTTCAACCGTAACGCCTGCAGCTTTAAGAGCATCAATCTCATACTGCACAATATCTTTGGGAAGTCTGAACTCAGGAATCCCATACACCAGAACGCCACCAGCCTTATGCAATGCTTCAAAGATGGTAACATTGTATCCTATGCGTGCTAAATCACCGGCAGCAGTAAGCCCTGCTGGCCCGGAGCCAATGATTGCAACCTTTTTATTGGTATGGCTATCGCTCCTCTGAGCAACAAAATGTTCCTTCTCTCGTTCATAATCAGCAACATAGCGCTCCAGATTGCCAATAGCAACAGCATCGCCTTTTTTTGCCAGAACACACAACTTTTCACATTGATCTTCCTGGGGGCATACCCTCCCGCATACTGCCGGTAATGAATTGGTTTGCTTTATGGTAAAAAATGCCTCAAGAGGCTTTCCTTCTTTCAATGCCTTTATAAATCCTGGAATATTGATATTAACAGGGCACCCATCAATGCAGGTGGGGCGCTTACACTGCAAACATCGTGCTGCTTCTAACATTGCTGTTTTTTCATCATACCCTAACGGGACCTCATTGAAATTGCGGATACGATTTTTTGCATCCTGCTGAGGCATTTTCTGTCGTGGAATTTTATCTGCCATAGTACTGCTCCAGTTTGCATTTATGTTTTTCAAAGCTTTCCTTTTCCTGCTCTTTATAGGTATTAAGCCTTTTCATAAGTTCATCAAAATCCACCAGATGAGCATCAAACTCAGGGCCATCAACGCAGGTAAATTGCTTTTTGCCATCAACTGTAACCCTGCATCCGCCGCACATTCCGGTGCCATCCACCATTATGGAATTTAAGCTAACCAGTGTTTTAACAGTATATTTTTTGGTCAGGTCACTGACCGCCTTCATCATTGGGACCGGACCAACAGCAACAACAATATCAACTTTTCCCCCATCAAGTATCGTTTTCAATTCATCGGTTACAAATCCTTTAACACCATGTGACCCATCATCAGTAGTTACTATCATTTCATCACTTTTTGCTTTAAGCTCTTTTTCTAATATTAATAAATCTTTGTTTCGCGCTCCAATAATACTTATGAGATAGTTACCGGCATCTTTCATTGCCACCGCAATTGGGTACACAGCAGCAATCCCAATGCCACCCCCAACGCAAACACAGGTGCCATAACGTTGAATATTGGTAGGATGTCCTAATGGCCCTGCAACATTAAAAAGTTCCTCCCCCTTCTTTTTAAGCGATAGTTTATGGGTAGAGGTTCCCACAATCTGATAATAAAGTGTTATTGTACCATTTTTTTTATCCGAATCAGCGATAGTAAGCGGAATACGCTCACCCACTTCATCAACAATAACTATCACGAATTGCCCTGCTTTTCTGTGTTTTGCAATATAGGGTGCTTCTACAATAGCTTTCCCTACATTATCAGATATTTTTTCATTGGTTATTATCGTATACATAATTCACTTCCATAATAAAGATAATCAAATAATTGATATATATTGAAATATTGAACATGCTATAAACTTACTACCAATCACCTGACCATTGCCAAATATAGTATATCACACTCCATTGATTATAAAATAACTATCGACAACAAAATACTGTCACAAACACCCCTGGCTAAAAGCATATGCCAATACTGATGAACATCGCTGTTTTGTTGCAGGCAAACAGTACACTAAAATAGTTACACAGGGTCAAGATATTTTTATACAATAATATAATAAGACATTTTGTTGCTTTATAATGAAATTACCAAAAACCACTGATTATTCCACAATTATGTTATGAAGTATCGTTAGTGTTTCCCTATCTGCACATATTTAGATAATATAATAATTTATCATAAAAAATAATCGATAGTATTTACTTCAACACTAAATATTTACACAATTACAGTCCTGCAACAGCTATATTATGTTGAATAGTATAGAAATAACATATATATTATTCTATAACAATTATACCTATTATAAGGATATCCATAATGGATGCTATAAATAACGCAAGCACCGGACTACCAACCTTAGACAAGATTTTAAACAACCTCATTATGGGGGATAATGTAGTGTGGCAGGTTGATACCATTTCTGATTATAAAACATTTGTTGATCCTTTTGTTTCAAAGGCACTCTCAGAAGGTAGAAATTTAAATTATATCCGCTTTTCAGAGTTCCCTCCCCTCCTCTTTGAACAGCCGGGAATAAAAATACATTATCTCAATGCACATGAGGGCTTTGAAAGCTTTTCAAAACAAATTTATACCATCATTAACAGTGAAGGTGAAAATGCATATTATGTATTTGATAGCCTTTCTGAACTTCAATCAGCATGGGCAACCGATCTCATGATAGGTAATTTCTTCGTCATTACATGCCCAAATCTTTATGAATTAAACGCTGTCGCATATTTTTCCTTATTACGCAATAGCCATTCCTTTAAAACAATAGCACGTATTCGCGATACCACACAATTACTCATTGATGTATACACATGCAACGGTGATTGCTACATACATCCCTTGAAGGTTCAAAATCGCTATTCGCCAACCATGTTTTTCCCACACAAAAAAAATGGAGACTATTTTACTGCAATTACCCGAAGTGATGATGTCACAACATTCATATCCCATATACAGCAAACAAGCTTAGAAAAAACACAAAGGAACCTTGATTTCTGGGATAGGCTTTTTCTTAAAGCTGAAATGTTAATAGAATTAAACGAGGACCCCACCAAAAAACAACAGATGATTGAACAACTATGCAAGGTAATAATTGGACGGGAGGAGCGTTTACTTACCTTAGCCGCCAATATCTTTACCCTGGAGGACCTTATTGCAATAAAAAACAGAATGATTGGAACAGGGCATATAGGTGGAAAAGCAGCGGGTATGCTCATTGCCCGCCGTATTTTGCATAGTGATAACAGAATGCAATGGAATGATATTATAGAACCCCATGACTCATTTTACATAGGTTCAGATGTTTTCTATACCTATATTGTTCAAAACGGGTGGTGGAAGTTATTTATGGAACAAAAAACTCAAGAAGGATACTTCACTATTGCAAAAGACATTGCTCAACAAATGTTGCATGGCACTTTTACCGATGACATAAAGGAGCAATTTCAGCAGATGATTGAATATTTTGGACAATCTCCCATTATTGTCCGTTCATCAAGCCTTCTAGAAGATTCTTTTGGTAATGCATTTGCTGGAAAATATGAAAGTATATTTCTTGTTAATCAGGGTTCTCCCGCTCAACGGTATCAAGCTTTTATTGATGCAGTACGTCAAATTTATTCCAGCACCATGAATGAAGATGCCCTTGTGTACCGGCTCCAGCGAGGGCTTCATACAATGAACGAACAGATGGCACCTTTAGTACAACGGGTATCCGGCACTCACCGTGGCCATTATTTCTTTCCCGATATAAGTGGTGTAGGATTTTCACATAATACCTATGTATGGAAAAAAGAGATGAAACCTGAATCAGGAATGATACGTCTTGTTATTGGTCTTGGCACACGAGCTGTCAACCGCGTTGAAGGTGATTATCCTCGCATAGTTGCTCTTGACGATCCACGCTCCAAACCCCTTTATGATTTTAAAGACGTACGGCGATTTTCACAACACAATGTAGATGTTCTTAACATAACAAACAATCAAGTAGAAACTATACAGATAGACGAACTATTCAGCATTCAAGATCTCAATCTTCCAATGCACCTTTTAGGAATAAGGGATTATGAAGCTGAACAAACTATTAAAAATATGAATGGCGAACAAAAAGAATATTGGGTCGTTACTTTTGATGAACTATTAATGCACACTGATTTTACCAGTAACATTAAAACAATCTTACAAACTATCCATAATAGATATCAATACCCTGTAGATATTGAGTTTACCGTAAATTTTAATAAAGAAGGGGGGTATTACATCAACATATTGCAATGCAGACCCAATCAGATAAAGGGATTGGGGAAAAAAGTGAAATTACCTGTTGATATACCCAGTGATCATATCTTTTTTACCTCCCAGGGTAACTTCCTTGGCGGTAGTATAGTTCAGCCTATCAAGCGAATAATCTATGTCGATCCGTATCTGTATAATTCACTTTCAATTTCCCAAAAATATGATGTGGCACGTACTGTAGGCAAATTAAACAAGGCAATACACGATCGTGAAGAAATGCCAGCATTGCTCATTGGGCCGGGAAGGTGGGGCACAACTACACCTTCATTAGGTGTTCCCGTTAGATTCGCTGAGATAAATAACATTAAAGTACTGGTTGAACTTGCGTTGATCAACGAAAATATAATGCCTGAACTTTCATTTGGGACTCATTTTTTTCAGGATCTGGTAGAAACCGATATTTTTTATGTAGCATTATTTTATGGTATAAGCGATGTTCTGTATCATCAAAACTTTCTTGAGCAATTCCCCGATATTTTTACCAAACTTCTACCTGATTCTCAATATAATCACGTTATTCAAGTTTTTGACCTAAAAGAACAGGATGTAGAACTTATGGCTGATATCATCACTCAGAAGGTAATATGTTTTATGAGTTAAACTAATAATACTTTCATACTATTGTTTTGCACAACCGCTTGATTATATTTCTATTAGCCCTATAGCACCAGTACTGCCAACAATTATATTATTTTAAATAACCATTGTTTTATCAAAAAATATAATTGACAATTGTATCAATGATTCACTGTGTACATTTCCATATATTCAGCATGTTTTTATGATCTATAACTATCTATAAGCAATGGTTATCTTTAATATTATACAGGAGGCATTACAATGTCGGTAATATCAGAAGTAATAGACAAGGTCAAAAGGCAGGATTCAGAACAAAAAGAATTTATTCAGGCTGTTCATGAGGTTCTGGAAACACTTGAACCAACTGTTCAAAAACATCCCGAATTTGTTAAGGCAAAAATTTATGAACGAATTGTTGAACCTGATAGGGTGATTATGTTTAGAGTACCATGGGTTGACGACAATGGTAATGTCCATGTTAATAGAGGTTTCCGCGTTCAGTTTAACAACGCCATAGGACCATACAAAGGTGGTTTGCGATTCCACCCTTCAGTCAACTTAGGGATTATAAAATTCCTTGGATTTGAACAAATATTTAAAAACTCTCTTACAACATTACCTATGGGTGGCGGGAAAGGTGGATCTGATTTTGATCCAAAAGGGAAATCAGATATGGATGTTATGCGTTTTTGCCAGTCCTTCATGCGCGAACTATACCGACATATTGGTCCTGATACTGATGTCCCAGCGGGCGATATTGGTGTAGGAGCCCGTGAAATAGGATTTATGTTTGGCTATTATAAAAAAATAGAGAACGATCATGCTGGAGTACTTACAGGCAAAGGGCTGGAATATGGCGGAAGTCTGCTTAGACCAGAAGCAACAGGATATGGTGCAACATATTTTGCAGCAGAGATGTTAAAAACTGTTGGAAAAGAAATTAAAGGAATGACTGTTGCCATCAGTGGTTCTGGCAATGTTGCACAGTATACCATAGAAAAGGTTACACAACTTGGGGGAAAGGTTATTTCATTCAGTGATTCAAATGGAACAATCATTGATGAAGAAGGCATTACTCCAGACAAATTGGCATTTCTCATGGAATTAAAAAATGTTCGCCGCGGTCGTGTTAAAGAATATGCACAAAAATATAAAAATGCTCATTATTTTGAGGGTAAATCAGTGTGGGATGTTATTAAAGAGCAGGGTATCAAAGTCAATGTAGCATTCCCTTCAGCAACAGAAAATGAAATTGATGGTATCCATGCCCAAGCACTTATTAAAAATGGATGTATCTGTATATCAGAAGGGGCAAATATGCCTTCAAACCTGGATGCCATTAAGATCTACAGGGAGCATAATATCCTCTTTGCACCTGGCAAAGCAGCAAATGCTGGCGGTGTTGCCACATCTGGATTAGAGATGTCCCAAAATAGCTTACGGTTATCATGGACACGCGAAGAGGTTGATAATCGACTCCAAATCATTATGAAAAGCATTCATCAAAGTTGTCTGGATGCCTCTGAAGCCTATGGCAAAAAAGGGGATTATCTAACCGGTGCAAACATTGCGGGTTTCTTAAAAGTTGCCAAAGCAATGGTAGCCTATGGAATAGTATAAACTCTATACTATCTATAGTATAGAAAACTAATAGAGCAGGATACAATCCTGCTCTATTAAAAATTAAAATAAAAATAATAATATTTTTATTCGTACATTTTAACAATTTCATCTTTAAACACTTCAACTATCACCCTCTTTTTAGTTTTTTGAGTTGGTGTTAACATACCATTGGATTCAGTAAACCGTTGATTCAAAATTTTATAATTCTTAATCTGTTCAAATTTTTCCAGATTCTTATTTGCCTCTTTTACATCTTTATCAATCAATTCTTTTAAGCGAGAGTTGTTTATAAAGTCATTCCCTACCTTTGTACAAACTTGCATTCCTCCAATATCTTCATATACCAGTTGTGACTCATCATATTTAATACCTTCTCGCTTAAAGAGTGCCATGAAGTTTGCAAAATTTGGTACAATGAACGCTGTAATAAATGGCTTTTCATCACCTATAACAAAAATTTGCTCTACCCAATTGCTGGTTGAAAATAAATTCTCAATCTTGGCAGGTGCAACATTTTTCCCAATAGAAGTACAAATTATCCCTTTTTTCCTTTCAATAAATCTGAAATAACCATCATTTGATAATTCAACAATATCCCCTGTCTTAAACCAACCATCTCTGGTAAAAGTTTCTTTCGTTTCTTTTGGTTTATTGAGATAGTCCTTGAAAATACCGGCACCTGAAAGTTCCAGCTCACCGTCTTTTGCAACACGGCATCTGCTCCCATTTGCCTCTTTTCCCATATACCCTGGTTTACATGCTGTTATTGGATTGAGTATCGCAGCATTGAAACTTTCTGTTGAACCATACCCTTCTATGACTGCCAATCCCAGCGCATAGTAAAATCGCAAAAGATCGGGCGAAATTGCTGCACTTGCCGAGAATGAATGATGGAATCTAGTACCAAACAAACCACGCACCTTCGAAAAAATTTTGTCAGCAATTGAATATTGAATCTTAAGCCATATCGGCAGTTTCGACTTTAGATCAAAATTCGGATGCATATTGTAACAGCCATTTTCATCTTCACGATACTTCAAAGCCTGTAATCCTACATTCAATGCCCAGTTAAATAATTTTTTTTGTAAAGGGTTCTCAGCCATCTGCTGCTGCATGGTTATATATATTTTCTCATATAACCGTGGAACACAATTAATCCATGTTGGATTGTACTTTTGCATATCTTCAATAAGAGTTGCTGGCTTGTCCGCATAACATATTAATGACCCTTTATTGATAGCCAACCATTGACATGAACCACGGTCAAAAACATGGGAGAGTGGAAGATAACACAGTGTAACATCATTTTCATTAACATCAAAATTATACCTTTGAAAATATTCCGTTGTTCCCTCCAACCGTGATGAACCACACCAATGGGTTAATATAACTCCCTTTCCCTGTCCTGTTGTACCCGATGTATAAAGAATGGTAAACCAATCATCTAATGTTACGCCATCTTTGCGTTTATTATATTTTTTATAGTTAGTCTGATTATTCCTCCATTCTCGCCCTATTGCTATACAATCTTTAATACCAAATACCTTCTTTTTATCACCCTTAAATGACATATCCATCACTATTATCGTTTTAAGGCTCTTCAAATCTTTTTCTATTTCCTTAACCTGTTTAAGAAGTGCTTTATCTCCAACAAAAGCAATAGTACATTTGGAATCATTCAGAATGTATTTAACTTCATTATTTGAAAGCGTAGGGAAAATTGTAATACTTACACCGCCTGCACATGCGATTGCGATATCCACCTGTGTCCACATATAGCTTGTTGGAGCTAAAATAGCAGCTCGCCCTTTATAGGGAAAACCTAATTTCATCAATGCACATGCAATATCTTCAACCCGTTCTTTAAGTTCAGCATAGGTATACAGTCCATTGTTGTCATTATACAGTTCTTTATTAAACTTTTGTGCTGGCCTATCCGGGAAACTATCACATGTATCATAAAAATACCGAACCATTGTTTTCAGTTCGCTCATACTGCCCCCTTGAATATATTAATTTTGATATACATATTTATATATCACGACCGGATGGTATTTCAAAAATTAATGACAAATTATAAAATATGTTATTTACTACTGTTCAATAGTATCTCTTTACACATGGATAAAGCAATCCCAACATTTTCAGGTGATTTACCACCTGCCTGTGCCAGATCCTTCCTGCCGCCACCACCGCCGCCAATTTTATTTGCAACAGTTTTAATGATAGCATTGCAATCAATACCCTTATCGACAGCTATTTTGCTAGCTGCAGCAATAATAAAAGCCTTCCCATCATGTGAAGAAGCAAGGCACACAACCACTGCATCGGATAGCTCCCGAACAAAATCAGCCAGCGTGCGTAATTCTTCAGCATCCATATTCTGTAATACTGCGCTTATAAATTTTATGCCATTAATTGTTTCTGCATTGTCATATAAATCTTTTGCTATGCTTTTTAGTCCTTTTGCTCTTGTTTTTTCCAGCTCTTTTTCTAACAATGATACCTTCTCTACCATCTCAGTTATTTTTTTCTCGACATTGGATTCATTAACCTCAAGTAAACGCATTACCCTGCCAAGCTGGTGCTGATCATGTAACAGACGCTCATACGCTCCTTTAAGCGTCACCCCTTCAATCCTCCGTACCCCTGAACCCGGTGAAGCCTCATGCATTATCCTGAAAACACCAATTTTTCCGGTATTATCTACATGCGTTCCCCCACAAAGCTCCTTGCTGAAATCATTAACCGACACCATCCGCACGATATCTGAATATTTTTCATCAAACACAGCCATTGCTCCTGCACGTATTGCCTCCTGCAATGGCAAAATACTGGTTGTAACTGGTAAACATGCCCATATCTTTTCATTAACCATAGTTTCAACCTGCAACAATTCATCATATGACATTGCTTTAAAATGGGTAAAATCAAATCTGAATCGCTCAGGTTCAACCAATGAACCTGCCTGTTTAACATGCTGCCCTAACACATTTCGCAAAGCGGCCTGTAACAGATGTGTTGCAGTATGATTTGCCCGTGTACAATTTCTACGTATTCCATCAATAGACAACCGTACATGCTCCCCTTCTTTTAAATATCCTTTCGCCATCTTCCCTACATGAACAATAAGATCGCCGCTTTTTTTTGTATCTTCTACTTTGAAAGTTCCATTATCTCCATATATATAACCAGTATCACCTACCTGCCCACCTGACTCTCCATAAAACGGTGTATTCTTTACAATTACTATACCCCTCTCACCATCTATAAGCTTCCCTTTTAAACCTTCAAAATTTGACATAACAACAATATCAGATTCCGAATCATATTTTTCATATCCTTCAAACTCTGTTTTCTGGATAATCTTTGCTAATTCGCCAACAATAGTATCAATACTTCCTTCTGTACCTTTCCAGCTCTGGCGTCCTCGTGTGCGCTGCTCCTCCATCTTCTTTTCAAAACCATCTCTATCAATAGTCATACCATTTTCTTTTGCTATCTCTTCTGTCATTTCTACCGGAAAGCCAAAAGTATCGTACAATACAAAGACATCATTCCCATGTATGGTTTTTTCTCCCTTCTTTTTCAAGGTATTAACTATTTCATCCAGCCTGTCCATACCATTTTCAATTGTCTCTAAAAAGCGTTCTTCCTCACCTTTAATAACAGCTTTCACATTTTCCTTCGTGGACGATAGCTCCGGATATTGTTTTTCCATTATTGTAACAATAGGGTCCACCATGGTATAAACAAATGGCTCATGGATACCAATCTGGCGACTATAGCGCAATGCTCTTCTGAGAATACGTCTCAAAACATACCCTCTCCCTTCATTTGAGGGGTATACTCCATCCGAGATGGCAAAGGTCAGTGCCCTGGCATGTTCAACAAGAACATTGACAGCAACCTGTATATCCCCTTCATAGCGAATATTGCGTGTGTTTATAACATAGTTTACCAATTTATTAAGTTCATCTGTTTGATAGATGCTATCTACATTTTGCACTAATGTTGCCAGCCGTTCCAGCCCCATGCCGGTATCAATCCCTGTTTTAGGCAGCGGATGAAGTGTCCCGTCAGTATCCTGAAAATACTGATTAAATACCAGATTCCAGAATTCTAAAAATCGTTCACAATCACATCCTGGTTTACAATCAGGCTTACCACACCCAAAGCTGGCTCCTCTATCAAGATACAGTTCTGAGCAGGGGCCGCATGCCCCGGAATCACCTGCAGGACCCCAGAAATTGTCCTCTTTCCCAAGGCGAACAATCTTTTGTTCAGGTATTCCAATGATTGTATGCCATATATCAAATGCTTCATCATCGTCAGTATATATAGAAACCCAGATATTCTCTTCTGGGAATTGAATAACCTGTGTAGAAAATTCCCATGCCCACTGGATAGCTTCTTTCTTAAAATAATCGCCAAATGAAAAATTACCAAGCATCTCAAAAAAAGTGCAGTGACGTTTTGTTTTACCAACATTTGCCAGATCACTGGTACGTAAACATTTTTGTATAGAAGCTGCACGTGTGTACTCTACATCAACCGTGCCAGCAAACATGGGTTTAAACTGAACCATACCGGCAGTGGTAAAGAGCAATGTGGGATCGGCCTGCGGAATGAGCGAGCTTGATGGAACTATCCTGTGATCTCGTTCTTTAAAGTATTCAATAAAAGCAACTCGCAAATCATGAACTTTCATCATAATGCTGAATTCCTCTCTCTCAATAATAAAATAGAGTAATGATTATCTTATTTAACATTTCCATGTAACCATGCATGGTTGTTTTAGTATCTCATTGTTGTTTACTTATAATCAATTTCATAAAATCAATATTCTTATAAACTGTTCTATTCATGTGAAGCAACACTCTGCAACTATAACTCCATCATAAAAATAGCAGAGTATATCAAATTAAAACAATGTAAAAAATTGGTGCTACAATTTCAATATATTTATTACCACACAACGATTGTATCATGGATTACCTAATCATCAATAAAATTATTATTATCACCAAGCCTGTTCAAAACCTCTTTTATTGTATCCCAGGTAAAACCTCTTTGTTGCAAAAACAATCCAACCTTTTCCTTTGCATGATCTTTCCCTTTTATACGATTATATTTTTTTTGTGCCATCTGATATATGCGCTCAATATCAGGCTTGTTATCCTGTGTCGCTTTCATTGCTTTTTTTATTAACGATTTATGGATGCCTCGTTCAAACAATTTTTTTTCTATTATCCGGTTACCAACAACTTTATGTTCATGTGTCGAACGAATATAATTTAATGCATAGTGATAGTCATCTATTAATCCTTTTTCTGTAAATAATTTTACAATTCTATGTATTGTATTCTTATCAAATCCTTTTTTTATAAGATATTTTGTTATATCATGCTCCGATCTATTTCGCAGCCCAATATAGTAAAGAGCTTTTTGCTTACATTCAAACAGCTTTGACTCTTCTTTAATATGTTCATATGCATCAATATCAATTTCAGCACCCTTTCGCAACAACCCCTGTGGTACTGAAACAGTATCAATTTTTAAATGCTCACCACTATCTAACGTTATCGTTATATAGCAATCAGAATACTCTATGTCCATTATTACCATGAAAGCTCACCATACTATTAATATTTAACAATAAAAAAGGATGCTCGGTAGCATCCTTTTTGTAAAGAAAAATTGTATTTTCATTATTATCGTTTTGAAAATTGGAATCTTTTCCTTGCTTTCTTCTGTCCGTATTTCTTTCGCTCCACTTCCCGTGAATCGCGGGTTAGGAATCCTGCCTGTCTCATTGATTTTTTATACTTTTCATCAAGCGCCGACAAACATCGTGCTATGCCTAACTTAACAGCCCCAGCCTGTCCTGTCCATCCTCCCCCATTTACTGTTGCATACACATCAAATGAAGCAAGCACCCCGGCTTCTTCAAGCGGCTGTCGTACAACCAATTCAAGAGTCTGTCGTCTAAAATATTCATTAATAGGCTTACTGTTGATAACAATAGCTCCATTCCCTGGCTTCAACCATACTCTTGCAACAGCTGATTTTCTTCTTCCCGTTGCATAATTAACTGCGTTTGCCATAGTATATACCTCGTATTTATTTATACCTATAGATTCATCTGATTAAAATTTTAATTCCAGGTTTTCCGGCTTTTGCGCTTGATGAGGATGATCCTTCCCTGCATAAATTTTTAAATTTCCCATGAGATTGCGTGACAATTTATTTTTGGGCATCATTCCTTTTACAGCATGATATAAGACATATTCCGGTTTTTTCTGCAACATCTTTTTGATGTTTACAAATTTCATACCACCTGGATATCCTGAATGGAAGAAATACTCTTTATCATCTGGTTTTTTACCTGTAAGTAAAATTTTTTCTGCATTAATTACTACAATATTATCACCCATATCCAGATGTGAAGAATAGGTTGGTTTGTGCTTTCCTCGTAAAACATGTGCAATCTCCGCTGCAAGCCGCCCCAGTACTTTTCCCTCAGCGTCAATAATGTACCATTTTTTCTCAATCTGAGATTTCTTTAATGAAAATGTCCTTTGCCAGATACTCATTGTTGCCTCTCACACTTCGATGTTAAATGTTAATAGAAAATTTCTAATAAAAAATATATAGATTATAAGCGTAGCACGCTATATATATTAATCAAAAAACTGTGGGAAACAAAATTCATCTCTTCCAGAATTTGGTGTTCAAACTTATTTTTGGATGGTAAATTTGTCAAGGAATTAAAATAAAAATTTGATCATCATGATAAAAATAATTATCCATATAATTGGTTGGCTTTTGATAACCCCTCAATCCTGATCCAGAAGCTGGATTAACTATAACAGTAGCTTTTATTTTTTTATTATGTTTATGTTTGTTGATAGTCATAATAATAATAAATGCTTTGAAATAATATTTAAAAATTATAGATAGCATTCTATTTATTTCAAGCAAAAATTTATGCACCATGAAATGTCTTTGTTATTATCCTACCAGTTGTAGCATAACAATTATCTTAATTGAGTAAGAGTACTTAAGAATACCGATGCTAACATGGTAAAGCTATTCTTTTATTATGACATGCTTTAACCTTTGTTTTTTAATGAGAGAAAATCTTTATATTGATACCATCTCTATCTTTAACAATAAGGGGCAATAATGTGCCCCTTATTAAAAAAAAATTTCTTAAAATTTCTTAAAATTTCTTTAAATTTTTTTGATATATGGCTTTTGCTTCTTTCACTGTCCGCTCGATAACATCTTTTACCGCTGGGACATCATTAATCAAACCCTGACACTGTCCCATGAGCTGTACACCATATTCTAAATTACCATCTTCAGTAGCAACTTTAAT
Source organism: Spirochaetia bacterium UBA2205 (assembly GCA_002328585.1). Classification (GTDB taxonomy): domain Bacteria; phylum Spirochaetota; class UBA4802; order UBA4802; family UB4802; genus UBA4802. The sequence goes on from DCUV01000032.1 coordinate 315,328, forward strand.
TTTATCAAATGCTGTTGCAAAATGTGCCAGCCGAATCATCATTTGGGGACCCTGCAACATCACTCCCAATACCAATTTAAAATAGGGCAAGTTCATCATCTTTGCTATTTTATACGACTGTATAGCAGCATGAGACAAACTCATACCTTTTTTTATTGCTTTTTCTGCTGATTTGGTCTTCAACACACGACAATAGATACCATCAAATCTGTTGGAATATATGGTATCTTCTATCCCTGCTTTCAACTGGGCTTCAATTGTTTTTTTATGGAGAGGGCTTTCTTTCGTCATTGACAGTCGGGTACCCATTCCTATACCTTCAGCTCCTAATGCCAAGGCAGCTGCCATTCCTCTGCCATCAGCAATTCCGCCTACAGCAACAACAGGAATTTTAACTTTGTCTACAATTGCAGGTACAAGAACAAAGGTAGTAACCTGTCCACCATGTGCTGCCGCCTCATGCCCCGTTACCTGTAATGCATCGGCACCCTGTTTTTCTGCAGCCAATGCATGCTTCTCAGTAACAACAGTTGCAATAACCTTACCGCCATATTTATGAGCCCTTTCAGCAATCCAATCACACTTACCCAATGAAACATTAATAATCGGTACCTTTTCTTCCAGCATAACCTCTGCATTTTCTCTTGCTCCTGGCATTATCAGTGTACATCCTGCACCAAAAGGCTTATTGGTTAATTCTCGGATTTTATTTATGGCTGCCCTGGTCTGTTCTGGTGTCAAAGGTCCTGTTGCTAAATAACCGGTACCACCCGCATTACAAACTGCAGCAACAAGTTCAGGTGTACTTATCCAGCTCATTCCTGGTAAAATAATTGGATACTTAATACCAAAAAGTTGTGTAATTCGTGTTTTCATAATTATAACTCCCTTTTTCTCCTGATAATAGTAATTCAATACACTAACTATCACATAACAACGTTATGCTTATATTATTTCAATCAATATTTTATATACAATAATAATTTTTTCCCTTTTAACTCCTAATCCTCATACATTTTGTTAATGATATCACTATATCGCTGCTGGATTACTTTACGCCGTATCTTCATGGTTGGGGTTATCTCACCATTATCCTGGGTAAACTCAGCAGGCATAAGGGTGAACCGCTTTATTTTCTCAACCTGCCCCAAACCTTCTGTCAGCTTTTCAATTTTATTGTTGTAAAACTCAAGTATTCCCGGATGAGATATTAGTTCCTGTCTTGATGAATACTGAATCCCTTTTGATTTTGCATATTCATCTAATATCTCAAAATTGGGAACTATAAGTGCACTTATATACTTCCGTCCATCACCCACTACAACCACCTGCTCAATGTACAGATCCTCTCCTAACATGGTTTCTATCACCTGTGGAGCGATGTTCTTGCCACCAGCAGTAATGATAAGGTCCTTTATACGATCTGTTATGCGTATATACATATTATCACCATGCTTTTCAATAGTCCCGACATCTCCCGTTTTAAACCAGCCATCAGTTGTAAACATCTCCATGGTTGCTTCCGGTTTATTATAATAGCCATCCATACACATTGGACCTTTTAGCTGTATCTCCCCCTCATCTGAAACTCGTACATCAACAATATCAAGAACAGGACCGCATATTCCGGGATATGCAGTTTTAGCAGTACCCACTGCAACAGGGAAAAATTCGGTTAATCCATACCCTTGTGCCAATGGAATACCCAGACCATTAAAAAACTCATTAATATCTGCCGACATTGCTGCACCCCCAACATGGAACACACTAGCTCTACCGCCTACCACACCTCTCACTTTTTTTAAAACAACTATCTCCGCTATAGCTTTTTTGCAAAACAAGAGCGGATTGATAAACTTATTTGAACGCTTTTGGGTATCAAATTCTATGCCAGCATTTGTTGCCCATACAAACAATTTTTTCTGTATCGATGATGCTGATTCCAATCTGTCAAATATTGTCGCATACATCTTTTCCCATAAACGTGGTACGCTGCACATATAATGTGGTTTTGAAAGCGGTAATATTACCATAATATCTTTGGGATTTCGACAATAATGGTTTTCACCACCTTTAAGGAGTACCCCATAGCTCCACATACGTTCAAAAACATGACTTAACGGCAAAAATGCCAGCGATACCATACCCGGACCTGCTTCAGGAAATCGCACTACTGATGCATAAATGCCTGCCAAAAAACTTGCATGGGTATGGACAGCCCCCTTGGGATTGCCGGTTGTCCCTGAGGTATAAATAATAGTAAGCATATCGTTACTTGATAGTCTCTGTATACGGGATGAAACCTGTTCAATAACAGAATTATTTATTGCAGTATTAATAATATCTTTTAAATAAAAAACCTTTTCACCCTTTACGATGACATCATCCTGCAGCGATATAACATGAGTGACAGATGACATAGTGGCAATTTCAAAAATCTTATCAAATTGTTCCTGATCACCAGTAAATATCATCTTGATGCCTGCATCTTCAATAATATATCGAGCTTCATCCCTGGAATTGGTTGCATATATTGGGACAGGAACACACCCGGAAGACTGTATCCCTAAATCCACAATGGTCCATTCAGGGCAATTTTGCGCAAAAATTGCAATCTTATCGCCAGGCTGGCATCCATGGGATATCAAAAAATAGCCTATTGCATAGGCATGGTGTTTAAGCTCAGACCATGTATAGGAATATTTCTCATCATCCTTAAAGCCGGTTAATGCAATACTATCACCTCGTGCATCGGCACTGGATAGTATCATCGAAACAACCGTTTTTTCTTCTAATAAAAAATCTTTTAATCCTTGCGATGTTGCTTTCTGCATAGCTAACCCTTTTTTAACAATATTTTTTGATGAGAATTCTGTCGTACTCCTCAATGACTATCGTACTATTTCACTTTTTTTGATAACTGTTTCTCTATCGCTACTGTTTCTTTTACTATTGAATCCACTACTTGCTTTACCGTTGGGGTATCCTTTATTATGCCACTTACCTGACCCAATGGCAGCACACCTTTTGTAAAATCTCCATCAATGGTACCCAGTTTAAATGCATCAAATCCAATTGCCATCTGTGCCATTTGCATCGATCGTTTTGGTCCCATGAGCATAATGCCAATCGCTAACTTAAGCCATGGAAATTCCAACATATCGGCAATCTTTTTGGATCTGATAAGTGCACTGAATGGATTTAATCTTTTTTTCAATAAACGCTCCACCCCTTCAGATTTCATAAACCTGGCTGGCAAACCATCAACCCTGGGTGTGTAAACAGTATGATATACTTCACTTTTTACACTTGCCTGTTTTGCTAGTTCTGCAGCCGGGCTTTCTTTGGTATTCATAAAACGAGTACCCATTGCTATTCCATCTGCCCCAAGCGCTAAAGCAGCTAAAAGTCCCCTGCCATCAGCAAAACCACCAGCAGCAATTATAGGTATATCTAAAGCATCAGCTATTGCCGGGATAAGTACAAGCGAAGTAATGGCTCCGCCATGCCCTGCTGCTTCATATCCTGTTACAATTAATGCATCTGCACCATCCCGTTGGGCAGCAAGTGCATGTTTATGTGTGGTAACTGTTGCCACAACCTTGCCGCCATAGGCATGAGCTGCTTTTGCAATTTTATCACCTTTGCCTAATGAGTAATTTATAATAGGAACTTTTTCTTCAATTAAAACCTGTGCATTTCGTTCCGCACCGGGGAAATAAAGAGTAACATTTGCACCAAATGGCTTTTTGGTGAGCGACCGTATTTTTTGCACCGCTTCGCGGGTTTGATCTGCAGTTAATACCCCTGTGGCAAGAATTCCCAACCCACCAGCATTTGATACTGCAGCAACAAGCTCCGGGGTACTTATCCAGCTCATCCCTGAAAGCACTATTGGATATTGAATCTTAAATAGTTCTGTAATTCTCGTTTTCATTGAATACTCCTTTATATATAAATTTGAATAAGTATGCCTTCTCTCAATTTTACCGCAAACATAACTAAGTTATCTAAAAAAGCAATAAAATTAAAAATATTTTGTCAAAACGTTTATACTAAAAATGTTTTAGATGGTGGTGTAATTAATCCTGCACATAACATATGGCAAATAACTATCGCCAATCCATTCGCGCTCTTTTGATAGTACTATGGTGTCATCAAGCATACTCATTACATCGTCAGCCACCATGCAATTTTTAAGCCTTCCCTGCACCTCACCTTTATTGACAAACCATGCCAAATCTAAATTAGCAGAAAATTGTCCCATCAATGTATTAGATTGACCAAATCCTATGAATTGATCAATAATGATACCGGTGCCCATCTGTGTAATCATATCTTTGAATGATACACCCCCACCCGGCACTACAATGTTGCTGAAGCTTTCCTGTGGCAATGTAGCATAACTACGCGATGCATTACCGGTAGGGTCACACTGCAATATGTGGCTACTTTGCAAATGCGCTATATTCCGTTGCACATATCCATGTTCAATGATTATTTTATTAAAAGCTATCACCCCTTCACCATCAAAAGGGTAACTGCCGGGTGCAAAATTTTCAAGCGGATTATCATATACACTCACCTGCTTGCCAAAAATTTTTTGACCAAATTTCCCTTTATACCGCGATATACCCCGTTGAATCGACTTCCCGGAAAGCCCTTGTAATACTACCCCCATAATCTGGCTGAATGCTTTTGGCGTTAGTATAGCATAATAGTTGCCAGAAGGGATAGCAGCATTTGTTTCGCTGAATCGCAACTTCATAATAAGGCGATTAACAATTTCATGATAATCAAATGCGCTTCCCCATGAACTGCTTTCATATACCTGTATACGGCTTCCATCTGATACTATGCGCAATACTGAAACGCTTACCCCATGATGTACATAACGATATCCTGCTTCAAAACCACTGGAGTTGGTTAAATAAACATATCCATCAACACACCCTGCCGAACTATCAACAATGCAATCACTATATTCTTTACGGATTGTATCTATTATAGCTTGCAATTGATGTAGTTGATCTTCTACAGTCCAGCTTTTTAACCATTGTTCATCATAGAGCGTTACTTCGGGTAAACCATTTTTACCAGGAAGTTCATAATCCTCATTATCCCCATACTGCGCAGTATCCTTTGCATGGTCAATAACCGATTGTATATCATTGAAATCATTACAATATGAAAAACCGGTTTGCTTATGTATATTCAGCCGGATGCCATATCCCTGTACCGCAGATTCACGCGCTGAATGGAACATGTTATTTTTAAACGTAACTGATCTACTGATAACATCATTGGAATAAATATCCCACCACCTGCATTGAATGCCCTGACATTCTTTGCGTATAGCATCATGATTTCTTTTTGCTGCCTCCAGCACCTTTGCCTCCTATAAGAACATTTTTTATCAATAGGTGCGGACCACCTGAGGAAACCGGAAGAGGCGCTTGCCCCTGTTTACCACAGCCTCCCAATCCACCATACATGGTACAATCATCTGCGATTGCATCGATATTCATAAGCGTCATAAACACATTCCCGCTAAGCATGCAATCACGCAATATCCTCTTTTTCTTTCCCCGTTTCACCTCATAGGCATACGCCGGGGTAAAGGTAAACATCTCAAGATTGGTCTGCCCTCCTAATGCACCAACTACATACAACCCATTACCTAAACGATCAAACAGCTCATCAACAGTTGCGTTACCATTATCGATATAGGTATTGGTCATCCGTACAATGGGAGGTGCAGTACACGATATTGCCCGTGCATTGCCGGTTGGCTGCTCCCCCATTTTTATAGCTGTTTCCCGTGAATGCAATCTGCCAGTTAAAATGCCATCCTTAATCAAATAGGTTTTTCGTGGTTGTATCCCCTCATCATCAATAGGAATATACCCTGTATAGGGCAGTGAGCCATCATCAATCACCTGTAAACATCCCGGACCAAAACGCCTGCCAATCACCATAAGCTCTTTCATTCGGGGATTCTCATAAATAAAATCTGCCTCTGAAAGATGCCCAAATGCCTCATGAATAAAAACCCCTGCCAGCTTTGGATCTGCTATGACATTGTATAGCCCACTTTGTACCTGTTCTGCTTTTACCAGCTCTGTAGCTGTTTTTACCACTTTTTCTGCCACTGCATAGTTATCCTCAACCAGTTCAAATCCGCCGTATTGTGCAATCGATTCACCGTACGGTTGCATAACAGTACCATCCTTTGCTATGGCCGAAAACGAAATGCCGCAAAACGAGCTTTCATAATCAACACTTGTTTCATCAGTATTGTACATATAATAATGAGCGATGGAATCCCTGTACACAACATTGGTATTCTCAACCAATTGGCTTCTCTTCAAAATTGCGTTGTAGCGGTGCATAAGCTCCATCTTTTCTTCAAGGCTTACGCTGTGCAAAGGCTTCAGTACTTTTGTTTTTTTGTTCACGACATTGGATTGCATAGCAGCAATTGTAACAGCGTCATCTTTTTTTTGTAGGTTCGATAGTTCCTGTGCATGGGTTATTGCATAATCCATCATATCCAGCGTGGTAAATGAAACAAATCCCCAGCATCCCCTGTTGTAGACGCGTACTGATCCCTGTGTTGTTTTGCCAGCCTTACAGGTTTCCACCATATTCTTTGAAAGATGTATGCTTACTGCCTCATCTTCACTCATTCGAATTTCAGCATACTCCGCTTTTATGTTTTTTAATTTCTTCTGTACCATTGTCATGTCTACTACCATTATATTCTTCTCCCAAAAACATTATTGATACTCAGAATACTGTCAAATGACAGCCATCTCCACCTAATCACTGAATAGGTGGCAGATTCCTCATTGTATACGGTATATGCAATATCCTTTACATTGTTGCCATTGCCCTTTTTATTGCCTGTCCAATATTTTTCGATAACTGTCGCCATAAATGGTTCCCCTGAAAATATAAATCCTGGTTAACCTCCACTTCTATGCCACAGTACCTATCTCCATACTGCTTTCTCAACCATACCGTTACCCCGTCACCACACCCTCTGTAAGGGTAATTGTATGCTATGCGCAATGGATGCAGTGCAAACAATGTTTCTTTGATACTTTTACATAATTGCTGTTCTACCGGGCAGCATTGATCATATAAAAGACCTATATCACAATACCGTTTAAATCCATTCAATTGTGGTGTAAACGAATGAACAGCAACATGAACAACATAAGTATGATGTTGTATTGCTTTGATAACAGCCTGTTCTATAGTATGGCGATGTTTAGTATAATAACGTTGTATCAGCTCTTTTTTTAAATCACTATTGGAATTTTTTGTAAATTTTGAAAATAATTCATCACTCCCCATTGACCGGTTACAATCAACAATAAGTCGTGTAACCTTTGTGTATAGTAGTGGTGCTTGAAGTATGTTAGCAATGATGATAGCCATTGATAATGCCCCAATATCATACGCAGCGTGGGTTGCTACTATTTCATACTCTTCGGAAAAAAGTTCTACAAATTTACGAGGTATATAGTTTCCGGCATGTTCACAGGTAACAATACAAGTATTTTTTGCCATTTGCAAAACCTTTGCAGTATATCGCTTGACATAAAGCAACTGTATTCTAATTTTCTGGTCAACATTTATTTTTACAAAAGAGGTCAGTATGATTATTATTACAGCAATCATTGGGCTATTCACCGGCATGTTATCAGGTATTATGGGTATTGGTGGTGGGATTATCATGATACCAGCATTGATATATGTAATGCATTTTAATCAGCATTTAGCACAGGGGACAACATTGGCTGCAATGATACCACCTATTGGTATTCTTGCAGCATACGAATATTATAAATCCGGCTATGTTAATATACCGGTTGCGCTTACCCTGTCTTTAGGTTTTATCATTGGCGGCTATTTTGGTGGTAAGATTGCGGTATCGCTTGATAGCGAAACACTCCGCCGTATTTTTGGAATAATCCTCTTTGTTATGTCATTGCATATCATATTTTCAAAATAGCCACCATTCCTGCATGGGTAACAATGGCATTGTTTATTAGCATTCATAAATCTGCAATGTGTAAATTTTAATATGTAGTTATGTGCAATACATAAAATAGTTGCTTTATTACTATAGACATGATACTATATTTACAGTAAACAATCTTCATTTGTTTTTTATCAGGTAACTATCATGCAGCAACAGAACAGTAATATTCAAAAACCACAACGAATAAAACCAATTTACACACAAAAAGTACCCATTCCATCTCACTTTGCATCTCTTTTATGGGATGAACAGGATACTGCTCCACTTGAAAAATTAATTCTCCGTGTTTTGCAGTATGGCAATTATGAAGAAATACATACTATTTACTCTTTATATTCAACGGAAACAACTAACATAGCATCTCGTTACCCTGACATAAAACGGGGAGTAAAATTCTGGGTGCGGTACTGGAATGAACACAATTAACACAACAATAATTACCCTGGCACAACAGATACAAAAGCAGTTCCCGCATTTTTATTTAGCTGGTGGTACTGCCATAATGTTAAAATATAACCACAGGATAAGTTATGATCTTGATTTCTTTAATTTTAAAGAATTTTCATATAACCGATTGGCAAAAAAAGTAATACCATTATATCAAAACCAGATTGATAAATGGGAGCGTAAAGAGGATAATATAGATTTCTTTATCAATGGAATAAAAGTATCATTTTTTTTCCTTTTAAAAACCTTGAAAAAATTGAAACCATTCATGGAATTAAAGTAGCAGGTGATTTTGATCTCTTTTTAAACAAACTGTATGTTGCAGGAAGAAGAATTGACCCCAAAGATCCTTTTGATGCTGCTTATTTGTATAACCAGCATAATTGGGATAACAACTACATTATACAAGGTTTTGAAAAGAAGTTCAAGGGACAAAGTTATAAAATATATTTAGGGGCTTTATTGAGCTTTGAGGATTATAGCGAATTGCCAGCATGGATAAAAGAAACGCTGATGAAGCTTATATACCAGGTTTAAACCTCTTGAGCATCAACGATAAACTTACCACTGTTACCGAGCTTAAAGCCATGGCAGCCCCGGCCAGTTCGGGTTTTACCAGCCAGCCTGTGAAAGGATATAACACACCCGCAGCTACAGGAACCAAAATCGCATTATACGCAAATGCCCAGAAGATATTCTGTTTTATACGTCGCATTACTTTTACTGCTAACTCAAAATACGTTACCACATCACGCAATCTGTTCCTCAAGAGTACCACATCGCCAGCTTCTATCGCCACATCAGTTCCACTGCCAAGTGCAATCCCAATATCAGCCTGTGCCAGCACCGGCGCATCATTTATGCCATCACCAATAAACGCCACAATATCTCCATCCTTTTGCAACTGTTTCACAATATTCATTTTATCTTCAGGTTTAACATCAGCATAAACTACATCAATGCCAATTTCATGAGCTATCGCCAGAGCACTAAGCCTGTTATCACCTGTAAGCATAGCTGTTTTTATACCACGCTGTCGTAAAGAGCGTATAACCTTGTTTGCATCTGCCCTCGGCGTATCCGATAGCGCAATAATACCATACGGCTTTTCCTGTGCTACAACAACAACCGTTTTCCCCTCATCTTCAAATTCTTTCATTTTTTGTGCGATAGTTGCTTCAAATGGCATGTAATCCTGTATGAAATCACTGCTGCCAACAATAACCTTTTTTTGAGCTATCGTTCCCATGACACCCTTCCCTTCTGCTACACTGATATCCTCAACGTTATTGAGCGCTACTTGATTATTGTTAGCAAATTGTACAATTGCTTCACCAATAGGATGATTAGCATAGCGTTCCAGGGAAGCACAAACCGATAGCAATTCATGTTCACTGATGGTATCAAACGCTACAATATTGGTTACTGTCATGGTGCCGGTTGTTAACGTTCCCGTTTTATCAAATACAGCACATGTAACCCTTGAAGCATTTTCCAGGGCTTCACTCTTTTTAATCAGTATTCCCAATTCAGCACCTTTTCCAATACCAACGGTTATAGCAGTTGGAGTAGCAAGCCCCAATGCACATGGGCAGGCTATAACAATCACAGCTACAAACACCTGAAATGAAAAAAATATATCCCCATTTATTACATACCATACCATTGCAGCTATTGTTGCAATCGTCAGTATAGCCGGTATAAAAATGGTTACTACCCTGTCGGCAAAACGCTGCACATGTGGTTTTGACATCACTGCATGTTCAACAAGATTAATAATCCTTGATAGTACTGAATCCTGCCCAATAGCTTTTGCCTTTATCACAATCAGGTTGTTTTTGTTGAGTGTCCCCCCAATGACTGCATTGCCTTCGCTTTTGAATACTGGCACGGATTCACCGGTTACCATCGACTCGTCCACAAAACTTTGTCCCTTTACTATTTCGCCATCTACCGGAATGCGCGTTTGCGGTTTCACAACAACCATGTCGCCGATGGTAACATCACGGGTGTTAATCTCTATTTCACTCCCATCTCGAATGACTATCGCTGTATCCGGACTAAGCGATAGTAACTTGGCAATGGTATGGGATGTCCTTGATTTAGCCCTTTCTTCAAGATATTTCCCAATGTTAAGAAATGATGCCAAAAATATTGACGTTTCATAGACCATAAACTCATGCGACAGCACGTGCAGTGAAGCAAGGACACTTGCAACAAATGATATCCCGATGCCCATGGCATACATAACATCCATTGATAGAACCCTATTTTTCAGTGCATGGTATGCACCAACAAATATGTGATAGCTTACAAAAATAAACACTGGCGTTGATATAATAGCAATGCTAATAGTGTCCATAGCCCACGATCCATACATCATTGCCATAAGCAAAGCACCCGCTACCAGTCCAACAACAATCTGTACCAGCCGCAGTGGTGACTGTTTTTGTGTTTGAACCTCTTCTGTCCCTAAAAACGTGTAACCAGCATCTTCAACCTTTGTTTTTATGTCGCTGTTATGAACAGCTTCAGGGGTAACAACAAGCATTGCTTTTCCTGTGGCATAGTTTACATTAATATCAAGCACACCTCCTATATTCATAACCGCATTCGTTACAGCTTTAGAGCACATGACACAGCTCATCCCACCTATTGTTGCCTGTAAAATTTCTTTTTCTATGTATACTCCATTTTCTTCCAGCAGTTCAACAATATGCATGGGACTTATAACGGAGCTATCGTACTCAATTTCATAGTGTTTATTGTTATAGTCTACACCAGTAATACCCGGTGTACTTGTTATCAGTTGTGTAATGGCTTCACGATTATTATTTTTTATTGATATCAATAATTTTTTATTCATATTAAACATCCTCTAAAATACTGTATTACTATTCATAGTCCTACAATATACTATAAAAACAACAATAAATCAATACCTGATTATTTATTATTATCTGGAAGAAAAAAATTTATGCCTATTCATGATGGATTATGATTTCAATCACTTCACTCATATTCTTTACTTATCAGGTCATTGCCTTTTAGTAACTTTTTTTATCTTATACAGACTCAATCCCTATAAAAATCTTATCATCGCGGTGCTGTATGTTTGATGCATTCATTTTTATTGCCTCGTTAATGAGTGATACTGTTTGTTCAACGCTTAAGTGCCCACTTTCAAGGATGAAATGCTTTAAATCTTTATATTGGTTCCCAAAATAGTCTGTATTAAATTCTTCAATTATACCATCAGTAAATAGGTACAATTTATAGTTTCCTGTGATATCAATTATTTTATTTTCATAATTTGAAAATTTTGAAATTCCAATTGCAGGGCCTGTTCGGGATAGCTCAAAAATATTGCTGTTCATAACCAAAAATTGGTCGGGATGTCCTGCCGAAGCATAAAGGAGTTTATTATTGCTCCCATCAATATCCACCATTATTGCCGTTAAAAACATTTTCATTGTTTTATAGTAATTTGAAAATACTGTATTGAGCTTCTTAAAAACTTCAGCAGGGGTTTCACATTCATCCTTTAATTTATCATATTCAACTTTTATCAATATGGTAATCAGTGATGCACTTATACCATGTCCAGTTGCATCAGCAAGAAACACTCGTGTCTTTTTATTTGGAAGAGAAGCTATGTCATAAATGTCACCCCCTATTTGCATAAAAGGTTCATTGTACACTGCAATCTTTACGTCCGGTATGTGCATTATTTCTTTAGGAATAATCCTATCATGAATAGTTTTTGCAAGATGGACTTCATTTGATATTTGATCATATAATGATGCCAGCTTTTTATACGTTTTCTCCGTATCCCTCTGAGCAGATATGGCTTTGTCAGTCTGATTCACAAGCTCTTCCGTTTTTTTCATTACTTCAACATTTAAATTTTCTGAAAGATATTCTGTTGTTTTAAATGCTCTTGCAAATCGCAATGACAAAACTGATGATTGGAACAAAATAAAAAGCGCAAGCCCGTATTCAGACATGAAAAATGTACGTATGATAAATAGATTATGTAAAATATCATTAACAATAGTTAACATTAATACTACATACCCTATACATATTAACAATGCGTCATCCCTGCGACGAATACTGGCAGCAATAAGAACTATCAAAACTCCAACCAGTGTAATGAAAAGTATTACATTATAGGCACTTATCACATTTGTAAATATTCTGGGCGGAAAAATCACTGAAATGCTTATAAAAATAATCCCTGTAATAATCTGAAAAATTACAAACACTCTGCTTGATTCACGCGGAAAAAGATAATAAACATAGAGCGTAAAACTTAACCATCCTAAACCAAGGCTGCCATATTCAATTGAAAATCTGATAAAAAAAACATTGAAATCATAAAAAATTCGTTCAAGATAATTACCTATAACAAATGAATGGCTGAAAATCGCAAAACAAAATATGGAAAACCAAAAAGAGGTTTTATCTTTTCTACGTCCCATCCAGAGAATTAAATGATAGACGGCAATGATAAATATAATGCCAAGTATAACCGTTTTAATAAAATCATGTTCCCACAGAATCTGTGTAATACTTTCAAAAGGACCAATAACTATACACTTATTAAGTCCACCTCCACGATGAAAAAAGTTTGATACTTTTACTGCTATGACAAATTCTTCAGACTTTTTTTCACAGCTTAAAGGTTTTAATTGAGGTCTTAAACAAGGGCTTGAGGATTGCTCATCAATGCTAACAATCCCAGAACACATAAATTTATTGCCATTGAAATAGAGTTCATAGGCTGTGTTTGCACCTGGAACATAGATGGCTGGTGAAGTCTCCCAAAAACTTTTATTTACTTTTACCTGTAAGCGATACCAGCCATAACCATCGCCTTTGAACTTTTCAGAATTCCAGTAACTGGGTATTATAATGTAATCCCATTCAGAATCATCGTAATCTGGACGAGCAAAAGCTGGATTATCTTCCAACATCCGATACTTCCACTCACCCTTAAGTTCAACAGGTTTTTCTTTAGTAAAATCAATTGTGGAACAATCAAATACTCCACTTTTTGCAGAATAGTTTGAAAAAAACACCTCCGTCTGAGAGCAACCTCCAAAGAATAAACAGGCCACCAATAGTGGAATGAGGTATAATTTCATTGCAACTGCGCTAACATAAAATTTGGTATTCATAATAGCGTATCACATTATGCAAAAAGTAACATCAACCTTGAGCAGTCAGTACAGGAATATTTTTAATATAAGAAAAAAGACTACCATTTAAACTATGGGTAGTTATGATACTATTCTTCATTGTTTTATTTAATTCATATCTATTTGCTTATGGGAACCTATGGAAATCCAGCTTTTCATTACTACCAATACGATACACAGTATTCCAATACTTATCCCCAGAAGGAATGTTCAAAACTAATTATTAAAGGGTACCGTATTAAAATAAAATACAAAATAGCGGTATTTTTGTCAATTATTATTACATAATGTCATAATTATAACATGGGAATAATTAACATTAGGCTCCAAATGTATTTTCTTTTACAGTGCAATTGTATATACAATCAATTATGCTTAATCAACAATCATACATTTTCCCAACTAAACTTGAACTTGCACCAACTATATTGTTAATACAACATTAATTGCTTGACAGAAAAACAGGCAAAATATAGATTTGTCAATCTATTACACAATACCATTATTGATGATTGAAAGTATAAAAGCCTACGCAAAAATAAATCTTCATCTAGAAGTATTGAATAAAAGGCCAGATAGCTACCACAATATCTGTAGTATCATGGCAAAAATTAATATCTTTGATCTTTTACAACTTGAGGAATGTAAACTGCACAATTCTCATGCTATCGATATAACTATTCGATGCATAGGCGGGCAAAATGCCGCTATAGTAAAGGAAATTCCCCCGGAGCAAAATCTGATCACAAAAGCAATACGTTTATATTGTTCAACTGCCCATATCGGTTCAAGGGTTGCTATCACCCTAAAAAAAGAAATCCCTTCAGGAGCAGGATTGGGTGGCGGGAGTGCAGATGCTGCAGCAGCCTTAATGCTCTGTAATAACGTATTCAATAAATTCAGTCACAATGAACTTATGGCGTTAGCTGCTGAGATTGGAGCTGATGTTCCTTTTTGTTTAAACGGAAAGATTGCTCTTTGCGAAGGCAAAGGTGAGATAGTAACTCCATTGAAAAAAATACCTCTGCCAGATTCAGTTGTTATTGTGTTTAATGACGTTCACAGCAGTACCAAAACAGCATACACCGCGTTGATGAGAAGTTTTTCACCTGTTTTGTCAAAAAAAGAAGCCGTTTTGGCTTTATGGGATAAAAACGATGTAGTGGCTTTATTAAACATTTTTAAAAATGATTTTCAGGAGATTCTTTTTGATAACAACCCTCAATTAAAGGGGATTTACCATACCTTGCAGGATTCTGCCCCGGACTTCATCCAGATGACAGGTAGCGGCTCGGCATTATTTGCACTATTTTCCGATTTTGGAAAAGCCAATGAGGTTTTCCTGACGCTTAAACCTCACTATTCACAAGTATTTGTATCAAATTTATTAATGACATAAGGCATTTTATTACTATAATTATAATATTATTTTGAGGTGTAGCCAAGTGGTACGGCACCGGGTTTTGGTCCCGGCATTCCCAGGTTCGAATCCTGGCACCTCAGCATACTTTATTATGAGTGATGGTTATGATCAACTATAAAGCTGTCATATTAGCCGCAGGTAAAGGTGTGCGCATGCAATCCAGCCTGCCCAAGGTACTGCACAGCTTAGCCGGAAAACCGCTTGTACAGCATGTTATAGATAATCTCAGCGGGGCAGGTATAAGCCATAACGATATTATAGTTGTCGTGGGCTATAAAGGTGATGACGTTATTACCGCAATTGACAATAATATCTCCTTTGTCTGGCAAAAGGAACAGTTAGGAACAGGTCATGCTGTAATGCAAACTGAACCTCAATTGGGTACCTATAACGGTTGTTTACTTGTAGCATGCGGTGATGTTCCGCTCATAAAGCCTGAAACATTTATCAAGCTGTGTAATGCTGTTAATGACCACAAAACAGGTGCTGCAGTTCTGACTATGGAACTTGAAAATCCATACGGATATGGCCGTATTATCCGTGGAGAATATGATAATTTGATTAGAATTGTGGAAGAAAAAGATGCTGATACTATTCAGAGGAATATAAAAGAAGTGAATACCGGTACCTATGCTTTTAAAAGTCCTATTCTTTTCCAGGGTTTAAAAACTATTACCACCGATAATGCTCAAAGGGAGTATTATTTACCTGATGTTTTAACATTTATTAGAAAGTCTGGATATGATATAAAAATCATTAAACTTGATGACTCTATTGAAGGTACCGGTGTAAATTCTAAAGAAGAACTTATAAAACTTGAAGGCATAATTCGAAAAACATTGATTAAACAATAGGGTGTATATGATTTATCCAATTAAATTATTCTCAGGAACATCAAATTATGCATTAGCTCAGGAGATAGCTCATTATTTAGGTATTGAGCTTTCTGAAATTGAGATAAAAAAATTTAAAGATGGTGAAATATCTGTTAAAATTCTGGAGAATGTTCGCAGCGTTGATGTTTTTTTAATACAATCCACCAGCAATCCTGCTAATGATAACATAATGGAATTGCTGTTGATGGTAGATGCTGCGATGCGTGCTTCTGCCCAACGTATTACTGCAGTTATTCCTTATTATGGTTATGCACGGCAAGACCGAAAAGTTGAACCGCGTGTTCCTATCTCTGCCAAGCTTATAGCTAACATGCTCTATGCAGCAGGTGTTAACCGTGTCCTTACCATGGAATTACATTCTGATCAAATTCAGGGTTTTTTTGATATCCCTGTCGATAATCTCTTTGCATCTCCTGTTGTTCTTGAATATGTCAATGAATTGCGTATACAAAATCCAACAGTGGTTTCTCCTGATGCAGGCGGAACTGAACGTGCTCGATTTTTAGCTCGTAATATCAGTGCCGAATTAGCAATCGTTGACAAGCGAAGACCCGAACCAAACAAATCAGAAGTAATGAATATCATTGGCGAGGAAAGCGTTAAAAATCACAACTGCATCATCATTGATGATATGATTGATACAGCAGGTTCTATAGCACAGGCAGCAAATGCCTTGAGGAAGAGTGGGGCAAAAGATATTTATTGTACTGCTACGCATGCAGTGTTATCCGACAATGCTATAGAAAAACTTAAAAAAGCTGAATTTAAAGAAATCATATTAACCAATACAATAGATATTCCCAAACATAAAATATTACCCAATATGAAAATACTATCTATGGCACCACTGTTTGGAGAGGCAATACGAAGAATTCATAATGGAGAATCAGTAAGTTCATTGTTTATACGATAATATCATAGTAAATTATTATTGAATTTTATACCATTTTCACTATAATATATATCAAATTATCTGGAAGAGGTTGATATGGAAGCACAAGTATTACCAATCAAAACAAGGTCAGAAATTGGGAAAAATGCCAATCATAAGCTCAGAACACAAGGGTACATCCCTGCTGTTCTATACTCTCATGGCGTATCACAGGCTATAATGGTTGAAAAGAAGAATTTCTTTAAAATTTTCAAAGGGCATATATCAGAAAATCTGCTCATTGACCTCCAATTTAATGATCAACATAGTGCCCCGGTAAAAGCTTTTATAAAGGATTATCAACGGAATCCTATTACCGATGAGATCTTGCACCTTGATTTTTTTAAAGTAACAATGACCGAGACCATAACTACCAAAGCCCCTATAGAAATTATTGGAGCTTCTATTGGTGTTAAGCAAGGAGGGATTTTAGAAATAATTGAGCGCGAAATTGAAGTTGAGTGCCTACCAACCGATTTACCTGAAAAGGTTCAAATTGATGTAACAAATTTAGCAATGGGGCAATCTATACATGTAAAGGATATTATACTTCCAAAAGGTGTTCAGATTCTAAGTTCACCTGAATCGGTTATTGTAGCTGTACTTGCACCACATAAAGCTACCGAAGAGGTTGTACAACCGGCTGAGGAACAACCTCAAGAAACTGTTGAAGAACAGTAATTATTTAGTAATGAGGTGTATGTAATTGAAATTAATCGTAGGATTTGGAAATCCAGGCGAAGAATACTTCAATAACAGGCAAAACATTGGCTTTAAGGTTGTCGATATTCTTGGCAACAACGAGAATATCGACATACGTGTTAAAAAGAAAAAATCTATAATTGGACGTGGCAAAATTTCAGGTGAGGATGTTGTTTTGTTGAAACCTCAAACCTTTGTTACCCTTATTGGTGAATCAGTGCTGTATATTGCTTCTTTTTTACGTATTAATGTCCGTGATATTATCTGTGTCTTGGAAGATTCGTCTTTGCCTCTGGGCGAAATCCGTGTTGATGCTATTATGTCCAAGCTCAAGCACCCTGGAATAGAATCTATGACAAAAGCTTTGAAATCAGATAGATTTGCAAAAGTAAGAATAGGTATTGGCTACCCACATAAAGGCGTAACGATGGAAGAACATCTATTAAATGATTTCTCTGACGATGAAAATTTTATCTTAATAGATGTTCTCAATAAAGCCGAGGAAGTAGTACGAATGCTCATTAGCCACAGTATCGAAGAAGTACAAAACAAATATAATCCTGAAGGTGCGCTGAAAATTAAAAAAAGACAATTGCCCAAGATACGTATCCGTAGATAAGCATTTCCTTTTAACTTACTTCCTAACTCATCCGATAATATCAGTAAAACGTATAGCTTATAACCACTATGAATACTAAACTACCAATTTTAATTACATTATTGTTATCATTATTCATTAGCAACTACCTTTTTGGACAGAATTATCAAGATGCTATACACCAAAAAAAGTTCTCTGAAGCTTTGACAATTATCCAATCCCAGCTTGACGATATATATTCAAAAAGATCTATTGAAAAGCTGATACCAACCACATATGTTGCCATTGAAAAGATTGAAGAAGGAATCGACTTACAAAAGATTTTTTCAGAAAGAAAGATACAACCATATTTTATAGAAAATAACAATACTCTTTATGCATTACATACCGATGCAGCACTATGTTATCAAAACATCTACAAATATCATGAAGCATTACAGCATTATTTTCAGGCATTACGATTTACAACAATTGGAGAAAAGGATCATACAATCTTTTATTCAATAGCACAAATTTTTAAAAAAATAAATAAATTTAATGCATACGTGTTCTATTTAGAGGAAGCGTATGAAATTAAACCGGATAACTATGATTATTCTTTAGAACTATCCTTAGCTCTTTCATCTGGCAAGAGTAAAAAGAAAGCTTTATTTCATCTCAACCGTTATATTGCATCAAAAGGTGATAGTGTTCCACCCAATCTCTATCTGATTGCTGCAAACTGCTATGAATCAATAGGAGATTACATCAACGCAGCCGAACAATATACATTATACCTTAATCATAAACCCAATGATTATGCTGTTCTCTTTGCATTAGGCTACCTTGCTTATACAAAAATTTCGGATATGAAGTTAGCTTATAAATCATTTATAAATGCTATCCCACTTTTCAATGAAAATGATTGGGTATTAAAAGGACTATCCTATACCATGTTAGGAGATATTGAATGTATGGATCTTAATTACAAAAATGGTTTAGAACACTATCTACAGTCAATAGCTATATCCGAAAATATGAAAAAAACAATGGATGATAAAAAAGCCTATATACATACAATCAATGATAAAATAAACGCAATTAAATCAACATTGCTTGCTAATAAAGATATTGCATTATACCCTCAATATCAAACACTTATGGATGAATTAGGAAACAATCAACTTGAATTACGGCAGCTTGAACATGAATACAGTAAATTAAATGTAGGAGAACTATCGTTTAAAATTGCTGTTGCCCATGAGAATATAATGCAGTTTAATCAGGCAATTGAATGGTATAACAAAACCATTGCGTATGGTGTTAAAATAAGAGAATCCAGCAAAAAAATTGAAAAATTACAGTTGAAAATTTCCAGAGGATTTTAATAAAATTTTTTTTCTTGAAAAGATGTATTATTTTATTAATGACAAAATCAATGACATTTCTAACATTCGTCATTACTTTAGTTTTTACTTCATGTTTACAAACTGTATGGTGAGGAGCATTCATTATGTCAGGGCACTCTAAATGGGCAAATATTAAGCACAGAAAAGCTGCACAGGATGCAAAAAAGGGAAAAATATTTACCAAATTTATACGGGAAATCACCGTTGCCGCTCGCGTCGGTGGTGATGACTTCAACAGCAATCCCCGTTTACGGACTGCTGTTTTGAAAGCACGTGAAAACAATATGCCAATGGAAAACATTGAACGGGCAATAAAAAAAGGGACGGGAGCCCTTGATGGTTCAACATACGAAGAAGTACGCTATGAAGGATATGGCCCCGGTGGAGTTGCCGTCATGGTTGACTGCATGACTGACAATAAAAATAGAACAACGCCAGAGATACGCACTATATTTTCAAAAAATGGCGGAAATTTAGGTGAATCGGGATGTGTTTCATTCCTGTTTATTAGAAAAGGCGTCATTAATATTGATGCAAATGCAACAAATGAGGATAAGGTTATGGAAATCCTGCTTGATTACGATATTGAGGATATAAAAACTGAAGATACTACCATTGTTGTCTATACCTCTCCTGATAAATTTAATGACATATTAGAAATCATACGTTCTCACAATCTGCCAACATTAAATAGTGAAATAACCTATATTCCCAAAACAACTATCAATCTGGAAGGGCAAAAAGCATCACAATGTTTACGCTTGATCGAAGCTCTTGAAGATCAGGATGACGTACAGGATGTATATGCTAATTTTGATATTCCTGATGATATTATTAACAGTATGAGTTAAACGATGTGGCAACTATAATGGGGATTGACCCGGGTTATGGACGCTGTGGTTGGGCGATAGTAACCGATAGATTAACCTATATTGACTGTGGCGTTATTGAAACAACTCCAGGTTATGAAGGTGAAAGACTCCTTACTATATACCAAAGTGTATGTGATTTAATTACTTTATATAAGCCTCAATCGTGTGGATTGGAAAAATTGTTTTTCAGTAAAAATACTAAAACTGCTTTATCGGTAGTGCAGGTAATAGGTGTTTGTAAGTTAATATTAACTCAGCAGAATATACCTTATTCTGAATATACGCCCATGCAGATAAAACAATCTATTACCGGATATGGAAGATCTTCAAAAGAACAACTATCGACTATGCTGATAAAAATTTTAAAATGCGATATAATACATAATTATGATGATGCGTTTGATGCAATTGCGATAGCACTATGTCATTGTCTGGCAACACCAGCAGGAACATTATTACATCAAAAAGTATAAATTTTATTTAAATTTTGAGTTTATATGATTGCATTTCTTAAAGGCAAAAAAATATCTGTTAAACCAACAAAAGTTATCGTTGATGTTAATGGGGTAGGGTATGAGGTTGCCATTCCTCTATCTACCTATGAAAAAATAAGTTCTGTAGCTACTATCGAGCTTTATATTGCTATGATAGTCAGAGAAAACTCCATTGCCCTGTATGGCTTCAGTTCAGAAGAAGAAAAGCAGATGTTTGCAATCCTTACATCAATTCCCGGGATAGGTCCATCTATTGCAATATCAATTTTATCATCGATGTCACCTCACTATATTACCAACGCCGTGAAAGCTGAAAACATCTTTGCCTTTACCACTATACCAGGAATTGGAAAAAGTAAAAGCGAAAAAATAATCTTTGAACTAAAACGAAAACTTCGAAAATTAGAAGGTACTACCCAGCATCCTGCTACAACATTCCCCGATAGACAGGATGCTATCGATGCACTGGTGTCATTAGGTTTTGATGAAAAACTTGCAATATCTACAATTTCTTCAATTATCACAAGCAATCCTGATTGTGATTTAGAGACAATAATCCGTTTATCATTGAAACAATTATCACAATAATCATAAATATTGTATTATCATCGAATGTTCTACCTTATTGCATTATTAGTTTTGTAAATTTTGCTTGTTTTTGCTTGTTTTTGAAGAGAGTTCATTATGGTCAGCATGCAGACACTGAGAGGGAATGAAAAAAATAGTTGCCGGCAGTTATCCTGAACTCTTTTTGGGATTCATAGTTACATATTGAGATTCCGGTTAAAGCCCGGAATCACAGGAGTGCTTATTACCTATTTTCAGAGGAGTTGTAATTTGCCATACTATTATTATTATTTACAGTTCTTTATTGAAAGAAATCGAATGGTAAATGCTTAAACACTTAAATAATAGTAAAATTAAACTATATTAAAAATAATGAAATATTAAGTCTTATTTATATAATCTAATTTAAATTATTTGTAAAAAATTTTTATGAACATACAATATTATCATTGATTTTTATAAGTATTTTTTATATTATAAATTTTATAATAAAAATTTATTCAAATGAGGTGTAATATGAAAATTGAAATAACCATATTAGGATTATTGATGGAAGAAAATCTTTACGGCTATGAAATTAAAAAGCGCATAGTTGAACGCCTTGAAGATTATGTAGATATTAAATTTGGTTCAATTTATTATGCAATCAAGAAAGCATTAGATAATGGCTGGGTAAAAAAAATAGGTACCGAAAAGGAAGGAGGAAATCCTGAGCGGTATATATATCAGATACTGCCTGACGGACGAAAATACTATAAAAAGATGCTGAAACAATATTTTGACCATAATTTCATACATTTTGATATTGATATAGTATTGATGTTCCTGAATTCTCTTTCTCCTGAACAGAAAGAACAATTCATAGAAGATCGTGTTGAGCATATCAAGGATAAGATGAATGCATTAAAAGAAAAAATTGATACTGAATTAAAAAATAATTTACCAAACTCTCAGTTACACGTTTATACCTATCTAGAAAATCATCTTAAAGCTGAATTAAACTGGCTGAAATCCCTTAAAAAGGGCGAAGTATTAACAGAGGTTGAATAGTAAGTTTTATTTGTTTAAAATATATTCCAGATAATCAGCTTGTTTGCTCTGAATTAATTTTTCCAGTGTATATTTAAGTTGTGATAGCTCATTTTGATATCTATATGCTTCAGTTTTGATGAGCTCTTGTCTGGAGGAGTCTGCATAAGCAAGAGCTTTTTTTTCATTTATATCCATAATATGCAACACATTTGCATGATGTTTTTTAGCTAACGAAACCAGCAATGCTTGCGTCAACTCTGGAGAAGTTGACCTTCTTAAATCTTCCCGTGTTATTTTAGTAACAACAACTGTATTTTGTGCTTTCAATGTGGCTGTTCTGTGCATTGAAAGCAGCATTGCAATCTCACCTATAACAGTACTTTTTTCAGATATCGTTGCCACTTTTGAATTTTGTATATAAACCTCTAATTGCCCTGACTCTAATATATACATTGCATCACCCACCGAACCTTCTTCACATAATAACGAACCAGGAGGAAACTCTATCATATTTGCAGATAGTTCCCTGGGAGTATCAATTCGTAATGATTCGTTTGCCCGCGAAAATGCTTCACCTTTTTTAAATGTTATGCTGGTTTTAAATTTCTCAATTAGATCTTTTAACCATGGCAGTTTTCTTTTTTCATATTCCAGTTGCAGTGAATGCACAATAGTGTAATATTCAATACATATATTCCGTTCTTTCACCAGTTGAGAATCGATTTGCATATTTTTCTTCAAAATGTCATTTGTCAATACAACAACTTTAGCTTCAACTATAGCCAGATTCATGGTAAAAGCAGTATTACTTAAACTTTGTATAATAGTATTAGCAGGAATTTTTTTTATTGTTGTACCTTTAACAGCTAAGGCTGTTTCAAGTCTGTGTATATTTTCATACGTTTTGCTGTTTAATACTGGCTCCGTGGCACCTATAATTACATTCTTCCCCTGGAGAACATATTTATCAGCTTCTGTTACAAATAAAAATACTGTCCCATCAGCAATCATATATGCATTATCAGCAATAGCATTTTTTTTATATAATTGTAAAAGTTGTTCATCCATAGTTTAAGACTTTTTTTATTGCATCTAAGAGTTCCTGTTTTTCAAAAGGTTTTGATAAAAATAACCTAGCATTAATATCTTTCTCATTTATTTTTAAAGTTCTTTCATTCAATGCTGATATTATGATAATTTTAGCATCAGGATAATCACTGGTAATTTCTGAAATAGCTTCTAATCCATCCTTCCCCCACATGGTAATATCCATGGTAACTACATCGGGTTTCACTTCTTTATACTTTGACAATGCGTCTAAACCATTATCAACCTCTGCAACAACCTGATGACCTGCCTCCTCTAATGTTTGATGAATAATTCGACGCATAAAACTTGAATCATCAACTATCATACAGCGCGCCATTTTCATAACCTCAATAACAATTAATATTACACACAATTACTATTGACAATGCAATCTACTCATACTACTAATAACCATATAACTATATTTACGTCAAGGCTTTATTATGCACTTCAAAATGAAAGAAAAGCAAATTACCAAATATGTAAAAACTGTTGGTAAAGCAATCAATACTTATACAATGATAGAAGCAGGCGATACTATTTGTATAGCATTATCAGGCGGTAAAGATTCATTGGTTTGCATGGATGCCTTATATCGTCGGCTATCGTATTTACCTATTCATTATACTCTATATTGCTGTCATGTGAATGTGACAAATTTTAATAATAAATCAATAAATATTCTTCAATCATACTGTTCAATATATAATATACCCTTGATAATTAAAGACATTACACTTGATCTTTCTATCAAAGGTTCATCCCCGTGCTTTGTTTGTTCATGGTACCGGAGAAAAGCTCTTTTTGAAACAGCAGCACAGCTTAACTGCAAAAAGATAGCGTTTGGGCATAATCAAGATGATATAATAATAACTTTTTTTTTAAACATGCTTTATCACGGAAAACTATCGACCATGCCACCAAAATTAAAAATGTTCAACGGTGCATTGGAAATCATCAGGCCTCTGGCTTTTTTAACCGAAGCACAGATCAAAGGTTATATAAAAGCCCTTCCACTATCACCTATTGAAAATGAATGCCCTTACAAAGATTGCACAAAACGGTATCAAATGAAAGAACTTTTAAAAAATCTTAATAAAACTATCAAAGGAGCCCAGTCAAATATTTTTCATTCATTGAGCCATTGGGATGATGACTATTTACTTTAAGTTTACCCACCTCGCGATGGTCTGAAACATTATACCTCATCACAATTATGAAGCTTTTTATATATTTCAATTTGTCTTTTTTTACTCAACATCAGCATGATCCTTTATCTCAAATTGCTGTCGGTATTCCGACCCAACCACCAGTGAATTACCATATTTTTTATAATCTGCCATGCAGAATGACTTCGTTATAGTTATAGAATTTCTAGGGCAAATATCAACACACTCCTTACAAAAAGTGCATCGCGTTAAATAGATGACTACCCTTTTTGTCTTCTTACTGTTAATTTCAGCAGAATACAACTCAATTGCATTAGCTGGACATACTTTACTGCATAAACCGCACCCTGTACAACTCTGAAAATCGTATTCCAGTCTGCCTCTGAATCCTTCTTTAACGACAATTGGTGGATGTATTATTCCCTGGTTAAGGTATTGTGTAGTATTATTGGGAATATATTTCATAGGGAAACAATTGGTTGATTTCTTTGAAAAGATCTGTTCAATGACTTTATATACCATACCTAACATGACACACCTACTATATAATCCTCATATTTGGATCAAGCATAATAAGTATTAACCCAATAATACTGATTGCTGTTATTGCAAAAAGAAAAAAGCGCGCAACCTGTGATATTTTCAAACGTGCCATAACAACACGGATAAAGGTTATCCCAAAACTGTAAATTACTATAATCTTAAATAATAAAAATACTATTTCAACAAAAGGGGTCAATGTATGCCCATACATCTGAAAAGATATACCAAATAATTGGGATAGCGTATATGGGAAAAAAAGTATTACAACAAGCATTGAAAGTGCTAATGCTTTAAAAGCATCAGTTAATAGTATAAATGCAAGCAGCTTACCAGAATATTCAACTGAAATACCTTCTGCTAGTTCAGTTTCAGCCTCGGCCTGATCAAACGGCACTCTGGACATTTCGGCTGGTAAAACAAGCACCATAGCAAAAAACAATAATATTCCACCCAATACCCCAAATGCACCAGCATTATGCCATAATGGATATTCAAATAATGATGAAATAGCAAAAGGATCCGCCATACTGTCTGCTGCATGCCACGCAACGCTGATTATTACTACAGCTATTGGTAATTCTATACTCATGAGTATTACCATTTCACGCTGAGCACCAATCGCAGCATACGGTGAACCAGACGAAAAAGCACCGGTAACCATTGCTATAGAAGGGATAAGAATACAATACAATACTACAATTAAATCACCCTGTAAAGTAGTATTAATCTCAAAGATGTAAAATATATATGGTATCGTAATATATAATAATAACAATGCACTTGATGCTAGAGCAATTACAGGAGCAGATGAAAACAACCATCTGACTGCTGTTACCGGTATAATGGTTTGCTTGTACATCAATTTAATAATATCATAGACTGGCTGTAAAAGGGGCGGTCCAATTCTTGACTGGAAATATGCCGCTATTTTCCGGTCTATCCCTTTCAACAAAAGTCCTAATATTAATCCCACTATCGTCATGATGAGAGCTATAGCAAGTATCATAATCATTGGTTTGCTGACCTCTTGTATTTCTGAATGCTTTTTTGATGAAGATAATCCCAACTGTACCTTTCTTTGGCACCATCTTTTCTAATAAAAGTCATCCTATCTGCACATGCTACACATGGATCTATGGAAGCAATAACTATTGGTATATCAGCTATCTCAATATTTGTAAGCATAGGTATCCATGTAAATCCATTTGAATAGGTAGGCGCTTTGACTTTTAACTGTATGGGGTGCTCCTGGTTATCAAGAATAACATAATGGCATACCTCACCTCGCGGAGCTTCATACCGCCCTATACCCTCACCTTCAAGTTTTTTCAACTTGTTGATAATTTTAACTGCTCCTTCACCGGAATTAATATCTCCTTCTGGTAAGTTTTCCATGCAAAACTGTATTACATTTAATGATTGTTTAATCTCCAGCACCCGTACTGCCATTCTATCATACACGTCGCCAATAGGTTCTTTGCCAATATCACGTGGTGATATCGGATTTAGCCACGGGATATCATAGTAAGCATTAACTGGATAATCTATACGGACATCTTTCAGCAATCCTGATCCTCGTGCCGTGGGACCTACTGCACAAAACATTTCTGCCTGCTCACGGGATAAGATCCCAATACCTTCAGTTCGTGCACGTAATGTTAAATCATCCAGAAGTATTTCCGAAGCACGATCATACAATTCCATATAATATTCTAACATGCGTGTAATCGTTTCTGAATTCTCTGGTGTTATATCCCTCCTGACGCCACCTATGGTGAGCATCCCATAATTTATACGGTTGCCAGTAAATTCTTCAAGACAATCTAATACCTTTTCTCGAATATTCCATGTATACATAAAAAGCGTATCAAAACCAATTTCATGTGCTGCAATACCTGTCCAAAGCAAATGAGAATGCAATCGCTCCAGCTCACCTATTATGGTGCGGATATATCGAGCTCT
The DNA here is from genome assembly GCA_002328585.1 of Spirochaetia bacterium UBA2205. Taxonomy (GTDB): domain Bacteria; phylum Spirochaetota; class UBA4802; order UBA4802; family UB4802; genus UBA4802. The sequence goes on from DCUV01000032.1 coordinate 342,698, forward strand.
ATCGGGAACCTGTATCTCTGCAACATCTTCTATAGCAAGACAATATGCCAGTGGATGCGAAAATGAACATATACCGCATACTCGCTCCAGCAAATAGATAATCTGAATGTAATTCCTTTCCAGAGCTATTTTTTCAATCCCTCGGTGAGTATAACCAAAATCTATATCAACACCAGCAACCTGCTCTCCTTCTATCCTGAATGTAAATTTTATTGGTTCCTTAAATGCAGGATGTACCGGTCCAATATTTAAAGGATATACTATATCAGATTTCATTTGCTATCTTCCTTATTTTTGCCATTACGAAGAGGGAAATATCCATCCTGTAAGGATGAAGGAGTAAATAGCCTCCTGCTATCAGGGATATCTTCAATTACTATCCCAAGCATTTCCATAACTTCCCTTTCCATAAAAAGAGCTCCCGGCACAATATCGGTAATAGTTCTGATTGTTAAATCATTGTGGGGTATATCTACAGATGCAATAATCATGAATTCTGAATAGTGAGCATCATCCATTTTCAGGGCAAATGGATAGATAAGCTCAATACGATCTTCATATTCCTTATAAGCCATCGCTGTAGATAGGTGGAGTCTCCCTAAACTTTTTAGAGTATTTACCGTAAAATGGAATGCCTCCCGATCTATACTGATCCATAGGTGCAATCGTATAATTCCAGCATGGTAGTTTTTTACCTTCAATCTTGAAGCCTGGAGGTGACTTCCCAATTTTTCCTGAATAATCGTCACAATTGATTGAGCATCCATACCATTGACCACGCTTTCTATTTTTACAACTCTTCTAACTTTTCCCAGGCTTTTGCAACCCCATAGATGATTGCTTCAGGACGCGGCGGACAACCAGGGACATAAACATCCACTGGCAGCAATGTATCAAGGGGACCGGCCATGGCGTATGATTCATGGAATACCCCCTTTGTTGCACCGCAACTGCCTATAATCATGACCAGCTTGGGTTTAGGAACCTGCTGGTATACCTGCAGTATTTTATCTTTAATTTTCTCTGTTACCGTTCCAGTTACTAATAACACATCTGCATGTCGGGGACTGCCTACTAATTTAATGCCAAACCTTTCAGCATCATACCTTGGCATTAACGTAGCAAGTATTTCAATATCACAAGCATTGCATGAACCGGTATTCATATGATATGCCCATAATGAACGTTTCAAATGTTTGTAATTAATCTTTTTCACATAAGTGCCCCTGTTATTATCAATAACATTATAGCAACGATAATAATAAACCATTGAATAAAATCGCCAAGATTACTGATAAACAATCTATTTAAACTATTAAAATATGATTGTAAGGTATGTTTAAATCCCCAGTATAGATTACTTGCAGTGATTAATTGCAGCATTTTATTACTGGTTCCTGAGTAAAATGGAAGTCCCTGTTCTGACATCTCATCAAAATCATCTCTAAAAAATATTTTTCCAATAATTATAAATAAAACCATAATTATCAAAAAAACACAAACCCACAATAATGGTATCCAATTGAGATATTCTAATTCAAATTCATGCATTCATAGTGCTCCATTTAAAAAGTAGCTAATGCATTTACAGCAGGCTCAATCAATAATTTTATAATACCCTGCGGAAACAAACCAATGGCTACAATAATAATACTCAAAATAACCATGCTGAATTTGACCAATATTGGTTGTTCAACCGGCTTCCTTTCAGGAGGCATTCCCAGAAAAGCGCTGTAAAAAACCTTCATAAATGAAGCCAATGTTAAAACCGAAACAAAAATAGCTATTAATGTTAACAACGGGTTATAGTGAAATACAGATTCATAAATGATAAGCTTGGAAACAAAACCATTCAATGGTGGTATCCCTGAAATTGCTAATGCTGCAATCATAAAAACCAGTGCAGTAAACTTATCATAATGAGCCAATCCATGCATAACATTCAAGTCGCGCGTTTTATAGTGTCTAACCATTATACCAGATGTTAAAAATAACAATCCTTTATAGAGGGCATTGTTGATTACATGGAAAAGCCCACCTATCATGGCTATTTTTCCATAAATAGCAAATGAAGCATCACCCGATTTAATAACTGAAAGCCCTACGCCAACTCCCAATAACATATAGCCAACCTGAGAAACAGCATGGAAAGCCATAAGTCGCTTAACATCTTTCTGTATAAGTGCCTGAGTTACCCCTACAAACATTGATAACACACCAAATAGTATAAATAGTATCCCCAATTCATAGCTCACATACACATGACTCCCAAAAGTAAATGCAATCCTGAAAAGCCCGTATAAACAGATCAAACTACCTAATTTTACCATAGAACTTATTGGGGCGGGAGCTTCAGAGTAAGTATCAGGTATCCACATATGCATGGGGACAACACCACACTTCATAGCTAATGGTAAAATGAGCATCACAATAGCAATTTTGTCCAGTACAGTCCCATCCATTACTTTTTTGAGATAGTCAATATTAAACGAACCATACTGTGCGTAAAGGAATGCAATACCTAGCAAAAAAAAGCTTGTTGCGATTGAGCTCACAAACATATATTTATAACCAGCATAGGGTGGATGTTTCCGTTCTGTTCTGAATGAAACCAATGCAGACGATGATATCGATAGTATTTCTAAAAAAACAAAAAATGTAAATAAATCATTCGCAATAAGCATTCCCATCATGCCAGCAACCATACAAACATATAAAACAGTAAAATAATTTTTCCTTTCATTTTCTTCAATATATTGTGATGAAAATAAATAAAAAAGAAACGACAATGTTGTAGCCATAATAATAAATAATAACGAAAATTGATCTATTTTCAATGCTATGCGTATAGGGAATGTCAATCCATGCTCAAATAAAGCAGTTGGATCAGGAGAACCTACCATATAATAAAAAATTTTTTTACAAATCATTACATCCTGTATCAGCAAATATGATAGCACCATGATAATAACAATCGCCACACCAGCTGTTATAGTGCGTATAGTACGATTAACCATACCTATAATAGGGAGCATAAAAGCAACAACAAGAGGTATTGCAACCAATAATACCGGAACATGTTTTATCATAATTCTTCAACTCCACGAAGTTTACGCGTATCCAGTGTTTTATTATTTCTATAGGTTAATATTGCTACACCCAGCATCAATGCCGTAGTAGCAAATCCAATAACAATGTTTGTTAAAATCAACGCCTGAGGGGTGGGCAATACCATAGTTATGTGAGTATCCCATGGTAGTAATGTAAATATTGGCGCTGTCGCATTATGCCGGTATCCCAGAGTAATAAAAAAAAGATTCATCCCTGAATCAAGGATATTAAGAGCTATAACAATCTTGATGAGATTTCGCTTAAATATTAATGCAAATAATCCCATAGTAAACAACAAAACAAAAGTTATATAGAGTATGATAGCTGACATATAGCCCCTTATTAATTATAAATTATTCTTCACACCTGATGCATGGAATAACGTAACCAGAATAAGGCTTAATCCAAAAAAAACTTCTATGCCAACAGCAAGAGATAACCAGGGCAAAATACCGGCTGAAATCAAATAGCCAGGGTTAGGACCAAAGGGGATTATTTTACCAAATACTGTTGTACCATGAGCCAAAAAATTATATAAAAATGAAATCCCAATCCCTGCAAAACCCATTCCAATAAATATTGTTAGTCCCAACGATTCAAAAAATGAAAAAATTTTTCTGGTTCTTTGCATGTGACGGGTTATATAAAAACTGATTAACAAAAGTGCTGTAGCTGAAGCCATGACAGAACCTCCCTGGAATCCGCCACCTGGAGAAACATGCCCATGAACTACCAGATAAATCCCAAAACTCAAGATCATGATATACATTAAAAAAGCACCAAACGTTATAATTCTTGATTCTATCCTGGGAAATTGCCTTGCCCTGGGGACACCAGCTGATACAATACTTTTGCTTTTCAAAAAAGTAAAAAATAACATTGAAATGCTACTTACTACAATAAAGAGCACAGTTGCCTCTCCCAATGTATCAAATCCTCTATAATCAAAAACAATACTGGCAACTATGTTATTTGATCCTGTTTCGACCTGACCATTACGTAAAAAATAATCATCCATGATAGTAACACCTTGAGTATCAATCCCCAATGGTGGCCTTTCATATAAAATTCTGGGGTTACCAACCGGTTCGCCTATTGGATGCAGGTGAAGTATCCCCACAAAGATAAATCCAAATATAACAACTATCGCTACAACACTTATTAGCCTCATTCCTCTCTTCTCCGTGTCATTCGTATTGCTATAACAAAAATGCATGTTGTTAAAGCAGCACCAATTCCAGCTTCAGCAATGGCAACATCGGGTGCATCTAAAAGAAAATATAATACCGTCAAAACCAGTGAAAATACCGCATAGCTCACTATCGCTGCCAGTAAATCTCGAAAATATATGCTCAATAATGCTGTAATAACAAGAGCAATGGAAATAACCAGAAAAAAATAATATATCATATGGTTCCCTCCTCATCTGGAATCCCTTCACTTATTTTATCCATTTCAAGATCATCGACTGTTTTTGTCTGCGATTTGTAGTCATATTCATTTATTACAACACCAAATGGTTTTATCCCTGATAATAAAGAAGCCCGTGCAATTGCATGAGCACTGATTGGATTGGTAAAAATAATAACTAGTAATGCTACAATACTGTGAATGATTATTGTTATGCTTGTAGCATCATAATACCATATATTTTTAACTCCCACAGCTAACACTACAAAAATACTGCCAAAAGTCGTTGTTTTTGTGGCAGCATGTAACCGTGTATAAATGTCAGGAAAGCGCATAAGACCAACAATGCTTATGCCATTAACCAGCAAGCCTATTGCCAGAAATATACAAATTATAATATCCATAGCTACCGCTTCTCATCTATAAGATACCGAGCAATATATAATGTGCCTATAAATGAAATAATTCCATAAACAATACCAATATCAATATACAGTGCTTTCTTTTGTGCCGCACCCAGCACAATCATTATGACAATTATAAGAGTATTGATTGTATCCAGTGCTACAATCCGTTCAGGCACATTGTGACTGAATGCAATTCGTATTACTATGATACAAACATAGATAATCGTCAAAAGCCCTGCGATTAAAAAAATTAAATCAAAATCATACATATACTAATCCATTTATTTAAATAATTTCTTTAGAAAATAATGCTGAAATCCTGATACATCTTTTGGTGTGGCTTTATACCCTTTTTCCTTTACCCAATATAAACAATGGATAAAGAACTTCTTCCTATCAGGGTCATAACCCGCTGTTAATGTTCCAGGTGATAGTGTTATTGAATTAGCAAGCAGATAGATACCCAGTTCATCGTCCATTTCAGGATCAACTTCAACAATGGCAGGTTTAATTTTCCCGGTTATAATTCTGTACATTACCTCAATATTTGCTATGAGTAATGAAAGAAAAAAGGGTCC
>DCUV01000007.1 GCA_002328585.1 Spirochaetia bacterium UBA2205
GACCGCTGCTCTACCAATTGAGCTAGTCACCTGTATATTAAGAACAAAGAAAAATTATATTCGTTATGTCAAGCGTTTTTAATAATATTCACCACAGGCAACAATATCATCAAAAAGACATTTTTGATAATCTTCGGATTCCTGAAATTCAATTGGATAGTTGCCATCAAAACAGGCAGTACAAAATTTGCCATGGTGGACGCCAAGAGACGCAAGCATAGTTTCAACAGTCATATATGCAAGCGAATCCACACGCAGATATTTTTGAATCTCATCAATGGTATGTGAGGATGCTATAAGTTCAGAACGTGTTGGTATATCAATACCGTAGAAACAGGGAAAACGGGTTGGAGGCGCCGAGATACGGACATGAATTTCTTTAGCGCCGCCATTTCTAAACATCTTGATAATCTTTCGCATGGTTGTACCACGCATTATTGAATCATCAACAACAACGATTCGTTTGCCTTCTATTGCTGAGCGCACAATGTTAAATTTAATCTTTACTCCAAAGTCGCGTATGCGCTGTTCGGGTTCAATAAACGTTCGGCCAATATAATGGCTGCGTATCATTCCCATTTCATAGGGTATGCCGCTGGCATGGGAGTAACCCAGTGCTGCACATACTGAAGAGTCAGGGATGGGAACCACTATATCTGCTTTTACCGGCGATTGCTTTGCTAACACTGCTCCCATTCTAAGGCGCATCTCATGCACCGATTGTCCAAATATAATGCTGTCGGGTCGTGAAAAGTAGATATATTCAAAAACACACAATGAATTTTTAACACTTCCAAACGGGAAATATGACTTTATGCCATTGGGTGATATCTCCACCATTTCACCTGGTTCAATCTCGCGAATGTACTCAGCCTCAATAATATCAAATGCACAGGTTTCGGAAGCCACTACCATGGAGTTGCCTAATTTACCAAGAACAAGAGGTCTAAACCCGTAAGGGTCTCGTATGGCGTATATGGTGTTATTGTTCATGACCAGCAATGAGTAAGCACCTTTAATAGCCTTCAATGCATAAATAAGGGCATCCAGAAAGCTGGTGAGTCCTGATCGAGCCATCAAATGAACTATTACTTCGCTATCGATAGATGTCTGGAAGATGGCTCCTTCCTTCTCAAGAGCTCTTCGCAGTATTGCATAGTTTACAAGGTTGCCATTATGAGCAAGAACTATCGGTCCCAACACTGAATGAACACGAAGTGGCTGAGCATTGCGTAAAAATGATGAGCCAGTGGTGGAGTAGCGGTTATGCCCTATAGCGATAGTACCTTTGAGATTGTTGATATGCTCTTTGGTAAATACATCAACAACCTTACCCATGCCGGCATAGCGATAGATATGCTCGCCATCTGATGAGGCAATACCGCTTGATTCCTGCCCGCGGTGCTGGAGATTGTAAAGTCCAAGGTAGGTAAGGTTTGCTGCTTTGGGATGATTGTAAATGCCAAAAACACCACATTCTTCACGAGGCTTACAATCACAATACTCATATTCTGTTTTCATATTTTTCCTGAAAAATGGTTAGATTAGGTTATGATGAGAAATGGTTACAACAAATCCCGATAATATACTGTACTTAAAAAGAAACAGTAACCTGATTATTACTATTATTACATACACAACTACCAATATAATTGGCTTTTATATAAAATCAATAAAAAATTAGAGTAAACAGTTAGTATTATCAAGGGAATATGCTAATCAAACGTATAGTATATTTAAATATGTATAAAGCTGCAATAATCTGCTTGAAATCATAATACATGGCTTGTAACATGGGTGATAGTTACTGATGAATAGTTCATTGCATTGATAGACAATCTAAGGCAATGATTGCCAAACGGATAATAACAGAGAGTTGTCCGTGGCGGTATTATAATTATCCAGATGGGATAAAAATAGCTGGTGACAGTTATCCTGAAACGTGGGAAGTCATTCTGAACGGAGTGAATAATCCTGTCGTTTTTTTGAAAGAATAGATTCTTCAGCCGTTAACACTTTCTTGGAATGATAATGGCGGGCGTGTTATCATTGACATTGATTCAGGATATAACGTTACATATTTGAATTCCGGAGAAGGTTCGGAATGACGTTGAGGAGTAATACTATTTTTTTTTAAGGGAACTTACCATGGAGCTATTATCATGAAAGTATGTATTACCGGCGGGGCGGGATTTATTGGCTCACATCTTGCTGAAGAATGTATAAAAAATGATTATTATACGATAGTCTTTGATAATTTTTCAACAGGTAAAGAGGAAAATTTATCATTTATTAAGCAATTTCCCACTGCCAGAATAAAAGTTATACAGGGTGATGTTGCTGATTATAATGCGGTGGGTGAAGCTGTTAAAGGCTGTGATGCTGTGTTTCATGAAGCTGCTGTTGCTTCGGTACAGCAATCAATAGAAAATCCTCCGGCAACATTTGAATCGAATGCAAAGGGAACGTTAAATGTTCTTGAAGCATGTAGACACAATGGCGTTAAAAAAGTAATATTTGCCTGTTCAGCGGCTATATTTGGTGATCATCCAGAGATACCCAAGAAGGAAGATTCTCCGGTTTTTCCAACATCACCGTATGGTGCAGATAAATATATTTCCGAGGTTTATCTTCGCCTGTATAATGAGTTGTATGGATTAACAACGGTATCGCTCCGTTATTTCAATGTGTTTGGTCCAGGACAGGATCCTTTGTCACCATACTCGGGTGTTATTTCAATTTTTACAAAAAGGATAGCTATGGGTGAGGATATCACCGTATATGGCGATGGAACGCAATACCGTGATTTTATATTTGTGAAAGATGTTGTGCAGGTAAATATGCTGGCTCTGGAAAAACTGGACAAAGGTTTTCATTATTACAATGTGGGATATGGTAAAGCCACTGATATAAATTCCCTGATAACCATTTTACAAAATATTTATAACAAAACTATTAAAGTACATTATGTTGAAGCAAGACCCGGTGATATCAAAGAATCAATAAGTGACCCGGCAAAGGTAATCAGAGAGTTAGGATTTTCTCCACAGTATAGTGTTGAGGAAGGATTAACACTTATGGCTGATGTCATGTAATTAATATGCTTTAAATAGTATCACAACAATATCAGATTCAGGGGAGCTTATACCTAAAAATGCTTTGAACTCATCCTGTATTATGGTTACAATATCTGATGGCATTTTCATTCGGTTATCTTTTATAATAGATTGCAGACGTTCCAGCGTGAAAACCTCACCTCGTGAGTTTTTTGATGTAATCAATGCTTTGGAATATAAAATTCCGATATCGCCTCGCAGGATATTTGTTCTGCCCATACCGTAGTTAAACGTTGGATCGTATCCCAATGGTATCCCTTCAGTGTCCAGTGATGAAAAAGCACTTTTTTCGACGCGGTACAGTTCCATTGGCGGGAAACCTGCGTTGGTATAGATAAGACGCATATTGCGGGCATCAATAAAGTAATAATACGCAGTAATCAAAATTCCCTTCCCTTGCGAATAATTATAAATTACCTTATTTAATGTCTGGATGATATTGTATGAAGAATGTGCATCATTTAAACTGGCATGGAATGCTGAACGCATGAGTACCGAATACAATGCACTTTGAATACCTATTCCCGCAATGTCAGTGGCGATAGTTCCTATACCTTGTAAGCCAGGTCGTATGAAGTCAAAGTAATCAATACCACCTCCCTGTCGCGGTATATAGAATGCACCAAATTTGATTCCGGTAATGTTTGGCAATGCTTTTGGTACAGCTTTTGATAGCAAATCGCTTGAAACGGAGATGGTTCTTTGCAACAATTGTTCTTTTTTAGCTTCCTGAAATGTTATTGCATGAGAAATATTGATATTTGTTTCACTGGAAAGAAATTTTAAAAGTTCTATCTCATCAGGCTTGTATGATGCAAGCGTATCCTTTTCGCCCAGACACAGTATCCCTGCCAAAACCCTTCGGTGATATATAGGTATCATGATAACAATATTATTTACGGTAAAATAGTGAATAAATTCATCACGAACATCTTGAAATGATGCTTCATCCATGTACACATTATCTATAGTAACTATCGCTTGATTGCGATTAAACCAGCGGACAATTGGCGATAACCGCGGTATGGATGGAGATACCGGCGCCATACCCATAGAGTAGTTTATTTGATAGCTGCGTGATTCATTGTCATACATAAGAATATATGTTGCTTTTAAGAAGAACGTGTTGTGGATGGTTGAAACAGTCCTTTTTAACAATTCATCAATATCTCGCAGATTGCTTATCTCCCTGACGAAGGTATCAAGGTATTCCTGCAATGCATAGTGCTTGCGCTTAAAAGCTTTATCAATGATGGGCTGAACATATTTTGAAAGGATCATAAAAACAACAACAATAACCAGAGCTATCACAAACAAAGGAATATTTTTTAACCCATAGATGTTAATGTCATATATCTGTATCAGTGCAAATATGGGAAGGAATATGACCGTGGAAATGATGGTGTACATGGCAGTTTTGTGTATCGCGGTTTGTATATCCATCAGTTGATATGAAATGACAGCATAGAACAGAGATGATACTCCAATGAATGCTGCAAGCGATGGCCCCAGAACATAGAGGTCAACAAAATTAAAAAACCGTGGCATGATAATTGAAAATATTGCAGCAAATGTCATGGCAATACCTGTACCAATAAACACAAACCTCATCTGCTTACGGTATAACTCTATTTTTGTAGTTATGTACTTTCGTATGAAGTTTATAACCCCTAATAGTATGTAAACAAAAGAAACAACTGAATATATGGTATAAAATGGCTTAAATTCACGCACCAATTCCCCATCCTTGAAATATGCAGCGGTGATATTTAAATCGGTGAATACTGCAATATAAGCAAAGATATAAGCAGGGATTAAGATTAATACAATAATGAAGAAAGGGACCTGTTTTTCTGTTTTGGGAAATATTAATGATAATACAAATAGTGCAGAGAATGTTAGTACAGTGGAAGCCTGTGTTATCTTATTAATAAGGGTAAGGTCAAGTTTGTCAGGGAATGCATAGGTTAAAAACATGGTAAAAAGGATACCAAAGGCACAAAAACCAAAATACGAGTAGTAGCGCAATACCCTATCCTGAAAGTTTTTATATAAACTGTAAACAATAGTAAACATCAGTATACACGATGCTAAAAACGAACCTATTAGACTTAAGGTTATCATATACATATCCCTTTTGTATGTATTTTTATATAGTGTATTTGTGTATTATACAATTGTCAAGTTTAAATGTTAATTAATAGTATAAGGGGACTGCCATAATTATATTCTATATGTCCCCTTGTTAAAATATTTAAAAGATGGCGTACCATTTTTTAATAATGGGAAATGTCATTTTAATAGGTACCCATAAATCTTTGTTGACGTAATAACAAAACAACTATACGTTTAAAAAGAGTAGTATATATGATAAGTACTTTGAGTTGCGATTGTTAATAGATGATAGCGCCAAGAACATATTATATCAAATTACTATAGAGGTTATATATGGCTATAAAAAGAAAGCAATACTTAATTGACAGACCTATTCAGGTGACAATATCTCTCAAGATTGTGATAATTCCACTTTTGCTTCTTGTCATCTTCTCTGGCATAGTATTAATTTTTGTCCTTACCAATGGTAATTATATTGCAAAAATAGTTGGTAATCAGGATAGTTTAATAGAGATGTTTATAACGACACCAACATTGATGGATAGCAATAATGAAATAGTTGTAACTGGTGAAAAAACGTTCAGGGAAAATTTAGGTCTGCTTCAGGCTATAAAAGTAAATAATTATACATTATTGTATTTTGCCATTGGGCTAACAATACTTCAGGCAATAGTGCTGTTTGTTTATGGAATATACATTACCCATAAGGTGGCAGGCCCAATTTATGTTATGCGCCATTACTGTAAAGAAATTCAAAATGGCAACACGCCTCAATTCAGAAAATTAAGGGGAGGTGATCTGCTCGTTGATTTTTATAATGATTTTATAACGACTATAAACACGTTACAAGATAAGGATGTATCTAAAAGCTGAATTTTCAATCAATGCAATTTTTAAAAAACTGCATTGTTGATTATTTAGTGTTATTGTTGATGCAATAAAATAATTTTTTTAAATATGCCAGAAAATAAAATACTACCGCAATTGTAGACGGAAAATATATTTTTTCTTATTGGCATGGGTAAGCTGTGGATAATGTTTATTATACTTGTTAGTATGATTGACTGCAACATCTGAAAGGATATTTTTACGGTAACTATCGCTACCATTAATCATTTGTCTGATTGAAGAAAAGCTATCAACGTCTGACTCGGCAACGATATATGAATTGGATGTATAAAGTATACGTGCATTATTTTGCTGTAAAAGCAATAGAGCAGTATTAAAATCCATAGCAACAGGGATAATGCAATCCAGCTTTAATTGGTTGTGTTGTGAATTGCCAATTTTAGCAATGTTTTCAAAAGATGTATCATGTTTTATTGATTCGGGTAGAAATGTTATTATAGCTAACAGTATGATAGCTGCAATAAATGATCCCCGCATTGCGGCATAATAGCGCTTGTGGGCATGGTGCTTTTTTATTTTCTGAATGGTATCAAGCGCAAAGCTTTCCCGTTTTAAGGATATAGTTTGTAAACATGATAAAAGATTTACCATAGTATGCAATTGTTCAAAATGTTTCTGGCATTCCGGGCATTGCGCAAGATGTTCCTTAATTTCTTCTTTATCATGGGCATCCAGTATGTCATCATAAAACTCGGATAACTTATATATTGGTATATGATTCATATAAGCCCCCTTTTTTCCAGGCGTGATTTTAGCATTTCACGTCCCCTGTGTATCCTTACCTTTACATTTGCTAATGTTAACTGTAACGCCTGTGCAATGGTAGTGTATGACTCGCCTTCAATATCACGTAATATTAGTATATCCCGGTAATCATCGGGAAGTTTATGGAGCTCTTCAAGAAGTATTTGCATTGATTCATTGGTGATTGCGAGCTCTTCCTGATTTTGTCGTAAATCAGGAATCTGAAATTCCATTTCATTATCTGCGTTATAAATTGAATAAATTTTATGCCTGTTTTTTCGCCGATAATTTTTACAGTAATTGACAGCAATACTGAAAAGCCATGTTGAAAATTGCGACTCGCGTCTAAACGTTTTCAATGATTCCATGGTTATAACAAATACATCCTGTGTCATATCACATGCTTCGTCATAATTATAAACACGTGTGTAGATATACCTGAATATTTTGTTCTGGTATCGCTTTACAATATCCGTAAATGCATCGGTGTCACCTGCAATTACCCTATCAATGAGTTCATTATCACTATATTCAGACATAGTTATGGTTACAATGTTACCAAAAAAAATAATTATTTGTACGATAGTTATTAAGGAATTATTTTCACAAAACGCCGCTTGCCGACTTTAATGATAACTGATATATCGCATGGTATTTCAGCATCGGCATTTTCCACTTTGTTCCCGTCAATATAAACACCACCGCCTTCAATGAGTCTTCGTGCTTCGCCATTAGTTTTAGCCATTCCTGATAAAACAAGCAATTTTACAATCCATATGGCATTATTTTTCTTTTCTGATTCAGGTATTTTATATTCCGGCATATCAGATGGCAGATCCTTTTGCACAAAAATCTTATCAAATTCTAATTTTGCTTCCTCTGCAATCTTTTCGTTATAAAATTGTGCACATATCTCTTTTGCAAGCCGTACTTTGACATCTTTTGGGTGTACCAACCCATCATGGATGCCTTTTTTAAAACCAGCTATCTCCAGTTCTGGAACATCAGTAACCAGTTCAAAATATAAAAACATCAGTTCATCCGAGATTGACATAACCTTGCCAAAGATCTGTTGAGGGTCTTCATCGATGCCAATATAATTATTCAGAGATTTACTCATCTTCTGCTGGCCATCAAGCCCTACTAAAAGTGGCAATGTCAGGATAACCTGTGGTTCCTGACCATATTCACGCTGGAGGTCCCTTCCAACTAAAAGATTAAATTTCTGATCGGTACCACCTAATTCAATATCAGCCTTTAATGCTACTGAATCATAGCCCTGAATCAATGGGTATAAAAACTCCAGTATGGAAATAGGGATGCCTTCTTTATAGCGTTTTGCAAAGTCGTCACGCTCTAACATACGGGCAACATTGTAGCGCGAAGCCAGATCTAAAACTTCAGCAAAACTCATGGGCATACACCATCGTGAGTTAAAATCAATAATAGTTTTTTCAGGATCAAGAATTTTAAAAACCTGTTTTTTATAGGTTTCTGCATTTTTTAATACTTCTTCACGGGTTAATCGTTTGCGTGTTTGTGATTT
>DCUV01000040.1 GCA_002328585.1 Spirochaetia bacterium UBA2205
TATCATCTACATTTTTTCCTTTTTAAGAGATGAAACATTATAAATTATTAACATAATCCATAATATCATACAAATAATCAGCAACAAACATCTAACAATTTACATTTTACAGTGTACAGATAATAATGGGGTCAGAGCATAACAATATATCAGTGAGGTATTCAAATTAATCCCTACGTTAGTTTTTCACACAAATTTTAGTTGAATATTGATCCCTAACTTCCAACAGTATCCCTATACCATGTATTCATCATTGGACAATTACATAGGTATAGCATGATATCGTTTTACCATCAATAGTTATCCAATAACTATATATGAACACAACAATTCACACACTCACTATCCAGCGTTATGCCAACAATGGTTACGGCATTGGCTTTTTACACAATAAAGCCGTCTTTGTGCCATACTGTGCCATTGGCGATATCCTTGCTGTTGAAATTATAAACAATACAAAAACCTATTCATTTGCCAGAATTGTTGATATTATCAACCCTTCGCCAATTCGTATTCAACCCCGCTGCCCTGCGTTTGCCTGCTGTGGTGGTTGTGATTTTTTGCACATTCCCTATGAAGAGGAACTATCGCTTAAAAAAAATCTTTTTGTAAACACACTGCAAAAAATAGGCGGATTGCCCATGCAGAGCATCCCCATCATTGATATCATTGCCTCGCAGCGTTTTGCCTACCGAAGCCACGCAACATTTCAATCAAACGGAACAGATATCGGATTTTTTAAAAAATACTCTCATGCCATACAGCCATTACCACAAACGGGTTGCCTGCTTGTGCATAATGACATTAATAGGGCGATAGTTATCGGTAAAAAAAATCCTGGTGCCATCAGGATTGCCGTTGATCACTATAATAAAATAGGCTCTGACCCCAATGATGTCATCACCGAGATTGAACAGGGTATTGTTTATAAGCGAAATCCACAGCTATTCTTCCAGGCAAACAGGTTTCTTCGCGGGAAAATGCTTTCCATTGTCAATGAGCTTTCCGACAATGCTACACGCTTTTTAGATGTTGGATGCGGTGTGGGATTTTTCAGCCTTTATATGTCCAAACGGATGGAAGGCACCGGCATAGATTCAAATACATTGAGCATTACATTTGCAAAAAAGAATTCATCAATCAACACTATTCCATGCAACTTTTATGCAACAACTATCGAGAACTACCGCCCTTCTGCAAACCTTACGGATTGTGTTATTATCGACCCTCCTCGTCAGGGTATAAGCAGGAAGGGGCGTAAAACCATCATAGCTATGAATCCGGCAACTATAGTCTATATTTCATGCAATCCTGTAACCTTTGCTCGAGATATCAGAAGCTTTATTGATAGTAACTATCGCCTGCAAAAGCTTTTCATGATTGATATGTTTCCGTGTACCCACCATACCGAGGTCATTGGATTAATGAAAAAAAGCTGACCACAGGATTTCTCATGCATTGGTAAACAATTACAAAACTGTCACTTAAGGGTAAACGTTAAACCCTGAACAAACGACAGCGATTTTTTATTGAGATTTTCGGGAATACGTGGAAAAGGGGATGCCCTGTATATAGCCTTCACCGATTCATCATCCAGTAAAGCGCATCCCGATGATTTTACCATTGCAACCAACAGTACATTCCCTGTGCTATCTATTACAAATTTCACATAGGCTTTACCTTCTATGCCGTCTTTCCGGGCGGTTGGAGGATATATAAGTGCGTGCTGAATACGACTTCGTATCATGTCGGTATACTGCATCATAACTTCTTCACTGTCCTGATCTGAAATCATATAGTTTTGCGCTGCTGTGATTGATTGTTCATGATATTCTGTGGGACTATTGGGTATGGTACCTTTTTTTAACTGTGTTGTATTCCCAACATTTTCAACAGAGGGCAGTATAGTCTCGTTATGGATGGTTACCTTTAACTCTTCATTTTGTGTTGTTGCCTGAGTTGCCTGAATTGCAGGAAATGCAAAAAAAAACAAAGCACTATGAATGCATATTGAAATGCTTAACGTCACTTTTAATATATTCTGTTGCCCACTCACCATTGTCATTCCTCTTGCGTTGTTGCTATCACAAGATCCTTAATATTAGTTTGCTTAACCACATCAATTACCTGCACCACCATCCCCAGCTCTACACTTTTATCGGCTTTCAGGATTACTGTTTTAGACAACGAGGACATATTTTCCAGCCTGTTTCTTAAATTATCCAGAGTTACCTTTTCATTATTATAATATACAGCATTTTCTTTTGTAATATACAGTTCAATATGTTCTTTTTGTACGGGAACTGCTGATGCAGCCTTTGGTAACGCTACTTCTATACCGGGATTGGTTACATATGATGTTGTAAGCGCAAAAAATAAAAGAAGCTGAAAGACCACATCAATAAGCGGCGCTATGTTAAGTTCAACTGAAACTTTTTTTCTACGTTCAATATCCACAGCTAACACTCGTGTTTATTTTCCAGTATTACGTGGATTATATCTTTTATTGCATTTACCATCTCATCTATGCGATCTTCAAAATAATGATATGCAACAAGTGTTGGTATAGCAACAATAAGTCCAAATGCTGTGGTGATAAGCGCCTCCCATATACCACCAGCAAGCGCTGAAGGATTTACCTGCCCCTGCATATCCTGAATAGCCATAAATACCCGTATCATCCCTGTCACCGTTCCCAATAATCCCAGCAGCGGGGCAACATTGCCTATGATTGCCAGCCAGTTGAGGCGCTTTTCTAAACTCTGAATGAACACTGTTGCAAAGCGATACATCCTGTGTTCAATATCGTGCAGTGTATTGCCGCTGTAATTATCTGTGCATGACAGCAGATCTTTTACAATTCCATTGCATGATGTACTGCTACCTTCATCCGTTAACGGTTTTACCTTGTACCGGGATATTGACTCCCACACATATCTGCGTGATTTCATGATCATATATAACCGCTCAAAAAAGATTGCAAGCGACAGTATTGAACAAAAAAGTATTGGCCACATTACTGGCCCGCCTTTTAAAAAAATATCAATCATACCATTATACCGTTACAAAATATTTATAATTGTTACAATATGAATATCATACTGAAAATAATGCAACAGTTTTATGCTTTTTTCATAGTTTTCCCCGGAAAACTGCTTTTTACTCAAATCAGCTTTGCGTATTAACAGTTATAGCACTATTTTTTTCTTTCTTTTATTTTTCCAGCAGTACATATTCTGGATAAAACCTGACACCTGTAATATAACATATGCACAACCTGAAAAGATTCAAAACGTGTTAAACTTTGCATCAGAATGCGCGGCAGTTTTCACAACAATAAGCAAGTGGTGTAATATGTTTTTTCATCAGCATAAATACTTTGATAAATATAAACATTATTAATATTATGTCTATTATTTATTATAAGACTATTCCGGCAAACAATTGTATCCAAATATAAATATTTTTTTAATAATATAAAAAATGTATTGAATATTTTTACGGGAATGATTTAAGCTGAACCAGTCATACTGTTGTTTATTATATGATATATTTTAGATATCATTTTACATATTTTGTATATTATTAATTTAAATTTTTATGATGAGCAAGGAGTTCTCTATGGCTGGCATGAAAGAAAAGCATGTGATACAAATCAGTTCCCGCAAGGGTAGAAAAAAATCTCCCTATCTACCTCCCGATTACAAAACACTGCAGGAGGTTATTGATGCAATTGAACGTGATTATATTCTGAATACTTTAGAATTGACTAATTGGAATCTTCAGAAGACAAGCCGTGTATTAGATATAGCCCGAAATACTTTAAAGGCTAAAATGAAGAAATACAATATTGATATGTAATAATTATCATATTAAGGCAAATACTATGAGTCCAGATATGAATAATAATCCAAGAAGGAGAGCTATGTAAATAAATAACATATTTTCATTGCTTTCTTCTTTTTTTTGTTCTACCTTTTCGATGTCAATTTTTACGTTTTCTTCTTCAATTATTTTAACCATTACATTTTTTGCTACAAGTGCATAGATAGCATAACCGCCACTGGAAAGGGGAAATTTTTCTTTTATACGGGCACTGACAGGCAGATATTCACCATCACTTGTTATAGCATTAAACATGCGTGCTATTCTGTCTGATACGGGATCCTTTCCTATAAGCATTACAGAAATTTTTTCACCCTGCTTAATGTCATTTATATATTTTCCTTTAACAGGCGATACAATGACCGAACCAGGAATAATATATTCAACCTGTGATTCTATCTCGCGCATTTTCATTTCATCAGGGGTTAATATTGCTTCATCAGCCTGCTTATCAATTAACTCCATAGGAATATCTTCATTTTCAAGTTCAAGCGATGTTGTCTTATCTATCTCTATTTGACAGTCAGCATTCATTGAAAAATATTTCCCTATTATCTCTTCAAAAAGCTCTGACACTAACTGCATATTACCCGTTTTTACTGGTTCATAGATATCGTATCCTTCAATTGCATCAGCTAAATGATTGGCAAACTTTGACGACTCGCCTCCTGAAGCTCCCAATTCGGCAGCAATATCACCAAACATGGCATAAAATTGCTTCCACCTATCAAAGATACGTATTTTATTATATATATCAGTATAGGTAGTAACTATCGCATTGATATTAATAATATAATTGCTTTCTATGTTGAGAAACACATAGAATGCACCAACTTTACTGGCTTTGAATTTTCCTTTTATTACTGCCACATCCTGAAAAATCCCTGCAACCATCTGCTGAGCCTTTTCCAGGTTTCCATTGGTATATTGTAAAGCTCTATTAATAAGCTGGGCCTGGTCACTCAAAGAATCATATTGCTTATCGTCCGGCATCTATACTATCACCTCTTCATCAGCTAAACTTTTTTCAATTATTTCATATTTTTTTTGCGGTGTCAGGTTAACAATGCGTTTTATACATTGTATTACCTGTTCTTTATAATTGCCAGGTATCTCCAGTACAAAATAACCACTTTCAAGATTATTAATAATGTGTACTTTATTTTCTGGAACTTTTATACCAAGCAATGGCCCAAAATATTTAATAATAAATTCGGGCGTTATATATTTAATAAACAGCCTTGTAACACCTATTTTTATTCTTCGTATTGGTTTAAATTGCTGGTATTTACTTTTTATTAATTCATCAAATGACGATGGATTTTTAGCTATGATAATAACTATGATGTCCTGTTCTGGCGATTCAATTACAGTGATATAACTGTAAAGATTTTTATATGAAGCCAGCAATCCAAACAGCGAATCATCTTCTCCTGAATCTTTTTTTTTAATTATCTGTTTCATAGCGTATCATTCTATTATAGTATCAAAAAATAAATGCCGTTATTGCAAGAGCTATCGCCTGCAATGTAGTGCCATTTTTTAACTCAATACTATATATAAAGGCATTATTAATCAAGTATTTTACTAAACGCAGTAAAAAACATAACTGTCATCTATTTTTCTGATAGCTCTTGCTTTATGAAGATTTGAACACACAGTATTTGCCTCATCTCCGGATAGATGCAAAAAAGAAGCAATATCATCAGATGTAGCCTGTCTGTTGATAACAAAATATTCAATAATGTCTTTTTCAATTTCAGAAAGCCTCCCCAGAGCATGGCATCCGTTTTTACATAGTCTATCGGTAATAACAATATATCGTTCATGTTCTTTCTCCATACTGATTACCTGACCCACAATGTATTCAACATTGTCACTTATATTGATAAGTTTACCATAAAAAGGAGTTTCATTTGTTTGCGACAGTTTCACAAGAGGGACAAGACATTCATCAACAAAGGAAGCATCAACTGCTCGTATGCCGTCAAAATCTATGATGACAACCTCGTGGGGAGCAATATGTTGCAATTTTTCTATAATCTTTTGAAATAGCAATCTTCCAACATAGCGTGTAAATAGATCCGTACTTTTACGGGTTACACTAATGCCTTGCGCTAATTTCTTTATTTCTACAATCATGCATTTATCCAACAAGAGTTATTGAAAACTGTGTTCCCGGGAACGTTGGGCAATCATCCTTTAAGAAAATATAACTTCCCTTTGCCGCACGCTTATGGTGCAGCACACTGATATATGCATTTTCAGATCGTAAAAATATTGAGCCTTTAAGCTGTTCCATTATCGAATTGACCTGGCATAGTCCATAACCATAACGCCGTTTACTTGATAACGGTGTGGTCAATACCGCTTCAAGCAATTTTGCATTGGACAAACTCAAAACCATGGGTGAGTGCTCAAACGATCCGGGAACGCCAATCCCTGAATCAACAATAGCAATCCTGAAAATACGTTCATTCATATAGGTGTAACTCTGGATGACAACAAATCCTGAATCCAGACTATGTTCAAAAATATTCTGACATATTTCGGATATAACAGTAACAAGATGGTCTATCGTTGTCAGGGTAAACCAGTTTTTTAAAATGACGATTGCCCGTTTTCTGAATGTAGCTATAACCTTTGCAATAACCTTTACGCTTTCTTTTTCCTTCCCGGGGATTTCAATAATCTCCAATAAACGGCTGGATGAAGCACTTCGTTTTAATCCTGTATCCTTATGCAACGATTCATCTACAGTAAATATATTATATTTAAAAAAATCCATCCTCGTAGCATACTGCATAATATGAGGGGGAACACGGTGCAGCATAAGTCTTTCACCGGTAAGCCGTAAATAACTACGCCCCATGAGCAGCAAACACAGCAATGAATATGGCTCTATGAATGTAATATTTGCCATATCAAGCTTTGCAATTTTAGTGGCCAGTATAGTTTGATACAAAGAAAGTATCGTTTCAAAGCTGAAAGGGTCCTTGCATTGATCGGGTAAGGATACAGTACTCACTATCAATCCTTTATATTTTAAAAATAACATTCAGGATGATTACATCCCCTGCTATATTCATCGACATTTTTGCAAAAAATTTCAAACGGTATTACACTATTTTATTGTTAACCATGTAGCACATGCACGGTAATGTACTATTCAGTTTTTTCAACGTATTTGTATGGCATGGGCGATAGTTACTGTTCATGGGCAATACCGCACGGTAATAGCTATACCACTGATAATTATTTTTTTTGTTGCAATCACTGTGCGACAAGCTTACACTGTAAATGAGATTACCCGGCTTTGTTGATGATAATCCTTGACAACAAGTTCAAGGGATGAAATGTTCAATCCTATGCAACAGGCATTACGGATAATCCTATTATGGATACAATGCAGTACAATATAATACAGTGACATAATGAACAATAACTATCGAACATATAAATTTTATGCTTACAGATCATGAAATTGACACCCTGATTGCAAAACTGCGTAATAAATATAATGATTACGCACATAAATATTCTGAACGCTGGTTTTCCATCGATGACTTTGAAGAGCGTTTGCAAACCGCATTGCGTAATAAAATCAACATGGAGGCTTTTATTGTTGCTGAAATTGCACATTTTGAAAAACTAAAACAGCGCTACGAACAAAAAAACAATACGAGTTTCAGCACAAAAGTTGATGCGCTCATCGAAGAGCTCACCGCCAGAATCAACCATTATCCAGGAATAGAATTCCATCCAGAAGCCCATTTTGAAATAATGCACATGTATGGAGCGTGTAATCAATTGCTGGAGCTGTATTTTCCGGTATTATGGCTCATCATTGATGATAGGTCAACTGTGTATGATTTTGAACAGCAGCTTCACTATCTTTGTGGACGTACATCTGAAAAAGAATCAAAGCGAATAGAAGATCATATTGCATTATTAAACCGTCATGGTGTAAAAAGCATTGAAATAGAAAAAAATAAAAACGAATATTTAAAGGAGTGCGCCTTTTTGCTTCATGCCATACATGAGTGGTTAAACAATATTCTTAATAACTATGACACTACTCCTCTCAATTTTTCAAAACTTTATATACGTGGCGACAAAAAACGCAAAATAATAAGTTTGTTTAACAACGAGACATGCCACTCGGCACTTGCAACAATACAAAACTATATCCATCAAATAATAGAAGATTTTAGACTGCAGGCATTTAAAAAAATTTAGATTTTCTTAATACAGATAAGGGTAACATCATCTTCCAGCGGTGCATAGCCGGTAAATTCATACATACTGCCGCAAATGGAATGCAGCATATCCATAACAGGTTCACCGGAAAATGCCATAATATTATTTTTCAACCGTTCATCACCATATAACTTTTTTAAATCAGGGTCCATGGATTCAATAATTCCATCAGTATATAATAATAGCATGTCTCCACTGTTCATGTTCAGAATAAAGTCTTTAAACTCCATAGCATGGAATATTCCCACCAAAGGGCCTGTATTATGGATTTCCTCTATACTCTGGTTTCCACTGTTAAAGTAGTACAGTGGCGGATGCCCCCCTGATGCATACACAATCTTCCCATCAGGATATAATCTAACAATAACAATGGTACCATAATAGAAGAGCCCTTTCCCATCTATTGCCATCTGTTGATTTAGTTTATACAACACCTGTGCAGGAGATATTTTTTCTTTGCTGTAAGTACGTATTAATGCGCGTATGGCATTGCCGATATATGATGAAGCAACCCCATGCCCCGACACATCACATAACACTATCTGAAAAATATCGGTATTCCCGTTAATAAAAAATCCATCAAAAAAATCTCCCGAGATATCTTCCGCAGGTAAAAACGTGGAAGCAATTTCAAATCCATGAATATTTTTAAATTTTGGCAACTGCGCAACCTGAATCTGCCTTACCCTGGATATCTCCTCCTGATATATTCTGTTTTGCTTTTGCACATAATCATGAATTTCAGTTCTGCTGATAATTACTTTCAACAATTCAGCAAATAATGTGAGCATGTTTTTTTCATCAGGATTAAACTGCTCCTCCTTTACTAAAAAAACAAATCCATGTTGCTGAAGTGCAATCCGTGAAACATAGATATTGTTTTTATTATCAAAGAAAAACAAAATGCTTTCATTCTTACTTATATCAGCAGCTTTATGTAATGCAGAAATAATTTTTGGGGAACGTTGATGTGGTATTAGTTCTAACGGTGTATATTTGTTATTATTAGCTGCAAACACATATAATCCATCAACAGGAACAATATGCTGGACGTACACCACAAGAGCAACCAGTGAATCCAGATCATCTATCGTTATACATTTTTTAACAAAATCATTAAGCTGGAGCAAACGTTTTTTTAAGTCCTTCTGGTATTCCAGCGAGGCTTCCAATCTCCGTTTTATTTCTATCATCAGAGCGCACCGGTGCAATTTTGAAAATAATATAAATTTATTGAATGGCTTGATGATATAATCCATCACCCCTATGCTATAAGCCCTGATAAGTGTTTGTTCATCATTGTTAGATGTTAATATATAGAGTATTGTATCCTCATACGTGCTTTGATTTCGTATCCATTTACACACATCAAGCCCGTTAGCATCTGGCAATAAAAGATCAATAATTGCGATATCAGGTATAAATTCCTCAATTATAGTATGAAACTCATTAAAAGTTGTCGCACACCTGACATTATACCCTATGAGCATAGAGGTTAACATCTTGTCGATAAATGGATCATCATCCAGCACAAGTATCTTTATTGGCTCAGCGATAGGTTCCATATTTTTTTACCTGCAAATATATACCTTTTATACACAAACCTGCCCATATTTTCAAGTGTATTTTTTATTGAAGCTTTTGAATAAAATTTATACTGAAAATTCCATGACTCCATACACCTCATTCTGGAAGACACATTACCTTCCGTCATCCTGAGAGTCGTAGACTCAAAGAACCTCAGTTCAAAACGACGAGATTCTTCACTTTACCTCAGAATGACATGCCTCACATTGTCATTCCGGACTTGATCCGGAATCGTAATTATTAACATTATATCCTGCCATGAATTCAGGATGACCTTCTACGTTTCTGGATGACTCTCGCCAGCCTATTTTCATCCCCTATGCATATGGATTATTCATAGAAAATCAACCCATTATAATCATACATTCACTAACCGGAACTATCGCCAAAAATTGAAAAATCTTTTATTGAAATTATTGCAAAAATTACTACTATTGTATAGTATTACCATTTAGTTTTACTACAAATTTTGGTTAACGATAGTCCGTGACTTGAATTGCTATTGCAGCTGCTTGATCATAATTATTTAAATTTTTTATTGGAGGCAGGCTATGTTATATTGCTACATACTTATTGCACTATGTTTGCTCATAGTGTTAAAGCGAATGGTAAAAATTGTACCCGCTGATTCAATATGCATCATAGAAAAAAAACAGCACTATTACAAAACGTTACGACCTGGCTGGCATTGCATTACTCCTTTTTATTCTCAGGCACGTATTGTACCCGTTGAAAAACGCAACAGCATTCCAGCAACTAAAGAAATAACGTTTGGCGATAGTTCCCGACATGCAGTCACTGTATCAACAACATTTTTATTATGGGATCCATACACCCCTTTCTTCACCTTTGAAAAGCTGGACACAACCATGAGCAATCAGGCTCTCAAAGAATTGGAAACAATTGCTTTGACCTGTTCAAACCAGGAATTTACCGCTACCGTTGATACTATAAAACAAAAATGCCTTGACGCATTAAACCAGTTTGGAAAAAAGTACGGAATAGAATTTACACAAATAACAATAGCACTATGATAACAGCGAAAAACCTTTCAAAAAAATTTGGGGATTCATTGCTTTTTGAGGATGTAACCTTTTCTATTGGCAGTAAGGAAAAAGTTGGACTTGTTGGGCGTAATGGACTGGGTAAAACAACGCTTTTAAGGATTATTGCGGGGACAGAACAGCCTGATGAAGGAGCTATAACCATTCCGAAACATTATACCCCTGGCTTTATGTCCCAGAATCTCAGTTTTACAAAAATGGTAGCACGTGATGAAGCACTGTCTTTGCTTCCCCAATCTGAACAACATGAATACTGGCGAGCTGAAAAGATACTATCAGGGTTGGGTTTTTCAAGTGACGATATGGGAAAAAGAGTTTCTGAATTATCTGGTGGATTCCAGGTCAGGCTACAACTGGCAAAAACATTAATAGTAAATCCTGACATGCTCATACTGGATGAACCAACCAACTATTTAGATATTACATCAATACGATGGTTAGCGCGTTTTTTGCAATCATGGCGAGGTGAGCTTTTACTTGTTACCCATGACAGAAGTTTTATGGATTCAATCATTACTCATACACTGGGTATACATCGTAATCATATAAAAAAAATCAAGGGCTCCACAGAACAATGGTATGAACAAATTGCACAGGAAGAAGAAATTTATGAAAAAACCAGAATAAACGATGAACGCAAGCAAAAAGAGATTGAAGAGTTTATTTCACGTTTTAGATCAAAAGCCCGTCTTGCCAATCTTGTACAATCAAGAATTAAAACTATAGAAAAAATGCAAAAAAGAGAAAAGCTTGTCCCGGTAAAAAATTTAGACTTTGAATTCAGGTACAAACCCATTAATGCAAAATATGTAATGCAGGTTGACTCGTTAACGTTTGGGTATAACGAAAAGCCTTTAATCAATAATTTTTCTTTGTCCATTGCTTCAGGTGATAGAATTTGCATCATTGGCCCTAACGGTAAGGGGAAAACAACCCTTTGCAAACTGCTTGCTGGCACCATGCAACCACAATCAGGGAATATTACTCGTGCATCAGGAGTTGAAATTGGCTATTTTGAACAAACCAATAGTATTATGCTTAATCCTAATGCTACTGTTGAAGATGAAATTGTGCAAAGCGATCCAGATAAAAATAGACAACTTGCTCGGAATCTTTGCGGATTGCTTCTTTTTGAGGGTGATGATGCATTAAAACCAATTTCAGTTCTTTCAGGTGGCGAAAAAAGTCGTGTTCTTATAGGAAAAATATTGGTTAAACCTATTAACCTGCTCATTCTGGATGAACCAACGAATCACCTTGATATGGAAGCATGTGATGCGCTGTTAACAGCAATAGATAGTTTTGACGGTGCCGTTATACTGGTAACTCATAACGAACTACTGCTCAAAGCCCTGGCACAACGATGTATCATCTTTCAAAATAACGCTATCACCATATTTGAAGGCGATTATCAACGTTTTTTAGAAACTATCGGATGGGAAAACGAGAGCGAACCTGTTAAGAAAGAATATGAAAATATCAATGAGCAAAAATTGAATAAAAAAGAGCTTCGTCGTATCCGTTCACAACTTTTACTGGAAAAACAAAATGAATGCAAACCATTGCAGGAAACAGTATCATCGATAGAGCAGGAAATTACACGGCATGAAAATCTTTTAAAAATTCTTAACGAAGAAATTATCAATGCATCACAATTACAAAAAAGTGATGACATCCAGCATTTGTCAATTGAAATCAGCAAGACCAAAAAACAACTGGTTGTTTTATATGATAAGCTTGAAGAAATTATGAGTTTATACGAAGAAAGAACACGTCATTACGAAAGATTAATCCAGGAATATGCAGTATAAAAAAACTATAAAAACCACCTATTTTTTATTACTATTCCTGCAATGCTTTACTGCATTATCAATAACTGTCCGCAATTCATCAGGAGTAAATGGTTTTGGAATATAGTCAAACGCACCAGCCTTTAATGCCTGCCTGGTTGTTTCAACTGTTGCAAATCCTGTAAAGATAACAACAACAATATCGGGATATAGCTTTTTTATTTCTCCCAACAGTTGCAATCCATCCATTCCTGGCATCATTAAATCTGTAACAACAATATCGTATTTCTTCTTTTGTAAATAATCCAGTGCTGTTTGAGCTGAATATGCTGTATCAACCTCATAATCTAACTTTTGTAGAATTCTGAGGCAGCTTTTTAAAACTACATCTTCATCATCTACTATTAATATTTTTGCTATTATGTCTTTCATAGCTAATACCTATTTTGTTTTTTCAAATTCTGAATATTCTTCCTTATTCTTCAATAATGGGAAAGTTATGGTAAATACAGTGCCATTCCCCACTTCGCTGTGGACATTGATGTTGCCATAATACCGCTTGATAATACCATAGGTGACAGCCAATCCTAAACCCGTCCCTTTGCCCTGCTCCTTTGTTGTAAAAAAAGGATCAAATATCTTGTCAAGATGTTCTTCTTTAATCCCAACACCCGTATCGGAAACAATGATGGATATGCTATCGTTCCCAAAATTATATTTAGTTTGAACGGTTAATGTGCCACCCTGTGGCATAGCATCAGCAGCATTCATGGCTAAATTATTAATAACTGATTTAAATTGATTTTCATCAATAAACATATCCGGAACATCAGGATCAAGTTCCTTATTAATAACAATGTTATGAAAATTAACATGTTTTTCAAGTATTAACAAAACTTCATTGATGAGGTTATTAACATTGGTGCGTTTGATATCAGGCTTGGTAGAACGGGCAAAATCCAGAATATTCCGCACTATATCTCTGCATCGCAACGTCTCCTTAATTATCACGCGCAAATCTTCTTCAAAATCAGTTTCTTTAAGATCCTCAAGGAGAAGTGAACTGTACGTTAAAATAGCAGTGAGAGGATTATTTATCTCATGAGCTATCCCCGAAGCCAACCGCCCCAGCGATGCCAGCTTTTCAGATTGTAAAATCTGATCCTGAGTTTGTTCTTTCAACTTTTTGTCGCGCTCTTTTATGGCATCAATCATCTGATTAAATGTATAACACAGGTATCCAATTTCATCCTCTGTTTCAATTTCAATATGTGTATCATAATTCCCATTGATGACCGACTCCGAAGCTTTGACCAGTGTCCTCACTGGCCGGATTATGATATTTAATAGATACAGTGAAATGCCTACAGCAATGATTGCAATCAGCGCTGTTGTAAATGCAAAATTCAGAGTAGAACTTTTTTTTATCTCATCAAATTTCTTTTCCAGAATGCCAACATAAAGAATACCCACAGGTTTTCCATATATATTCAAAATAGGTTTGTATGCAGAGATATACCAGTTGTTCACAACAAATGCTTTATCCCACCACAGCTTACCCTGCAATACTACTTTATTGTATACCTCTTCTGATAATAATGTGCCGATTGCCCTTGTCCCATCAGGTTTTTTTACATTGGTACAAACCCGTACATCATCCAGAAATATTGTTGATGTGCCAACATCTAAACCACCAAGCTTTTCCTCTTTGAATACGAGCTGTTTAATCTGATCAACTATCCCATTATAGTTATTCAGTATTCTGATACCATATATAATTCCAATAAAGTTATTGTTATGAAAAATTGGTATTGCAACACTAATTGTCAGAGCATCTTTTATTTCTGTTCGCTGCACCTTCCGTGATTTTGGTGTTGGTATAATTTTTATAATAGCCTTGCTTGCAATGGATTCACCTTCCTTTTCAAGATGCTTATATAATACCACATCTGTACCTTCGCATGAGATTTTATTCTTCAACACATACGAAACTTGATTATCATCAGATACATCATCTCCATAACTATCGTTGTTTGCTCTTACTATAATTTTACCCTGTGCGTCGGTGATATTGACAATATCTATTCCCAATTCTTGCTGAATTTCCTTACATTTATTCCTTAAAACTGATCTGTTATTTTGCAGGATAGCTATCTGAATATATTCCAGCAAAGAAATATGCTTTAACATCTTGCTTTTAAGGGCTACTCTGCTGTTATAAATAAAATCCGCTGTATCCAGATCCTTCAAAACTGTGTCAAATGCCTGCCCAACAACATGCTTTTGAATAGTTCGTATACCTATAAACGTTGATAGTATACCCGAGAGCAGCACTATTGACAATATACTGATAAATAGCTTAAAGCGTATCTGTGATGCAAATCGTTTATTCATTGCAGAACTATTATTTATTATTTAATATTATTGAATACCATAAATTATACTGCATTTTTATGCAATCCTTTTTCATTGCAACACAATTATTAACAGATATTGGAAAATGTTAATTTTTATAACCCCGTAATCACTAAAAAATACCGGTTACATTGACTGTTAAAGATACCCATTAAGAAACAAAACCATTCATCAACAGAAAAATAACCGGAACATCAAACATGATATTCCGGCTTTGCGATTGTAAACAGGTTGATTTGATACTATATGCACATCACTGTAAACTCATGCATATTTCTTAATTTTATCTAAAAGCTCATCAATGCGAACAGGTTTTGTTAAAAAATCATTTATCCCGGGTAGGAAGGATTGATCTTCATTTAAAGAAAACCGAGAATTGGTAACCTGATTGATAGCAGTAAGCATGATAATAGGCACATTTCTAATTTCTTTATATTTAGAAGTTTCCCGGTTGCTCCTTATCTGATATGATATCTCAAAACCAGCCGTGTCCGTCTCCATCATGACGTCCAGAATCATACAATCAGGTTTATACGATAGTAACTTTTTTAGCCCTTCTGCGCCACTATATGCAACCTCCACCTCATAACCATTCATCACCAGAGCCTGCTTCAAGCTTTCAACCAGATCCCTGTCGTCATCAACCAATAATATTTTCTTAGCCATTGTATGCACTCCATCTCAAATTTTAATCATAGAGTAATTGATAAATAACATTCCTTTCTTCCCATGCTTTGGTCCGTTGATACATATCGATAGGGAATTCTATCTGTTTCAACTCAACAGGTGCAGCCTTTTTATCCACAAGACCCAGCGCCAGAGCAACTCCATAAATAATTGCTTCTGGTCGGGGAGGACATCCGGGAATAAAATAATTTACCGGTACTGCTTTATCAGCACCCCCCGTTACATTATAGGTATCAAACCAGCATCCACCACCTATAGCACATGAGCCAATCCCAAAAACAATCTTTGGAGATGGCATGGCCTCATAAGCTTTTTTTACAAGCGGAAAGGTTGGACGTGTAACAGCTCCTGATATAAGCATTACATCGGCATGCCGGGGAGAAGCAACCAGTTTGATGCCAAAACGTTCAACATCATAATATGGCGTCAGTATATTCAAAATTTCAATATCACATCCATTGCATGCACCGGAATTGCAGTGATATACCCATAATGATTTTGGAAATGCCTTTTTTGATAATTTAGCAAACATAGCTATTCTCCTATCTTCCCGGGTCTTTTATAGGTCATGGTTTTTTCGTACATGTCTTTATCAAATACTTGAGTTGAAACAGGGATAACTGCTCGCACCTCAAGATTATCATATCTATATCCCAGATATGTCAGCCTATCAATTGCATTTTTTATTTCATGATCAAAGCATCTGCCACATCGCTGGCAGGTAAGCATAAAAAGTTCCATGGTTTCATTAACATCCCGTTTATCATTGGTTGCTAATTCATACTGTGGGGTCATCGTTATAGCTTTTTCAGGACAGAGGTCTGCACAGCGTCCGCAGTAAGTGCATCGGGAACCATCATACACCATTACCCTGATCTCATTACATAAGTCGCGCACCAATATTGTACGTGCAGGACAATGATTGGCACATCCGCCGCATCCAATACATTTATGGTGATCCCAATATGGCTGACCCCTAAAATTTTCCGGAACAGGCCGTGGAGCAAATGGATAGGCCAATGTTACTGTCCCTGGTTTTGTCACCACAAAAAGCTGTTTTATTTTACTTGTAAGCCACACGATCGTACTCCTTATGTTTAGAATTATATTCCATAAACACTCATTGCTATGGTACACAGCGAAACACCAATGAGCACTGCATAATATTTCACCGCCTGATCAATTCGCAACCGCGGGTTGGTAGACCCTAACAATGCTATGACTGCAAACACAACTGCAACTGCTATAAGCTGCAATAATAAATCGATGATAAATATACCGGTAAACAAAAACGGCATAAACACTGTCACAAATAGCACTGCGTAAAACATCTGTTTTAGCATCATGGAATATTTAAATAGAGCATAGTTGGGACCACTGTATTCAATAAATGGCCCTTCCAGAATTTCAACTTCGGCTTCGGAGATATCAAATGGCTGTCGTGCAACAAAAGCCTGTAGTGCCATTACATACACCACAAGCATAAGCACCACCGACCATGAATACCCATTTGAAAGCACACTGAACATACTTGCATCTATAGCAAGGCTTTTCATCTTAACTGCACCCAAAATAAATGTCATTGCTAAGATTGGCTCTACCATTATCATGGTTACCATCTCACGGCTTGCCCCAATCATCGCATAGGCATTTTTGCTTGAAAGCGCTCCCAATAATATGGAGATTCCTGCTAACGTAAGCAAATACACAATGGTAATAACATCTGCATAATGTGTAAGATAGTTAGGTTTAAATCCTATGGGAACTATGGTTATTACCGCAGTAACGGCTGCAAATGCCATCATTGGCGCCAGCTTAAATGCCCAGTTGCCACTAACAAGGTTATCCTTCCCCAATAGCTTCATAATATCTAAATAGGGCTGATAGATAGGTGGCCCCTGCCGGGACTGTATCTTTGCCGTCAACTTTCGTATTATCCCTTCATACAATGGAGCCAGTCCTAAAAACAATATAATATTAAGCAGTATTAATAGAATATCCATATAACACCTACCTTACCCTTTTTTACTTCGTGATAGTTTTTCAAGCTGTTCACCGGTCAATACTTCATGTTTACCTGTTGTAAGATCAACAAGTGCCATCCTGTCAGTACATGAGAAACATGGATCTATACTGCCAATGATAATGGGTGCATCGGCTAATTGATTGTTCAGTAACATGAGCGGCACACCCTGCAAATTAGGATACGTGGGAGCACGTACTCGCCACCTGTCAGCTCTGTTTTCTTCACCGGTGATGAGATAGTGTACCACCTCACCGCGTGGTGCTTCAACCGCAGTTATGGAATGGATTAGTGGCTTTATTGGCTCATCAAATTCATATAACAAAGGTTCATCAACAGGCATATCGTTGAGTACCTGCCGTATTATCTTAATTGATTCAAAGGTTTCCAGAATACGAACAAGCAGCGTCCCCCATACATCGCAGGTATCAACTACAGGCACATCAAACTTCACCGCATCATACGCTGCGTAGGGGTGATCACGCCTGGTATCGATATTAACTCCTCGTGCACGAGCAACAGGACCAACCAAACTCCATTTGACTGTATCCTCTGTTGAAACGTATCCAACGCCTTTTGTCCTTCGATGGATGACTGTGTCACCAACAATAGCATTCTTTATTGCGATAAGTTCCTTCTCTACCGTATTCATTACATTTAAAATATCGTCTTTATGCTGAAGTATATCCCTTCGTACACCACCAATGATGATCATCCCGTAGGTTTTACGGTTTCCGGTAATCTTTTCTGCAAGCCACATTACCGGTTCACGAACGCGCCACGAATGCATAAACACTGTATCAAATCCTATTAAGTGCCCTGCAACACCAAGCCACAACAGGTGCGAATGTATTCTTTCAAGCTCCAGCATGAATGTACGTATATATTCCGCCTTACGTGATATTGTTATGCCTGCTGCAAGCTCAACTGCCTGAGAATACGATGTTGCATGAACTGAACCGCAAATCCCGCATATACGTTCAGCAATAAATGGCACCTCATTATAAGTAACCTGTGTTGTGCATAGTTTTTCGATACCACGGTGTGTCATAAAACCGCGATAATCGCATCCTTTTATTGTTTCACCATCAACATAAACTGCAAAATGAGCAGGTTCATGTAATGTTGGGTGGAATGGCCCAATGGGTACCGTTGTACATCCTTCTGGTGCTTCATCTAGCTGGTAGGCAACATCTTCCGCTGCTGGAGGCATCAAATTCCATGGCACCTCCTTTCGCAGGGGATAGATACCAGCAGGCCAGTCATCAGCAAGGATAAGCCGTTTTGGTTTTGGGTGTCCCTCAAATTTCATACCAAGGAGATCCATATATTCCCGCTCTGACCACCCTGCGTTTGGAATATCAGGGGTTATAGAATCACATACAGGATTATCAGCAGTCACCTTTGTGCGAACACAGCAAAAAACATTATCGTTATCAAAGCTAAACGTGTGCACCAATCCCAATGTATTATCACGTGCTATATTGTCATATCCAATGCTTACCAGATATCGAGCGCCCATACCAACAACCACATTACACATAGAGCGTACACTGTTCTTATCAACATCAACAAATAACCGTGTCGGCAGCGGTGTATCAAACCCTTTCAATGCGCCCTTGAACCTTGCCGTTAATTCACTTTTTATTTGATCTATCGATGGCATATTCTACCTCTTACTTAATGTTGTGTTATTTAACATTACCACCTGTCCACCACAGGATGGACTTTAATGCTGCAAACATATGTCTATCCTTATATCTGTTATTATTATTAAGATCCTGATAGCCGCATAACCATGTTGGCATAACCTTCTCCTGTGCACCTGCACTCTTCCTCACCATGTATGCCACGGCAAATCCTATGATTATAATAATTATCATCACAAGAGGAACGGCAACAGCGTTTGCATAGTGCATACCAGGAACATTAACGGTAACGCCATAGGCGTTTGTGAAAACATAGTTCTGTGTGGATAGCTCAGCAAATGCATGTTGAATAATTGAACCCGATGAAGATTTAAATATTTTGATAAAAGTATCATAATAGACAAAAGGTATTATACCCTGCAGTATACACAAAATTGCCAGTATAAACTTGGGCAACAACATCTTCCATGAAACTTCGTGCGGCTTATGTTCAACATTCCATTCAACACCGGTGGAGGCAAACGACATACCGAAGAATTTAACATAACAGGCTAAGGTTAACGCACTGGTAAAAAGAGCTATGATGCCAAACAACGCAAGGAAAAAAACCTGACTGCCGCCTAACAGGGTTGCCGAAATTATCGTCCATTTGCTTGCAAATCCGCTAAAGGGAGGAACTCCGGCTATTGACAATGATGCAATTCCGGCTATCACAGCGCTTATTGGCATGAATGTCATAAGTCCACCCAATTTATTTAAGTCTTTTGTTCCTGTTTCATACAGTATGCTACCACTGGTAAGGAACAACAATCCCTTAAATATTGCATGGTTAAGAACATGATACAGAATGCCAATGATAGCAACAAATGAAAGCATCTTTACAAACATATTGCTGCTGTGATACATGTATAAACCTGCTCCTATAGCCAGAACAATGTATCCTATCTGCCCAATGGAGCTATAGGCAAGCAGGCGTTTTGCATCGCTTTGCTTTAACGATTGCGAGGTCCCAATAAATAAGGTTACCACACCAAATGTTGCAATAATAGCGCCCCATACAAGAGGATCTATCGTATTACCTTCATGAGGTATCATCCAGAAAAATGTTCGCATAATTCCATATATCCCTGTTTTAATCATTACGCCACTTAACAAGGCGCTGATTGGGGAAGGAGCAATTGAGTGAGCATCGGGCAACCACAACTGACCAAAAGGGAAAACCCCAGCTTTAAAGCTAAATCCAAGAAATAACAATGCATAGACTATTACCGGCACAATACCCGTTGAAGCGCCAATCTTCTGAGTCAATGTGTGTATCGAATCGCCTGCTGCAGAACCATTGATTATAAGCGCACCGGTAACAATAAACACCCAAGCCAGCTCCATCAGTATAAGGTATTTATTGGCGTTGCGTACATTTTCTTTGTTTTTGTATTCAAACCTGATCAAAAAATATGAGGCAATTGTCATGAGCTGCCATGCAACAGTAAACCCAATGCTTAGATCATCAACAGTAACAATGCACACCATTCCTAAAATAAATAAGGGAAAGTTTATAAAGTAGGGGCGTAATGAATAGTCTTTGTAATGCTCCAT
This sequence comes from Spirochaetia bacterium UBA2205, assembly GCA_002328585.1. Lineage (GTDB taxonomy): Bacteria > Spirochaetota > UBA4802 > UBA4802 > UB4802 > UBA4802. The sequence goes on from DCUV01000040.1 coordinate 20,957, forward strand.
ATAATCAATGGAGTACAGTGCACTTATTACTGCCATAAATGCGATAATGGCAATAAAAAATCCTGAGAAAGCATCTATTAAAAAATAGACACCGACGCCACCAAAATATATTGCCTGTGTTTCAGAGGATTCCATAACAAAAATTGCATTATATGCCACATAAAGCAACAAACTGCTTGCAATTGCTATAACAATTGTATTTATCCAGCCTGCCAGCTTTCTTTTCTTAGCTAAAAGCGGCACCACTATACTTGCACCTAATAAAACAGCCATCGCCTGTAATAAAATACCATACACATCAATGTTCATACACACACTCCTTTTGGTTGCTCATTATAGATGCTTGCAACATATTCACTATTGTTTCTGCTTTATTATGAATAGCGGGCGATAGTCCCTTCCCATAATCATCATTGTTTATAACTATGCCCAGTAAATAGACATCCTTGTGTGATGCTTCCAATATTTTGCATGACATCTGTAATGCTAATTTATGCGTTGATATATCCAATCCCGTCTCCACAAAATCATGGAGTTTACCAAAAACGATGGTACCGGGTTCTGCATCAGCCATGATTGCATCAATGATTAACACATTGTTGCAATTTGATTCAGCTATGGTAAAAACATAGCTTTCAATAATATCCTCTACATTAAACAGCAGAACACCAGGATTACTATCTATTGTTTTTAATCTATCAATAATAAAAAGACCAACAGCATCATCATGGCGATAGTAATTCCCTAATCCAACAATGCATGTTGTAGTGTTAAAGATGTTTTGTAATGCAGTAAAACTCATATCTGCTCACCTAATGTCTTAATCTGGCGGTAGGTATAAACAGGTCCATCAGTGCATACCAGGGTCCTCCCGATAGCACAGTGCTGACACTTTCCCACGCCGCATTTCATGTGCCTCTCTAATGTTGAGATTATCATATCATCCTTAATGCCGCGCTGCATCAGCTCTTTAATGACTGCATTAAACATAACAGGAGGCCCGCATACAAATGCTACCGTATTCTCAACGGGTATCTCTACCTTATTAAACAGTGTTGTTATAATACCCACATTGCCCTTCCATTCGGGTGTACCATTATCTACGGTAATAAATGTTTCAAAGCCTTCTATCTTCTGCCATTGCTCCAGCATATACTGATACATCAAATCCTGTGGCGAACGTGAGCCATATAAAAGCAAAATGCGTCCAAACTCATTTCTGTGCTGCAATACATGAACAATGGAGGAACGCAGTGGAATAAGTCCTATACCACCAGCAACATAGATAACATTCTTGCCTTTTATTTCTTCAAAGGGGAAACCATTGCCAAAAGGTCCACGAACGCCAACCTTATCCCCAACCTCCAGATCATGGAGGGCATCGGTTACCTTGCCAATCTTTCGCACGGTTATATGAAATCTGTCATTCTCAGGGCTTGGCGGCAGGGAAACAGCAAACTCGCCGGCGCCAAATACCGTGCACATGATAAATTGTCCCGACTTAATCTTAAAATTGCCATCAATTTCTTTATTATCAAACCTAAGATAAAATGTTTTAACATCTACTATCTCATCTTTAATTTCTTCAATGGTGGCAATTTCCGGTACTGTTACAATCTTCTGTTCGCTCATAGCTATCACCTATTCATGAATTTCTCTTCGGATATATGTAACAACATTAGGCAGCCCAATATCACCAGGACATACCCATGCACATCGTCCACAACCAACACACCCCGGACGCAGATATTTCTTTGACTGGGAATATGACAGCTTGCAGAAGAATCGCTTGTTTCTGCGGTCTTCTATTGGTTTCCGCGGATTGTGCCCTCCAGCCATTCGCGAATATCCTTCATACGAACATGAATCCCATGTGCGCAGCCGGTAAGTATTCCCTTCAACTGTGCTTGCATCATTTATATTAAAACAGGTACATGTTGGGCAAACATACGAACATGCCCCGCATTCTAAACATTGGTTTCCAATATATTCCCATATCTCTTCTTTGATAAAACCTGTTGTTACCCTGTTCATCACTCTTGACACCCATGCCTTTGACTCAACCGCAATATCCTCAAACATCGTGATGGACTTCTCAACAAGCTTCTGCTTCAGTTTAGCATGCTCATCAGTTGCCGCCGGGAAATGGAAAGCTTCAATAAATGCCTTCCCTTTTTCACTGCCAACCTCTGCAAGGTAACTATCGCCCAGATCCGTAAGATTTATATCATACCCTTCATTAGCAGCAGGACCACTATCAGTACATACACAAAAACACTGCTTAAAAGGTACAACACAGGTATTGGAAACAATAAACATGCGGCTGCGATGATGACGATATACCTCATCAACAAATTCCTGCCCCAGGAAAAACCTATCAATGCACTGCAGTCCCGTTAGATCACATGAACGCAAACCAAATAACGCCCTGGGCGCATCATCAAAAAGCATGGCAATATCAGCTTTCTTTGCTTTTTTATCATATTTGTACTGCATAATCTTTTCCAGATGCGGGAATACCACTTGCTTGGGTGGATTGGTTGGGATAGGAGCATTAACATTTACCGTATCCCCGTTGACTATATCAAAGAAACACTGTCCATACACTTCATCAAGATATGGACCATATAACGTATACTTTTCTTCTAAAGCATGAGCAATTTTCTTAATATCATCACGTTTAATCAGATACATATCACACCTTCTCAATTCGTACTGGGATTGTTGCTTCTTCGCCCTGTGACACAACGTCACCATAAGCTAATAAAAATGATGTTATGGAATCCCTTATAAAATAGGGAGCATAGGCTGTTCCCGGTGCAACATCATCGGATATCATAACCATCGCTTTCATACTTGCCTTTTCGGCAACCACCTTCACCGGCCATCTATCCCGCACACCAATCTTTTTTGCATCTTCAGGAGCTATCGCCACATAGCCGTCCGGATATAAAAGCAGGGTTGCATTGTACTCACGTAACGGAATAAATGTCTTATGCATTATATTATTCTGGTGCCAGTAATGTTGTGCTTTACCCAGCATGAGAAGATACGGGTAACTTTCATTTGCCTGCACCGAGGCGTATGGCTTTTGAGGAAGAACAAACGCTGCTTTGTCTGTTGCACAATATTTTGCCCCATCAGGGTTTTTCTTTGTACAGGGCCATTGTATGCCGTGTTTCTTTGCTAATGCTTTATGACTTATGGCTTCGTATGAGGGGGTAAGCGATGCAATCTCATCCATGATGTCTGAAGCATGAGCATAGTTGAAAGGTTTCCCCGCTGCAGCAGCAATATCACTTACCAGCTTCCACATGGGTAAAACATCAAATGCAGGATTGCATTTTTTTACCGAAAGCTGTACACGGCGCTCTGCATTAGTAAATGTGCCATCGGTTTCAATGTATGTAGTAATGGGTAAAACAACGTGAGCAAAATCAGCTACCTTATTGGTAAATGCTCCTATATAGGCAACAAAGGGTAATGATTTTAATCTATCGGCAAATTTTATAATACCATCATCATGATCAACAATAACGAGAGCTTTAAGCGGGGATTTGCTGTCGGCAAGTAATTCTTCAACACTCCTTCCTTTCAATTCAGGAAGCTTAGCATTCCATTGTTGCTCAAATCGTTTTTTTGCCGCAGCATCATCTATGTTCTGGAAACCAGTAAGTAAATCAGGAGCGCACCCCATATCAAAGCTGCCCTGAAGATTATTGATACCGGCAACAGGATTTACTCCGCAACCTTCCCTGCCAATTTTATCGGCAAGGGCAAAACAGTTATAGATAGAAGCCACCGTGTCATATTGTAATCCAGATATACCCGAGGTAAAAAAAACAGCAGCGCTTTTTGCTTTTGCTAACTTTTCAGCAACAAACATGATATCACTTGCACTAACGCCGGCAACCTCTTCAATAGTTTTGAATGGGACAGCCTCAAGGTATCGCTTGTATTCATCATACTTCGCAATAGTTGTTTTCCCCCACTTTTCACTATCAATGTAATATGCTATTGCATCAAACACCTGGCGCATCGTTCCAGGTTTTATATTCATAAACTTCTTTGATAGCCTTGCAATCTTTGTTGTTCGGCTGTCGATAGTTACCAGCAATGAGCCATTTCGCGCAGCATAGTGCAATTCGCTGCCAACTATAGGGTTCTGCGTTGTTATGTCCATGCCAGCAACGATGATAACCTCTGCCTTGCGAATGTCCTCAAGCGAGCCCAACATCCCTGCACAACCAGTTCCTTTAAATAAAACATCAAGGCTATTACGATGCCCTGATTCAGACTGAATACTTATATGGTTGGTTTTGAATACTGAACGGGCTAACTTCATTAATGCAAAATTATCCTCATTGGATGATCGTGGCGAAACATAAAAAGCAATCTCTTCTGGTTTATAAGAGGATAATGCCGAAACAAGTTTAGCAATAGCATCTCTGTACGACACCTCGCCATCTTTTACGTATGGTTTTGTAATCCTTTCATGAGTGGATAAAAGCTCATGAATATTCCAGCCCCGTACACATAATCTGCCTTTGCTGACGGGGTGTACTCGTGATGGGAAAACCCCATTGACTGATGCGCCATCTACTTTGAGGTAGTGACCGCATCCTGTTCCACAAAAGGTGCACACACCTGGCAAATAACTCATAGATTATCCTCGCTACAATTGTGAGATTGAAAAATTATCAAAACATTCACATCCAGTCTTTTAACTAAATACAATATGGCACAATCAATAACCATTGTAAATAGGGAATTTTGTCTTTTTTTTAATAGGGGAATTTGCTTATGCGTATGGAATATATATGTTTATTTTAATTTTAGTATTTTTTTACAACATATTCCCAAACTTTATCTCGTATAGAATCAAGCTCTTCATAATGCTTTGCGTAGTGTTTTAAATTTCCTGCAACACTCTTTACCGGGTGAACGTATACTCCATTGGATGTAATATTAAATTCATTAACGTCGGTAGCAAGAATATCACGTATCCTTTGGGGAATGGTAACCTGCCCTTTCTTATAATTAATTGCATTACTTTTGCTAAAAGTAAAACAAATTTCATTCATTGGCAATTCTTTTTCAAAATATTTTAACATATATTAATCCCCTCCATGCTCACGAACCCACTGAATAGCATATTGCAGCAAATCCTGAGATGAGTCCAGATGCAATTTCATCTTTATCTTTTCACGAACATTTTCTACAGTTTTAACACTTATATGCAACTTTTCTGCAACATGCTTGTTGCCCAAACCATGCCCTATCAACTGAAATATCTCAAACTCCCTGTTGGTAAGCCCCTCCACTGAGCTGTCAATAACACCTCTATCTGACAATGCATTAAATATCAAATCTTTTACCTCACTTGATACATAAACATCCCCTTTCAAAACCGTATAGATAGCATTGATAATCTTATCAGGTGCTTCATTCTTCATTAAATATCCTCGTGCACCTGCTTTAATGGCACGTTCGGCATAAAGCTTTTCATCATACATGGACAGCACCAATGCAGGCAATTTTGGAAAGCGTTGTTTTAATGCTTTCACCAATTCTATGCCACTGGTTCCATTTAATGAGATATCCACCAGTACACAATCGGGTACCTTTTTATTAATGACATCAATTGCCTCATCAGCCGATCGTGCTTCGCCAATGACCTCTAAATTTTTGTGACTGGAAATAAGCTGCTGTAATCCCTGCCGTACAATAGGATGATCATCAACAACAACAATGCTGAATTTCCTGGAGCTTTTCAGCTTTTCAGTAACAGGTTTTGAACTTTTATGTATTGTGCACTGAACCAGTGTCCCGCCCGTTTTATTGTTCTGAATCTGCAATGCAGCATTGATAATCCATGCCCTGTATTGCATGATATGCATCCCCATGCCTTTTGTTACATCAACAGTATCTGGTATACCCCGCCCATCATCCATAATCCTGATACAATAATCATTGTCATCCTCGCATACTGATACGGCAATATGTTTGGGATTACCATGCTTAACTGCATTGTTCACTGCCTCGCGGACAATATAGTAAACATGTACTGTATCAATTAACGCATCAATATTAGTGGATACATTCCATTCAAGAATAGCTTTAATTGAAAAATTTTTATCGATATCTTTAATAATCTCCTGCAGGGAAACATGCAATCCTTTGTTGTTTAAATCAACCGGGCTTAATCCCTGAGCAATGAGGCGGGTATGTTCAATAGCCTGATGCACCATACTCTGTATTTCTACAATTTCGGGCACCTCATTGGAAAATTCATCTTTAAACTTAAGCCGCAGCATCTCTGTTTTAAAAATTATACCTGCAAGATGCTGCCCCAATCCATCATGCAAATCCCGCGCTATACGATTACGTTCATCAATGTTTGCCTGTAAAATCTTTTTTTCCAGCTGCTTCTTTTCGGTCATATCAATGCCAATGAGCATAAAATAGTTAAATACATCAGCATCATAGACGGGGCGGGCATGCCATTGCACAATGCGCTCGGTTGTATCTTTCATTACTATTGAGGTTTCAAAAATGTGTGTGGCTTTTGTTTTTTTCATGTGCGATAGTTGATTTCTAAATGCACGTTGCCCAAAATCAGGGATAAACAGTGTACAGCAGCTTTTGCCGGTAACCTCGCTGGCATTGTATCCTGTAGCCTGCAACATGGCTTTATTGCAGGTGATGATGGTACCCTCTTCGTTCAATGTTAAAAAGTAGGCTGGCGCTATATCTTCCAGATTTTGTATAATGTTAAGACCCTGCTTTAATTTTTCCTTTGTCCGTTTAACATCAGTTAAATCCCGGGCAATGATTGAGCAGCCTATTATGGTGCCGCGTTCATCCTCAAGCGGGGTTACGGTCATTGACATATTATGAATTGCACCATGCCTGTCTACACCCTCAGACTCATAATGAGCTATCCCCTCGTTATATTTAACCCGTTCAATGAGCTGTTTAAATTCATCAGGACGGTATGGCGGCGACAGTAAGCTTACATGACAGCCGGCTGCCTCATCAAACGCATAGCCAAAGATTTTTTCTGCTGATTTGTTCCAGCTTGCAATTGTTCCATCAAGAGTTGTTCCAATAATTGCATCATCCGAATTGTCCAGCAAAATAGATAGCTGCGTGCGCACCTGTTCTATCTGTTTTCGTTCGGTTATATCACGGGCTACGCTCAACACTGCATTTTCATCACGATAATAGATAATTGTGCTGGCAATCTCAACAGGGATGGTATTGCCATAACAATCAACAAAAGCTGTTTCATACCAATCGGTATTTTCAGAGATTGACTGCAAAAATGTATGTATCCGGTTACTATCGCCCTCAGAGGTAAGCTGCTGTAACGTCATCATGGCAAGCGACTCATGCGAAAATCCCAGGCGGTTGCATGTTGTAGTATTTACTTCAAGAATTTTCCCGTCCCTTTTATGGATAATAACCATATCCGATATGCTGTTAAACAATGACTTGTAGCGCATCTGTGATGCTAACAGCTCACCGGTCCTTTGCAGAACAATATCTTCCAGCAAATCCTTTTCTTTCCTGAGCATATCCTCAGCAGATTTTATGCGCATCATGGCATTTATCTGTGCTATCAGCTCGGCCTGATCTATAGGCTTGGTTAAAAATGCATCGGCTCCCAATTTTAGCCCTTTAACCTTACTGTGTGTATCAGTATGTATGGCGGTAAGAAAAATAACCGGAATATTTCGTGTCATGGGATCATCTTTCAAAACGCGGCATACATCAAAGCCATCCATCCCCGGCATCTTGATATCAAGAATAATAACATCAGGATTTGATTGTTTTGCCTTTTCAATCCCCTCGCTGCCTTCCAGAGCAGTAATAACCGTGCAATCAGCAATAAGATTTTTTAACAACGCAGTAATGCTAACCAGATTATCCTTTTTATCATCAATGACCAGGATTGTACTCATGATTGGCTAACCCAATGCTGAACTTTTAAAACAAATTCTTCTATTGGAAACGGCTTCTGTATAAAATCATCACATCCTGAAGCCATAATGACTGCGCGCTCATTTTTAAGCGACGATGCGGTAACGATGATAACTGGTATATGTTTTGTATGGTCATTGCTTTTCAGCTCTTTCACTACCTCTAATCCATGTAAATCCGGAAGCGATAAATCAAGCAATATACAATCTGGCTTTACTTCATGAGCAAGCGCTATACCTCTGGCGCCCAACTGGGTTTCGGTAATATCGTATAGTTTTGACAACAGGGCTTTCACCACCACAACGCTGTCCGAGTCATCATCTATCACTAAAATTTTTTTACGAACTGCCTGCGGTTTTGCTTCCACCTGTAATGGCAGATGTACTGTAAAGCACGAGCCTTTCCCAAGCTGACTTTCAACATGGATGGTTCCGCCAAGGATGGATAATAATTTCAATACTATGGTTAGCCCCAGCCCTGTCCCTGGATATTTTGATGACAGCGAACCTGATGCTTTGGTAAAACCTGTAAACAATGTATCCAGAAATTCACTGCGAATACCTATTCCGGTGTCGGCTATGCTTACGGTGCACATCCCATCATGTGCATGCGCTGACACCGTTATACAGCCTTCCTCGGTAAACTTCACCGCATTATCAATAAGGTGCTCAAAAACCTGATACACCCTGGTCTCATCACTCTGTAGTATAACATCATCCAGATGCGTATGCAGTAAAAGCCCTTTTTTCTCCAGTATACCTTCATATCGTTCAAAAATATCACTCAGTATTGTTGCAACCATGACATCAGTTATATGCAACTCAATACCGCTATCTATCTCAAATACTTCTATGATGTCATTCACCAGCGCCAGGAGGCGGCTACCATTGCGTTCAATAATTGCTAAATATTCCTTTTCTTCTGTGGTAAGTCTGCCATCAGCCTGCATAAGCAAAACCTTTGACAGCGTTAATATGGAGTTTAACGGGGAGCGTAATTCATGGCTTATGCTGTGCAAAAATTCCTTATTCATGGGCTTTTTGCTGAAGATTCATTTTTATTAAATATGCAATGTTAAACAAATTTGTTATTCCGCCAACAAACCGTTCTTTAATCATCCCCTTGGGCAAGAGGTCAATTATCCTGTTATATTCCTCCAGCCTGGTATTGATTGTAGCAACAATGTTCGATAGCTCCTGATATCCTGATGTTGCCTGTAAATGTTGCATGGTGTCAGCAACAGCAGATGCGCTAAAAAATATCTTCCTGAACGCATCTTTTACCGTCGCAGAAAATCCTGAAAGAAGCTTCTCCACCACACAGATTCTCACCAGTTGATATCCAAGCTGAACATCCTGGCAGCTCCGGTTTGAAAAACAGTCCGGAAAACGTTCAAAGTAGGCATTCCCCAGAGCAATCATATCTTCAATGTCAAAATCAAAATTTCCGTCACAGGCAATGATATCACCTCTGAACTCATCCAGATTTTTTGACTTTATGAATAGTTCTGCCGGTTTTGTCATAACACGATACCAGTCCATAAACAATAACTATCGCACAAAAACTATAGCACATAACCATTGTTTTTAATAGTTAAAATACCATACCGTTGCAACACACTACTACGATATTTTTATAGTTAAAATAGTATAGCTTTTTTTGTAAAGAAGAATTAATGCCCTACTTTTTGATTGGTAAAACAAGAAGGCTTAACGGGTTTGCCTGCACACCATGAACCATAAGCGAAACATGAAGGTGTGGCCCTGTTGACATGCCGGTGCTTCCCACAGCGCCAATAAGCTGTCCGGCAACCACCCTGTCACCGGATGAAACCATCAACTTTTCCATATGCATGTAATAGCTGAATATGCCGTTGCCATGATTGATGATGACCATGTTGCCTTCGTAAAAAAGTTTATCGGCAAGCACCACAATGCCGTCAAGCACGGCATACACAGGTTCCCCGCTGTTGCCATTCAGATCAATACCACGGTGGATACGCGTCACCGTCTGCCTTTTTTTAGTAGAGCTATCATACAGCAGATATCGTCGCTTTGCCCAGAATGCTGAATTTATGGCATGAGTATTCAGCGGATAATAGGGGGGGCTTTGTATGCAGTCATCAAACCTTGTTGCAAATGCTTTTTGCTTTTTCTTTGTGCATTCAGCAATAAATTGTTTTACCTCAGGAGTCTCTATGTAATCCTTTTGGGAAAACTTATCAAACTCCATGGGGATAACCGAAACAGGGAAAAAAGATCGCTTAATAGTTACTGGAATCTCAATATGAAAGGTATCACCATGAATGGCGCAATGATAAACGCCTGGCTTTAAGTCAGGATCAATAGCAAAAAAACCTCTGTACCCCCACTTTTTTTTTGATAATACAATCTCTGTATCAATAAATTTCACAGAAAGTGATTTTACATCTCTGGCAGGTATGATTTCACAATACGCCACATTGCCCTGTGCAAATCGTTTTGCATAGATAGTACAGGTAACAGCATCGTTGGTGACAGCAATCTTTTCCGGCTGCGCTACCGTAAAGTTATCCGGCAAAGGCTTTTTGGCGATAGTTACCTTTGTAATATCCCGTGCGCATGAAATGGCTACACAGCATACCATGATTATTACAGTTACTTGCATCTTCATGATGATAGCGTTCCCTCTAAAAATAAAATGATGCACAACCAGTTTTCCTCTCCTTATTCAAGGTGAGGGATGAAGGGTGAGGTTTGTGAACCTGCCACATACTATTTTATCACTATACTATTGATTTTTTCATGCTACTATTGTATAATACTATCATAGCACTATAACCATTTTCAACATCTATTTGTGGAGGTCACTATGAGCATCCAGATTTCATTCAGCAAATTGGAAAAAGAATTTATGCCACAATTCAGAGAACGGATCAATACCTCTGAGGATATCATTGATGTGCAGAAGATTTTTTCGTACACTATAAAAGAGATGTTACAAAAAGCTTTTGAAAAAGAAGGGATTACAATAAACGAGGAGAATATAGCACTTACCAGCAGCGCACCTTACTATACCATAACCATTAATAATCACTCAATAAATGAACTATGGAACACCAGTGACTTAAAAGACATTTTGCAGCGCTTTGCCGAGGTTGCTCATAAGCGGTACATTCATTTGCAAAAACATCTGGCAAAAACAAAGATGAAGATACGTCGGTAAAGAATTATACTATTTTGCTAATTTGTCCATTACCTTTTTACGGTATTCATAATCAGGAACATGTATCCCTTTTTGTTCCATGAGTATGGTATAACGCAGTTGTTTTGCATTAAGCTGTTTTACCAGATACTCCAGCCGTTTATCATCATCGTAGCATGCATTGATAAGCTGCTGTAATGAGTATATATCTTTTCGCAGTTCCACCTCTTCAGGAATAATGCCTGCATTCTTCATTATTTTATATGCCATCCTGATATCAGGCGAAATAGTATCCAGTTCATCTCGTGGAAGAGGTTTTCCCACCCCCGGAAGGTTATCAAACTCACCTCGCTCTATGGCTTCACGGATACGCTGCTCAGCTATCAGTTCAAAGATGTACATGAAACTACTTTTTAGCTATACGGATTTTTATTAATATTATTGGCATTGTTAATAAACCTTTGTGCAAAATATCAGTACAATGTACTACCTGTATTATTAATCTATTTATCGTTATAATTCTGTAAACTATTTTTTCTTTTTACCCATGCTTTTTACCTATACTATATCCCGCATCACACCAATGGGGGTCAGAGCCTACAGGATCTTCAGCAGGATATTCAGATTTTTTAATAATCTCTATTTTAGTCAGCGGAATGTGATAGCGATTATAAAAATTGTTGAGGAAAACGATAGTACTATCTTATTACATCGCAATTTTTAAGAAAGGTTATGGTTCAATTATGGTATTAATGCTTTAACTGCACTAACTATTTTTCTGGCACTTGCTATCGCGTCTTCAGAATCTTTTGATGAATAGGCAACAGAAGGCGTTATGTCAGGCAATCCATTTGGATATCTGGTTGGTATATAGAGTTTGTCAAGATGACGTGCATCATCACTATACAGCAAAAATTTTTTATGTAAAGTGATATCAATCTGTTGCAGTTCATCAATGAGTTTATAGATTGAATGTCCCCATGGGTCAGCATCATGTAAATAATACAAAGATTTCAATGCTTTTTCTGCTGCCTGTTGACATAAGAAGCAAGCATGTGCATATTTTTCATTTTGATTTAAAATTAATGCAGCATCTAAATCACCTTCAGCAGTTTTATACCATCTCATTGCTTCTTGTCTGTTACTTTCTATTGACATAGATTTCAGTAGCATCCTTTAAAACGTTCTTAAAAAAAATTCTATTGGAAATTATTTCCCATTCAGCAGGGGTGTAGATCAAACAATCAACAGGCATACAAACGTATGATTCAATGTCATTGAAATCATCATACCGATCAAAAAAACGTTTATCCGTTTGTTTGATGACAATTAAGTCAACATCACTTTTTCTTGTCTGTGTATTACGCGCAAATGAACCAAAAAGTATTACCCTCTCAACACCCTTTGACAAAAAGTAATGCTGTAATTGCGATATAACATGTTCTCTGGGCATCATAACAGTAAAGTAATAATATAGTGACGATGATGTCAATAGTATTTTTTTAACAATACTCCACTATACTGTAATCCATTAGCTCCTTTTGTTCGATAAATAAAAAAAGGATGCCAAAAAACATGAAACCTCTCCTCTATATAGTACCTATCCTTATGCTGTCACATCTTGCATTTGCCAATGAGTACTGGCAGCGCCAGATAGAGTCTTTGCAAAAAGAACAGAAACAGGTGCAGGCACAGCCATATACCTCGTTTGTACTTGAATACATTGATACACGTTTAGCAATGGCACAGGAACTGTCTGCCCTGTACAGGGAAAGCTTAAACAACAAAGACAATGGGCACACCGCAACCACCCATTATGTAAACGTTTTATCCAGATGTTTTGATGATGCAGCCATTGACATAACACGACAGCAGGTTGTACAACAGTTGCAATTATTGCAAACATCTGATGCAATTGATTGCACCACCAATGACTATTATATCATTCACACCGAGCTGGTGCTTGCCTCCATAACCAGCTATGCAAACACAAGCATAGATAAAAAAGACAACGATATGCCCGCACCAGGCACACCGCCCATTGCAAACCTTTCAGCAAGCGTCAGGTTTAACGAACTATATCAAAAGGCTTATTATAAAAAGCAAAAGGCTGATTACATACAATCTATTCTTGCCCTGTGCAACAGCGATACAACCTCGACCGCTCAATACATGCCCAATCCATCATTACTGCTGCAGCTGTTCCCATCACTTGCAGCAAAAATACACACAAACACTATCTATAGCAGTGTTTATAATTCCGGTAATGGCATACCATACCAGATAACTATCCCCCATGAAATGGATAGCCATAAAGCAGTCAAAGACATTAATGCAAAACGCGATGAGCTTATTACAACCAGCACTATAACAACCAGCGAAATTGACGCAATAGCACACGCATACATTGATCCAGTACATGATGCCATTACAGAGCAGCAAAAACTTCTTGCCACCATGCAAAGCATAAACGGAATAACCATTGAAAATGAGGAGGCGTTTAACGCATTTATTGAGCATTGTACCCTGCAATCACGCTATCTTCTGGATTATGCACAGGCAAATGCGCTCTACTGCAACCTTGTACAGCTCAATGAACCAGCAATTGATTATCAAAAGCGCTATGAGCATATTGCAAAGCTTGCGTATCAATTGCAACAACAAACAATTGCGGGCGACAGCTCCAATAAAACCATGCCTGCTATTGAGCGCATTGTTTCAATATTAAAGGCATTCGCCTATACCCAGCATAAAAAAGAAAACGATGCTGCAGTACAAAATCTCATGCAGTCACTGCACACCATCAAAGAAGCTATACGCAACCGTTGTACAGTACCTGAAAAGAATAACCTGAACTCTGCACTCTGCACCATAGAAATTGCAGCAGGCATTGAAACAATAGAAAAAGGCATACACCTTTTTCAGAGCCAGCACTATGCAAAAGAGGCTTTGATAAACTATGCAACGGTGGTTAATGAAGCCTTTGAGCATGCTTCAACAGGTTACGGCAGCAACATACTACAGCAGATAGTTACCCTGCAAAGTGCCATTCCAGCAGTCAGCAACTTTGATATTCAAAAAATTATCAATGAATATGCCAGCCAGCGCTATTTACTGCGCAAATTGCGGTACGACTGTGCATCACTTGTGCAACGATTACAGTTCTTTGAAAAGCAGGGCATTGCTATGCCTCAAAAAGATAAAGCCTTTCAGTTGCTGGAAACCATTAAAACCCTGCAACCCCTGTATAGTGTTGATGTTTACAAATATAAAATGAATCAGGATAATATCATCATCATTGACCGACAGTGCACAGCAGTCTTAACAAGGATGTCACAAAAAAATAAAATGCTTACTGTAAAGGATATATAAAACATACAATATCATTGCGTTACTGTATTGTACAGCAGTCATGAATGAATAAACAAAACAATAGCAGAAACAATGGTGTGTAGCACAACACAATGTCATCCTCAAACAATATAAATGTAATAATTGCAACGCACATCAAAAAATATTTTTACATGGCTGTCATTGCCTGATATACTTATAGATACATTATATATATCTGCAACATTAAGGATAATTATGAACATAGCTGTTGCCATGAGCGGTGGCGTTGATTCTTCAGTTGCCGCTGCCCTGCTTGTTAAAGAAGGACATACAGTCATTGGACTTACTGCAAAGATTTTACTGTGCTCAGAGATGGATGGCAGCCAGCCCCGTTTTGATGTTTGCTGCAGCCCGGAAAACCTGCACGATGCAAAAAAGGTAGCAAACAGTTTAGGAATCCATCATTACACTGTAAATGTTGAAGATGAATTTTATTGCAAAGTCATTGAACCTTTCTGCAACGAATATTGCAGCGGCAGAACACCAAGCCCCTGCATCAACTGCAACACCTCTATAAAATTTCCAAAACTGTTGCACCAGGCAAAAGAATTAGGCTGCGATACGCTGGCAACAGGACACTATGCTTCAGTGTGTAAAAATAGTCGCTATTATATCAAACGCGGGAAAGATGCTGATAAAGACCAATCGTACTTTTTATTTAATCTGAATCAGGAAATACTTGCTCATGTGCTGCTGCCACTGGGGCTTTACACAAAAGAGGCAATCAGGGCGATAGCTCATGATATGGGTCTTCATATTGCAGGTAAGCCCGAAAGTCAGGAGGTGTGTTTTGTTCCGGATAACGACTATCCCCGCTATATAGAGCAGCGCACTGGCAAAAGGCTGCCTGCTGGGGATATAGTAACAACCGACGGGAAGGTTATAGGCAGGCACAAGGGCATTCATCGGTATACAATAGGGCAGCGGCGGGGACTTGGCATTGCATGGCAGCATCCTCTCTATGTAGTGGCAATTGATGCTGTAAACAATCGCATTATTGCAGGAAGCAAAGATGAGCTTGTATCCAGCGGACTTATTGCTTCAGGCATAAACTTTATGAAGGCAACCGCATTGAACAGCACACCGGTATGGATAAAAACACGCTCCACACAAAAACCATGTAAAGCTATTGCAACAGCATATAGTGACAGGCTCACCATAATTTTTGACCAGCCTCAGAGCAGTATAACTCCCGGGCAGGCGGTGGTTTGCTATGATAACGAGGGTGCAATACTGGCAGGCGGTTGGATAGAAGAAAAACTATAGGCTCTGACCCCTTTTTCTCATGAAACCATGCAACCAATGATTGGGGTCAGAGCCTAACTCAATTACCCCCGATAAAATCAAAAAATGTATAAAAGGCTTGACACAATATAAAGTATTATTTATCTTACTATTAAAAGTACTTTTAAGGATATTATTGTGATTATCAGAGCAAATGATATAAAAACAAAAGGGGTTAGCTTGTTTGAAAAGCTTATAGCGCCAGGAGAGGATATCATTATTAATGTACGCGGCAAAAATAAATATGTGGTGCTGGACATTGAACGCTACAAACAATTGCGTGAATTAGAACTTGATACAGCTTATAAAAAAGTTATGGATGATATAAAAGCTGGCAACTATAAAAAACAAACCGCCAGAGAGCATGTTGATGATATCGTAAATGAACTATACAATAATAATAACAGAAACATACCGTAAAAAAGTCATTAAATTCTCCAGGAAACACCCTGAAATGATACCTACGTATGCAAAAGTATTATCTATTCTGGAAACAAATCCCTATCATCCATCATTACGACTGCATAAATTACAGGGAAAATTACATGAATACTATTCCATATCATTGGATACACAGTACAGGATGCTGATTGTATTAAATATTGATGAAAGCACCATCATACCTATTGATATTGGAACGCATGATGAAATATATTGAAAGCATATTGACATACTATCACAACGGTAATGGCGAACATTCTTGATAGTACTACTCATGGTAGTCAGCACTCATACGGATTATAGTCCTTCACAAAATGCTGTATAAGGCGTTTGCATTCCACAGGGCTTAAGCTTTGGACATGGTCAGCTTTTAATGATACCACCTCGTTGACCAGCGCCTTATCAAAACCATTGTGCGCTATTGTATAAATTTTAGTATGCGCTGTTGGCACAAGCTCTTCTCCCTCATTCCATAATTCTTCCTGCAACTTTTCACCGGGGCGTACTCCCGTATATACGATAGGGATATCAACATCAGGCTGGTATCCTAAAAGTGCAATCAAATTGCGCGCCACCTCTTCCACACGATATTGTTTTCCCATATCAAGAACAAAAATTTCCCCGCCCTGTGAAAGCACCGTTGCGTTGATAACAAGCATCACCGCCTCCGGTATGCTCATAAAATAGCGCGTCATATCAGGATGGGTAATGGTTACCGGGCCTCCCTTTGCAATCTGCTTATAAAACAACGGTATAACCGAGCCGCGGCTTCCAATGACATTGCCAAAGCGCACACAGCACGTACGCATACCATTGTTATACGCCAGCGTAACCATCTCGGCAATACGCTTGGTTGCGCCCATGACGCTTACCGGATGCACCGCCTTATCAGTGGAGATACATACAAACTGTTTAACGCCAGCATGTTTTGAAGCCTCCAGCACCGTTACTGTTCCAAGACAATTGTTGCGAACAGCTTCCTGAGGATTTTGTTCCATAATATCAACATATTTATGCGCAGCAGCATGAAATACAATATCAGGCTTTTCGTTATTAAGAATATACCGCATTCGCGTTGCATCATTGATGTCGGCTATGTAGTATCGGATATCAGGCTTATCAAAATATTTTGCATAATCATTCAGCATCAATGTTAAATTATATATTGAATGCTCACCCCTGCCCACCGCTATAATAGTTTTTGCTCTGAAATGTAAAAGCTGCCTGCACGCCTCAGAGCCTATACTTCCGCCTGCACCGGTAACAAGCACCACCTTACCGGCAAAGAATTGCTCAATAGCATTGCTGTCAACCTGTATTTCCTGGCGCCCTATTAGCTCTTCAACGCCAATACCCTTAAGCTCGGGGGTCAGAGCCTTTTCAAACAGCCGGCTGACAGCCGGAAGTATGGATATGGTAACAGGATGATCACAGCTCTGGATAATGCTAATAATCCTATCCACAGCCTTCTTGGGTGCCGACGGCATGGCAATGATGCACTCTTTTACTGTGTACTGCTGCACCAGCGCCGGAATATCACCGGTTGTGCCAAGCACAGGTTTGCCGCTTAAAAGCGTGCCAACCTTTTTTTTATCATCATCAACAAATCCTATAATGCTGTCATACCTGCCATTGCGCTTAAACTCGGTTGCTATGGTTTGTCCAGCTTCACCGGCGCCGGCAATGAGGATAACAGATTTTTTACCCGGGGCGATAGTTACTGAAGATGAGGTTAGCTCCCTTAAAACTATCCTGTATGCAATTAACAAAACAAAGCCTGTGCCACATGCAATAAACAGGGTGGCAGCATCCGGAATGGTTATGCCATAGGCAGCGATAAGCAGCAGTACACCGCCCAGCACAAAGCCTTCGCCGACACGGTAAAAATCCCGTATGGTAGCATACCGCCATACTATGCGATAGCACTGTGCCGCATATAATCCCGCTATCGTACATACCGCATGAACTGCTGCAACCTTCATCACAGCATATACCATCCTGTGCAGCAGCATGGACGCTATCACATACCCTGTAATAACGCATGCTATGTCCATCATAACCAACGGCATCTGCGAAAGCTGTATACTGTAGAATACCTTTTTCATGGGTTATCGTTTATAGTGTTGTGCAATATCAATAACATTGTCTATGACATAGGCAATCTCTTCATCCTTCATAGCAGGATAGATGGGGAGGCTTATTTCACGCTCGAACACCCACTCCGCAGAAGGAAATTTACAGTAACTATCGCCCAGCCTGTTTTTAAAATACGTAAAGCGGTACAATGGAATAAAATGCACGCTTGTGTTTATACCGCGCTCTGCAAGTTTGTCAATAAATTGATTGCGGGAAACGGCAAGCGCCTGCACATTAAGTTTAAGCGGATACAGATGCCATGACGAGCTGCACATTTCCTGTACGCTATACGGAATCAGCGTTTCATGCTGACCAAACGCCTCCGAATACCGCATGGCTATGGCAGTGCGCATGGCGGTTAGCTTTTGCAACTTAGCCAGTTGCGTCAGCCCCATTGCAGCGGCAATATCGTTCATGTTATATTTATATCCCTGCTGTTCCACATCGTAGTACCAGCTTCCATGATTATCATACCGCTTCCATGCATCGCGATTCATCCCATGCAGGCGCAGCGAACGCACCTCATCAGCCCACCTGTTGTTAGCGGTCACAAGCATACCACCCTCACCCGTTGACAGCGTTTTGGTTGCGTAAAAGCTATAGCAACCGCAATGCCCCATCGTGCCTGCCAGCTTCCCTTTATAATACGATGGCAATGAATGGGCGGCGTCCTCAATGACATAGCAATTGTGCGCCTTTGCACTATCCATGATTGTATCCATATCGCATGGGTGCCCTGCATAATGAACGGCTATAACGGCTTTTGTTTTTGGCGATAGTTCTTTTTGAATGGATGCACTATCAATGCAATGGGTTTGTTTATCAATATCAGCAAACACCACCGTGGCTCCGCAGTACTCAACCACCTCAGCCGTTGCAACAAAGGTATTTGCAGGGACTATAACCTCGTCGCCACTGCCAACACCACAAACCTTTAATGCTAAATGAAGCGCTGCCGTGCACGAGCTTACAGCAACGGCATTGGGCACATTGACATAGCGAGCAAAGGCATCTTCAAATGCAATGGTTTTTGGACCCATGGTAGTCCATCCGCTTTTAATGGCAGCCACAGCTGCATCAATATCATCATCATCAATATAGGGGACATGGAACGGGATGTTCATGGAAGTATATCCTTATGCAAAACATCGTATTATTTCTATTTTCGGATAAAAGCGGCGGTAAGAATATCAAAAGATTTTAATTATAAAGGACCCTGCTCACTGCTTTAATTTGTAATTTCCACCTTTCCAAAATATTTTCTATACTGCAAAATATCATGTATGCCATAGTGATTTTTGTTATATGTAAAAAAATCTAAATCCTCGCTTTTTCTGTGTTGTAAATACGTTGCCAGCGCAGATCCACCAGCTAAAACATAGATGTTGTTTTGTTTATTTCATAAACACATGCACAATTATTGTATTATGGTTAATTCGAACAATACGTTTTTTATTATTCAAAATTTTAAAAAATAGCAAATCATTTTTTCAATGCTTGTGCCTTCAGGATATACCAGCTATAATGATGATAGCCTCCCTTATTGCAAAGCTGCAGTAGCATAGTGTAAAACATTATTGTTATCAAATGTTTGTTTATAGGTTATGTTATGTTATGTTATGTTATGTTATGTTATGGTATGGTATGGTATGTTATGGTATGTTATGTTACACACAAGCCCACATTAAGTGTATAGTATTCATGATACACTGTTAACTATGCCTTTGAAAATTTATGTTTTGCACCATGTTTCAATAAACCTTTATTGCTTTTTTTATTATTAGTAATGCCTTCCAATTGAGCAATACGTCTTTCAGCAACTGATATGGTGAAGAAAGCAAGGATAGTCAATAAAAATAAAAGTATCATGACAATAATAGATTGGTGAGGTTTAAGATACAGCAACACAATTGAAAAACATCCAAGGATTGCCGTGTAGCTGTATAATATCCACAATATCCCTTTGTTACTAAAACCAATATGCAATAATCGATGATGTATATGACTTCTGTCAGCTAAAAAGATATGATACCCGCCTATAAATCTGTTTTGTATTACATGCATCATATCAATCAGCGGTATTAACAGCAACACCAGCGGTACAAAAAATACTGTTATGGTAGATGCCTTTTTAATACCTATCAGCGGTAGTATTGCATACATAAAGCCTAAAAAGTATGCACCCCCATCACCCATAAAAATTTTTGCAGGAGGATAGTTAAAAATAAAAAATCCGCCAATGGCACCCATCAATGCAATTGCTAAAAAAGTAACCACTACCATTCCCTGTAGCCAGCCAATAATTGCCAAAAACGATGAAGCTATCATTACAATGCCACTGGCAAGCCCATCCATACCGTCAAGCATATTGATGGCATTCATAAATCCAGCAACCCATAACATGGTAACAACATATGATAGTACGCCAAATTGTATGCTAAATCCAGGAGATATAGTAATCCTGTTAATCTGCAATCCAGCCATGGCAACAAGCAACCCACATGCCAATTGCAATATCAACTTGTAGCGTGCAGAAATTTTTTTTATATCATCAATAAATCCTGTCAAAAATGCCAGCAACACTGCCGCAATAAATAGTGGTATATTAAATTGTACTTTAAAATCATATACTAAAAGGTATATTAATGAACACATAAATCCAACAAAAGTAGATAGTCCACCCAATCTGCTGATTTTGCCCTTATGAATTTTGCGTTCATTGACATAATCATAAAGACCATTTTTTTGACTAACGTTTATAATTACAGGAATAAATACTAATGAAATAATAAATGCTATAAAAAAAACAACAACCAAATCAAATACATCCATGACCGGGCACCTTTTTTTGTTTATGATTATAAACCTATACTATGCTTATTTTCAATAGTGCAACAGTTTTTTGTGCTGGTCAAGGATTTTTATATCTGCATTTTTTTTGTTTCATGTTACTCATCATTCTTAAATTTGGCTGTAACGGAAAAAATCATTATCTACACTTACATCAGAATAGTAGCAAAAATATTTAATACATTATTTGGTGAGCTATTACACCAACCTATTACCTGGGAGCGTATCGTTTATAAAATAATATTATTTGATATAATAGAACCAATAAAAATAAAGTACTGTACAAAAACAATGCTAAACGTATTTCATGTAACAATAATGAAACTATAATAATAAAATCACGTGTATCTACCATACCTAAACAATATTTTTTTGATAATTTTATTTCAACATCCCTTTTTTCAATAAGCAACTTTTTGGTATCGCTTATCCATCCGCTCATTACATTGGTAAATATAGAAAGAAAACCCAATAATAGATATAGTTCATTGTTATAGTTTTTATATGCTACATAACCTAATACTCCAAAAATTAACAATTCCTTCATTCTATCGAATAAAGAATCTAACCATCCACCAAAAGTAGAAGATTTACCTATATATCGAGCTAAATCACCATCAGCAGCATCAAATATTGCAGCAAACCACCATAGTATTGCAGCAACAATAAAACTACAATACATTTGATTGAAAAATAGTATTGAACATGTTATTAAGCACAAAACCAATGATATAAAGCTAACAATATTGGGCGTCAACACCGATATAATTTTTCCGCATTTATATGCCATACCTATTCAAAAGTAACCATTCCAACCTTCAAACGGTCCTTCATACGATATGATTCGCCCTTGAGGCTGAATATATGTGCATGATGCAACAGTCTGTCCAGCATAGCTGTCGCAACTGCTTCATCATTCATTAGCTCAGCCCATTTGCTAAATGGTTTATTTGATGTCATAATGATAGATCCTGTTTCATATCGTGCATTAATAAGCTGAAAAAACAAATATGCCTGCTCAGCCGACAATGGCTCATACCCTACTTCATCCAGCAACAATACGTGAGGTTTCTCAAGCCACTTCAGTTTTCGTTTTAAACGATTCAAATCACGAGCCCGACTCAGCAGAGCAAGTGAGTCCCTGCAACTCATATAATATGCCGAATACCCTGAAAGACATGCATGACGTCCTAATGCAAGCATGAGGTGAGTTTTCCCCAGACCGGAGGGGCCAAGGAACAGCACATTCTCTTTGCGCTCAATAAAAGTAAGGCTTTTCAGTTCATTCAGCCGATGTATGGGCAATCCTCCCTTGAGCCACCCGGTATCAAAATCTTCAAGACGTTTCATAGAAGGCATTCCTGAAAGTTTAAGACGGGTACGTGCCGATCACTCTTTTCGGGCTGTATACTCAATATCGACCAGTGTCTGTAATGATTCAATAAGTGTTTCTTCCCGCCTTGATGGATCACCAAGATAGCTCTCAAGAGAAGCTGCCATGAACATCAACCCTAACGATTCAAGCCGCTGTGATAGTATATCAGTACCGTTTATCATTGCATGCCTCCTTCCCTATCAGCAAGCTCATCATATTCCGATGGATGGCGTATGATGACATCAGGTACTTGTGTGCGGTTGGTTTGCCGCACGGTTCGGTGTATTCGTGCCCAATCATGACGCCAGCGGTTCATGATCGCTGCCTTGTCTTCTTGAAAAACAATGCGTTTTCTCCTCCCTGCAGGCTCAAGGGTAAAGCGTTTCAATGATCGTCCCTCATGCACTATCTCAGCCTGCATCGTGCGCCGATCTACCCGTAATTCCACAGAAGTGCTGATAAATTCAGGAGTTACAGAATAGCGATTTGTTCCCCAGGTGATCATCGACTCACGGTTGACTATACAGGGAACTATCAAACGTACATCTAGGTCGACAGCTGGCAGGGGAAGAAGATATCCTTTCTCATGGGTAAACCGCTCAGCACGAGATTGGTCAAACCCTCCTATGCGTTTGTCCTGTATTGCATCAATCCAGCGTAATACCGCCTGATTTAGATCAGATATGGATAATCCTTGCGCCTTTACCTCTTCCCAAAAATTTCTAATTAAATAGCCAATATTGCGCTCAACCTTGCCTTTCGTCTGTGGTCTCCGCACATGACATCGCCTGGGCTCAAATCCGTAATGTCCTTTCTGTCACACCCAGTACCTTCGCAATTTCTTTCTGCCGTTCACCGTTTGCTTGCATAATTTTTGCATCCATGATTTTCTGCTCCTTGTTCATTATAGGGTCTCCCTTGTTGATGGTTTTTTATCATATCCCATCTTCGAGGCTGACCCCTTTTTATTATACAAAAAGCGGAAATTTTATTTCGGTGTTTTCCGGCAATTTTATATCGGTGATGACAATTAGAGCGCTATGTACCGATAATGTTATCACTCTTCATTTTCCCCACTGAAATAATTGGCTACCTACAATCAAAAGGGTAACAACCAAAATAAGTTAATTAACAGCTTGTAACTAACGCAATATTTATGAATATGGTTGATGTACATTCATTAGTGCATAATATCAATATATCCTGAAACTACCCAATATACTTGCTAAAGAAATTAAGGATAAAACTTACTTATTGACCACTGTTTACTTCTTCCATAAAATTAACAGATTTCCCAACCTTTTCAAGCATATAAGCTATTTCCATAAGAAAACGTCTTGATATATCGTCATAGTGATAATGAGTGGATATGTCTTTACATTTTTTTGAATAAAAATTTCTTTCACCTTTATTTTTTATAAAAAACTCAACCGTCTTTGCCATTTGCATGGGAGCAAACCCGGTAGTAATAAGAGGTTGCAACCCCCTGTCCTTCATAAATTCGTACATGCCACCAACAGGAGTAACAACAGGTGGGCATCCATAACTCATCGACTCAAGCATAGAAAGACAAAATCCTTCTAATGTTCTTGTTGGCACAATAGATAAATAACTTTTTTTATAAATCCAATTTTTTGCCTCATCGGAAATAGCTCCAAGTGTTATTATACAATAAGTAAGATGACTACCTTCTATTTTTCTTTTCAATGCTTCAAAATGTGTACCCGTACCTGCTATATAAAGTTTAATTTTATATTCTTTTAAATATTCCATCATATCAACCAGATGCAATACGCCCGTTCTTGAAACTATCCGTCTTATACAAAATAGTATCTTGTATCCATCTTTTATATCTTTTGATATCATTTCTTCTATATATTTTTCTTTTTTTGGTAATGATTTGGTTATTGCAGGTTTGTCTACAGCTAATGGCAAATAAGTAGATTTTCTAAAATTATTATATGTTCTAACATAATTGTCCATCATATACTTTGAAGCAAAAAAAAGTACATTAGATGACCATGAGCGGTAAGTTTCAAACAGTCTCAAGGCATAATATTTAATATCTTTTTTCCCTATATTAAGAAGCCGCTCAATATATGACGTGCCTTGTATCATAGACACAGTTGATTTTGATTTTAAACCCATTGAAAATTTATAAAGAGCATACATCTTTGTTGTATGGATAAAGGCTACATCATGTTTAATATTTTTTATAATAGCCTTACCAGCTAAAAAATTTCTTATTCTATATATCTTTAAATTCCCTTCTTCTTCAAAATCTTGTGAATCCGGTTTGAGCTCGTAAAAAAAACAAACAATTGATACTTCACAAAGCTCTGAAGCATACTTGCTAAATTTATAAGCAAACTCCCATGTTCCATTTTTCATGTCTTTACTAATATGATCAGATAATACAAGTAGTTTCATATACATTCCTTATTTATAAAATATTATTTTGTTAACAACTTTCCTTATAAAGAAAAAATCCATTCAATTAAAATCTTTGCATTACGTTTATTATTATGATTATCTTCTACAAATTTATAAGCATTTTGTGCATACTTTTGTAATAGTAATGGATTATTCATCAAATTTAAAAAAAAATTATTCATTTTTTCTATACTACCTTCACAAAAACAACCTGCATTATATATATCTATTAAAACACCATAATCATAATTAAGGCTAATGGTGGGCACACCTGAAGCTGCTGCTTCAATTACAGTTAAAGGCCAATCCCCTTCCATATCGGAGGTAACAAAAAAAACCTTTGATTCTGCCAATAATTTATATATATCTTCATATTTAACAAATGGATAAAAAGTTAAATTTTTAAAATTACTTGCTATGGTTTTTATTTTATTAAAATAATCTTCTTTGCCAGAGACTGGATTTGCTACTAACAAAAAATTATAATTTTTGTTCATACTGACAATTTTTAAATAACTTTCTGCATTTTTCCATTCATCACATCGTGCAATCCATGCCCCATCATATTTTTTTTCTTTTACTTTAACAATTTTAGTAAGATCTATACCTTTTTTAAGAACTTTAACTTTTGTAATATCTGGATAACGTTTTAAAATATTTTCTTTTTCAATTTCATTTTGAGCAATGAGCAATGCAGAATTTTTAATGAGTAATGGAAAAAGAATACATTTTTTTCTCGAATTTTGATAATATCCTAAACTCTCAATATCATGCCCAAAAAAGAAAACAAATTGTATACCTAAAAATTTGCAAAAAAAAGCAAGCAGACAGGATTCTATTGTTAAGCCCAACTGCATGATAATATCTATTTCATGGTTTTTAATAAATTTGAAAAATTTTATAAATTTTAATAAAATAATATCTGATTCTTTATAAAGCTTTATAATATTAAAATTATCGGCATCATCAAAATCAATAGTATCATATTCTGGTAGCAAAGTATAAATATTGGTATAATGATATAATTCTTTAACAAAATGATAAAGATGTATTGTTGCGCCACCAAAGGTTCTTTTAGATGTTCTATTGAACATGGCTTCAGAATCTTTTGGAAATAAAACAGCAATATTTTTATTTATCATATCATGCCTACAATAGTAAAATTAAAATTATTTTATTTTCACTTATGTTATTTGCAACATTTCCTTTATTATTCTTATATCGTCTTTTGAAAATAACATTATTAAAATTAACATTATGTATAGTATGGTAATGATTAAAGCAGATATCAATTCATTAAAAACATATTTAAAATATAAATTGTATGAGGAAATTAAAATAATTGTTATTAAAATTAATTTCCCATAGGTCAATAAGATTAATTTAATTTTAATATTTTCTTTCTTATACAAATATAAATGACCTGAATAATATATAACTCCATAAGTTATAACAACACTCATGGCAGAACCAATAACTCCAAATAAAGAAATCAATGTAATATTTGATATAATGTTTATCATGGTTGATATCATAAGTATTCTTAATAAAATTTTTTGTTTATCCATGCCCACTATAGTAATAGAAGCCACATTAAAAACCATCGGGAGAGCAAAAGATAAAATTTGCAAAACAGGAATAGCTTCCTTATATTTAGAACCAAAGATTAAATAAATTATATTTTTTGCAAAGAGATAAAATATAATCATAATATAGAATGAAGTTATTCCTAAATATTTACTCATTGTATCAAAAATAAATTGAAATTTGCCCATGTCATTTTCTTCTAGCGTCTTATAGAGCGTTGGCATTATAACTTTCCTTAAATTGTCAGGAATAAGTGAAATAGTGTCAATGAACATAAGAGCATTATTAAAAAGCCCAACGTAAGTAGTTCCTGAAATAAATGAAATAATTAATGGATTTATTTTAAATGTAAAATTCCAAAATATACTAATTAAAGAAAAAGGAATAACACTTTTTACAAATTTTACAAATATATTTTTGTTAAATATTATTGTAAATTTTTTAAAGGTTCTAATGGACAAAAGAAAAACAAATAAATAAACAACAATTAATCTTGCAATACTAATGTGATAATAGTTCCCATGTAATACTATTACAAAAACAACACTAATAAAAAAGATAACAACATAAATGGAATTAATTATTGCAGGAAAAATAAAATTTCTTTTTGCCTCATCAGCGGCATAATATGTTGTCATAAACTCATTCCCTATTCTTACCAAACCAAGAATCAAGATTAGTTTTATTACATCATAATTATAACCTGTACAATAAAGTGAAAAGGCCATAAATAGATATACAATTACAGCCAAGGTTACCTTTAAACAAAAAGCATTGGTGAAATGTTCATTTTCATATTTGTTTTCTAAATTAATGGCTCTTATTAATGAAATGTTTATGCCTATATCTGTAATAGCAGAAAAAAAAGTTGCATAAGAAAGTGCTGTAGAAAATTCACCGAAGTGTTCTATGGAAAGATAACGAGCTACTATAATAGTAGCTATAAAGAAAAAGAATTTTTCTATCAACGAAGCAGAATTTACTATTGCAGAATCTAAAAAGAATTTTGATTTGTTATTTTTCAAATTTAAAAAATTTCCATTTTTCAATTGAAGGAGTGACATAATATTTAATTGCCATTCTTTAATCAAATTGCTGTTATCATAAATTATGAGTATATATACTTATGAATCATTATTATGGGATGATGTGATACTGCATATGATACCCTTTATCTGAGCCTTGAAGATTTCCCATTTACCTGTCCAGATATAGGGAATAAACCTTAGTAATCGCAACAATATTATAAATGCAATAGCAATAATTGCTGTAATTATATTTAAATAAACTTTTATAAATCTAACCCTGTTTCTCATCACCCAATACGCAGAAAAGGAGCTATTTTCTTCCAATTCCGAACTTGCTCCAACCTTGTGATAAATTTCAGAATTGCATACATGATAAAGCTTATATCCCTTTTTCAGAATCCTGTAACTATAATCTAAGTCTTCCATATACATAAAATAACTCTCATCCAGTAATCCTATATCTACTAAGATTCTTTTAGGAATCAACACATAACAAAAAGTTATAAAACGAACTTCTTTTATTGCTGACTTACTATGAATATTACTTTTATTCATGTTAATGTGAACCGCTCTTCCCAACCATTTGTTGAATTTTCCACCATCATACCATATAATTTCTGGTTTGCTGTAGTAGTATATCCTGCCTCCAAAAAGCCCACTATTTTGATTATTTTTATAAGCATCCATTAGTTTTCTAATAGAATCTTTGTTTATAACTGTATCGTTATTTAACAATATTATTGCATCAAAATCATTCTTTGCCAAAGTATATTTTATTCCTACATTATTCCCACCAGCAAATCCTAAATTTTCTCCTGTCTGTATGAAAATTAATGGATATTTTGTTGTTATATTCTGAAAATCTATATCTTTCAATGTGTCTTCTAATTCCGGCTTTCCACCTTTTTCAGCTTCTCTTCTTGTGTAATAAAAATAAGGGATCTGCTTTGTAACCGGAGGAAAAGAAAGATTTCTTAAAGGATTATCTTGCCGTAAGCAAACATCAAACTTCCCATCAGCCCATTCTTGCATATATTTTATAGAGTTGTTTTGCGAATTGTTATCCACCACGATAACCTGATAATTGGGATAATCATTCCTCAATACACTCTCCAAGCATTCAATTGTATCTACCCAGCCATTGTAGTTTAAGAGAATGATCGCCACTTTTGGCAATGATTCTACTTTATAAGGTAATAAAACATCTAAATTCATATTTTCAAACATTTAAACAGTATTCTTTTGCAGAAACAAAAATTTTATTGCTATAATGAAATACTGGCTATTTAATAGCTCAAATCTTCACCGAAAATAGGATAATAATGAGTCATTCTGATAGAGTAAAACGGCTGAAGTAACACTTTACTACTCCGTCAACATGAAGGGAGCAGTCCTGAAGAATCTATTCTTTCATTCTCTCAAAGGCAAGATTCTTCGCTTCCCTCAGAACGACTGTTGCTGCATCTCAAAATACATTTCCCCAACACCACTTTACATCTAACATCTAACATTTTTCATTTCCCATTGAAACTTTATGCTAACATCTATCAACCATAAACTATAAACTATAAACCAAATTGCCATCCACCAATTATCTACCTGATGAATATTGCAACAACGCTATAATAAGTCCTGCCTGTGCCACTACTGCAGTTAAAAATAAACCTACTATCCAGCGCAGTAAACTTCCATGACTTTTATGTATCTCAACATGTACTTGAGCTATCTCTTTAGTTACATCAGCCCGTACCTGCTCTATCTCTCTGGTAAGCTTTAATTCTACTTCTTTTATCTCACCTCGTGTTTGCTCTATCTCTTTGGTAAGCTTTAATTCTACTTCTTTTATCTCACCTCGTGTTTGCTCTATCTCTTTGGTAAGCTTCAATTCGGACATCGTTACATCCTGCCGTGTGGCTAACTGATTATTTAAGATAGCCTCTTCTACCAGCTCAATAAATTCAGATAATAGCCTGGCCTTTGTCTCATCATCCTTAAATGCTTCGTATATCCTTAGTGCATATCCCATGGGTACAATTCCTCCTGTTTTATATATAGTATACTATTTTCTATGAGCATGTCAAAGTATTTTTTATGTATATACTATTACCCTATACGACGTTGGATTGGTTCATTTCGTCATTCTAAAGGGGCACGCAGTGTCCGAAGAATCCCATTCTCTGTCACAAACATTGATAATCTTGACCTTCGGCTCAGGATGACATATCAACCTCACCCCCAGCCCCTCTCCTTGGTAAGGCGAGGGGGGAGTGTTTTTTAAAATGTCATTTGGAACTTGATTCGGAATCTTATCTACTACGACAGATCCTGAAACAGGTCCAGGATGACAGTCGCTAACGCTCAGAACGACTGTTGCTGCATCTTAAAATACATTTCCCCAACACCACTTTACATCTAACATCTAACATTTCCTTTATAACACAATCAACTATTCACCATATACCACCAACTAAATTACCATCCACTATCAACCAATAAACCATCACCCATTATGTAATCTGTTTAAACATTGGTGTAACGAATCGCGCCAGTAAGGGACGGAAATTCCAAGCTGTTTTTTTATCTTGCTTTTATCCATGACGCTATAGGGTGGACGCTTTGCCAGCGCTGGATAGTCGCTTGATACAACAGGCTCTATGGTACATGCTATGCCCATAATGTCCACTATTGCTTTTGCAAAATCGTACCAGCTTGCAACACCCTCATTGCTATAATGATACACCCCTTTCAAGGAACTATCGCCCACAATTTTTGAAAGTACTTGAGCCAAATCGCTAGCATAGGTTGGAGTGCCCACCTGGTCATATACCACCCGTAATGATTTTTTTTCTTTTGCAAGCCGTGCTATAGTCTTAACAAAATTATTGCCATAGGTTGAATAAAGCCATGAGGTGCGCACTATTGCATAATCAATATCGCTCGTTACAATTGCACGCTCGCCCTCATATTTTGAAGCACCATACGCTGAAATGGGGTCAGGCATGTCATCCTCAGTATAAGGTGTGTTTTTACTGCCGTTAAAAACAAAATCCGTTGAAATGTGCACCAGCCTTATATTATGCATGCGTGCAACATTTGCAAGATTTTTTACAGCATCACGGTTAATGAAAAATGCCTGTTCCTTTTCCCTTTCAGCATTGTCCACCTGCGTATATGCTGCACAATTAATAATATGGGTAATAGTATGGCGCTCTACAAAGCCGCTGAGCATTTCACTATTGGTAATATCAAGCTCATCAACATCGGTAAAGATCCCATCAATCATGGTGTTAAGCTCTGACCCTAACTGCCCATGCGCACCTGTAACCAGGATGTTCATTACACTTCTGCCTCGCGCAAGCATGGCAGGTTTTTATCTTTATCCGAACGCTTTATTACATCAAGCGGAAGTTCCCAATCAATAGCAAGCTCCCCATCAAAAGCATCAATGCCCCTGTCATGTGCTCGTGAATAAAAGTTATCTACCTTATACTGTACTATGGCATATTCTGAAAGTGCAATAAATCCATGAGCAAATCCCTTCGGTATAAAAAGAGCTTTTTTATTGCTGTGCGATAGTTCTATTGAAAAGTGTTTTCCATACGTAGACGAATCCTTCCGTATATCAACAGCGATGTCAAGAATGCTTCCATAAACTGCACGTACCAGCTTGCTCTGTGCATAAGGATGCAATTGATAGTGTAGCCCACGCAAAACACCGTACGATGATTGTGATTCATTATCCTGTACAAATGTTGTAGTGCTAACGTTTTTTTTGAAAAGGTCATCCCGGTATATCTCACAAAAATAGCCTCGACTATCCTTAAATACTTCAGGAATAACTATAAAAACGCCCGTCAATTCTGTTTCTATAAACTCCATAGTAATTCCCCTATAACTTAAATATTAATATTGTTAAATTAAACCTTTATATTTTGCAATAATTTTTTTAAATACTGGCCATAGCCACTTTTAATTAATGGCTCGACAAGTTTTTCAAGCTGCTCCATTGTTATCCACTTATTATTATACGCAATCTCTTCAATACATGCTATCTTTAACCCCTGCCTGTGCTCTATTGTTTCAATAAAATTTGCAGCCTCCAGCATGCTTTCAAATGTACCCGTATCAAGCCATGCATAGCCGCGCCCTAAAAGCTCTACTTTGAGCTTGCCCTTTTCAAGGTACATCTGGTTTACCGTTGTTATTTCAAGCTCACCTCGCCATGAAGGTTTTACCTGCTTTGCAATTGCTACAACATCACCGGTATAAAAATAAAGCCCCACAACTGCATAGTTTGATTTTGGATGCTCTGGCTTTTCCTCAATACTTAATACATTACCATTAGTATCAAACTCCACCACGCCATAGCGCTGGGGATCATTGACATAGTAGCCAAATACAACAGATTTTCTTTCATTTTCAACACATTGTTTGGATTTTTTTAATATATCCGTAAATCCATGTCCATAAAATACATTATCGCCCAATACCAGGCAGGCATCATCACCTGCTAAAAATTCTTCAGCTAATATAAATGCCTGTGCAAGCCCCTTGGGCTGTGGCTGTACTTTATAAGCTAATTTCAATCCCAACTGATTGCCATTGCCAAAAATTTTTTCAAATTTTGGAGTATCCTCGGGTGTTGATAGTATGAGTATTTCCTGTATGCCTGCAAGCATCAGCGTTGATAATGGATAGTATATCAATGGTTTATCATACACAGGCAACAACTGCTTACAAACCGGATAGGTAATTGGATAAAGCCTTGTACCACTTCCCCCTGCAAGTATAATCCCTTTCATACTACCCCCAGACGCTCTCTATTATAACGCTCTCGTAATGGCTCCCACCACCATTTATTATTGAGATACCATTCTACTGTTTTTGTTAACCCCGACTCAAATGTTTCTTCAGGTTTCCAGCCCAACTCTTTTTGTATTTTACCCGCATCAATTGCATACCTCCTATCATGCCCCGGCCTGTCGGCTACATATTGAATTAAATCTTTATATGAAGTAATTTTTAATTTTTTTTCCTGTATTTTTTCATTTCTGCTAACCGGATACTGTTCATCAAGTATTGAACATATCGTTGTAACCACATCAATATTCTTTCTTTCATTATGACCGCCAATGTTATAGGTTTGCCCTGTTTTTTTACTTGTAGCAACCAATACCAGGGCTTTTGCATGATCCTCAACATACAGCCAATCCCTGATCTGATCACCTTTACCATACACCGGCAATGGCTTACCTTCAATAGCATTTAAAATTATCAAGGGAACAAGCTTTTCAGGAAACTGATACGGTCCATAGTTGTTAGAACAATTTGTTATCACCACGGGAAGCTTATAGGTTCTATTCCATGCCCGTACTACATGGTCAGAGCTTGCCTTGGATGCAGAATACGGTGAGCTTGGATTATATGCCGTTGTTTCAGTAAAAAGGGGCAAAGTGCCTTTACAATCATCTGGATGCGGCAGATCCCCATATACCTCATCCGTTGAGATATGATGAAACATAAATTGTTTTTTTGTTTCATTGTCTGCATGCTCATAATACCTGCGCGCTTCTTCAAGAAGTGTATAGGTGCCAACAATATTTGTACGTATAAATTCAGCAGGACCATCTATGGAACGATCAACATGAGATTCGGCTGCTAAATGCATAACAATAGCTGGCTTATATTCCTTAAAAATACGCTGGAGTGCAGAGCTATCACAAATATCCACCTTTTCAAAATTGTAATGTTTATTTTCACTCACCAACCGTAAAGAATCAAGATTGCCGGCATATGTCAGCTTATCTACATTGACTACTATATGATCAGTGTGCTGTATTATATACCGTATCACTGCCGAGCCAATAAATCCTGCTCCACCCGTTACCATTATAACAGACATACAATACCTCGTTTATGATTTATTATGGCATTTACTATAAACTATCAACCATCAACTATCCACAGTTATCTATGTGAAGCATATTGTAACAGCGCTATAATAAGCCCTGCTTGTGCCAACACTGCAGTTAAAAATAAACCTACTATCCAGCGCAGTAAACTTCCATGACTTTTATGTATCTCAACATGTACTTGAGCTATCTCTTTAGTTACATCAGCCCGTACCTGCTCTATCTCTCTGGTAAGCTTGAGCTCTATTTCTTTCATCTCAGCCCGTACCTGCTCTATCTCTTTGGTTAGCTTTAATTCTACTTCTTTTATCTCGCCTCGTGTCTCTTCTATCTCTTTGGTAAGCTTTAATTCGGACATTGAAACATCCTGACGTGTTGCTATCTGATTATTTAATATCACCTGCTCTACCATCTCTATAAACTCGGACAATAGCCTTGCCTTTGTTTCATCGTCCTTAAATGCTTCGTATATCCTTAGTGCATATCCCATGGGTACAATTCCTCCTGTTTTATATATAGTATACTATTTTCTATGAGCATGTCAAAGTATTTTTTATGTATATACTATTACCCTATACAACGTTGGATTGGTTCATTTCGTCATTCTAAAGGGGCACGCAGTGTCCGAAGAATCCCATTCTCTGTCACAAACATTGATAATCTTGACCTTCGGCTCAGGATGACATATCAACCTCACCCCCAGCCCCTCTCCTTGGTAAGGCGAGGGGGGAGTGTTTTTTAAAATGTCATTTGGAACTTGATTCGGAATCTTATCTACTACGACAGATCCTGAAACAGGTCCAGGATGACAGTCGCTAACGCTCAGAACGACTGTTGCTGCATCTCAAAATACATTTCCCCAACACCACTTTACATCTAGCATCTCACATTTCCTTTATAACACAATCAACTATTCACCATATACCATCAACTAAATTACCATCCACTATAAACTATAAACAACAAACTATTTCACAGGCCTAACACCATCAACCATCCACTATCAACCAATTCACCATCAACCATTATGTAACCTGTTTAAACATTGTTGCAACGAATCGCGCCAGTAAGGGACGGAAATTCCAAGCTGTTTTTTTATCTTGCTTTTATCCATGACGCTATAGGGTGGGCGCTTTGCCAGCGCTGGATAGTCGCTTGATACAATAGGCTCTTTGATACATGCTATGCCCATAATGTCCACTATTGCTTTTGCAAAATCGTACCAGCTTGCAACACCCTCATTGCTATAATGATACACCCCTTTCAAGGAACTATCGCCCACAATTTTTGAAAGTACTTGAGCCAAATCGTTAGCATAGGTTGGAGTGCCCACCTGGTCATACACCACCCGTAATGATTTTTTTTCTTTTGCAAGCCGTGCTATAGTCTTAACAAAATTATTGCCATAGGTTGAATAAAGCCATGAGGTGCGCACTATTGCATAATCAATATCGCTCGTTATAATTGCACGCTCGCCTTCATATTTTGATGCACCATACGCTGAAATGGGGTCAGGCATTTATTTAAATTGAATTTCCAGTATTTTTTTATTAATAAACTCTAATTATATATACAGTATTTTTTATATTGTTAAATCATCTAAACAACTGTAAAATTTTTCTTAACGGTTTCATAATTATAAAAAAAGGAAAAACCGACAAACCATTTTTTTTCCATGCTTTGTAGGATTCAATATTTGCTTTTATGATATTAGCCACACTTCTGTTGCTTTCACCACCAGTTCGCATTTTTACAAGCAAATTTTGAATATATACTGTTTTTATTCTATATTTTTCAATAAATCTTAACATCAATTCATAATCTGCTGCTATTCTATAATCTAAATCAAATAAACCATATTTTTCATATATTTCTTTTTTGACGAAAAAAGAAGGATGAGGCGGATGCCAACCTCTCTTAAACGCCCCTTTTTTATATTCACCTGCTTTCCAGTATCTTATTATTTTTGAAGTATTGCTTTTTTCTACATATACAAGATCACCGTATACAATATCCACTTTAGTTTTCGCGAAAACTTCATAAATTCTGTTTAAAACATGTTCATCATTATACATATCATCAGAATTTAAAAAGCCTATAATATCACCTGACGCTTCTTTTATGCCTTTATTCATTGCATCATATATTCCATAATCAGGCTCACTAATTAAAATATCTATTTTTTCTTTGTATCCATTAATAATCTCAACCGTCCCATCGGTACTACCACCATCAATTACAATGTATTCTATATTTTGATAAGTTTGTGAAAGCACCGAGTCGATAGCATCTTTTATTGTTTGTGCATTATTCTTTACTACTGTTATAATTGATATTCTATACATGGCAATTTCTTTTTAGGCATCAAATTGTATTATACAAATTTTCTATTCCAAATTTCCTGGTAAAAATTATATGTTTCTTCAAAACACTTATCCCAGCTAAACTTTTTAGATTGTTCTAAACCTTTTTCTATTAACTTACATCTAAACTTTTTATTTTCTAATTTTTCAATTTCAGAAATAAAATTTTCTACACTTATTTCATCAACCAATAAACCTGCATCACCCGCTACTTCTGGTATAGATGACTTGTTTGTAGTTACCACAGGACAACCAGCATTCATAGCTTCAACAATTGGGACACCAAAACCCTCATAATTTGATGGATATAATAAACAAAAAGCGTTATTATAAAGTATATTTAATTTATTACTATCAATGTTTTTAAAATGAAATATCCTATTTTTTACTCTCTCCATATTATTAAGCTCTTGTTGAGAAAAATCTTTCCCACCAACTATAACAAAACTATACTCACTCAACTTTTTTAAAACTTCGAAAGCTATATCAAAATTTTTATAACTACTTCTATCTCCTATGTACAAAATATATTTTTTTTCTTTCAATATTTCAAATTCATTTACCAAATATTCTTTGGCATTTTCAAGTTTCAGAAATTCATCACCTACACCATTATAAATAACTTTTATTTTTGTTTCCTCAATCATAGGATAAAACTTCATCAAATCTTTTTTTGTATTTTCTGATACACAAATTATACCATCGCTTTTTTTTATAGCAAATCCTTTTTGCCATGTATGGATATATTTAGCCAATCCAGTTCTAAAAAGCTCATAAGTAAAGTCATGAACAGTGGTTATATTTACTATATCTTTTTGAAGTGAAACTCTATAGTAGCTACTATGAAAAATTGATTTTTCAGGAAGCTTTTTCATAAACGGCAAATACCTGAGCAGTCTTATACTTACACGGGATTCTTTTTGAGTTTTTATATTTAACTCATTTCCGAAGATATTTTCATTTTCTGATTCATAAAAAATTACATTTTCATTTTTTGAAATTCTTTTTATCAATGCAGTCCAGTATATTGAAATACCGCCTGCTTTTTGTAGAGAAAAAATGATGTTATCGTAAATAATGTGCATTGTTTTTCTTTATTATTTATTTCGAAATTTAATATTTCAAAATACAATTATATATAGATTTATAATCAGAATAAAAAATTAAGTGTTTTTTATAGATAAATAAATAACTACATTTTCTACCATATTGAACAATTTTTTTTAATGCTACATTATTATCTATATACTACCAAAATATATCATTATAAAAATATAAACATAAAATTTTAACAATATAACCTAAAATTAATAAATTTTGACTATCCATCAGCTTGTCAAATTTTCCAATACCTCATAAAACTTCATTTGAAAAGATTTTATAGAATGTAATTCTATTACTAAGTTTTTGTTTAAATTGTTTTCATTTTTATTTTTCATATTAATTAATTTCATATAAAATTCGTCAATATCTTCTTTTTCAAATAAGTTATCTGAAGATAAATAAGTATCCATTTCTGGCAAATTAGTCATAATAACAGGTTTCAAGAAAAATAAAGCTTCTAATAACACCATTGGTGTTCCTTCAAAACGAGATGGGATAACTAAACCATCTATGGCATTATAAACTAAATCCATATTTTTTTGATGTCCTAATAATTTAAAATAGTTTTGTAGATTATTCATTTCTATAAGATGCCTTAATTCCACTTCGTATTCTCCTGTACCTACCATAATGAAAAGATAATTTCGCAATTCTATTTTATATTTTTCTATCATTCTTATTAATATATCATGTCCTTTATGCCATTGTATTCGTCCTACTAATGCAATAATATTTTTATCTATTGGAAGGTTTAATTTATTTCTTGCTTCGTTTTTATTGATGATTGTGTACTTATCAAAATCTATTCCATTCGGAATAATAAAAACAGGGACCTTATTATTTCTTTTTTTTATCAACTTTTTATTATATTCATTTATAGTGATGAATGAATCTGGCAATTTGAAATATAAAATATTAATAGAATCTTTTAATTTAGATATAATCCTACCTTTTGTTACTTGACTTAAATAATGACAACTTGGGATATAACTCACAAGTTTCACTCCCGCAAATTTTGCTGCGACAGACATAACACTACTAATTTCTATATTGCCTTGAATATTTAATATAATATCAATTTTATATTTTTTAATTAAGCCAACCAGATAAAAGATATGCTTTATTGAAAAATAGTTTCTTAAAATCTGAAAACGATTTGAAGCATATTTTATTTTAATTATAGTTATATTTAATTGTTCTAAAAGTTCTATGAAATTAGCATTATTTTTGTTTACTATAAAGAAAATTTCGAACTTACCTTGCAAAAATTTTAATGCATTAAAAGTCTGTAATTCATGACCACCTAAATATAAGGCATCATCGTAACATAATATTTTCTTCATTTGGTAGTTTTCCTAATAAATTTAATAAATTTTGTAAAATGATATATAATAAATGAAAGATTCTTTTTTCTCACCATTTCTGTTTCCATTTTAGTAAGTTCCATTGTTTTTACACTGACGCCATTATCTCTCATATATGCTAAACAATCATCAATCAAAAAAAAACTTGAGCCATTAATTTTATTTCTTAATAATAAATCATAATCTGCTGCAATTTTAAAATTTTTTGCATCAAACAAATCAAATTTTTTATAAACTTTTAATTTTACAAATGTAGATGGATGATTTAAATACATACCAAAATACAGTTTTTTCTCATTAGTATATCTTTTTTCTAATTCTTGTTTTGTTTTTTCACTAATAATTGTCATATTTCCGTAATATATATCACCTTCATTCTGATTCATACTATTTATTACTTTATCAAAAGCATCTTTTTCATACCAATCATCTGAGTTAATAATTCCAACAATTTCTCCAAAGCACAGAGTAATCCCCTTATTCATTGCATCATATATCCCTTTATCCTTTTCACTTACCCAATAATCAATATAATCTTCATATTTTTTGATGATGTCAATTGTGCCGTCGGTGGAGCCACCGTCGATGATAATATATTCCACATTGGGGTATGTTTGATTGATGACACTTAATATTGTTTCTTCAAGGTATTTAGCGCCGTTATAGACTACTGTAATAACAGTAATAAGAGGAAGATATGTACTATGTGTTTGGTGTTGAGCTGTGGATGTCAGGTACTGTTTTATTTTAAACTGTATATCCTCTGGTGCTGGAATGACAGGATTATTATCACTATCAACTATCCACCATTCACCATCCACCATGTTATATGAATGTTTAAAATAACCTTTCGTTCTTAAACCACCTTCGCCCTGTCTGCCTTCGCCTTCAGGCAAAAAGAGCATTGTTTCAAAGGTATCCTGTTGCTTGCCTATGATTTTTGAATTCTTGATGTTAAATATAGCATTATTAATAGCAAATTTTGTATTGTTTGTTACTTTGCCATCATTGCCATATTGCAGGGAATCGTCATATGGTTTTGTTAACAAATAGGTTGTGCTGTAACTTTTGTTAATCATAGTGCTTTTTGTTTAAAAATTTATAATCTCTGAAATATGGCATTGGGTATGCTCATTTTGTCATTCTGAGGTCGCGAAAGTGGCATAAGAATCCCATTCTCTGTCACAAACATTGATAACCTTGACCTTCGGATTAGGATGACATATCAACCTCACCCCCAGCCCCTCTC
The DNA here is from genome assembly GCA_002328585.1 of Spirochaetia bacterium UBA2205. Lineage (GTDB taxonomy): Bacteria > Spirochaetota > UBA4802 > UBA4802 > UB4802 > UBA4802. The sequence goes on from DCUV01000040.1 coordinate 60,645, forward strand.
CTTGGTAAGGCGAGGGGGGAGTGTTTTTTAAAATGTCATTTGGAACTTGATTCGGAATCTTATCTACTAACTACAAATACTGAAACAAGTTCAGGATGACAGGCGCTAACGCTCAAAATGACATTTCCCCAACACCACTTTACATCTAACATCTCACATTTCCTTTATAACACAATCAACTATTCACCATATACCACCAACTAAATTACCATAAACTATAAACCAATATACCATCACCCATTTAATGCTCCACTCGACCTTTTAAAATTTCTTCATATAATCTAATATATTTTCCCGCCACCACTTTGCTATCAAATTCCCGCACTACCTTTTCCCTTGCATTTTTGCAAAGTTCATCGTAGTTTGGAGCGTTTAATACCCACTCTATACCCTTTGCAAGGTCACTTGTATCAAATGACTTTGCTAAGTAGCCATTTACTTTGTTGTCAACGATATCTTTAGGACCTGTAGCATCAAAGCATACTACTGGAGTACCACAAGACATTGATTCTGCCAAAGTTTTACCAAAAGCATCCATTATACTTGGTGCTAAAAAAACATCTGAACCACTATATACAAGTCTCAGCGATATATTATCATAGATATAACCAAAGCTTTTGTACTCAAACCCAAGATTATCTATTAATTTTTTTGTTTCTTTATCAAATTTACCAAAAAAACATAAGTAATATTTTTTTCTATCAAATAAATTAATTGCATCAATAAATTTTGAAAATCCTTTATAAAAATCAAATATATTCGTTGCACCACACAATATAATTTTTTTATTAGTTATTATACCCAGTATTTTTTTCGCAACTTTTTTTTCTATGGGTAAAAACTCTTCTGTATCTATGTTATTATGTATCGTTTGCACATCAAATTCACGAAATAATTCACTTTCTTTTGCTTTATCTGATAACCATTTACTAATGCCTACTATTTTTATATCTTTTTGAAAATACTTTTTTTTGCGGTTTAAAATAAATCGAGATAAATCATATTTACCCTTACTATTCAATTGCATGCACAGCCCACATCCATTTTTGTAATTTTTACAGTTCATAGCATAATGACATCCCCCAGTCATTGGCCACATGTCTCTCATTGTCCAAACTATTGGTTTATCTATTTTTTTAAGATGTTTTATGTTTACAAGACCAGCATTTATCCAGTGAAGATGAATAATATCAGATTGCTTATACAACTCACTTTTTGTGAAATCAACACCAATAATTCCCGTACTAAAAATTACTCGTTTTCTATTTGGATAGAATATCTGGATATTGCTATCAATTTGATTTCTAAAGAAGTTTAATAGATTTTCTTTTTTATTCTTTAAAATACTATAAACTCTTTCATCACTAAAAGTGTCTTTAGAATTAGTCCAAATTTTACTTTCGATTCCAAACTCTACCAAAGCTTTATGCAACCAATAAGCCCCCCTTGCTGCTCCACCTGACAAATTTCCAGCTACTATATGCAAAACTTTCACAGATATTTCCCAAAAATCTTTTCTAAATTTTTTGAACCTATTTCAGTGTTGTAGTATTGTGCAATTTTTTTATGACCGTTGAGAGCTATCTCCTCTCTCTCTTTATCGTTTTTTAGATAGTAATTTATCTTTTCTATCATATCTTTATTACTTTTGTATGTCACAAAATCTTTTCCTTCTTCTAAATGTTCAGGATATACTCCATGATCACTTAGCATAAAAGAACCACTACCCAAAGCTTCAAAAACTCTCATATTTCCTTTGTGGCTTCCTGTTATATTGCTATGAGTGTTTAGAACTATTTTTGAGCGATTAAACACCTTGAACATATCTTCTAAAAAAACTGGTTTATTATATGCTTTTAAAAGTCCCCATGGGATAATAGGAATAAGCCCTTTGAATCTTGCACCTGTTAGCAGAAAGTACTGTATGTTGTAGCTATTTTTGAATGCCTTATAAACATCAAGTAAAAACTGATTTCTATCTTTAAACATTGGTGTATATCTACCCACAAAAGCTATATCAATATCTTTTTTCAAACTCATAGCCTCTAGTCGGGTTTTTATCTCTGGATCGATATAAAAAGAGTTGTATTCAACATTTTTTATACCTCTTTTTTGCAAATGCTGGTGATATACTTCATTAAAAGACAAACCCACATCAAAATAAGATAGATCAACCATCTCTTGCATAGGCGAGGCATTCCAAAGGGCATATAGCTTTGCCTTTGGTAAATACTTTTTCATCTGTTTGTTAAATAAAACAGGATTGTTTGTATAGATCACATCGGGTTTAAATTGCTCTATTTGAGCTGCCAAAATCTCTCTTTGCCAACTATTTTCATTGTAATTTATATTATTTTCTTGTGCCCATTTTGTTTGTATATATTTCGAGTTAGTTACATTTGAAAATATTTGTATTTTTTCACTACTTTTATTAACATATCTTTTACCTAATCCAAATAAAGATGCAAAACCATAAAAAAACAGCTCATCAATCAACTTATTATAACTCAACTTTTCAAACTTTTTGATATTTTGATTAACAATTATATCAATCATACTTGCAGTTTGAACCCAAAATATTTTCATATGATAAAACCTTTTTTTACATATAGTTCTTTTATTTTATCCTCAGTTATCATACTACCTTTAAATACTTGTTGTCTTATATTCGCTTGTTTTTTTGTTGGCTCATTTTTTTGGATTAATTCGATTGCTTTTGGAATTAATTCTAATCCTTTAATTATATTTTTATATCTTAGGTCCCAAAAAATATCTTTTTTATCAACTTCTATTTTTTCTTGAATAATAATATCTCCTGTATCTACACTTGTATCTACATAATGTACAGTTGAACCACAATAATCATAATCGTCATAATAAAGTTGCCAAAATTCAACTCTTGAGCCTTTATAATAAGGTAAAATTGAAGAATGAAAATTTATCGTGCCAATTTTCGGTAATGACAAAATATTTTCTTTAATAATTGAAGTTCCAAATAAAATAAGAATATCAATATTGTCACTTTTTAAAGTATTTATATCTCTAGTTGATGTTAGATTTATATTATAAAAATCAAATTTGTTCATAGCAACAATTTCATTAAAATCTTTGAAATATTGATACAACTTTTCTTTTTCAATTTTTTTATCTAACTCTAAAACTTTACTTTTTTTTTCTTTCAAAACTTTTTTTAATTGTATTAATACTTCCAAACATCTTTCTCCAAAGATACTTTTGATAACTCTTTGTTTTTTAGAGAAGTTATTATATTTTTTTTCTATATATACATTTTTTATATCAACAGTAAAAGATAGTTTATTCACAAAGTATCTTGCCATATCACTTTCATTGGTTAAAACAACAATATTCAAATTAATTTCTCCAAAACTCTACCATCTGCCGGAATTCTTTGATAACCGACACTCCTATTAACATTGATACCACCATTTGCATATACAAAGTCAAAATTTAACTCCCTTATTATATCTATAGTGTCGATATTCCAGTCATGAGGTCGTCCAAAAGGTATTGCAAAGATAGGCCTATATGCTTTTAGATTTGACAAAATATCAATATCTTTTATTATATTTTCTCTTTGCCACTCTTTGCTTTTCATCAAAAACCTTTGATGCTCATGCCCATGAGTTCCTATATGGAACAAATCTGAATTGATATTTTCTAACTGCTCAAAGCTTACAAACATATCAAACTCATCTTTGATGTATTTATATAAAGCTTCAATCTTAAATGAATATTCATTGTATAGTTTAGGATTATCAGTATTTCTAAGATATTTAATGTTATGCTCTATGTCTTCACTTAGGTATTTTTGATATTTTGGACTATTTTTTATATATTGGTATATATGAAACCAACATGCTAATTTATTATTAAGATACCCACTGTTTATAAAAAAAGTCGCTGGTACATTATATTTTTCTAATATATTCATAGCATTTATTATAGACTTATCCCCATCATCAAAAGTAATACATGCATATTTACCATCAATATTGTTTTGATTTGCTTTTTTTATAGCTTCTTCTAATGTAATAACTTTATAATTTTTCTTTAGACAAAGTATTTGATTTTCAAAAAAATCTAGTTGTGTAAAATTTCCAAGATTGTGATACTTTTTATCTAAATCTTTACCTACCTGATGATAATTAAATACAATGAAATGGTCATTTCTATTATTTAGGGATATCTCAACCTTGATATCAATGTTGAATAAACTAAATTTTTGATACAAAGATTAATCCTTCATATTTATTTTTGATATTTTTATTTTCTTGATATATCCCCAGTATCTTTTTAATTATGTTTTTTAGCTTTTGGATCAAAGGTAATTTTTCTTGCTTTTCATTTTCAGCATAGTAGTAGTCATAGTCTACCTCTTGATAACCATATCTCTCTAAAAGTTGTTTTAAAGTTTGAAAGCTATACCAACACACATGCTCTTTATTGAGCCAGTTTTCTTCATTATAGTTCGTAAACATATGACGTACCCATAAATCTCTCCAAGGATTTGGAGTAGTTATTATTAGTATTGAGTCTTTGTCCATAAATCTTTTTAGTCCATCAAGCATTAAACCAGGATTGCTAATATGCTCAATCAATTCTCCGCAAACTATCACATCAAATTTCTTCTCAAGACTTAATTCTTCTAGTTTGGTCGCATCCCCAAAATATGCCTCAACACCTAACTCTTTTTTAATAACTTCAACTTCATCTTTTAGATAATCTATGCCAACTACATGCTTTGCTACTGAAATTAATTTATTATGCAACCAATCATTTTGTTTTATTTTTTCTCTCCACAAATGGGAATGTTGAATAAATCCAATATGCAAAACCTCTTTGTCAATACAATATTTTAGAATCTCATCTTTTCTATATTTTTTCATAATATCCTCTCATTTCATTAATAATAATTTTTTTGTCAAATCTTTCTATTGCTTTTTCTCTTGCATTTGCAGAATGTTCATTTATGTCTTTTGGATTATTAATATAAGATATTATTGCATCGCTTAATATTTCTATATTTTTCTCTTCCACAAGTTTTCCAGTACTATTATCAATCACTATCTCTTTAAGCCCTCCAATACTGCTCACAATGGCTGGCAACCCACAAACTTGTGCTTCTATAGTAGCTACACTTAAGTTCTCCTCTGCTCCATCGCTTGCAACTATAGATGGTTGAATATATATATCATGCCCAGCAATAATATCTGGCAGTTTGGAATGCTCAACTTTTTGCAAAAATGTCACTTTGTTTTCAATATTGAGTTTTTTGCATAAATTTTTGAGTTCGCTCTCTAGACTGCCATAGCCAACAAGTGTTAGCCTCATTTTCTGATAACTTTTTAATGACAGAGCAAAAGCTTCTAAAAGATATTTTTGCCCTTTGACTTCTTCAAATCTTCCAATATTCAATAGTTTTAACTCATCTCCATGTTGCCAAAAGTTGTTTTTTTGAAAAAGTTTAAATCTTTCATTATATACATTTGGAATTACTTTAATTTTTTCATTATTTAAGCTTAGTAATAACATTTTATTTTTTAAAAAAACTGACGGTGATGTAAAAAATGTATTATTTGCACTATTCATACTTAATAATTTCTCAAGATAGCTATAATCTTGCTTTGGCAACACATTTATATCCATACCATGAAAAGAAACTATGAGTTTGATATTCAACTTGTACTTTTGGATTAAATTAAAAATCTTAACCCCATTTGGTCCAAAGTGAGCATGTATCACATCGGGTTTATACTCTTTTATAAAATTAAAAACCTCTTTTTGATTTCGTATGCTCCATCTATCAAAAAGTCTGAAATACATTTTTTTTAAAAAACTTTCTTTTTCACTTGTGACTTTTACTTTGCTAAATGGTCGCTCATCTTCAAGCTGACGATGATGGGTCAAGACATAATTTTCAATCCCATTTTCTTCTAAATTATTTATCAAATCATAGATGAATGTTTCAGATGGAAGAGAGAAGGCTGAGACATAGTGTAGTACTTTCAATTTATCTTTCATATTTTCACCTCCAGCACTTCCGCCCACTTTGGCTGAATACCTACATGCGATTCTATTTTTTGCTTCCATCCATACCAATATTTTGGCATTATCACTTTTTTTCTCTCACTCATAAGGTACGCTCCCCACCACGAAAAGCTACTATTCGAGCAAATCCCTGCATCACATAAGCTCATGATTGCCAAATCTACCCCCATACTATTTTTTGAAATTACCTTATTTTCTATTTCAGAAAAACAGCACTCTACATAGCTTGGATCGTCACTTAAAAATACAAAAAAAGGATTCCCAATCTCTTTTTTTATGGACTCTATGGCTTGAAAAAAATAGCTTTTTGGTAAATCTATACCTTGCACACCTAAATACTTTTCAAATATATAATCACCTCGTCTAACATGTACAAAAACTTTTGTGAAACTTTCAGCAATCTTGTTTAGCAATTTTTTTGCTTCATCTATATACTCACTTCTAAGAAATATGTCTAATTTGTTTCCATCAAAAAAGTCTTCTGACTGAAAAAAGTTTGACTCTACTAAAGTTAAAGGGAATAGTCCTTTTTGCTTTTTATAAGCAGGAAGTGCTGATGTTTTACTTCTATCCTGCTTGATATATGAAATGAGCTTTAATTTGACCATTGAACTTAGTATGTATGGCTTTATAAATTTTCTCAGTAAAAAGTTGAAATACTTATTTAGAGTTATTTGCTTAAATTTTTTATTTTCTATCTCAAAAAGCTCTGTAAACTGCTTCATATTGGTAGAGATAATTTTTTCATTTTCTTTTGCAATAGTCTTCAAAAAAGCATACTGAAAAAGTTGGTTTCCAAGTTTACCATCGGCAAAAAAAAGTATCATTTAACCTTTTATAACCTCATTTGATATAGCAACATAATTAGCATAATTAAAATTATCCATGAATGGGCTATATTTTCTTATTTCTAAACCTTTTCGCATAACTTTTGCAATTTTAAACCCTCTTTCTTGTAAAAACTTATATATCTCCATTAAACTGGTATGTGAATCTAAATTTGCTCCGCCATATTCAAACTGAATATAATCTATAAACCCACAATTTAGATATTTACCTAATCCTTCAAAAGCTTTTAACTCATGCCCTTCTATATCAATTTTGATAAAATTTATATGATTAATATTATTCTCTTCTATATAGTTATCTAACCTTATAAGTTTAATGCTCTCTGTTTGATTTAATTGTAAACTATATATATCTAAATTTCTTTGATAAAGCGATGCCAGTCCACTTTTTTCTTTATCATAGAATATAGTGGCTTCGCCATTTTTATCTGATACACCAAAATTATTTAAAAATACATTGATATCATCTTTGAATTTTTGAGATATAGTTTCAAAACAGCTCTTAGTTGGTTCAAAAAGATGAAGCTCTATATCTAAATTTAATAATTTTGCTTTATTTTTTATCATCTCTGAGTAATCACCTATGTTTGCACCAATATCAAACACTACTTTCTCCCCCCCCCTCCCATTCTTAAATGAGGTTAATAGAAAATCTATAAAAACTTTTTCACCATTTTTATCAAAATTTGCATTCCCATTATTTTCGATGCTATTAAACACCTTGAGAGAAAAATTTCTTAATTTTCTTTCTATAAATGACATTTTTTTAAACATTTGTGTTTCCTTTTTTTAACAGATACATTCCTGTTCCAAAACCTTTATTACCATCATAATATTCATATACTTTATTTCCATATTGATATTTTTCGTCAACTATTTCAAACCCATCAAATAGTTCCAAAAGGTAATCTCTTGTAAATGCTCGGTGTGCATTAAAATAAATTTTATTTTCTTTATCTACTGGGGCACTAAACAACACTATTCCTCCAGGTTTTATTACACGTTTAATTTCTGCAACAGCTTTTTCACTACCAAATGGATCAAGTGGATCCCCATATCTACCTAGCCCTATATGCTCCACAACACAAAGAGAAGATAATGATTCTATCGAATTATCTTCAAAAGGCAAATCTAAAATTGAACCTTTTTTGAAATATAAATTTGCTAAGTCAAGTTCTATAGGGCGAATATCAATCATAGTGATTGGTATAAATTGAGACAATATTCCTATTGTTTTAGCAGAACTCCCTATATCATAATGATGTTCAGGTTTTAAATCAAAAATATGCTTAGCCGCCCAACTATCTTGAAAAAAGTAAGTTGGATCAAGAGGGGTGTTACTTAGATTATCAAAAAAACAGGGAGAGTATTCAATTTTTTGAAATTGTTTATTTTCACCATTTTTTTTAAAACTACTCAACTGCCTAAAAAACCATAAAAATTGTTTTATTAGCAAAAAGGGATGAAATTTAAAAAAATACTCCATGGCCTTTAATAAAAAATACACATTACGTATAAATTGATTTTTCTTTAATTTATTTCGCATTTTGAAGCATTAAATTTATTTTATAGAATGTTAATATTCCTAAAATTTGCAACTTAACATTTTCGCTGGTTTTTGTGTAAAAAAAATCTATCAAAAATGTTGTTACAGAAAATGAAATTATTGTTGCAATAATAGCACCTTGACTCTGATAAGAAGGGATTAAATAATAATTTAAACAAACATTAACAATAGCACCGGCTGTCATTGTTATCAGTGAAAAATTGAACAAATTTTCTATATTAATAAAGGCTCCTCTCGCTACACCCGTATTTGTAAAAAATAATCTAATAGCCATCAAAGACAATAAAATACCTGCTGGTTGATAAGCATCGCCATAAAGTGAAACTACAATATGTTCAGCAAACAAAAATATCGGTACTGAAGTTATTATAAATAGTAAAAAACTTAAACGGTAATAATTCAAAAATCTTTCTATATATAGAACTTGTGACACTTTTTTAGCATTTACAAGTGCAGGAAAAATTGAATTGTTTAGCAAAACGGGTATAAATCCAAAAGTTTCAATCAATCTTAATGCAACGCTATAGTACCCAACCTCTTTGCTTCCAATCATCTCTTGAAGCATGACTTGATCAATTCTTGCTTGTATCATTAAAACGATACCACTAAGAATAAGTGGCCAGGAATCTTTAAAAAGTGAAACCGCCACTTCTCTTTTGAACTTTACATTTTTAATTTTTAATTTTGAATCTTTCAAATGTTTTAGATAAAAATACACAAATCCTATAGCCAACACAATACTATCAAAAAACGCCACCAATGCAAAAGCTATAAGTGAAGCCTCATAAAGTATGAGTGCAATTTTGACAATACTGCTTATAAAAAGTGATATGATATTTGCATATACTGCATATTTACTGATTACTTTTGATCGAAAATAAAAGTCTATTACATTAAACGCCTGAAATATTGTAGAGCCAGCAACAATAAACACAAGAATATTGGTGTAGTGGTCATTGGAGGTAAACTGTACCGCTATGGCTATCATAATGAGCATCACAATAGCACCCATAATCTTTAACCAAAAGGCAGTACCTAAAAGCACATCCTTTTTACTTTCATCCTTTACCAGTTCCCGTACCACTATTCCATCCAGCCCTAAGGTAGCAAAAGCACTAAAAAGCCCCACAAATGCCCCTGCATAATTTAAAAGCCCATATTGTGCAGGTCCAAGATACCGTGCCACCCATACCCCTACAAAAAGCCCCACTGCCATGCGCAAAACTTTTTCCGCAAACAGCCAGCCAGTATTAAAAAAATATTTACGAAAACCGGAATGTGAGGCTAATTGTGAAATGTGAGATGAAAAATGTAAAATGGGAGTTGTTAAAGCTGAAATGATAGACATTTAACTTTTTTCCTTAATTCTTTTAATCAGCGCATTAGTTTTGTTATAAATCTCTTTTAATAATTTATCAATAATCTCCAGATCAGCACTTTTACAATAATTTAATTCCAAACACACCACCAAAAGGGTATCAACCTCTGAAATTGAGCCTCTTGTAATATGTAAAAAATTTAAAAATTCTTTATCTGTATGCCTGGCTGCACCTTCGGCAATATTGGCAGGAATGGACACTGAAGCCCTTCTTAACTGTGATGTAATCCCAAATTTTTCACAGTCAGGAAATTGCTCTGTTAGTTTATAAATCTCTTTTGATAATTTTATCCCTAAAACCCATATATCTAAATTTTTATGCGAAACATTTTCCAATCCCCACATCCCATCTCACACCTTACACCTAACATCTAACATCTCACAACTATCCGCTATCAACTATCCACCATCCACCAAATCAATAACCCGGTCATACGCTTCTAAAATCTTAGTATCATCATACTTTGCTCCTTTCCATCCCTTCACCTCTTGTATTACAGATTCTTTATTCAACTCCAACCCATTTTCTTGCAAAGCTTTTATACAATATAAAACTGTTCCAAGAAGCTCAATGGTATTAAAATCATCATTATCTTTAAACAAAGGCAGTAATGTATTAACCACAAAACTTGTAAGACTGTTATTGTCAATTACATCATTGTCATTATTAATTAATATCTCATTTCCTTTAATATCAATTTCTCCCTGAATTTTTAATATGTCCAGATCAGAAGAAAGTTCGTGTGAATACGGACCATATTTATACATTTCAAATCTATATCCAAATCCATGGTTTGGATATAACTCCTTGATAAAGAATATTACCTTTTGAATTAATATCTTTGATAGTTTAATATCTTTTTTTTTAAGTATAGTTATTATATTTTTTAATACGTTTAATCTTTCCATTGCAACCTCCCCTGTTTTTTATATTTTTTTCTATAATGTTTTATTCATCACATTCTGCAATACTTTTTTTGCCGTACCAATACAATTATCGTCCACATAAACCCTATAAATAATCATCTCATTTGCATTAGTGTTACCAAATAAAACAGGAGACATTTCAAATAAATCTATAAGCTTGTCATCCTTTAACACTTTATAATCAGATTCATTCTGCTCATCACTTATCTTTAAAAGATCATAAATTTTTACATTTTTAACTGTTTTAAAAAAACTAACATTTTCTTCTAATCCTTCACTTATAAGCCCTTTTATAAACTGCTCATACAACTTTTTATAATAGGCATTTTCTGCATTACATGTATAATCAAATACAGGGTGTAACTTTGCTTTATCCCGCATCAATATTTTTGCAAAATTATCTTCTCCTGCAAATTTTTTTATCAACTCAAATACATAATAGTCATCAAACTTTACAAATGTATCATAATCAATAGTTACTATCTCCCCTTTTTGTTTCTGTATTCCTGTTTGTATGTTTTCTTTCTGTTTTTCAATAAATTTAGACAACACAATATCGTATCCCTGCCTTGTCCTATGAAATGGTACCTGCATATTGTATTGATATCGTGCAAAAACCATAAGCTCAACAGCATTCAAATGCTCATACCGTATACAATATTGACCATTTTTTACAATAAAGCTTCCAATAAATCTTTCAACATCAAATTGACCATACTTAACTCCACAAATATATGAATCCCTTATAAGATAATCTGCCCTATCAGCATCAAATACACCTGATATAATTTTTTTTAACAAATCATACTCTTTAATAACCTTACCGGCAACTAAACTGCTTATCAGGTTCAAAATTGTTGCATCATTAAAACATTTTAATAGGACATGTTTTATTGGTTCATAATTTTGTATTATATACTTGCTTACATCTTCATGCTTTAATGTATCACCAAGCAATGTTTGTTCAGATGCATGCGAATAAGCCAGATGCCCTATATCATGTAATAGAGCAGCAAACCGCAACTTTTTTAATAGTATATCTAAATCATCTCTTTTATTTAAATCTTCAGAATTTCTCACTAATTCTAAAAATATATTTGTAGCACATTGTAATACACCTAACGAATGAACAAATCGTGAATGTTCTGCCGAAGGATATACATATTTAGTCAGTGCAAGCTGAGATATCCTTCTCAACCTCTGAAAAATTGGAGTGTCAATTATTTCCAATTCCTCCTGTGTAAGCCATATAAAACCGTATAAAGGATCCCGCATCCTGTGTTTAAGGTTTATTTTATGGAGCAAATCTTCTGACATAGCTTATTTCAAATAAAAAAACATAAAATCAATGTGAACCACAAATGCCTGCGTGTAATGTAAAAGCCCGTATTGTGCAGACCCTAAATACCGTGCTATCTATCTAACATCTCACACCTTACACCTAACATCTAACAACCATTAACTATCAACTATCAACCATCAACTATTCGCCATCCCCCATCCCACCATACACCATCCTTATCCCTTCTTCCAATCCAATCTCTGGTTTCCATCCAAGTGCTTTTATTCTGCTTACATCCAGTAATTTCCGGGGTGTGCCATCAGGTTTTGTTGTATCCCAAACAATTTCGCCTTTAAAACCAACTATTTTCTTAACTAAATTAGCCAGGTCCTTTATGTGCATATCCACACCGGTGCCAATATTTACAAACTCGCCAATTTCCGCAAAGTCATACTTATCCATCAAAAATATGCAGGCACTGGCTAAATCGTCCACATGCATAAACTCGCGGTAGGGAGAGCCTGTACCCCATAAATGGACTGTAACCGGCATTATATTTTGGGTATTTAATTCCGTGTGCTGAGAGATACCTATTTTATGGAGAATGGATAAAATATCCTGTACGGCTGCATTCTCTGGCAAAGATAGTCCAAAACCTGCTGGATGGCTAATTAAATCTTTTTTTATACCTTCAAAATCTCTCTGCTCAAGAAGCTTGGCAAGGTGGAATTTCCTTAGTAAAGCCGGTAATACATGGGCGGTTTCAAGATTATAGTTGTCATGGGGACCATAAAGGTTAGTTGGCATAACCGAAATAAAGTTTGTACCATACTGTTCATTGTAATATCTGCACAGTTTTATTGCTGCAATCTTGGCAATGGCATATGGCTCATTGGTTGGCTCAAGAGGACCTGTCAGGAGATACTCCTCTTTTAAAGGTTGAGGAGCAAGTTTTGGATAAATGCATGAAGAACCAAGATTTAAGAGTTTTTTAACTCCATATTTATAAGCACTGTGAATAACATTCAGCGCAATAGCCATGTTGTTGTATATAAATTCTGCCTTATAGGTGCTATTGGCAAGTATACCACCAACCTTTGCCGCTGCTAAAAATACATACTCCGGATTAAAACCTTTAAAAAAACGTTCAACCTCATTTTGGTTTGTGGCATCCAGTTGTACGGTTTTAACCGCATTGCTATCAAAGGTTATATTGTTTTTATTGTAGGTTGCTATTATTGTGCGATAGTTACTATTAATGAGCTTTCTGGTTATAGCATTGCCCACCATGCCACTGGCACCCACCACGGCAATACAGCTTGTATTATCCATGCACCACCTCACAAACAACCTGATGCTTTGAATATATTTTATTCACAATAATTTTTGACATCAAATCCCCCGTTTTTTAAATGCACATTTTTCAACTGATCATTGACATCATGCGCCATCATCATATCAACCAGTGCTTCAAATGATATTTCAGGCTCCCATCCCAATGTTTGTTTTGCTTTTGAGGCATCACCTAACAGGATATCAACTTCGGTAGGCCTAAAATACCGCGGATCAATCTTTACTATGGGCTTTCCAATAAGTTTTTCATTACCGCACTTATCTATACCAGCAATGTCTACATTGTCAACACTGTCAACAATTCCCGTTTCGTCCACGCCTTTGCCGTGCCATACAATGGTTAAACCAACCTTTTTTGCCGCTAATGCAATAAACTGGCGTACCGTATGGGTATCCCCTGTTGCTATTACATAGTCATCAGGCTTGTTGTGTTGCAACATAAGCCACATGGCTTTTACATAGTCACCTGCAAAGCCCCAGTCGCGCTTTGCATCAATATTCCCCAAATACAGGCAATCCTGCAAGCCCAGAGATATCCGCGCAAGCCCTCGTGTAATCTTGCGGGTAACAAATGTTTCACCACGCAATGGCGATTCATGATTAAACAAAATACCATTGCATGCAAACATGGTGTATGCCTCACGGTAATTTACCGTTATCCAGTAGGCATACAGCTTGGCAACTCCATACGGGCTGCGGGGATAAAACGGCGTGGTTTCTTTTTGTGGTATCTCCTGCACCCTGCCATACAGCTCACTGGTGGAAGCCTGATAAAACCTAACTGTTTTTTCCATACCCAGTATCCGTAAAGCCTCTAAAATACGCAATGTACCCAGCGCATCCGAATTTGCTGTATATTCTGGCGTTTCAAAGCTAACCTGTACATGGCTCTGAGCACCAAGATTATAAATTTCATTTGGCTGTACCTGCTGTATAATACGTATAACATTGGTTGAATCGGTTAAATCGCCATAGTGTAAAAAAAATGCAGCATCTTCAGTATGGGGGTCAACATACAGGTGATCAATTCTATCCGTATTAAATGACGAAGCACGCCTTTTAATCCCATGCACCATATACCCTTTATTCAGCAAAAACTCAGCAAGGTATGCTCCATCCTGCCCTGTTATACCCGTAATTAACGCAACTTTGCCCATTTATCCAACCCCCTTTTATGTTATTGTAAAACACACATTTCACATTGAAACTTTATGCATAACAATTTCCTTTGCCGCTCATGCTCTGTTTCATACTATATGGAATCTCTTTACAGTCTTTCCAGAATCTAACGTAAGTTCTATTGTTTCAATTTTAAATTCTTTTGTGTAAACTCTTCTTTTAATCATTTTTATTCACCTCTCTACTTATTTTTATAGTTGCCTTATCTTTTTGTCTACTAAATTGTAGCAAGTTCAATTTTCTTGCTTCATAAAATCAGATCAAAATTAAATAAGTCATCTCTAATATACATATTAAAAGAAAGAGCGAGAATTAAAAGTACTAACAATGTAACAGCAACAATTCTAGGCTTGGTTTTATAAATTATATATGGAAAAATAAATATACTAACTGAAGATAATGGAAAGAATAATCGATTTGATAATATTGGAAGTTGCAAGAAAAGAAACAACACTGACAAGCTTAAAAAAAGTAAATTAAATAATATGCTTTTATGTGTATCCATCCTTTTTTTATATAAGAAACCAAAAATGACACCGCACCCAAAAATAAATAATGTATACCTATTAAAAGGATTTGTTACATTAAAAGGATGTTTTTCGCCAAATTGTTCCATTATAAATAAGTAATGATTTAATTTATATCCAAAAGGTCCGCCAATTAAATCTGCTAAATAATACAACATAGAAAGTATAGGTAAAACTTTACCCAACACTATACAAAATATTGGCAAAATAATAACGACTAAAACAGGTAATTTCATTTTTCTAGAAATAAACAATACGGAAAACAAAATCGGAGCAGAATAGTGAAATCCAGTTGCAATTATAGCCTTAATAAAAAAATGTTTAATCCTATCTTTAGACAAATCTTTAATTGAATACAAAAGTAATGCAACAGCAACTCCTTGTCTTATTTGAGTTAATCCATAAAGTGGAAAAAATAACAGCACGAAAATAAAAAGACTTATTAATGGAAAAGATGAGTCTTTGTATATAGCATATAAAGATATAGTTAAAAAAATAACTGCATACAAAGCAAAAAAAGTATGAGGATTTGCATTAAATAAAATGTTGTTCAAATATACCAACCCCCAATGTAAGGGTTCAAAAACTAATAGGTTATATTCAGATGGATTATAGCTTAGAAAAGCTACATACGTTTTAGAGTCACGGTCAAAGCCCACAGGTTTTAGTCCTGAAATCATAACTAACACAAACCAAAGTATTAAAAAAATTGCTAATGTAAAAATCTTCTCAGCTTTACTTGTATTATAAAAATACGTTTTGTAAATTTTCATGAAAATTGACCTGTTTTTGTCATGAATTTTGACCCACCTTTTAGTCACAAAAAAAGTTATTTTTTTTCAACATCTATTTCCCTCTATAGTGGACTAAAGTGGACCCCATTGTCAAAAAAAATAAGCTTTTTAAAGGTGTATTATTTCCTGCACTGAGCAACACAGATTTTTGTTGAGCCAGTAAAGCTCTACTTTTAATTGGGCTATCTGTCTGTATAGTTCTGTCTCTAATTCTTCTTTGTCCAGATTAACAACACCTTATTACTCTGTCCAGTTTTTTGGGTCCATTATAGTTTGTTGCACTCCATATCATATCTTAGTTTTCCATGCTTTCACGGTAATAAATTCTCTTACGCTCACATCTTTCTTTGCTTTTAGTTCAGCTACATAGACTGCCAAACTACTGCCTAAAGATAACTTTCTGGATTCTTTTGGATCTTGTTCAGCAGCAATTGCTTCACTTGCAGCAAACGCATCCCGGCATAAAGGACGATAAGGTTGATTTTCTATTCTCTGAAAACCTGCTTTCTCAAGTATATATTGAAGCGAATTTCGAATAAAAAGTACTAAATGCCGAGGTGGATCTAAATGAAGGTAATTAGCCCCATAACGTGTATGTCCTTGAGCACCTAAGTTGGGAGTTTCAATCCAAAGCCACCCACCATGTTTTAAAAGCTGATAACAGGAATGAAGTATCGATCTCGGGTCGTGAACATGCTCGATGACATGACTCATTGTTATCCCATCAAACTGCTCTTTTGATGGATCAAGTATGCTTACATCACCGTGACGAACATCTAACCCTCCCTTGAGTCCTACTTTAACAGCCTCTTGATCGGGATCTACTCCTACAACTTCCCATCCAGAACGTTTTGCAAGTTCCAGAAATGAACCATCTCCGCAACCTATATCAAGAAGCTTTCCTCTTGTATTTTCAGGTAAATTTCTACCTGTTCTGTCAAGTACTGCACGCTTCTTTGGAAATAGTATTGCAGCAAGAATTCCAAGAGAGCTATCAGGATAATAGTTTGTTCCGAATCGGTGATTTAGATAACCATTGGCAAGGATACGTCTTATACGATAACCCAAACTGAGATTTGATAAATCTTCCCTACTATTGAAATTATGCGTAAAATAATTGCTGTAGGCAAGCCCGATTGTTTCAGGATTTGGGCGAGGATCAAGATAGGCAGAGCCGCACTCTTTGCAGCGATACATTGTCCATTCTCCCGGTGCACAGAAAAAAACGCGATCTTTAAGACCTTGATGCAGAAGCTCTCGCCTGTCTGAAGAGCATACAGGACAGTTACTTACATGTTCAAGTCCATTAACAGGCCATTGTCTTATAACCACATTATTCCACCTTCTTATTTCTTAAATTTGCTACTTTCATAACTATAGTGCGATCAGAAATATCCATTACATATCTCCAACTAATCCAGCCAAAGATCCCAAAAACAGAAATGATAAGCAGTATTTGAATTGGCAACTGAAAAAAACCTGTAAGACTTTTCATTATATAGCATAGTACTACAAGTATAATAAAAGTTATTCCTGCATGTCCTACACCATTAATGAGTAAGACATTAAACGATATCTTATAAACTCTGAAAACAGCCATAAAAAGTAATGATGTATCCAGTATCACTCTCAATGTCCATGCCACTGCTGCTCCATTAATGCCCCATTTACTGATCAAAAGCCAGGCAATCCCCACATAGAAAAAAAGTTCAAACAGATGAAACTTGGCAGGAAGGTCAGGACGACCTACTCCCTGAAGAAGAGAAAATGGTATATGAGCGAGAGAGTTAACCAGCACACCTAAAGCCAAGACCTGCAATACTACAGTGCTTTCCATGGAGAAATCTACTCCCAACCATATTTTAAGAATATCTCGAGCAAATAACGCAACTATAAGAGTAATTGGCCCAAGAGCCAGTAGAACATATTTAATGGAACGCGCAAAAATGATGCTGATTTTATCTTTATTTTCAATTGCTCCAAGGGTACTAAATGCAGAAAATAAGGTTATACTTAGACTACTGGAAATAATTCCCAGTCGTGTTACCATTTCATAAGGAGTTGAGTAGTATGCCACCGCAGCCATGGAAATAAGTGAACCAACCAGAAAACGGTCTAAATACACTAAAATTGGACTAACAATATTTGAAATTGTGATCCAGCCACCAAAGAAAAAAAGACGAGGAAACAAAGATAAAGAGCCAGCATATTTTCTTAACTGTGGCATAATGCGAATGTTTAGAGATAAAAAAGCAATCAATGCCCCAAGTCTTGTCAACAAGATCAAGACCACAATGCCAGGCAAATTGAAGCCAAGTAGCACTCCAACCAGAGGAAGCAGAAAACTCAAGCAGCTTGTGGGGACTTTAATAGCATTTACAAGATCAAACCGCTGAAAAGCCTCCAAAACCCCTTGAAAAGAGCCGGATATCAATACTATTGGAACAGAGAGAGCAAGAAGATGAAATGTGATCCTGGCTTCATCCATCAGTTCCAGGGGGATATTTAAAATTCGATCTACTAAAAAAGGAGTAACCCCGGATAGAACAAGACCTCCAGCAATGCCCATTATTGCCTGAATTGTGACTGAAGTCCAAACCAGAGACGGGACTTCTTTTTCATCTCCCCTGCCCAAAGCTTCAGCGACGAACTTAGTGGTGGCTCGCCCCAAACCCAGGTCGAAGATAGCAAAATACCCCAAAACCACCCAGGCTAAAGAAAGGAGCCCAAAGCGCTCGGTCCCCAAACCCTGAATGACAAAGGGTATAGTAACCACTCCTACAATAAGGGGCAATATCTGGCCAATGAAATTAAGCAAAGTATTATGAGCCAGAAGTTTTCCGCTAATTTCTGATGCTTTCATGCAAGACGTTTTCTTTCATTTAATATTGTCTTTAATATTGTCTTCTTTTTTAGTATCTCTTTAATCAGTTACAATTTTATTGAATAGGACTTTACTGTAGAAATGGTCAATTTTATGAGCCTGTAACATAATTTGTGTAAATCTCCAAAGCTGCCATATAGTATATTAACACCTTGTAAACTTGTCAATCCTTTCTTCGAAAAAGATATACAACTGGGAATAGATTACCGACCAGTCTCTAACCCTGTTATTCCAAGATTTAGAAATATCATCTATAGCCAGATAAAGTAGCTTAAATAGAGCATCTTCAGTGGGAAATACAGACCTGGTCTTAGTTACCTTCCTGAGCTTACTGAAGTGGTCAAGTAAAAATGTACAATTTATTAAGCAACATTTTTCTTTTTATTTCTCCTTTCAAATTCTCTTGGGCTAAGGTAGCCTAAAGAAGAAGGGCGGCATAAAACTTCATGTACTGTTGAATAACAGGGACCAACTGCCTGAATTTGTGAATTACAGCAATGCTGAACGGCATGATATTACCGCAGCAGATTCTTTCCCGATAGCGTCAAATTCGATGTATGTGTTCGATAAAGGGTATAGTTGCTTCGATTTTCTTGCAAAAATCAATACAAACAAGGCATATTTTGTGACACGGACGAAAACGAACACCCAATACCGGATACTTGAGCGGCAGAAGAAGTCACATCCGGATA
>DCUV01000048.1 GCA_002328585.1 Spirochaetia bacterium UBA2205
GTGCCGATAGACCATCATGAGTACTTTCTGCAGTTGGGAGACAGTTTCAGTGAACGGGTAAGACGATTTTTACAGTATGAGGAGGCATACCGCAAGCGCTACTCTATTGCACAGTGGGTGTAAAAAAGGGGTCAGAGCATATTAATTTTTTTGGGTGATAAAAAAATATTGACATGAATTCAGAACCATAATATACTACTAAAAAGGTTATAATGGTAGTATAATTAAAAGGATTCATGCTATGCGACTATCAACACGGAGCAGATATGGTGTGCGTATGATGTTTGAATTGGCACTGAACTATGATAAAGGACCTGTGTATTTAAAAGATGTGGCAGCTATTCAGGGTATTTCGTTTAAATATTTAAGTAAGCTGGTTATCCCGTTAAAATCTGCAAAGCTGCTTAAATCAGTGCGAGGGGTGCATGGTGGATATATGCTGGCGCAACATCCTGAAGATATCACCGTGCGCAAAATTGTTCAAATACTTGAGGGTGATGTTTCACTTGTTGAATGTGCTGAAAACCCGGAGGCATGCACCAGGTATGCTGAATGTGTTGCTCGCAGTGTATGGGAAAAGGCGGATAAAGCAATTATGGATGTACTCAACAGTATTTCTTTACAGGATATGATGGATGAATATAAAAAGAATTTTTTTAAAAGTGTATGAAATCTAATTTAGTACGAGGGAAGTAATGAAGATATATAACTCAGTAACGGAACTCATTGGCAATACACCATTGGTTAAAATATCAAGGTTGGCTCCGCAAGGAGTTACCATCATGGCAAAGCTTGAAACTGCTAATCCTCTGTCAAGTGTAAAAGACAGAATTGGTTTTGCCATGATTCACGACGCTGAGGAAAAGGGGTTGTTACATGATAAAACAATTATAGTAGAGCCAACAAGCGGCAATACGGGCATAGCGCTTGCATTTGTTGCTGCGGTAAAAGGATACAAGCTTATGCTAACCATGCCCGATACCATGAGCATGGAGCGTCGCAAATTATTACAGATGCTGGGCGCAGAGCTTGTCCTTACTGATGGTGCATTGGGGATGCGTGGCGCCATAGAAAAGGCGCAGGAGATTGTTGAACGCAATACATCTGCTTTTATGCCGCAACAATTTAATAATCCTGCAAATCCTGAAATACATAGAAAAACAACTGCCATGGAAATATGGAATGATACCGGCGGCAATGTGGATGTATTTGTTGCAGGTGTTGGCACAGGAGGAACCATTACCGGCGTAGGCGAGGTACTAAAAGCTAAAAAACCATCAGTTACAATTATAGCCGTTGAACCGGAAAAATCCCCGGTGCTTTCCGGAGGCAAACCCGGTCCGCATACAATTCAGGGTATTGGTGCAGGGTTTATCCCTCAGGTACTCAACCGCTCTATTATTGATGAGATAGTTACTGTTGATGATACTGATGCAGGAAATACTGTCAGAAAATTAGCAAAGGTGGAGGGGATACTGGCTGGTATTTCAGCCGGGGCTGCTATGTGGGCAGCTTGTAAAATAGCCAGCCGACCTGAAAGCAAAGGCAAGACTATAGTAGTACTCCTGCCAGATTCTGGTGAGCGATATGTAAGCACATGGCTATTTGATTGATGGAGGCTATTGCAGGGAGAGCTACCCATGGGCAGCTTACAGCCATCTCTAATAGATGAAAATAGTCTGGCAGCAGTCATCCTGAATTCATTTCGGGATCTCAGTTGAAAATTTTGATTCCGGGTCAAGCCCGGAATGACGGAAGTGTATAATTATATTTTCAAGAAAGAAATAATGTATGAGGGGGATATAATGTCAAAAAACTATCGCATAGAAACAATTGCCCTTCATGGGGGTCAGAGCCTCGATGCAACAAGGTCACGGGCGGTGCCGGTATATCGTACCAGCTCGTATGTATTTGATTCAGCAAAACACGGTGCAGATCTTTTTTCACTCAAAGAAAAAGGCTATATTTATACCCGGATGATGAATCCAACTCAGGATGTCCTTGAACAGCGGGTTGCACTGTTAGAAGGTGGAAGAGCAGCATTGACATTAGCTTCAGGGACATCGGCAATATTTTACAGCATTATCAATATATGTAAAGCAGGTGATGAGTTCATAAGTGCAAGTAACCTGTATGGTGGCACCTATACCATGTTTGATGCAATTCTGCCACAGTTTGGCATTGCATGCCGTTTTGTTCCATATGATGATTATGGTGCCTATGAAAAAGCTGTTAATGAAAAAACACGGGCTATCTTTGTTGAATCAATAGGCAATCCAACCTTAGGGGTACCTGATTTTGAAGAAATAGCAGCGATTGCGCACAAGCATCATCTCCCAATGATTGTTGATAATACATTTGCAACTCCGTATCATTTCAAACCCATTGAACATGGTGCCACCATCGTTGTTCATTCGCTTACCAAGTGGTTAGGAGGGCATGGCACCGCCATTGGTGGCATTGTGGTTGATTCGGGCAACTTTGATTGGACTGATCCCAGATTTTCTTTGTATAATGAACCTGATGATGGCTATCATGGATTACAATTTGCACACGATCTTGGTGATGACAATGCTCTTGCATTTATTCTTAGAATGAGGCTGGTACCGCTTCGCAATTTAGGTGCTGCCATCTCTCCTGATAACGCATGGCTATTTTTGCAGGGAATTGAAACATTTGCACTGCGCATGCAGCGTCATAGCGATAATGCTTTGAAGGTAGCTCAATTTTTGCAAAAACATTCAAAGGTGGCATGGGTACGCTATCCAGGGCTGGCTGGCGATAGTTGTTATGATAATGCTTCAAAGTATTTTAACAATGGCTTTGGCGGTATGGTGGTTTTTGGTGTCAAAAGCGGATACGCCGGTGCAGTAAAGTTTATCAATTCCATTACGCTTTTTTCGCATCTGGCAAATGTTGGCGATGCAAAGAGTTTGATATTGCATCCCGCAAGCACATCCCATTCGCAGTTGTCTGAGCAGCAGCTACTAGCATCAGAGGTGACTCCCGATCTTATCCGCCTTTCCATCGGGATTGAAAATATAGAAGATATCATTGAAGCTCTTGATATGGCTTTGAAGCTGTGTTGAAGGAATAGTGGAGCGATACCGCGATTGCTTACTATTATGTATCAGGCTGCATCAGGATAATTACACAACCATAGATAGTTTGTGACTCTTTAAAAAATCATTTGCAAATATGTTGTTATAGGCTTATTATAATGAGGTAACCTATCATCAGTCATGGTTTACTACATGCATCATGAGGAGGAAAAGTATGCTCAAGAAGTCAATCATCATCATAGTAGCAATCATTGTTGTTGGTATACTGCTGCTGGGATATGTCTTTTATAGGGCAACAACAATACCTTCAAATAATGTTGATGCCATGCTCAAGGGAACTATCGCCCCGGATAAAAAAATTGTTATTTGTTTTGGCGATAGTATTACTCATGGGGCGGTTAGTTTTGATTATGTCAGGGTTTTAGCGGAGGATGCGGCATTGAAGAAATTTATTTTTGTCAATGAGGGTGTTAACAGCAGGCTGGTGTACAACCTTTTGCAGGTTGTTGATAAAGTAGTAGCAGTAAAGCCGCACTATGTATTTATTTTAATTGGAACAAACGATCTGAAAGGATCGCTTTCGGATGATGAGTATAATAGGTACAATAAATTATGGAAGCTTCCGCAAAAGCCTGCACGGCAGTGGTTTGCCGACAATTATAACAAACTGGTTGATATCCTTAAAGCAAAAACTGATGCTGCTATAGTGCTTATCTCCATACCGCCATTGGGTGAAAATTGTGACAGTGTTCCCTTTACGCTGGCAATGGAGTACTCAAAGACAATAAAACAGATAGCAGCAGAAAAAAAAGTGCTCTATATACCGTTCAATGAAATCCTTTCCACTGAACTTATACAACATGGCAAAAAGGATATACCGCCATACACATTCAATGAATGGTTTATGTATACATCAATAGTGCAACATTATCTTTGTTGGCGTAGCTGGAATGCTATCGCAGATAGAAGAGGTTTGCTGTTTACTCCTGACAATATCCATTGCAATGAACGAAGCGGTATGATGCTTACAGCAAAGATAAAAAATATTTTACTATCCAGCAACGAACATTAATAACATTAATTTTTATTGCTATTGATATGCTTAAGATTGCAGAGGCGTTATACCACGCCCCTGCATGAATGTACCCTCTCCTTGATAAATATGTTAGTACAAAAAATAGAGGGAGGATCGTAGTCATTAATAGTAAAAATATACATCGTTAGAATGTATGGCTAAAATCAA
>DCUV01000015.1:0-5873 GCA_002328585.1 Spirochaetia bacterium UBA2205
ATCGCGGCGGTAAAGCTGCCGCGACTTCGCATAAGCAAAACGTTGTGCGTCATTGTTGAGCTGAAGGCATAAGACCGAATCAATAAATAGCCTTGATTTTTAATATATTGGTTGCCGTACAAAATATTCTGTTTTCTAAAAAAAATTTAAAACACTATTGACAAATTTGCTTGATTGTAATACTTTTTGTATTACATGGGGGTGGTTTTATGATTTCATTGCGACTATCAGATGATTTAGATGAAAAATTAAATCAGATTTCAAAAAATGAAAAAATATCAAAATCTGAGATTATAAAACGGGCATTGGTTTTATATTTTGATGATTATCAAAAAAAACATTCAGCCTATGATTTAGGTGCTGATCTTTTTGGCAAATATGGCAGTGGAAATGGAAGTTTGTCGCAAAATTATAAGCAGATTTTAAAAGGTAAACTTCGTGAAAAACATAATCGTTGATGCCGGGCCATTAATTGCTTTATTTGATAAAGATGATAAATATCATAATTCTGTTATTAAATTTCTGAAGACATTTGATGGGCAGCTTATAACATCCTGGCCTGTTATTACAGAAGTTACTCATTTGTTAAACTTTAATGTAAATGTACAGATTGATTTTCTTGAATGGTTAAAAAGAGAAGCCGTTACCATCGTAAATCTTGAGAATATTCATTTAGAAAGAATAATTCAGTTATCAAAAAAATATTCTGATGTTCCAATGGATTTAGCTGATTCATCATTGATTGTAATTGCAGAGCTAACAAACATAACTGAAATAATAACAATTGATTCAGATTATTATATTTATAAGACAAAGAATAAGAAATCACTGAATAATATACTTTTGCCTTTTCTTAAAATTTGAAGAAGTACAAAATTTCACACGCTCAACACGACGTACAACAAAGCTTATGCGCTTCACTCGCTATCGGTCGTTCAGGCTTGCTTCTACAAGCTCAGCACAAGTCGCCACATCGCGCGAAAGGCCGCGCGACGTCGCATAAGAAAAACGTTAGTTGATATTGAGCTCGCATCGATTTTTTACCTAAAATTGTTCTCTGTATAAATCTTATGTTCGTTATTCTTGATAAACATCATTCTTTTCTTTAAAAATTGTAGTTGCAATTAATTTCATACATTATTACTTTGTAATTACTCATGCGAGGTGATATAATGATTGCAAAAGTAATTCAAATAGGAAATTCCAAAGGCATTAGAATCCCTAATCAGATTTTAAAAGAAATGAATATTGAAAACCAGATAGAACTGATAATAAGTGATAAAAAGGATGAAATAATCCTTAAACCATTGCATAAAGTTAGAGGCGGATGGAATGATTCATTCAAAAAGATGAAATCAGCTTCCGAAGATAAACTGATTATCGATGATTCACTTGATCTCAATGACTGGGAATGGTGAGATACGGAAATTTTACAATATAGCATATATCTGGTGAACTTAGATCCGACGATTGGTCATGAAATAAAAAAAACTCGTCCATGCCTGGTTATCTCACCAGATGAAATGAATCAAAACATTCAGACTGTCATTATTGCTCCAATGACCACAAAATCACATAGATACCCAACCAGGGTCCCGGTGACTATTCAGACTAAAAAAGGATGGATCGTTTTAGATCAAATAAGGACTATAGACAATCAACGACTCATTAAGAAGATTGGTACAATAAATAATGAAACAATAAAAGAAGTAAAAAGTATCATCAAAGAGATGCTTGTCGATTAACTCTTTATAAAAATAAAACATTTAAATTGTTTTGTTCGCATTGGGGTTCAACTGCATATAACAAAGCTTATGCGCTTCACTCCATGTCGCTCGTTCGGGCTTGCTTCGACAAGCTCAGCACAAGTCGCCATATCGCGGCTAACGCCTTGACGTCGAATAAGCAAGACGTTGTACGAAACGACGTGCCTAACTTAAAAAAAACCGCGCGTCCTGCTCGGTTAAAAAGAAATAAGAGACATAAATAATTTGTTATGTAAAATCATTGACAAATATTATTCTTTATTTATATTTAGCATAATATATGTTAAGTATTTTTAGACAATTTTAATAAATAATAAGTGAATAATGAAAATTAGAAACGATTTATATTTTGGTGATTGTAAAGAACAGTTATTGAATATACCAGATAATTCCGTAGATTTAATTATTACATCACCGCCCTATGCTGACCAGCGTAAAGGAACTTATGGTGGTATTCATCCCAACAATTATGTAGAATGGTTTTTACCTATCTCTGAACAATTACTTCGTGTATTAAAGCCAAGCGGAACATTTATACTTAACATAAAAGAAAAAGTTGTAAATGGAGAAAGAAGTACTTATGTAATGGAACTCATTATTGAGATGAGGAAACAAGGTTGGTTTTGGACAGAAGAATTTATCTGGCATAAAAAAAATTGTTATCCTGGTAAATGGCCAAATCGTTTTCGTGATGCATGGGAACGACTTCTTCAGTTTAATAAAAATAAAACCTTTAACATGTATCAAGAAGAGGTAATGGTTCCTATTGGAGATTGGGCAAAAACAAGGCTTAAAAATCTTAGCGAAACAGACAAACGACGTGATAATTCAAAAGTCGGAAGTGGTTTTGGCAAAAATATCTCAAATTGGGTTGATAGAGATAAAGCATATCCAACAAATGTTTTACATTTAGCAACTGAATGTAATAATAAAAATCATAGTGCTGCATTCCCCGAAGAATTACCTGAATGGTTTATAAAACTATTTACAAAAGAAAATGATACAGTATTAGATCCATTCATGGGTTCTGGTACAACAATTTTTGTAGCAAATAGAATGCGTAGAAATTCCATTGGAATTGAAATAATACCTGAATACTTTGATATGGTTTATGATAAAATAAATCCTGTCGAATTCTATCTTTGTGAGCCGAATGAAAAATATGAAAAAGCTAAATCTAAAAGACGTAAGGCAGTATGTTGAAGAAAATATCGGTGTATTTCACGAAAAACGAATTCAAAGTCTTGATTCATTAAAACTTTCTCAAGTTTTGAAACGAAAAAATCCGTATTTATTTAAAGCTAAACATGTTCTTACATCTGAACAAATTATTAAAAGCTTAATTGATGCTCATATATCATCGAGCGAAGAAGGAATTTTTGGTGATTGGCTTGAAGGATTAGCAATTTTCATAAATGAAAAAGTATATGGCGGCCGTAAATCAGGAATTACTGGCATCGATCTTGAATTTGATTCTAATGGAACAAGAAATATTGTTACTATTAAATCTGGACCAAACTGGGGAAATAGTTCTCAAATTGCAAAAATGAGAAGTGATTTTACTACGGCGAAAAAAACATTAAGAACAAGTAATTCACAATTAAATATAGTTGCTGTAAATGGCTGTTGTTATGGACAAGATAACAACCCCGACAAAGGTGATTATTATAAATATTGTGGTCAAAGATTCTGGGGATTTATTTCAGGTAATCCAGAATTATATACCCAAATAATTGAACCTCTTGGATATAAAGCAAAAGAAAAAAATGAAGCTTTTATGATTTCGTTTTCACAGATGATAAATAAATTCACAAAAGAATTTTCTAATACTTTCTGTGATGATGATGGGAATATTGATTGGACAAAGCTTGTAGTTTTTAATTCGGCTGCAAAATAAAATTTAAGTATATCAATCGGGTTCATACATCCGTGTATTCACCCGCCTTATCGTAAGGGCACGTCGCATCATATAACAAAGCTTATGCGCTTCACTCCCTGGCGGTCGTTCGGGTTTGCTTCGACAAGCTCAGCATAAGTCGCCACATCGCGGCCTGGCGTCCGCGACGTCGAATAAGCAAGACGATATGCGCAATTGCAAATAAATATAAAGTTCGTTTTATCTTCAAAACCTTCAGTGACACATGGCATTCTGTTAGTTACACATAGCTGAGTGATGATGATAAATTAAAAGCATCCAGAACATTTGATAAGGCACATGGAAAATATCCTGACAATATTTTCACAACAAGAAGTATATATTCTTCACGTTAAACTTCATGAATTAAATCATTATATAGAATTATGGCTCTGGAAGGATTACAAGTTTAAATGGAAGCCTTACAGTAAATATTATAGAGGTTCAAGAAAAGGCGGAGAAGCAGCATACAGAGATGATGAAGAAACTCTTAATACCAATTATTTGTCAGAGACACGATATGATTTAGATGGCTTTATGAGGAAAAACAGGGATTTAAAGGATTGCTTAACAATTTAGCAAAATAAATAGAAGATAATTAACATAACGTTATTGTAGTATCAGTAATACTCGTATCATAAATAACATATAGAGCTCCCGCTAAATTTATTTATGGATGATAGTGCATCAACTATTGTTTTTGGCGATAGCATTGTTTATATAAGCCAATTATTTAATTTTTTCAATAACTTTTTCACTTCATTCTGGCGCTTATAGTGAAGGAGGTATTGTTTGGGATTTTCCAAACTGTTTTGCATCATCATTAAAGGAAAATGTCATCAATAACGGGATTTAAACAATGATAACCATTTGTTTTTACAACAATAACACCCCTATGGTGTTTAGTTTTAAATTATCTTTACCTCGTATGGATGGCTTTATCGTGTCAATTGGGAACTTCCGTGTTAAAACAACAAAAAAAGGATAAAAAACAAGTGTATTTGTAAGTATGGTTTGAAGTATAATTTAAAATGACTTTCATGATTATATGAAATGTCTCAATAAATTTGTGATATAGCGTAACCAAATTCATTCCTTCTCTAATTTTTTAATTTCTTTTCTGATTTCTTCGATAACTTCTTTGTTATATATTTCCTTTTTCTCTCCTACTTTTACCGAATAAATGTAAAAGACCTTCCCACCAAAACCTTCAGTAAATTGTTTGTGTGTTTCTTCTTGTATGGCTTTTTCTTTGAAAATTTCAGGCAATTGTATGCCGTTATTTATAGGTTTTATCTGTAGTCCAATAAATTTGTCTCTTATTTTGATGAAGAAATCTATATTAAATAACCTATCCCATTCATCTGGTGCTGGTTCAATCTTTACATTTAAGATTTTTTCAAGTTGTCCATATATAGTTTGTATTTCAGTCATGTAACCATCAAAGGTTCGGTCAATTACCATCTGAAGCATATATTTAATACAATCTTCTTCCGTGATTCCAGCAACTTCTGCTTGAATAACTTCTGTTATTTTTATATACAGTTTTTTACCAAGTTCTTCAATGTGTTCTTTAGTTCGATCATTTTTGAAATAATATTCCCTCCATTCATCAATTGTCTTTGGTGCGCATTTTCTAATTGATTCAGAGGTTGGTCCTACATTTCTTTTGAAATTTAGTTGAAAGCGATTCATTACACTATTGAGTATCCATTCTTTGGCCATTATGTTGCAATCCTTTCTGATAAAAATTTTGACCTGTACTTATAATCAAATGCTGTATCCACATCAACTAAACCATTTTTAATCAAATGTGCATTTAAAAATGTCTTATTAAATAAATAGAGATAGCAAAGTAAAGTATTATTATCATCATATTTTATAGTAGTATCAAACTTTAAAAATATTTTTTTTCCTCTGGTTTTTTCTCTTAAAAATTGGATAGCATCTCCTTTCTTTCCCGGGTTTTCTTTTACTCCTAATAACCGTATTTTTAATCCATTATTTAATATCAATATTTCTGGTGAAATTATTTCTTTTACAGTTAAGTAGTTTTCATGTTCAGAAGTTTTATGTTCAGACCGAGTACTGTCTATTTTAGAACCAAACCTTAATTTTCTCGGGTCAATTTTCTTATCAAATTTTATAGGATCTTTGAAAATATAAGGTAATTTTTTTATCTCTTCTTTAAA
>DCUV01000015.1:5945-7713 GCA_002328585.1 Spirochaetia bacterium UBA2205
CCAATAAAACTAAACATTTTAATAAGCCGTCCTGGTAATTCTTCGGGAAACATTGCTAGATGTTTTTCCTGTTTTACGCCAGGAAAATTCCAATGTCCTGCAAAATATTGATTCCATTCTTCCCTGGTCAACTTTGATTGCTCTTTAATTTCATTGCTCACTTCAGGCTGTTTGCCATATTTTTTAAAAATCAAAATAAATTCATAATCCAGCTTAATTATTCCATTCCTTGGATAAGGAAAAGAACCCATTACTGTTGCACCTCCAGTTGTATTACAGGTAGTAACTTTCTGCCATATGATGGCGCCCATATAATCAAACCCTGCACTTTCACAAAACTTGATGATTTCTGTCCTTATTGGAATAACTTTGTATCTCCCATAATAAACTGAACGAGCAAATTGGTCGCCGATATTGACACACAAACGGCAACCTTTATGTAAAATCCTTTGACATTGGTTCCACACCAAATTGAGATTATTAATATATTCCTCATAGGTATCATTGAAACCTATCTGCTTCCCATTCCCATAATCTTTTAACTGCCAATAAGGGGGTGATGTAATAATGAGATGAACTGATTCATCCGGAACATCTTTTATCTGCCTTGAATCACCGATTATTATTTTATGAAGCGTTTTCATTGTATATCCTTAAAATAGTTTTTCTTGTTTAAAGCCACCGTTTCACCTGATATTTATAGGTGTAATCTAATTCTACAAAGCAGGTTCCAATACAATCTATGTCAGGCTAAACGGCCTGAATGCTTGTTCAACTAACACCCCATTTGTTGATTAAGCAGATAAAGCATTTATTCATTTTAGTTTGCTTAATCGCAATATAGCCTGACTTCTTCCCGCACAAAGTTTACCCTGTCTTTATCACAAAAATGGCATGATATACATACTTAATTTAGTATATATCACCATCTGTGTTTTGTAGCTAGCTGTAACCTCTTTTTTAATTTCGTCAAGAGGATTTTCATTATTAAATTTGCAAACAACTGTTTATCAATATAAATTTTTTTTGGGTGCATTGACAACTCCTTTCCATAAAAAATGATCATCATCCTTTCAATAAAAATAAACTCTGTATTTTATTTGACAATATCAACGTTGTTATAACTATTACCACAATAATATATAAATTATACAATGGAGATCGGCATGAAAAATGTAAAAGTGTTTTGTACGATAGCTCTTGTAATTTTTACAATTGCACTGCCACCTGTGCTTGCATCAGTATGTTATGCTGCTGAAACGGCACAGCATGAAGTGACTGCTGAATCTGTGCAAGTTCATAGCAGCCATGATATAGGCAGTGAATTGCCGTTGTGGTCAGTTCTGCCATTTGCAGGAATATTACTATCAATAGCTTTATTCCCACTGTTTGCGCCTCATTTCTGGCATCATCATTTTCCAAAGGTATCAGCCTTGTGGGCACTGGCATTTGCCATTCCTTTTGTTATTTACTATAAGGGAATAGCATTGCATGAGATTTTGCACATTTATATAATTGATTATATCCCATTTATTATCTTGCTCTGGGCACTCTTTACAATATCAGGTGGCATTTTGGTCCGTGGAACTTTAAAGGGTTCACCTATGGTAAATACAATCATATTGTTCATAGGTGCTTTATTGGCTTCGTGGATAGGTACAACCGGTGCATCCATGCTGCTCATACGTCCCATATTGCGCTCCAATGCATGGCGCGAACATAAAGTACACACAATAGTATTTTTTATATTTTTAGTAAGCAATATCGG
>DCUV01000062.1 GCA_002328585.1 Spirochaetia bacterium UBA2205
AACCACTGGACCTTTTGTTGGCATTTTTGATACATCGCTTTATACCACAAAAAGCGTTAAACTATTAGCTGGTGATAAGCTTTTATTTTTTTCAGATGGCGCCTTTGAATGCCCTGATAAGGTTGACAGAATATTAGGAGAAAAGCAATTCCAGCAGTTAATTGATGAACATAGTAAAATGGAAATCAACGAACTAATTGAATTTTTGTTTAAAAGAGTGCAAGAATTTTGTGGTTATGATCGCTTTGTTGATGATGTAACAATGTTAGGGATGAAATATGAACCATAGTATTAACTATAACCGTAACAACACGATAAATAAATTGCACTTTTTATGAAAAGTATTGTAAATAATTAAATGATACAGCCATGTGATAAAATGTTGATAGTGGCATGCATATTATAGTGGAATATGTTCAGAATATGATCAATAGAGTTTTTAGCAACGATTAATATGTTGTATTGTACTGGTTGTTTCAAGGATAGATTCTTCGGTTACTAACGCTCCCTCAGAATGACACGGCACTATTCTATTTTTATAGGAGTTACCCATGGCGGGCATGTGGATACCCATAAGGGATGAAAATAGTTAACGACAGCTACCCTGATACGTAGAATGTCATCCTGAACACTGATTCAGTATCTTTATTGAATGCAAGATAATGAAATGAGCCTGTCCTGGTTACAGGACAGAATCCAGCGCAACATAGTCACATAAATTTATTTTTTGGAGGGAATACCATGACAAAAATGACAAATGTTTTTACAATATTCATGATGCCATTGCTATTTGTGGTGTTACTGATATACAATGCTTATGGTTTGCAGGTGTCATTTCTGGTTGGGGAAGCATTTGTAGAGCGAAATGGCAAGAAAATGCCAGCAACCGTTGGGATGAACGTAGAGTCAGGGGATAGTATTACAACAAAGAATGCAAGTATTGTTGAGTTATTATTCCTTGATGAAAGCATAATGAGAATATTTGAAAATTCTAAAGTAAAAATTGCTATGGCACAGGATAAAACAGAAAATGTATCAGTGGTTAATGGCATTATTAAAGCAAAGATTGCTAAATTGCAAAAAGCTGAATCAAAAAAGATATATACTCCAACAACGGTATGTGCAATCAGAGGTACTGAATTCTTTGTAGCGGTAAGCGATAGCTCAAATTCCAGAATTAATATGGAAGAGGGGTCATTGGAACTCATTAATCCATATGGGGCGCTCACCATTCAGGGGGACGAACAGGCAAATGCTGAGATTGCAAAAAAAGCTGAAGCAGATGAAAACCTCAAAAATCCTGAAGTATGGAAAAATACTGAAGATAAAAATTTTATGACTGAACCGCAAAAATATGCTGACTCTTATGCAGAGTATTTGCAAACGCTTGAAGAACGGAGTTCAGCCCAATCATCAGAAATTGCAAAATTAAAAAAGATGCCAATTAAAAAAAATTATTCAGATAAAATAGAACAAAATATGCAGGAAGTGGAAGAAAAAGCTGCAATGATTGCTGATGATTATTGTTTAGGTGATTGTGCAAGTGCTGCAGTTGAAACCGTTTTACAAAATTATAAAGATAAAAAACAGGATATATATGATGCTTTTGACAAAATAAAATCACAGGCGGATAGGGTATTACAGCAGCAAAAGGCAAATTATGAAGCAATAATGGCAATAAAAGAAGCGTATCGTAAAAGTTATGAAGAAATAAAGGGTAAACATAAGCAAAGTATTGAAAAAATTAAGGATGAGGTAAAAAAGGGACAGTAGCAATAATAGTATTACAATGATGACGATAGTAAAAATTTTTTGCCTGCCTGTACACCCTGCTCAAAACCCTGTAAAATTTTTTTATGGTCACGGGTTAATCTGTCTACAGTGAAATCATCTGGTGGATAAATTATGCTTATTTTTTTGTGTTTATGCTCTAATTCATCAAGCAATGCATTATACATGAGGTAACGGTTTTCCAATGCCTGTACCAGATAACGATATTTGGCATCTTTAAAATAATTTTCAACAATATATCTAATCCAGAACGATTCTTCTTTTTTACGGTATCCTTTACTGCGAGTCAATACTACCGCTATATCCTCTTCTTTATATCCCATAGATAAAGCTTTTTTGTAGGGAATAGGATCAAGCATTCCACCATCACATAGCTTATGCATTTTATACTCAACAAAGCCGCGATACAGTACCGGGATGGCAGCGGAGGCTTTTAATGAGGGGATAAGTTCATCCTTTTTTGAATGAAGGTATAGTGTGTATGGTGGGTTGTTATCATTATATTCTGTTGCTGTGATAATGACTGGAATAGAATGCTGTAAATATTTATAATTTAAAGCGTCGTCACCTTCTATCACTGCCGAGACCATCCAGTCTAAATTCAGGATGTGCTTTGCCGGGCGCAAAATATTTGTAATTTTGATAAAACTATCGCTTAACAAAACACCAAAAAAGGCATCACGTGCTAAATAAATTTGATGTGCCGCATAAGCAACACCGGTTAAGGCTCCTGCAGATGAGCCAATAATGAGTTTAAAGGGAAAATAATTTCTATCGGTAAAAGCCTGCAAAACACCGGTTAAAAAAACACCTCTCATCCCGCCTCCTTCAAGTACAAGAACCTTTTTTTGCGGGAAAGCCTTTGCCTGCTTCCTTTTTATAACAAAACGTGCAAAAAGTGATGCCACTGACATGGGATGCTCCTTCCTGAATAAGTTTTTTTATTTTGTTATTATTAACAACAATACAATGGAGAGCAGTGTCAACCATAAAAAAATGCATGGATGAAAAAATAACGTAATTCCTGAAACAGAGATAGCTCAATCATTTTTTTTAAAGCCGGCAATCACCAGTATACATATACCGATAAGTGACCAGACAAATGTTCGCAATCTCCGTACAATCCCTATGGTAAGTCCCAGCGAAGGATCATATCCTAACAACTTCAATGCTAGTGAATACGAGCCTTCACTTGTTCCTAAATTGGCAGGCATAAAAAACATCACCGAGGTAAGGAACAAACCAAAGACATATAAAAATAATGCATGGTATATATTAAATGGTATTTTGAGAAAATAGACAATAAGATATATCTCAAGGGTACATGAGATAGTTACAGCAAAATAATGGAGCAAGATTGAAGCAACAAATCGTGATACATGTGATGTGCTGCTGAATATATATTTTATCTCATTATCAAGCTCTGCAATTTTTTTGTTTCTTTCATTGGTTATAAGTTTAGTTTTTAACCGTGAAGGAATTTTGGAAACAATGTAATCCAGCAAGCCTTCACGCTGCTTTTTAATAATAATAATAATTATGGCGATAGTTACTATGAAAAAAGAAAGGGCAATGATGGTAATGTAAAAAGGCAAATTGAGTATGAACAGGCTCAGTACGATACCCGTTAAAAACATTAAAGCATTGGCTATTGAATGAGCAGTTCGATCCAGAACCACTGATGCCAGCCCAACTTGAAATGGGATGTCGTCTTTCATGTACATCGCTTTCAATGGTTCACCCGCAATAGAGCCAAAGGCGTTTATTGATGATGTTGAATCACCTGCAATGCGGGCCAATACAAGTTTAATAAATGTTTTCCCTTCTACAGGGTGATTGATAAGAACCTTCCAGCCTAATGTTAAAAAGATGTGGCTGATTATAAAAATGCTAACAATTATCCAGAAGCCCCATCCAACTGAAATAATTTGTAATATTGTTTTTTGTATGCCAAACGTTTTAAAAAGGAATAACAGTATAAGTATTCCTATAATAATAAATATGTAACGGGCTTTTTTCATAAAATTTCCAGATTGTTAAAATTGAATAGCAAGAACGGTAAAATCATCTAAAAATTCTTTGTCAATATCCTGAACAATAAGATTGTTTTTCAGGCGGGATATAAGGAAATCAGGTCCTTTTTCAAGTGATTGCAATGAATATTCAATAAGCTTTTTTTCTCCTTCATCCATATTTCCATTTCCAAGAAGATCAAGAACCCCATCAGTAAACATAACTACTAAATCATTATCCTCAAAAAATAGCGCTTTCTCTTCATATTGAGCATTGTTGATTATACCCAATGCTATGCCTTTAGCATTAAGATGTATTGTATCTTTATTGCGCGAGCGAACCAGCAGTTGATTATTGTGTCCTCCGCTGCCATATGTAAGAAGCTTATTATGCGAATCAATAAGCATATAAAAAGCTGTTACAAACATGCCATATTCAGAATCTTCATAGATATATTTATTGGCATTGGTTAAAAGCTGCCCGGGCTGGTTGTTGATACGCGACTCGGCACGTAATACATTGCGCGCTGTCCCCATAAAAAGCGCTGCAGGAATACCTTTCCCGGAGATGTCGGCTATTAATAAACCAAACTTGTCATTGTCAAACTGAAAAATGTCGTAAAAATCACCACCAACCTCTTTTGCTGATTTATTAAAAGCTGCAAGCCTGTGTGAATTAATAGCATGAGGAATTTTTGGCAATATTCGTTGCTGAATTTCAGCGGCAATATCAATTTCCTGAGCAAGCCTTCGCTGTTCCTCAGTTTGCTGTAAATAGATGGAATTCTGGTATGCTTCAACTATTTGATTAGCAATGGTTGTTGCAACTCTCAAATCATGAGCATCAAAGCTTGATTTGTCCAGTTTATCCGCAAGATTTAATACACCAATAATGGTATTTTTATATCGCAGTGGTATTGATATAAACGACGGAGTTATATATTCATGAGTTCTGGCAAAACTTGCCAATGAAGGATCAGACATGATATTGCTGACAAGTAGAGGGTCGCCACTGGTGTAAACGCGGTATGCAATGGGAGCATTATCCTTGTTTACATACAAGTTAATAGATTCCGGAAGATTATGTGAGGCTGCAATGGAAAACTCATCGGTATTTGTATTATACAGGAGTATTGATGCGCGCTTAACACCAACAGACGATGCTAACGGTTGCATAATCTTTGGAAAAATATTTTCTGATGGGCTGGAATGTGCTATAGCCTGTGATATTTCGTACATAATTTCAAGTTCTTTTAATCGTGTTGCAAGGTCATGGTAAAGCTGCCGATGAGTTATTGCAATGGCTGCAGAATCTGCAATATACATTAACACTTTAAGATCGTCATCGGTAAAACTTTCTCTTTCAGTACTGTTGACAACCTCTATAACCCCAACCAGTCTGTCAATGAGTATCATTGGTGAGCATATGATATTTCTTGTGTGGAAGTTGCTTTTACTATCAATATCTTCGTAGAAGCGTTCATCGTTGTAGGGATTGTTAACAATAAGTGGTGTGCCGGTAAGCGCAACATACCCGGCAATGCCTTTACCTTTGGGAACTATCTCGCCTTTTATCAGTGAATCGCCGCCCCCCCTGACAATGTAAAAATATAAATCTTCGGTTATAGGATCGGTTAGCAATATGGAGCATCCTTCTGACTTCAGCATATCTTTTGTTGTATCAAGGATTATGGTTAACAGATCAGATAGCTTAAGGCTTGAGTTAATCCTCTTATTAATTGCGCTAAATTGCTCGATATCGTAATTCATAGGTAATTATATTCAGCTATTATTTAATATAATACTATTAAAATATAATTTTAAAAAATGTCTATCTTTTTTCGATAGTTATTATCAAAAATAGATTTGATTACCACAACGTTAAAAACATGTTTTTTATGCTGGGGGATAACTTCCATAAAAAAGTATTTGCAGTGTGTATCAGCGTTGAGTAAATGTAAAAAATGTATGGATGCCGATAGCATTACCTGATTGCATTTATCGTTAGATGATGGTATGCTGATTTTGAGGTGTAATTCTATTTTCGGAGGTCAATACTCCCCTCGCCTTATGAAGGAGAGGGGACTGGGGAAGAGGTTAATAATTTTTTTTCGGGGGAGACAATGAATCCGACGGAGTTAACATTAAAAAACATATACAGCATTGAAGGACGAGGCCATTTCCCACGACCCGATTGCATACGGCTGCCTTCATTCAGTTTACATGGGTCATGGATTATGGCATTTGATAAAAAAAATCGTGGCAGACGTTTACAGTGGTATAACAAGGAAAATGCAGGAAAGATTATAAGCGGGCACTATACACTGCAGGGATTTGAGACATACCCTGTGGAGGTGCCATTTCCTCTTGAAGCAGAGGTGAACAGCGCAATTCATGTAAAAAGTACGATACCACCTGATGAGATAATTAAACAAAAGCGTTTCTGGTATTTTTGTTCCTTTGGTGTTGAACACTTACAAAGTGGTCGATTGCATTTTGGAGCATGCGATTATAAAGCAACAGTATGGCTTAATGGCAGATGTCTGGGTTTTCATGAGGGAGGATACACACCTTTTTCGTTTTTTGTGCCAGAATTTGAGGATATTAACTATCTGGTTGTGCTTGTTGAAGATAGCATATCGCCATCACAGATAAGAGGCAAACAGACTTTTATTCACAAGCCATTTCTGGTGTGGTATACAAATAGTAGCGGGATATGGCAGGATGTGTGGATTGAAAAGGTTGCCGGCACACATATAGTATCACTGACATGCACCAGAGATGCTGCAGTTTGCTTTGCCATGAGCGTTGAAAGCCAGGAGAATGTCCGTAACGATATTACTGTTGAGCTTAAAATCTTTGCATCACAGGTGTTTGGAAAACAGAGTGTGTTAAAAACCCCTGTCAAAGTGTATCGGGATATAGTTGTTTTTGATGTATTTAAAAAAGGGCAGGTTGTTATTGAAGTGCCGCTGTCGCTTTTTGATGTGTGGAGCCCTTCACATCCTGCCGTACACCCCATTCAGGTAGTGCTAAAAAAAGCCGGAAAAGAAATAGACTGTATCCATAGCTATTTTGGGAGAAGGGATGTTACCATACAGAATGGCAGGATACTGCTCAATAAAAAAAATATCTATCAGCGGTTATTGCTCAATCAGGGATACTATCCTGAAGGATTATATCGTCCAGTGGATACCATGCAGTATAAATCTGATATCGAAATTATGAAATCGCTTGGATTCAATGGCTGCCGTGTACATCAGAAGATAGAGGACCCGCGGTTTTTATATTGGGCTGATATGGTAGGATTTTTAATATGGGAAGAGATGCCCAGTTACTATCTCCCATTAAAAAAGAATATGCAGCGATTATATGCGCAACTGCAGGAGCTTATGGCGCGCGACTGTATGCACCCCTCCATTATTACGCTTGTACTGTACAATGAAAGCTGGGGGCTCTATTCCATGTTTTTTTCACGGAAGGTGCGCAACAGTGTAATAGAGCTTTTCAATACCGTAAAGAGCCAATACCATGGGTACCTTATTATTGACAACAGTGGATTTCATCATCTTAAGAGCGATATTACCGACATACACCACT
>DCUV01000059.1 GCA_002328585.1 Spirochaetia bacterium UBA2205
AGATTAATAGCATTTTTTATTTTTCCCCTTTATTTTATGGGACAGCAGTGATTACTTTTAGCAAGTGAAGAAACTTTAGCATCAAAATCCGGGCAAAAGCCTCTACCTCCGAAATGTATGTATGAATCTCAAAAACTTATAATGCTGCAACACAAAGTGTATGGAGTATGTGGATAAAAAAATTAGTATTGAGAAATAGACAATAAAAAAGGGTACCACTTCATAAAATTAAAAATCACATGAAAAAAACTTGACAAAATATATT
The DNA here is from genome assembly GCA_002328585.1 of Spirochaetia bacterium UBA2205. Lineage (GTDB taxonomy): Bacteria > Spirochaetota > UBA4802 > UBA4802 > UB4802 > UBA4802. The sequence goes on from DCUV01000059.1 coordinate 266, forward strand.
ATTCAGAAATATTATAATAATCAGAAAAATCAGAATATTAGGAGATTATAGCTATGGACACATTGCAATGCTTCGATTCAACATGCTGTTCTATTGAGGCAGTTGTTTCAGTTGATGAACGTGGACAGATAGTTCTTCCTAAAGAGTTACGTGATAAATTTGGGGTCAAAGCAGGGGATAAATTTGTCATTGCAAGTTTGCAAAGAGACGCATCCTTATGTTGTATTGCATTTATAAAGGCGGATGCATTAAACTCCATTGTTGCGGAACAGATTGCACCGTTATTCAAGTAATTGAATATATTTACAGGTAATAGTTAGTTGAAAAGGAGGCTTACTGTGGATTCACCTATAAAAATAAAAAACATTGTTAAGCAAAATTATGGGAAGATTGCATTATCTAAAACTTCATGTTGTGCTACCGGTAGTTGTTGTTCATCTGCTGATGTAGCTAAAAATGCGGGATATACTGCCGAAGAGCTTGCTAAACTTGATGATGCCAATTTAGGGCTTGGATGTGGTAATCCAACCGCTTTATCTTCACTGAAAGCCGGGGAGATTGTTCTTGATTTAGGAAGTGGTGGAGGCATTGATTGTTTCATAGCGGCAAAGAAAGTGGGGAATAGCGGTAGGGTCATTGGGATTGATATGACACCGGAGATGATACAATTAGCAAAGGAAAATGCAAAAAAACTTAATTTTCAAAATGTAGAATTTATATTGGGAGATATTGAGCGTATACCGGTTGAAGATAATACTGTTGATGTTGTTATATCAAATTGTGTAATCAATTTATCATTAAATAAAGAGCAGGTGTTTAAAGAAATATACCGTGTGTTAAAAAATAGCGGCAGAATGGCAATATCGGATATTGTGTTAAATGGTACACTACCGGAAGAGATTAAAAACTCAGAATTAGCATATATAGGATGTATTGCCGGTGCCGTTCAAAAGGAGTATTATATCTCATTGATATATAATACGGGATTTCATGATGTTACCATTGTCAAAGAATGTGCTTACAACACTATTTATGAAAGTAAAGAATTAAAAGTAGATGATGTACATGTATCAAATTTTAAGAATTATAGCGATGTAATCAAAAGCATAAGTATTGTAGCATGGAAATAGTGTATTATAGATTGTATCAGCATGGTTGCTATATTTCTTAACGTATTTTAATTGGAGGGGCAAATGCACGGAGATGAAGCTTCAAAATTTTGTGAAAGTTGGCTGAATTCATGGACAGGGAATCAACCAAAAATATTAATAACTTTTTATTCTGATGATGCATTTTATTGTGACCCAACTGCAAAACAGGGATTCAAAGGGCATGAAACAATATTACCTTATTTTACAAAGCTATTGAACAATAATCCTGATTGGAAATGGTCTGTTGAAGAAATTATACCCACTGAGAGAGGTTTTGTTTTAAAATGGAAAGCGGTAATCCCGGTGCGGACAAAAGAAATAGTTGAATATGGTGTAGATATTGTTGAAGTTAAAAATGGTAAAATTACCAGGAATGAAGTTTATTTTGATACATATAGTTTAATAACTATGATCAAAAATAAATAGTTATTATTCAATCCTATAAAAAGCATTAATAATTTATACTATTATCATAAATTTCCTTGCATTTTAACCATAGGTATAATCTAATTCCTTACAATATGTTTTTTTACTTAATCACTATTGTTATTCATTCTGGATGGTAAGCCATGAAAGAAGGATATGTAGTTCCCACCATAGGAAAAATTGCCTATGGATTGGGCGATTTAGCCATCAATATTGGATATACAACAATTGGATTTTATCTTTTATTTTTTTTGGTTAATGTTGCTGGAATTCCTGCACAGTGGGCAGGTTTGATCTTCTTTATTGCACGGGCGTGGGATGCTATCACCGATCCTATTATGGGGATGATATCTGACAGAACAAAATCAAGGTTTGGTAGACGACGTGTGTATTTTTTGTTTGGATGTATTCCCTTTGGTGTAATATTCATGTTAATATGGATAGTCCCATCCAGCAATCAACTACTATTGTTTGGATATTATACTGCTATTACCATACTGTTTAATACCGCTTTTACCGTTGTTGCTGTTCCTTACAATGCACTGATGCCGGAGCTATCGCAAAACTATGATGAACGAACAAGTATATCCGGCTATCGCATGTCACTTTCATTTGTTGGTAATCTGGTTGCTGCTGTGGGTGTGTCGTTTATCGTTGATGTTGTATACAAAGGTAAGGAGCATTACGTAACCAGCTATCCTATTATGGGAGTTATTTTTGGTATTATTATTATAATTTTAATTTTTATTATGTTTTTAGGAACCAGAGAGCGGATTCACTCTGATGCAGTGGTGCATGATGGACTTATCAAAACATTTAAAGCCGTATTGAGCCTTCGTGAATTCAGAATAATACTTGGGATGTTTTTATTCAACATGATTGGCTTTGATCTTATTCAAGCTCTTTTTATCTTTTTTTTAAAAGATGTGATTCTTATTTCTGAAGATATGACGTTTGTGGTTATGGGTATTCCTTTAATTGTAGCGGTACTTTCAGCGCCATTCTGGATTTTTGTTTCGGACAAGCTGGATAAACGCAAGGCATATATGATTGCTGCTATTTATTTTACGCTTTCATTATTATTATGTTTGATAGCTCCGGTAAACAATCTGCAGTTTGTAATCATCATTGGTGTACTGGCAGGTATCGGCATCTCTGCATCGCAGATTATTCCATTTTCTATGATACCTGATGTCATTGAATATGATGAATATTCCAGTGGTGTCCGTCGCGAAGGAGCTTTTTATGGGATTACAACATTTTTGTATAAGGTTGCATCAGCAGCGGCAATTGCGGGAGCTTCAGCTATGCTGGCATATTTTGGCTATGTAGAAAACAGCACCATGGCACAGCCACAGTCGGCAATTAGTGCCATACGATACATGATGGCTTTTGCACCGGGCGTATGCTTTTTAATTTCGGTGTGTTTTGTCCGGATGTTCCCAATTACCCGTGAGCGTTTTGATGAAATAAAGCATTTACTTGATGAACGAAAGAAGCAACAATGATGCGTTGATATTTTATGTTTGGTGGAGATTATGAAGCGTTTACTATCATCAGGAATTATTGTCATGGCAATTATCAGTATAGTTATGGTGTCCTGCTCCAGGAAAGAGAAGGGGCGTTTTTATAGTGATCAATATCATTTTTCAATAGTATTCCCCAGAACATGGGAGATACAGCAAAAAGAGATGGGTACAGTTGTTATAGGGCTTAGTCCCGAAGAAGGATTAAAAGATGATTTCCGCGAAAACATAACCATAACAACAGAGGATGCCGGTGATGATGTAACCCTTGAAAAATATTTTGACATATCACAAGAGAACATGAAAAACTATTCTAAAGATTACAGGCTTTTATATAAAAGCTATACATGGCTTGCCAAAAAGCAAGCCATTGTAGCGGGATTTACCTATACCATGAGCGGATTAAAGCTCAAAGCATTGCAATATTATATCATTCATAATAAAAGAGCATACGTCATTACGTGCACCGGATTACCTCATACCTTTGGACGCTATGAAGGACGTTTTTTAACAATTGTACGTTCATTCAGGCTTGAAAAATAAAATCATCTGCTGGCATAACAATACATACATCCAAACCTGCAGCTATTATATGCTCCTATGTCAATACTTTTTGTGCACAGACAGTTTTTGCGCTGATGAGCATCTCTATGTACATTAAGTTGAATGTTAAAAATATTCGATAGCAACTGCTGATCTATGCACGCTCCATTGCTTATTCCATACAGTGAAAGCTTACTGCAACAGCTCTGCATGTGCATGCCACGCTCGTGTGCAATGGATGATAGCGAAGAAAAAAACTGTTCCATCTGTTCTGCGTTATAATCTGCAAAAGGATTGAATACTATATTTCTATCGATAAGATGTTTGGTAATGCGTTTAATTACGCTACTGTAAGGCTCCATTATGCTGACAATTACTCTTTGCGTGTAGTGGTGCAGTTCCGATGCTATAGCCCTGAAGTTGTTGATATGAAAATCAAAATTCAGCTCTTGTGAAAATACTATTGGGTCATACCGCCATATAACCTTTTGCGCTCCAATTTTGTCGCTTAACATTTTAAAGATTTTTATGCTCTGCGATAGTTCCGGTGAATGAGCTTCAAGCCATTGAGGATAGCCGGTGATGGTAAATAAAAATATATAGTGGTACCCCCTGTCATCCAGTTCATCAAGGTAGTGCAATAGCGGGGCAGGACAGCGAGTCCAGAATACTATCGCCTCAACATTTTCGGGTAATAGCGATATCTCCCTTATTTGATTGGGATTGTATGGATTTTTTACCGTACAACTGTCCCTGTGTATGCAATCCATAAACCACTGCGAATAAAAGGCAGGGATGTCTGTTCGCCGGCTTGCACTTATTATCATGAGCTATCGCCAAAACTATTATTTAAAATCCTCTTGCTGTAATGCTTGTTTGATAATGCTGTCAATGTCAAGCTCTTTGAATAGCACGGTGAAGATTCCGTATGGTGGACTATAAAACGATACCACCTTTTTTGTTGTAGGATGGATAAATTGTAAAAAGCATGCATGGAGTGCAATCTGATTGTCCGGGGTGGTGGGGTGTGCACCATATTTTGTGTCATTGGCAATGGGCATAGCGTGATGTGAAAGCTGTGCGCGTATCTGATGCTTTTTGCCGGTATAAAGGTTAACCAGAACAAGTGAAAACGGCTCATCATGATATATAACCTTATACTGCAGTGCTGCTGGTACAGCGTTTTTAGTAACACCAACATGTGTTGTACTGTGAATGCGGACAACACTGTCCTCAAGAAGATGCCACTGGTTATCGCACGGAGTAATTTTTGTTTCAACAGCAGCGCAGTATAGTTTTACAACCTCATGACTTTTAAACTGCGAAAATAACCGTGAAGCCGCTTTTGATGTTTTTGCAAATACCATAATCCCTGAAACCTGTTTATCCAATCGGTGAACAAGTCCTGCATAAACATTGCCGGGTTTGTGGTAAGTGACTTTAATATATTCCTTAATCATGTCCAGCAACGACTGCTCGTTCGTTTTATCTTTTTGACTTAAGATACCTGCTGGTTTTTCAACAACTATAATATGATTGTCTTCGTAAACAATTCGGATATTTTTATATATTTTCATGATAACGATGATGCAGCGTGTTTCATGTATGTTTTGTTAAATAATTGCTACAATCTTCAGCATTTTTTGTGATGTACAGCTCAATCTCTTTTATGGTTTTCCCTTTAAAAGGATTGCTCCTTTCCAGTCTAAAAATTAATTGAGTAATGCTGTTGTAAAACATCAACACCGTATTGTTGCTTAAAAGAATATATGTGCCGCTTAATAGTTCGTTAAGGATTTCTTCATCAAGCTTTACTGTCATTTTATTTTTGGGATAGCTGTAAACTTTTTTCCATATCCCCTTTTTATTTTTTTGCACGATAGTTACTGAAGATAAGCCATGCTGCTGGCATAATGTAACAAAGGGATTGGCAGTAAGAGCCTTTTTTTCTTTTTTTGTTTCTTTTGTTATTTCAGGTTCCGGTTTTATTGCAACCTTTTGCTGAAAGATGATGATTGCAGCAGTACCTAAAATAATGAATGCAACAACAATGAGAAGATTCTCAAGGCACAATTTAAGAATAAGATTATCTGGCAGTGAGTAGGTATACGCTGTAATTATGGTATAGTATGAAATATCATAGATAAAGAAGTAGAATTTGCTGTTGTTGTAATAGCGTGTTACCTGTGGAAATGTTGATGCTGGCACTATCTTTTTTTGTGATATGTCAGCAATGATAGCATCAAATAATGTTTGATTTATGACCTTATCTTTTTTTGCTGCAATTAAAACGCTGTATTCATTGCTGGTTATGGCAATGAGTGCAAGCTGCTTAAC
>DCUV01000043.1 GCA_002328585.1 Spirochaetia bacterium UBA2205
AGGTGCCTATGCGGTAGCGGTAAGGCTTGCCTGCGGCATCCTGCACCACTATCTGACCGGGCCTATCCATGATGTACGCATCAGGGATGAAGTAGTACTGGATGATTGCCGTCACATCATCGTCTGGCGTTTCAGAGCTTCCCTCATCGGTGTAGCGGGTTACGTTGCCATAGTCGTCGTACTGGTAGTGCTGCTGGTGTATCACACCTATGCCGCCCTTCCCTTCATAGTAGGTTGCCTTCTCATCGGTTACATACGGATACTGCACCTCATACAGCCACAACCCCTTCACCGGAACTATCGCCCGCACCGCATACGTATAGTCTTTTTGTACATATACATGCCCGCCTGCATCCTTGATGACCTCCTTCTGCATAAGCCCTTTTGTATAGTAACTATCGTTATGGAAATATTTTTCCACCATACTGCCGTCAGCTCGCTTCTCAACCACCATCCCAAAACCCAAAAACTCGCGGTTTTTTCTGTCCTGCACGCCGCCCATGTACTCATACTGCGTGGTGTAGTGGTGCACGCTTGCACCATCGCCATCAATAGCAGCGGTGCCGTCATCAGCCGTTACCGCTGCAAGCACCCACTGACTTTGCGGCATGGCATGGGTGTTGCCCGCTCGCTGGTAATCAAGCTGTATGCTCCCGCCTATGGTGTTTTTGATTCCCTTCAGCATGTTGGTTTTCCCCGTACGGTTACAGCGTGCATACAACTTGTTATTGCTCTGATATACAAGGTCGGGTAAACCATCTCCGTTGATGTCACGAAGTGCGTAGGTGGTGGAATTACCATCTTTTGTAACACTTCCGCCACCATCAATAATTACCGTTCCTATAGTTATAATTGGCAATATTCTAAATTTTACTCCAAGCGTAATAGATGATGTCCATGATCTCCCTTTTGTATTATCCATACTCCCAATACTCTTTTTATTGTATTCAACAAATCCATCACCCATATTAACATATATCTTCAATCCATCATCGTATTCTACGATTCTGTCAGGTAATCCGTCACCATTGATGTCAAGCAGCATGCTCCGGTCATCATCATTAATAAGGGGTATGGTCATTTTTTCACTATTATTTTCAAGAACTGACAAACCTCCACTTATAAATGATTTATCAATACTATAGCCTCCACTTCCACTCAATGATCTATTTTTGTTCTTTATATGCTGGATACTGGTATAACTTGCAAAGGCACATTTTGCGCTTAGTCTGTATCCTGTATTATATTGTATGTAATAACCGTGTTCTATCTTATCTGGAAGTCCATCACCATTAATATCCTGATAATCAACCGTGATTTTACTATCTCCTGTCGCTAACGTAAAGGAAAGGCTTGGAAAAGATGGTTCCACTTTTTTAACTTTACCGGACCCATTTTGTACTAATTCCACTTGACTTGAATTTGATCCAGGGCTTATAGCAAAATTATAGTTTGTGCTCGATACCTTTTGCACCGGACCCTGTATGCCCATTGTCCATCCTTTTATAGCGCCGTTAACACCCGTATAAATAAGTCCATAATCGGTGATAATATCAGGATACCTATCACCATTGATATCAAAAAACTGTCGTTTGGTATAGCTTTTACATGTTGTGATAGTTACTGATGAACCAGGTCCGCCTAAACTATGTGTAGAATTGTAACTCTTTGTCATCTTTGATACACCTCGCATGTCTACAATGCCGGTACTGCTTGCAAGCATGGTGTGTATCTGTGTTAAAAAACCTTCATCAATTACACCTTCATCGCTGTTGTTTACAATCTCCTCAATATTTTTCTTCGCCACCCGTGTGGTTGCAAATATACCGGGACCTATCCAGCTATCATCATCCATTCCACGCCATACCGGCAATGGAGGATTGGTTGTTGGTGGGCTCTCCTGCTCCAATTCCTGCTGCAAATTATCATTTGTTTTTTCCTTATATTTGGGTATCATGGTAGAGCATATCGATAATTTTTCAGCAAACCCTTGTGGATCGTTCTTTGCTTCTTCCGAATCTATTCTCATATACGAACTATCCATAGGCATGAATTCATAGTTGTATGTTTCAGGCGCATCTGCTTTATACATGTACTCATCAGCATTCCACCTGCCATAGTACCAGTTTCTAAAACCCCCTGCAAAGGATACATCTGTATTTGGATTAATAGCTTTATACACTATATATTCTATGCCGGGAATCTCAACCCATAGCTCATCACCATCCACCCATGGATTGCCGCTCAACACATCGTATTCCACCTTCAAACTAAACCGCAATGATTCTGGTTGCACTGTAGCTACAATAAAATACATATCATCAACTTCAGTCAGCGATAGTTCCTTTTGAAGTTGTAATGTATCACCGGATACAAGCCCTGTTTGCATATCATTGACCACCTTTTCTATATAATCCGCTATAAATCCTTCACCATGCCTGCGATTCTTAACACAAAGTACAAGTTCGTCTTTATAGGGCATACTCCCAGTATTGGTTGCGGTCATGGTTATCCGGTAGCTACCTGAACGCGGTACTTCCCATCCTTCAAATACATACGGATTGGTAGCACCCTGCATTGCATCATCAACATATGTTGTTGGTACGGTAAATAGTCTTGTTACCACCGGCAGGCTGAATATCCGTTCCTTAATGTATGCAATACTTTCCTCTGATAATTGATCATCCCCTGTGCCCGTATCAACATCAGTATACTGTAATAATGGTCCCCTGTACCCATCATCGTTTTCCCATATAACCTGACGGTAATCAATAGGAGTATCACTTTGTAAAGTGCATTCAAAAATTGTTTGTGTTACTGTTACCGATTGTACGGTGGTATCATCCCCATATACCCTTGTTTCTCTATTCTCTACATCTTCATCAGCCATGTCAGGGATTGCCACATAACCTATAAATTGAGCATCAACAGGTAATTGATACTGATTTAGTATTTGAATGTCAGGTTCATCTTCTGTTGCTTCATCATCGTTAATATATATGGTCTGTGTTATCCTTTTCTTTACAATCGTCACCATTATATCATCTGATGTCTTTGCATACTTACCTATCCTTCCCCCTTTAATTGTTACCTTCCCTGTTACCGGTGCCTCAAATTCTCCTCCGCCATACACATAAAAATCATTTTCTAAATTGTATTGATAGATATACATATTATTCTCATCAACCGCTTCAGGCACATATCCTTTATACCTGATGGTAGGATTCCACTGCACCTCATCGTAGGCTCCATCTTTACCGGAATCAACCCTGAAAAACAGGTACTCGCCACTTTTTACCTCTATCTCATCAAGCGCCATTGTTGTACTGCTCCCCCGCTCTACACCCTGTATTTTTGGCAATGCAGAATGTGGCATACCTGTTTTTTGTATACTTACCCATACTCCATCAGCAGTTGTATAGCTTGTCGGTACCGGTTTTAATACCGTCACTTCTCCGCTTATCGATATTTTACCATTAAACGGCGCACGCCATGCCAGTACTGGGTTATCCCTGAAATAATATTCTAAAAATGCATATTTGCCTTCAGCCTCCTCGTCCTCATCAACCGGTGATACCGGTGCATGTATTTCCTCTGATACCGGTACAATCCCTTCAGGAACTGTTGGCAAAAACACCAATGATTGTGTTGCTTCATTATAGCCATAATTATAGTACACCAAACAGCCATCAATAAAATCAACATAGCCGTCACCATTGACATCTGAAAAATAGCTTTTTGTTTTTGCCTCTGAGTCCCCTTTTTGATACCTTTTGCCCGCCATAATAACATTAACACCAACTCCTTTTGTCTTTGATGTGCTATCATCATGTCCTAAATTGGGCAGCCCGTTGACAGGTTTTTCATCAGCAAATCCATTAATGCCTTCACCCATCAAATTACGCCTGTACTTTATCCCACCTTTTGAATATACCTGATCTGCCAGCCCATCGCCATCAATATCAATAAATAGTATTTTGGTTGTGGTTTCTGTGCTTGAAATGCTAACTTCAGCACCCACTGCAAGTGATTTTTTTGAACTGCCTGGAGAAAAATTTCCCGAAAATTGATATTGATTTGTTGTTGCCTTTGATCCACCAATATATCCAAGGTCATAATCGCCTATAAATATATCGTCTTTTACATTCTTTGCATTCTCCATCTCCACTGCATCGCCAAACAAATTAAGATATTCATTCCCCCAGCCTACCTCATCATAGTACTCAAAATCGTGCGCATACAACAGGCTGTCATTGCCTGCCCGTACCTCTGCCTTTGCAAGCAGGCTTTTATCAAACGCTCCATCGGTATAGCTCAATATATAATTCCATATACGCTGTCCATTATAGCTTACCCGTATTGCTTTGTAGCGGTAGCGGGTATATACTAAAAAACCCATCCTCCCATCTATCTGTTTGTCTTTTCTGGCGCCTTCATCCCGTATAAACTGTACGGTAAACGGCCCATTGCTCTGGTTATATCCTGTATAGTAAATGGTATCAAGGTACACCTGCACAAACGGCGTGTTTACCCCCAGCGCTCCCGTATCATGGTAGTACGTGTAGTGTATGCAGTTGCCATTGGTATCAATCATCCACTCTAACAGCCATTGTCCAATTTTGCTTCCTCGCTGCAATCGTGCATTGTCGGTTTGACCATACAGGTAGCGCACCCCGTTTTTCTGCGTTACCACCCAGTAATTCCCCTGTTTTACAATCTTTGCAAAACCTCCTTCTATGCGTGTGCGATAGTTCCCTGCATTGTCCACCGGTACCAATTGGCTTCCATCCAGCGTATAGATATCGGTGCCGTCGTAGCGTGCCGCTCCCCACTTTGTATCAATGCTAATTGAGGATACCTGTAAGCCCCACCCCAATCCAAATGGTCCGTTGCCTCCCTGCTGGCTGTAGGTAAGCTCAAGCTGCGGCTGCATCCCTGCCCTCCCTTTAGGAAGGGTAATGGGAAACCGCACTCGCGCATCACCGGTATTGCTGCTCTGAGGCGGCTGGATAAGCTGCATCCCTGCTAAAGGCTCTCCTGCTTTGATATCCTTTATACTGTTGGGATTAAACTGCAGTGCCTCAGGGTGCTCCGGCACTGTTAAGGTAGCATTAATAAAATCGGTAAAGTGGGTGGACTCTACCACCACATAGCCACCTGCTTGCGTGCTTGTTATATTCCTGCTATACAGGATATAGTCTGCACTCTTTGCCGTCACCACACGGCTTGCTTCCATCTGCTTCCACACACCCATCCCGTCATCATAGTAAAACATCCGTATCTCATGTTCCCCACTACCGCTCAACAGCTTGTGCTTATCATACGGAATGCTTATGGTTATGGGCTTTTTAAAACTTCCATGTGTCTTCCCATTAAATAAAAATCTGTATCCCGCTGCAGGGGTGGTCACATTGTGCATACCCGGCGTAAGGTTTTGTATTTGCTGCTCATCCAGCGGTATAACGGTAATGGCAACATCTTTGTCCACCGCTTTTTCCGGTATTTCTATCTGCACTCCCTGATAGTAGATGCTTTTAGCACTGTCAGGACTAACCGTTACGGTAAGCCCTGTACTGCCGGGCACATCATTCCCACTATCGCTTCCTGGTGTTTCAGTGGTATTACCACCGCCATTATCCTGTGTGTAGGGACTGGAGCCAGCATTCAGCACAAGCGTTGCATTTGCCTTTTTTACGGTAACACTGGCATCATACAACCGTGTGGCAACCTGTGCCTGAGCCGCCATGGTATAGCTTGCTTCCATTGGCAACTGCCAGCTTTCCCAATCCTCCTGATGGCTTAAGCCTACCATATCCTTGCTGATGGCAACAGTAAACCCACCGCTTATACCTGTGCTTACCTGTCTTCCTCCAATGGTAAGCGTTGCCGCCCCATCGTCGGTAGCACACGGCGTTACAAACCCCTGTATATAGGCAGTCCTGCCAAAATATTCCCCGTTTCGCGGATAGCTTACCACAATTGCAGGATGAGCACCTTCAGCCGCTGAGGCGCAGGCAGCTACCTCGCCTATCATACAGGCGGTGTTTGCAAGGGTTACCACAATCTCATTGCCGGTTACGGGCTTGTTCAATGGTATATAGTACCAGCCTGCATTAGTTGCAGTGCACATCCCTCCCTCTGATATGCCTGCGCCCCCTTTGCACACCACCTGTATGCTGCCAGCATTTTCACCTGCATACACAAGCACTCCATACATGCGCATCAAACGATTATAGGTTACTATCGCCCCGCCCGTTGACGGTACGCCTGTCATGCCGTTCCCATCGGTGAGTACATCGGTACTCTGACGCGGCTCGTTATAGCCGGTATCCTTAATGCCAACTACTGCAACTTCCTGAAGTGAAACCTCATTGGTTACCCCTTTGAAAAGCAGGGTATTGCTGCCACTGGTAAGCCATAGTGGATTTATTTCACAGCTTTGCTGCCGTTGAATGGTTTCCTGCCCTGCTGATTCGGGGATGGTTAGCCCTCCCAACCAGTCACACTCGTTAACCTTCATCATCACACTGACGGGACGGTATATCCCTCTGCCGGTGTACACCACGTATATTGAGCGGTACATTGCCGGGTTTGTAATATTGACTGTTGCCTCATAGCTGTTTTCACCAGCTTTCAGCTGTGCCGGGTAGATATCGGCAACCCTTTCATCAACACTGGCTTCGTCCAGCGTCGGTACATTGCGATAGTGCAACAGTATCCCCGCAACGCTATCTGCCCTTCCCCATAGCTCAATGTGGGCAATATGAGCATCGCTGCCAGCAGGCTCTGCCACCAGCACAAGCGCATCCACCTCCCTGCCGATGCTCACGGTAATCCAGCCATCATTGCGCGCGGTAGTATCATCAATGGTTGCCAGCAGTGTGCCATCAGTACTGCCGCTATATAGTTTTAGTGTAACGCCGCCTGCGTCGTATAATTGTATGGAATCAATATGGGTATGATTGCATTGAAAGGTTATGACACTTTTTTCCAGTACATGCCATGTGCTGGTAATGCTGGTGTCATACACAAGGACACTATCTCCGGACGGGAGCTCTCTGCCATCCTCACCTGTTATCGTTACACCAGCAGGATATACCCGCACAGGAATATCTATCCTGTTAACTATCGCTTCATCGTTATGTTTACTGCCACTGCAGGATAGGAATATAATTGTACACAACAATAATAACAATAATGCCCTCTTCATGGCATATCCCTCCGTTTCTGTATGTTTCTATATGGATTTTCTCTATCAACATCCCATCGATAGGGATTTTGAATTATATACCAGCGTAAGATATTTAAATAATGTTCACTCTCAATAATCCTTGTGTAATAATTATCATTCCAGATACTCCATCTCCATTCATCTGTCTTTCCATGGCTTGTCATCGTTACAATTTCCATGGTCGATTTATAGCTAAATTGCCCAATAACTGCTTCAAGTAATCCCTTTTCAGGCTTGTGTATACTTTTCTTAGCGCCTTTCGTTTTCTTCTGACTATTGTTTACCATAATGATTCCATGGACATGATTTGGCATAACCACAAAAACATCCATAACGACATCAGGAATATTTTCAGGGATATCCAACCAACAATTATTCACAATCATTCCCATTTCATTTAAATGCATCTGCCCCTCGTCAATAGTACCAAACAGGCAAACTCTGCCCTTCGTTGTAACAGTTACAAAATATAATGTGCTATTTTTGTAATCTATCATCTTCAAACTGTTTTACTTCTCCAAAAATATAATTATGCCACTACCGTCATTCCGGACATAATCCGGAATCCCTTTTAATGTGACAAACCTACCTGAGTAATCCTTTATCATTTACTTTAAGACAATGTACATCGCCGGCAACGCCGTATACTTTCATGTCGCAAACAACCGCAATCCCATCATCGCCAGCCACTACTATTGCTTTGCCTTCATCATCAACCTCATTACCGCTGCCATATACCTGCGTCCACAGTACATTCCCTTCATCATCCAGTGCTAACAGCAGTATATCCTTTTCATCATTTAATGCCGCCATCGTGTATCCGGTTAAAACAAAGCTGCCATCTGCACGCTGTGTCATGCTGTTAACCGCACAGCTTGCGCCAATATAATATTCCTTTGTCCACTCTTCAACCGAGCCATCACCTCGTAATTTTGAAACCCATATCCTGCTGGCATTTTCAACATCCCATCCCCACCCACATACAATAATTGAGCCATCATCAAGCTCCAGTATATCCGTAGCACAGTCATATAACGCAATAGCGTACTCTTTGGTCCATCCATTGGGCGACAGCTCAAGGTCAGGATTAAGCTTTACAACCCAGCTATCTGCAACAAGCTGATTTTCATATTCGGTTATTCCGGCAATAAGGAATCCGCTATCATTTTTACACTTTATAATCTTTAACGCTCTATCATCATTTTCTCCGCCAAAATAAGTAGAATCAATACCATTGCCATCATCATTAATCTTAATGACATATACATCCTCCTTTCCAGCACCAAATGACTCTGTACAGCCTGCAATACAATATCCATCATTTACTTTTACCATGCTAAAGGCTCCATCATACTGACTTCCCCCATATGTTTTTTGCCATTGCGCAGTGCCATTGCCATCTATTTTAGCCACCCATATATCCACATTGGTTTGACTGCTGCCTTTGCTCCCAGCAATCATAAATCCTCCATCAACCAGTGCCAGTACAGCATTGGCACTGTGGTACACATCCTGTCCGTAGGTGTTGTACCACATCATGGTACCCATTGCATTAAGACGCATCGCAAAAGCCTCGTGACTGCCATGGATGTCGGTACTGCCAACATACACATAACCGCAGTTGCGTGCATTCGTCATGGCAATGACTACATCCTGATAGTCGCTGCCATACATCCTTTCCCACAATGGCCTTACAACAAAGTCGCTTACCACGGTATTATCAAATATACTCACCTGCCGTTTTACCGGAACTATCTCACAGCCATCCACAAAGGGTGTAACACTATAATCACCCACCCATGCATCGTTAAAACGATACATCCCCAGATCATCAGTGTAGGTTTCCACACTCCCGTATTGCGGATGTTGCAACGCCACACATACACCCTCCATCCCTTCACCGCATAGCATCACCTGCCCTTCAATTGATAAACTTTCTGTATCTGTGTTGTTGCAACCTATATAGGCACTCCACAACAAAATCAAAAGTATCCCTTTATTCACCTTCATGACCATTCCTCTCATTCATTGTCATCCCACTCCTAACAATACCAATGATGAATCAGTGGCGCTTCCTATAGCACATACACCATAACACTTATCCTGATTGTGGCGTTGATTAAATACAATTCATCACCCCGTGAGCTTTCAAGAGAGGGGACAAATCCTCCCCCGCCATAGATGCCAACCAATACAAAAAACTGCTCCATAACCGGTATCCTGACACCCAGCCCTAAAAAGCCTCCGTATTCATAGCGCGACTTTAACCTGTTCGTCTGCATATATTCTCCTGATAGATATACCTTCTCGGTATCATCCTCCAGAGGCAATTCGGTAAAAAGCATACAATCAACATAAAACCATTTATACACCATCATAAGCCCGGCATGCAAAGCACAGGTATCCAGACAATAACGCGTTTCCAGTTTCTGCCCCAGTAAATTGCGCTTCACGCTCACCTCAGCATCCCATAAAGTAAACCCACCATGGATTAAGAATAGTGGCGATAGCTGATAGCCAAATCCAATGGTGCCTCCAAAAAATGTATCCCTTTCACGCTCAACATGTCCATTGACAGCATCGATAGTTCCCGCAGGGTACGCAAATCCGTACATTGTGCCTGCCATCGCAAAAAATGTATTCACCAATGAAGGCTGTTCTTTCATTGCATCCTTCTGCTGCAATTCCTGTGCTGATACACTGCCCGCCATACCCATAATCAATAGCATCATCACCAATCTTCTCATTACTTTCTCCCTATATCCTTGAGCAATACCTGTTTACAGATGATCACAGCCACCTCCGTATATATGCAATCCCGCCATTATCACCTGCCGTATTTGTATATGCATACGGCGCACCAATGACTATCACACCGTTATTGCTTGCTGCGATAGCATTGCCAAAATAACATGTTGTAATCCTGTCATCAGGGGAATAGGTATCAATGTGCTCAACACCGCTACCATCAAATCTATATACCTGCACCAAACCTCTATCAACAGCATCAATACCACTGTCATACAGGTGCATGGATGCAAAGATTGTGTTTCCATCTATTGACATTGCAACAGCGCCACCCAGTGCATCACCCCTGTTGCCGCCTGTATTCTTTATCTGAGTCAGTAATGAAAAGGTATTGTCAGTGTTCTTTTTATATACATAAAAACAGCCTTTATCATCATTAGGAAGTATGTCATAGCCCGGCGAGCCTATAACACACCAGCCTGCATCATCAGTAACAGCAACCGACTGCCCAAAAAAAGCATAGTGTTGTCCATCACCGGGGAGTATATCCCCAATACAGCTAAAACTACTGCCAGCTCTTTGATATACCTTAACCATCCCAGCATCGCTTATGGCGCCCCATCCAATGAAAAGGAACCCTGCATCACCGGTCAATGTAACAGAATAGGGCTTGTAACCAGCCACATCAATTACGGATGCTAATCCATACACTTTGCTCCCATTTCTTCTATACACCTCTACCCGTTGCCCATCATATACTGTAACAGCAACATATTCACCGGTATCATCTGTTGCAGTATCATACCCAAAAAGGGAAAAGGAGCGTTCAATAACCTGCCTCAACTGCCATGCATCGGTATATTCATACACATACACAGCATTTTTGCCCGGCGCTCCCGCAAAAAGCCATCTGCCATCACCGCTCAGCGCTACACAATAACCAAACCTATCGCCATCCACAATGTCATCAGGTTTAATAGGTGTACCCTGCCAGTCTATGCTCTGCTTATGAAAAACATACGCTACATTTGACCTGCCATACAGCGTCCCGGCAGCAACAATAGCTCCATCATTTGATACAGCAACATCACCGCCAAGCTGTATGCTGCTACCCTCTACCAGACGCTCCACAAAAAAAATGGAATCCTGATACGCCACAATGTCCCCCCGTATATTTTTATATTGAGCATACACAGTGGTATTGCCATACTGCAACGGCAACAACCACATAGAATGATTATCAAAAGCAACCCAGTCCACCCAGCTCATTGCATCATATGAAAATTGCATCCAGTACGCATTATCAACGTAACTGCTCAGCGTTACCTGTTGTGAATAGGCAAACGGTGCATTGCCATCAATGATAAAACAGCCACCGCTCATATCATAGGGGCTTTTATCCAGAATATCAGTTGGGTAATCCACATCAGTACAGCCGTAGCAGTGCAGTAAAACAACCAGCATAAGCACCGTGGCTATCGGTACACCTGCGCTGCGTATCCTGCTATACATCGACAAATGTATTGCATGTGCATTTTTTCCATAAAAGCCAAGCATTCAAGCACCAATAGATTAAAAGTAATATAACAATTTTACAATATTCAATGAGCAAATAATAATTATTAAAAAAAATAAAATAATTATGAAAATATTCTTGATTAAAATCAATTGTTTATCATAATAACCAGAAAAGCGTTTTCTATACATTATCATGAACAAACCTCGCTACACATTTGCTGTACTGCTATTGCTTTATATGCTCCCCTCATATAAAGCCTATGCCAGCTACTACCCCTTTATACTTCAAAGTAAACCGCCCGTGTGCAATCACTGCATCCAGTCATCGGACACGGTAATCGTACTGCATCATAACCTTATACAACAACTGCTGTCTTCTGGCGTATTTATTGGCGATAGCTCCTCATATGTAATCCCTGCCGGTGCCATTAATATTCCGCCAGCAGGTGAGCTTATCCGTACACTTACCGTCGAGATTACTGCACAGCGTTCAATCCTGTATAAGGAGCTTACTCCTTACCTCAAAGAAAAAATTGAACAAACCAGCTACTCAATCACCGTAACGGTTTCCTCCGGTGCAGATCCACAGGAATATGTGATACAAAAGGAAAACCTTACATCACAACAATTAGAACAATTGTATGTAACTGTCGCCCATGGTATCATTGACTTTTACTCGTCCAGGCGCATCCCCATCGTGTACCAAACAGCATTTGCCATAACGCTTACCGCAATTACCCTGTCTCCCGTGTATATTGATGCTTTAAAAGAGCTTAAAGACTATGCACACTCCGGCTCCGGCTTCCAGGCATCAACCTGTATTGAAAATACAAAGCTCCCATCACTTGTTGTTATCCCTGCATTAACATGGTTTATGCTACATGACCCTGTTGTCACCGTTAACTACTGGCACAGCATAAGCTTCATGATGCAGGCCGGTTACCGTATTAAGCTTCCGCTATCATTGTCATGTACCCCTTTCATAGGTGCCGGATATACCATGCACATAATCAGCGGCGACACCCATCACTCCTATCCGCCGTATTCGTATTCGCAATCCATCTATTACAACCCCCAGATTACAGCGGGCATCATCCTTGCACTTATGCTTGACCCACAACTGTCATTATCAAGCAGCGCTGCATATACAACCTACTTTGAATCCTCCTCACAAAGTTCATATTGTATGTACACCCTGGGGTTTACCTTCCATTGTAACTGGCAACTGTACCAAACCATGGTGTACCATTAACCCTTGCTGCTCTTTGTTTTGCTTTTCTGGAACCTTTTTAAGCGGTTTAAATGCAATGTTTCAATCATGCTAACAAAGGTTTCAAAAACATCCTTAAACTCATCATCCTTCCTCAATACCCTTATTTCAGGCACCCTTCCCTGTATAATGTCATTCATATATCGTTTCATCAAAAACATGGGGCCTGCTACACGATGCGTACGCCGTAATACAATAGCAAATACCGCTATGATAAGCGCCACTCCCAATATCCCATTTATCCACATAAGGTATTGATTAACAGCAATGCTCCTGCGCAAAAGCTCATTGCTCTCCTTCAAGGCATCAGTATTTTTCTTTAGATCACCAATTGCCTTATATGCCTCAAAGATAAGATTTTTTTTGTTGCCATATGTTGCTAACATTTCAATAGACTGTAAGATATCCTCCTGCACCTTTTGCAGATCCATCTGATGTGTCATAGCCTTTGCAATAGATATGTTATTCCATACAAGCATGGTGCTGCTTATGATAAAAAGAATACCCATGCTTAGTGCAAAAAGCCCTGCCACACCAAATGATGTTTTCAACTGATAATATTTGTTTATGAGAATCTTTCTTTTGGTTTTATTTTCCATTGTTTCTCCATGGTAATATAGTAGCCCTATTCATTTTTTTGATAACTCAAATGGATAGTATAGTGTTCATGAGTATTCATTGACCATCCCATGATATTCACCGGAACAAGATAAATACGGTATTGAACATACACGCCGGTATATATGCGTAAATCACATCCCAAATCACCGCCTAATCCGCTCCTGACGGATTCCCTGATTATGGTGCCAGTATGATCGCTGATAATCATTGCAAGCTCACAGTTTTCCGGGATACCCGTTACAGCAATAGTAAGGGTGCCATCAACAACTTCGGCTACTGCTGATTCAAGGGCTGATGTTTGTGCCCTGCTCCAATTTTGTGCAACCGTGCCTGTTCTTTGTAGCCATGGCGTGCCGCCATCCTGCGATGTGTATATATACCCGTTTTGTGCTGCTGCAGCAATAACGCCCCCATCATACTTGTATGATACAGCCTGCCATTTTATTTTTTCATTGTTTATTGGGATTTCATCTGACAATGTAGCTGCATTACCTGTACCCGCATTTTGATTTACTGTCACCGTATATATATCTGTATCATCTGGATCATGAATATAATTATAATAGATAGCCTGCTTTGTTACATCTGTACTGCTGATGGTCATTGCGCTAAAACCATCATCATTCAATGGCTCATTACTATCTGCATAGAGTCCAAAATGTTTTCCCTGCAAAAACTCATCCCATCCATAATCGCCAATAAAATCCATGCTATACGGATTAATATTGTTATACCAATCTTCAGGCGTTTTTGTTGGTAGCATGATGCTAATACCATACCCTTGCCCGGACGCCATAACTGTTTTACAAACCATCCGGTTAAAAGTACCTATGAGCAAACCGCCAGCATTTGCTTTATTTAAAAAATCTATCCAATCAACATACCATGGGATGGGATAATAAAAACCGCTGTCAAAACGGGCAATATCAAATACATAGGGATTGCTACTCCACAAACTTTCACAATAGTTAACAATGTCATCCATCGTTGCAGTTGCAGCAGTTACAGCATTACAATCAATAAGCGCCATGCTGCGCCTATCAGGTTCAGGATTTTGCTGTGAATAAACATACGGATATGCATTGGTACTGCATATACTATCAGCAAGAGCCTGTTCTATGGCAACAGGCGGCGGATTAGAAGAAAGTACAGAATGTACACCTTCTAAAAGCTTTGTATAATCAAAACCATAGCTGAGGACATCGCCCTGTGAGGCTATATAATAATCTATGTTTGTTTTTTCTTTTCTCAGCTCGCAGGCAATTTCAACCGTGCTTTTAACCGGCGCGTCAAATACTATAATGGATATGCCCCTATTCTTCACTGCGTTAGCAAAATCATTTATGCTCATAGCACTATTTGACGTTGCATCACCTGCAGCACACCACATGAGACGCGTCTTCCTATCGACAACAATGAGTATTGTACGCTGTGGGATGTATTGTGCATCAACAAAGTTGATAAACCTGTTTACTGTATCAGCATCCCCAGTATTAAGCTCATTACCGGTAAAACCTGCTGTAGCCAATGGAATTTCTCTTTTATGTTTATTTATACTTTCAACGATGACAGTATTCCCATCATAGGGATAATCCACCAGAGCCACTATCCTTACCAATGAATGATCTACCTGTGCATTAATCAATTCATCAATATCAGCATCAATATATTCCCCGCCTTCATAATCAACCGGAGCATACAGCATGATAACGGTGCCAACCGGCGCAGGATTGGTGGCATACGCTTTTTCATAATTATGGATTAACGGATTGCCATGGATATCCGTTACACCGGTGGTTATATATACTGTATAGTCATAAAAACCAATTAACCTATCCGGAGTTACCGTGCAAAGATATATTGCATCATCATAATTAATATGTACCGGGATTTCATTCCCATAACTATCTCTTAAACCAATATGTTCAACCAGCGATGCTTCGTTCATGGATTCACTGAACAAAATCTGGAAGCTGCTATCGGTATTAACAGGGCTATCAGGTGTTATTGCAATAATTTCAGGGCTGATATCCTCCTGCATGGTGGTAAAGGTGCTGGAATAGCCCGGCTGCAGCGGTATGCCGGATATATCGTTTATAGCCTTACCTGCACTTACTGTATACTGGGTAACATACTCTAAATGGTGCGGAATAAACGTGGCTACATATGTATCCGGGTTATATTCTATTGTACCATCAACATCATTCCCATAACTATCGCTTACAGTAATCCCTTCGCTCAAGGTGCTCTGCTGCACTGGCTCGCTAAACTGTATGCTGATATGCTCACCCACCGATACATTGGATGCACCATCACATGGTGTAACCGATAGTACCTGCGGAGGTATAACCTCTGTGGTAAATGACCACTGGCAGGGATTGGCTAATGCATTGCCGGACTCATCCTGCAGCCCTTCATGTACCTGTACCGTATACAGTTTCCCTTCCAGCAGCGGGCTTTGAGGGATGCACCGTATTTCTTTAACCGACGCATTATACTGATAGGTGCAGGGTGCCTCCAGAGTATTGCTTCCATTGTTATAGCTTATAACAATGTTGGTGCCATTAATACTTCCTATATCAATGTGCCCATTATCAATTATTTGAAACGATATGATGCAATGGTAACTAACATTATCACCAGCAGGATGTACACTGTTTGTATCAATTACAGGCGGCTGGGTATCATAAAACGGCGCAATCCTGAATGACCACTGATAACCCTGCTTCATGTGGAGCCCCAGTGCATTATAGATGCCTGTGGTAACTACCGCAGTATATACCCCATTCCATGCAAACCCGCCTGCTGGTGTAAATACAATTGTTTTTAATGGGGGATGATAGGAATAGCTTCCATTGACAATCAGGTTGTGTTCATCAAGCACATAGAATGTTGTATCATTCACAGAGCTCATATCGACGTCATGGGAAAATACAACACATACATCACTGATTGAAAATACAACCTCGCCCTCTGCAGGTGTATGCGAGATTATACCTAAATAATCTTCATTGGTATTGTTACCCGTAGCTGGTTTTGAAGAATCTTTTCCACAACACAGCAACACTAGCACAATTATATACACACATAGAGGAATGCCCTTATGTATATGAAGTGCAATCACCCCAATCCTCTGTACGTATTATTATTTAGGTGAAAACTTTGTTCCGCTACGCCCTATATATGTTTCTTTACAGTAAAAATAGTGTCACAAATTTGTCAACATATTAATTTTTATTTAAAGTTAATTTATAAAAATTACTATATAATTTCACATCAATGAAATTAATTTCATACAAATGAATTGATTTTCTATATATTGTATTTTATTTAAAATATTTATGCATTAATGGTTTTTTGTTGTCTCCTTATCTTTCCTTATGTTTACTAACCGATGTACCATCAACACGGTGTTTATGATATAGCATCGTACTTCCTTATTCATAGTGAACGGCGGTATACGAGTTTATTTATGTAAAAATGCATTGATTCATCTTCAGCGTATGTCATAGAAAAAAACTTGCAATTCCACACCCCATATATGGTATTACTCTTACTGTGATAGTGTATTATGACGTTTCTATGATGACATAAAGGAGGGCAACCATGACATCGTTATCTACCCTTGCTAACTATGGGCAAACAACCATAAAAAAAACCGATGCGCTGTTAGTCATTGACATGCAATATGACTTTATCCCCGGGGGAGCGCTTGCTGTTGCTGAGGGTGATGCAATTATAAAACCCATCTCTTTGCTTATGGAAAAATTTTTTACAACAGGTGCTACGGTTGTTTGCACTCAGGACTGGCATCCGCAAGGGCACCATTCATTTGCATCAGCCCACGGCAAAAATCCTTACGACCCCATTGAGCAACCAGGCATTGGTCCGGTGCTCTGGCCCGATCATTGCGTCATTGGTACAAAGGGGGCAATGCTTCATGAAGCTATTCCAACCAGCTCCTGTCATGCCATCGTGCGCAAGGGCTATACTGTGAATATCGATAGTTACTCTGCATTTCTGGAAAACGATAAAAAAACGCCAACCGGTTTGCATGGATATCTTCACGATAGAGGCATACGCCGTATATTTGTATGCGGGCTTGCATTTGACTACTGTGTACAGTTTACAGCGGTTGATGGTTCAAACCAAAATTTTGAGGCGATAGTTATTGTTGATTGTACAAAAGCGGTTCATTCACCATCTACCAGCGTAGAAGATGCAATAGCTACCATGAAACAACATGCTGTTCAATTTGCTTTGTCCAGTGATCTGTCATGGTAATGGCAATTCAACGGTAAACTCTGCATACTGCCCTTGTGCCGAATCAGCGTATATCCTGCCATTATGCATATATACAATATTCCATGAAATAAAAAGTCCGATACCAGAACCTTTACGCGAAAGCAGCTCATCGGTTTGGATTCGCGAAAAGCGTTTAAAAAGTTTATATTTTTCTTCCTGCGGGAATCCAGGACCTGTGTTCCATACTTTTATAATGCATAATTCATCCTGACGCTTTGCTGTAATACGTATTAATCCATGCTCACTATTATACTTTACTGCATTGCTCAAAAGGTTATGCATCACTATCTTCAATAAGTCGGGATCACCTTCTACCTTTACATCATCATCGTAATCCTGCTGTATAGTGATATGCATTGCGTCAGCCTGTGGTTGCACAATCCCTATGGAAGGTACAATAACTTCTTTTATAATGTCGATAACATATTTTTTCACCGGCATGGAGCCAGTTTCAAGACGTGCTAAATGTAAATATTCATTGACTATCGTCAAAAGGTATTCTGCCTGAGCCATCATGCGCTCTATGGTGGTTTTGCAATGATCAGGTATCTGGCCAAAGTATCCCTGCTGTAATGTTGTGCCCAATGTCATGATAGAGGAAAGCGGGCTTTTCAGTTCATGCGTCACAAAGCTCAGCATCTCCATATAAGCATTGATTGCCCGGGTAAGCTGCTCAATACGGTACGCTTTTTCAACCGCCTGACTTAACCTTTCCACCATAGCATGGTGGAGCGCTATCTGGCGTATTCCATACACATTCTTCTGCCGCGAACTTCTGAAAAGCACACCAACAATCCTCCCTTCCACAAAAAGCGGACATGTCATACTGGACTTAACCCCTTCCTGTAAAAGCAGGCGTGTTGACCTGCTATGGGGATGGCTTTTAAAATAGAGCTCTAAATCATTAATGATACGCGGTGTTTGGTCATTAAATATCTTCTCAAGGGAACTGCCTTTTAAATCGTCCGTATATCCCTTATCTAAATACAACGGGCTATATGATGCAACAACATGATACAGCACAAGCCTCTTCCCATCATCGGAAAATGCAATGCCAATCCTGTCACACGGCATAATATGCTGTGTTTCCCTGAAAAAAAATTCTATAATGTCAACAAGAGACTTCCCCGCAGCAATTTTTTGATTGATACGCTCTAAAGCTTTTAACTCTTCACTGGTAAAGGTAATGGTACTGGCACTGTCTTCCTGTACGTAAACAACTGTATCAAAAGATTCTCCCATGCATCTGTCCTTTATGATATGGTGTAATGTTCCCATTGTGCCAGCATGAAAAAATTATGCAAGGTTTTTTATAGTTTCACTATCCTCTCTATATGTGTGATAGTTATTGGGCAGGAATTGCTGATGGATGGCGCATGATCATCTAAACGTGATGGGAATTATAGGCGATTGTCATCATTAACCATGTCCTGAACTGGTTTCAGAATCTAATGTAAGCAAAAGGAATTCCGGATCAAGTCCGGAATGACAGTGGTTAATACTTTTATTTTCGCATTAGGCCAATTGACGGTAACTATCGCCCATTAATCATCCTTTACCGCCAGCACTATATAGTTAACCAGCGTTTACTTTTGCATCATCCATATAACTTTTAGCAATAATGAGCCGCTGTATCTGACTTGTTCCTTCATAAATTGATGTTACCCGTACATCGCGATACAAACGCTCAATGGGATAATCTTTTGTATACCCATACCCGCCCAGTATCTGCATGGCGTCATAACATGCTTTGTTTGCTGCCTCGGTTGCAAATAGCTTTGCCATCGATGCTTCCTTCATAAACGGCTTATTATTTTCCTTGAGGTAAGCCGCCTGCAGAAGTAAAAGCCGCGCCGCTTCAAGACTGGTATAGTTATCGGCAATCATCCATTGTATTGCCTGATGTTGTATAATGGGTACATCAAACTGTACACGCTCATTTGCATATCCAGTAGCAAAGTCCATAGCAGCCAGTCCAATCCCCAGCGCCATTGAACCTATTCCTATACGCCCGCCAGCCAGCTCTTTTACTGCAATCTTAAAACCTTCATTTTCGTTACCAAGTAGATTTTCCTTGGGCACCCTGCAATCTTCCAGGATAATTTCATTGGTTGATGAACCTAACTGCCCCATCTTGCTTTCATCCTTACCCACCGCAAATCCTTGAAAGCCGGGCTCCACCAGAAAAGCGCTGATTCCTCTACCTCTGGGCGCGCTTGTATCGGTAACTGCCCAAACAACAACTATACCAGCATATTCGGCGCTGGTAATAAATACCTTTCTGCCATTTAAAATCCAGCTGTTGCCGTCGGGCACCGCAGTAGTTTTCATAGCAGAGGGGTCAGAGCCAGCCTCTGCCTCGGTTAAACCAAAGGCGCCTGCATAAAAAGTGCCATCACACAGAGCAGGGATATACCTGCATTTTTGCTCTTCTGTCCCCACTGACTGAATAACCTCTGCCACCATGTTCGTCACCGACGTTGTAACGGCTGTAGCTGCACACGCTTTCCCCAGCTGTGTCAGCACCAGTGAAAATGCAACACTGCCGGCACCTGTTCCGCCATAGCGGGGGTCTACTGCTATTCCGTTAAACCCAAGCTGTGCCAGTTTTTTTAAATTTGATTTTAATATTTCTCTATTCTTCGTTGCATCCAGAACGGCTGCTGCAGGTTCCAGTTCCTGTTTTGCAAAACGGCTTGCAGTTTCCTGAATGATTATCTGTTCTTCTGATAATTCAAAGTGCATGGACTATTACCCTTATACTATGTATAATCATAAAAACCTTTTTTGGTTTTACACCCTAACCACCCTGCTTCAACATACCTTCGTAGTAACGGACATGGACGGTATTTTGTATCCTTAAATCCTTCATACAGGGTTTCCATGATAGCAAGGCAGGTATCAAGCCCAATAAGGTCTGCCAGTGCAAGCGGCCCCATTGGATGGTTCATCCCTAACTTCATGACGGTATCTATTGATTCGCGTGTCCCTACCCCTTCATAAAGACTATAGATTGCTTCATTTATCATGGGCATAAGTATCCTGTTGGCAATAAAGCCGGGATAATCATTAGCCAATGCTGGCGTTTTACCAAACTTTATGCTTAAATTCCATGTTACATCAAAGGTTTCATCAGATGTGGCAAGTCCCCTTATTACTTCAACCAGCTTCATTACCGGCACAGGATTCATAAAGTGCATGCCAATAACTTTGTCAGCCCGTTTGGTTACCGATGCAATACGTCCAATGGGGATAGATGAGGTATTGGTAGCTAAAATAGCATGCGACGGGCATAGCACGTCTAAATCGCTAAATAGTTTGTATTTTATCTGAGGATTTTCGCTGGCAGCTTCAACAATAAAATCTGCATCTGCAAGGTCATTCAATGCTGTGCACGGTTTAATCCTATGCAGCACTGTACTTTTTTCCTCATTTGTCAATTTGCCTTTATCAACATTTCGTGTTAACACTGCATCTATACCCTGTATACCTTTGTTAACATACTCCATGCTAATGTCATTCAGTATAACGGTAAGCCCGCTTAATGCTGCCACACAGGCTATGCCATGACCCATCTGCCCTGCACCTATAACGCCAAGTACTTTTACATCATTTACCTGCATTGCGTTTATCCTTTTAACTATCGTTTTACAATTAATGCAACAGCCTCGCCTCCACCCAGACACAGAGAGGCAAGTCCTGATTTTTTATTCTGCGCTATCATTTCATGGACAAGCGTCACCAGCACCCGTGCACCACTTGCGCCGATAGGATGCCCCAATGCAACACTGCCGCCATTAACATTGACTTTGCCGGTATCAAGTTTTAATTCTTTCAGCACTGCAACACTTGAGCCGCTGAACGCTTCATTAACCTCATAAAGCTCAATGTCCTCCAGATTCACACCTTCTTTTTTACAGCATTTTGGTATTGCCCATATTGGCGCAACCAGCACATACTTCATGTCAATACCGGCACTTGCCTGCGCTCCAACAGTAGCCATGATGGTGCATCCCAGCTTATCTGCCTTTTCTTTTGACATCACCACCAGTGCAGCAGCACCATCACTGATAACCGAACTATTGCCGGCTGTCGTAACCCCGCCTGCTTTAAACGAAGGCTTCATAGAAGCTAAAACTTCATACGGTGTTTCCTTTGGACATTCATCAGTATCAACAACCACTGTGCGTTGTTTTTGGGCGATAGTTACCGGTACTATCTCTTTTTTAAATTTACCTGATGTAATAGCATGCAGTGCTTTCGTATACGACGCTTCGGCATATCGATCCTGCTCCTGCCTGCTGATTCCATATTTTTCCGAGCATAACTCGTTGGATATTCCCATATGAAAATCATTGACAATGTCCCACAATCCATCATGAACCATATGATCTTTCAGGGGACTATCGCCCATACGATAACCAAACCGGGCTTTTTCTAAATAGTAGGGTGCCATGCTCATATTTTCCATTCCACCAGCCACTATCACCTCAGCATCTCCAGCCTGAATTGCCTGTGCTGCAAGCATGACAGCTTTTAATCCTGAGCCACATACTTTATTTATGGTAAGGCATTCCACCTCCCATGGCATACTGGCAATGACGGCTGCCTGCCGTGCAGGATTTTGTCCATACCCGCAGGGCAAAACCTGCCCCATGATAACCTCGTCCACATCTTCTTTTCGTATGCCCGCTCTTTTCACTGCCTCTTCTATGACGATAGCACCTAATTGTGTTGCCGGTATGGTTGAAAGTGCTCCATTAAAATTACCCAGTGGTGTTCGTACGGCACTTACAATGACAACCTCTTTCATTAACCCCCTCCAGGAATAGAATGGTATTTCTTTTTTAGACACATTCCAATGCACCTTTACGTAACTCTCCTGTCATTCCGGACCTGATCCGGAATCCATCATGAAACCAGTTCAGGGCACGGTTCAGGATGACTGTCATCAAATATTTTTATCCTCTATATGTGAACACAAATCAAGCCATTATACACTTCCCACCAGGAAAGTACGGCGCACTAAAAAAAATGCCTTTTGTCCATATATCCCGGACAGATTATATGTCAACAATTAATGATACATGGTAATATTTTATTGAAAAAATCAAAAAGTATTTTTTTCAATTGACTATTTTTTACTGTTTCACTATGATTTAAATGACCACAATAATAAGGAATTGATTATGAATACAACAAGACATTATAACAGCGCACTACCATTTTTATTTCTGGGTATAGTTTTGTTCATTTTGCCACTATCGTGCACATCCATTGAATTTGTAAAAACCGGGAATGAATACACTCCACTTCCACCAAACAGCGATGTGCAAGTATTGCTCACCGTTGATAAAAATCAATTTGATGAAATTGGTATAGCCGATATTGGCGGTGTTTCATTACCTGTTCGCATTGAAAAGGCAAAAGAGATAGCACGTAGCAAAGGCGGCGATGTTATCGTCCCTGCTACCATGTGTAATGAAGAATCCAAAATAAGAATGCGGAGTGGCTATATCATTCAAAGCTTCTACATTTTGAAAACCAGAAGTACAGCAATAATACAAAAACCTGTAGAAGAAACCAAATCATTTACTCAGATGGTGGAAAAGGAGTTATTGCCAGAAAAACAATCTGCCACTTTTCAACAGCTTTTACGGGAATATCCCCAACTGCATGGCGAGGTATTTACCAATACCATGCAGCCATCCGGGTTTTATAAGATACCTCCTTCGCTTTTAGTTTACGGATTGTCACAACACAAGCTGTGCCTTATGAAGTTTGATGAAGAAAACAGTGCTCTCGTCTTTATCCCCAGGGATAAAATAAACACTATTAAGGCATCCATTGAAGGAAAAAAATCATTAAGCATTGATTATACTCCATTAGGTGTTTACAAAGAAAAATATCCTGTTTTAAAAATGGTATCGCAATAAACAATAGAAAGGCAGACATATGGCTTCACAAATATCCACACAAAGCAGCCTGTGTAGATTTGCACTCCAGGATGAAGAAAAGCTATCTGATGAGTATGTAAAACAGGAAATACAAAAAGCATTTGATGAGCATAGGGCATTTCCCTTTGTTATTGATTCTTCAATTATTGATGCTATTAAAAAAGGGGTTGATACTGCAACACTCAGGGATTCTTTTTTAGCTATCCGTGATGCTATGGTTTTGTCAATGAGCGATAGTTCCCAATCAACTGATAAGTTGCTTGCGGATATCCAATTGCAGAATAGAATAGTCAATGCTATTACAAAAATCCATGTTTTCATAGCACAGGGTAATTTTACATCAATTGTTAGCCGGCGTTTTGTACTTATAAAAGAAAGGCCAAACTGGCCAACACTGTACTATGTCTCACCACAAAGTGCTGTACTTTCTCATGTTGGGCAGGGACCACAATGGACTGAAATTCCCACTATCTATTTAGGGCTCAATATTTTTAATGTTTTAACATTAGACAGCACCAATACTTATGATCGCGCTTTTTACTGGCTTTTAAAGGTTGAGGAGCGCGCCATAGAAACAGGATATTCACATATTGAGGTATACCCCCCTCATGTATCTGTTGCCCTTAACCAGCTGCTTAATGAAGTCATACGCATAGCCACCCTTTCTGAGGTTGAATTCAAAGAAATCCCCGAGCGGAAAAAAATACGACCATTTACTGTCCGCAACCGCGAAAGTTTTTTAAAAATGCTTAATGCTCGTAATCCAGATGATAGCTTTGATTTTGAAAAAAATCTAAAAGCCATCCGTTCACTTGAACGGCTGGCACGGCGTTATAAAAAAGGTTACGATGTTGCATCACTGAGAGAAATAGTGCGCTTACTTGTTGCTGCCTCAGGTCACGATATTCATGAAATACGCAACAGTGCCAACATTTTGCTTGAGCGCATCTTTGCCCCAAAGGAATTTGATGCTCCACTGGCAACATCATTTATCAATTGTGCAAACAATAGCACCCATCTATTTGAATTTATCATCCCTGAAGAGGGTAATTATTTTGTACGGATATTCTCTAATGCCGGCAGCAAACAATTCCCGTTAGAACAGGATATTGAATTTTTTGATATTGATTGTCTTTATAAAGAAAAAAAAGGCGTATATACTGCACACTATCAGTTTACCCGGATAGGATCCTATGACTACTGTGTTTATAAAAAGCGGAAAAAAAGAAACCAGTGGCTGCGCTATGAAGGGTGTAGTGGCAGAATAAATGTTATACCTGATGTTCGTGGAGAGATTGTACTGGAGATATTTCCTGATATACACGGGCATACTCGCATCTACTGGATGGATCAGGAGCATCCTGGCCTTGTCTATAATGAACATGGTGAGGTTATACGCCTTGGGTGCTTTAGCGATATTACCGCTCATCTGGAAGATTTAAAGGAGCGTTACCATATAACAGCTCTGTATCTATTAGGTGTGCAAAAACGTGGCACCAACCGTGAAGACTGGGCACCTGAAGCGACATCACCATCACCGTTTTCACCTATGAGTTTAACACAGATTGAAGACTATCTGGGCGGCGAAGTAGAATTCAAGGAGCTTATAGCAAAAGCCCATGCTATGGATATAAAGGTCATAGTAGATGTTGTGCCTCACCTAAACCGCCACAGCACTGAACTCCCCGATGAATATGCAGTCAAATGCTATGATGACAGCGGTAACCTGGTTATCCGTGCCTCCACCGATGGCAGGTACGGTAGCTGGAATGATGGCAAGCTTTTTAATTATCGTAAATTAGAAGTGTGGGAGTGGCTTGTCAACAGTATCTGCACACTCATTGATAAGTATGATATCGATGGCATACGCTTTGACTCCGGCCACGCCGTTCCCATCATGATGAAAAAGAACAATTATCCTTTTGTTTATGGACAGTATCGCTCCCTGGAATCGCTGGTAGAAGGCGAGATTATCGTCAATGACCGGGAAGACGGCCATTTTATTACTACCGGATACTATGACTGCGCATGCAGAGATACCATAGCTATTCCGTTGCATTACCTGATCATGTCTTCTGTTGCCCAGACGTTGAAGGCAAAGAACAAGCAATTCTTTATTCATATAGCCGAATGTTACTGGGGTCATGAGCGCTATCTTTCACGCAGCGGTATTATCCCCTACAATTCGGCACTTTTCAAGATATGCGAGGGCATAATTCACGGAACAACTGATATCCGTGAGGTATATCACTTTTACGATAACTATCTGCCCAATGCCCTTCCTCCGGGAACTGAGCTGCTGGGCATTTTGGGTAATCATGATGAAAGGCGTGCGCTCAACACCTTTGGTCAACGGGGGCTCAGGGCGGCTATTGGGCTTACCATTTTTTTAAACAACATCATCATGGACTATGAAGGAAGTGCTGAAGGCGAAAGCTGGAAGGTATATCTGGATAACATTTATGTAAACTGGAATCAGTTTGAATATGTTGCCCACCGAAGTCTGGAATCATTTTATCGGCAATGGTATAGGTTCCATCGCAGCAACAAAGGGAAAGGATATTTGATATGGGCAAACAATCATCTCGTTGCTGCATCAATAAAATTTACTGAAGATACTATATTGATTGGTGTTTTTAATTTTGCCGATAGTTCTCAGAATGTAGCATTGCAGTTTGATAATCCTGCATTGCCTATTGCCGACGAATCTTTTTTTAAGGTTGTTGATCCCATCTACTCGCCTATCACAAAACATTATAGCTATTATACCGGGAAAGAACTCAAAGCATCGAAACTCTACACGGTGGCGTCCTACACTGACAGGATTAAGCTTTTAAAGCTTGAGCCTGTTGATGATATAACTCCCCTCTATGATGAATTCCTGCGTGACTCATTATTCAGATTGTATTCAATAAGCAATCCAGTTCATTTTAAATCAAATTTCATGTTTTGTGAAACTATCGCGCATACTGCTTCTTTTGATGAATTTATACACTTTTTACAAAAGCATATTATCTCATTATTTTATCCTCAATATAAAAACTTTATTGAGATTGGATTTAAACGCATACTTTTTTATATGTTTAAATTTGGCTTCAAAGACGGCAATGATGTTTTGAAATTAATTGACAACCTTTCATCACATCATGATACCAATATTTCTGAATTGGGAAAAAGCATACAATTCCACAACAGGCGTGGACCCATTATATTTATTTCAGCAGAAGCAGAACCATTTTCAAAAAGCGGTGGGCTTGCCAACGTTGTTTATGAACTCCCCCGTGAGCTTGCAAAGTTAGGCGAAGAGGTAATCGTCATAACCCCAAAATATCGTCATGGGGATGAAAATGCCATAAAAAAAATGGCGTATGCATTACAGAAATACAAAGCAGTGTATACAGGAAAAAATGTACGCTTCATGATTGAAAACAACACCTATGAAGCTGGCGTCCACCATGCACAGGTAGATGGTATCCATTACTATTTATTTGATCACCATGAATTTTTTGATGGACTTTACTGGGGCTATACGGGCGAAGAAAAATTGCGGCGGCGTATTGCCTTTGCACGCGCCAGCGCTGAGCTTATAACAACTTTTGGATTGAGCCCTCTTTTTGTATTAACCAACGACGCCTACACCGGAATATTCAACGGCATTGTGCGAAGTGACCATATATATTATGCTCATCCAAATTTTAAACGAACATCTTTTTTCCATATCATTCACAATGGGGGATGGCAGTATTTTGATTCATACCACAGACACGAAAATGGCAAAGATCTTTTTTCACTGTTTAACCTTCCCCACTGGCGATACAATGATTTTTCAGATACCAATGCATATACCAAGATTAACTGTATGGCATCAGGGATACGTTTTTCTGACCGTGTCATTACTGTAAGCCCCTCATACGCAAAGCAGATTGAAAAGGCATGCGATGGGCTTGAAAAGATACTGCACAATGTTATTGGTATAAGCAATGCACTGGGAATAGATTTTAAAAATCGTATTCAGAAGCAGTTTCATCATTCAGGATTTGTTGATGAATATTATCCTGAAATGATCGAAGGACTTAAAAACAATCCAGAAGTTTATCAATCAGTACGTACACGGTACCCCCAGATACTTGAAGGAGTTACGGCATGTGAACTCATTACTGATCCATTGCAACGAGAATATATAACGCATATCCGTAATAAACTATGTTTGCAGTGTAAATCAGGATTTGATATCAATCCTGATACCGTATTATTTTCCATGATCCACCGCATTGCCGAACAAAAAGGCTTTCAGCTTCTTCTGGATGCATCATCCGGAATTTTTACTACATTACGCTATCAGGGGGTTATTGGTGGCGCAGTTGCATGGGGCGACAATCGGGGAAGCGAGCTGGCAACAGGACTCATTAATCTACAAAATTACTATCAAAAAAGTGTCTCGGTTACCCTTGGTTTTCAGGATATCAGTATTCCACTTATGTGCTCTGATGTATTTCTTATGCCTTCATTGCACGAGCCCGGTGGTATTTCTCAATTAGAGGCGCTGGCATGTGGTTGTCTTGTGGTTGCTCGTGCTACAGGAGGATTGCGTGACACCGTTATGCCAATCCGTGTTAAAGAACCATCAGTTGAGGGTAATGGTTTTCTTTTTTCAGATTTTAATGCTGCATCGTTCTACGATGCCATGCAACGATGTGCTGCATTTTTTAAAAACAGCAATGATACCGTAAAAGCACTTGCGCGGAAAAATGCAATGGAGTCAGTCTACTATTGGGATAAGCCGGCTAAAGAATATATTGATGTGCTCTATTCACACAAAGAGATTATACGGGTGGTATAAAATAAAAGAGCCTTCCACAGACACTATGAGTACGAGTGGGAGGCCCTGGAGTGTAAAATGATCTTATTTTGTTATCGGGAATCTATATTCAAAACTTGACTATTTTATGAAAACAAAATTGTATACTATAATACCATTACTCTGTATTGTTGTTTTGCTTTCATGCACAACAAATGAAAAGTCAGCAGTGAGCACTATAGTACATTCTATCAATGGACAGCCCGTCATTCCTTTTACCGCTAACAAACTGTACATTGAACCATTTAAAAATGAAACAGGCATACAGCACTATGAAGATACTATGAAAATAAGGATTGTTGAAAAGATTGTTGCAAACGGCAGGCTGGCGATAGTTACATCAGAAGAAGCAAGCGATGTAAAACTCATGGGTACACTACAATCATTGCAAATACAGCCCATAACCATTGACTATGCGGGGATAGTGAAAAAAAAGAGATTATTGATTATTGCTGTGATAAGTTTAGTAAATATGCACACTAAAACGTTTATTTTTCGCAACATTACGGTGCAGGCATTTAAGGAATACTCTGATATTGAAGCACCCATTACACCAATCAATATCGTTCAGGATGAGGTTGAACAGATGTTAGCCTCTCGCATTACTCTGCAGGTTGAAACAGGCTGGCATACTGCACTCAAAACGGACGCTGAAAAAGGGAAAAAATAGTATGGCATCGTTGCTAACATACAATGAGTTTAAAGCAACAATCAATAAACAGGAACTATCGCACATATACTGTTTTTGTGGCGATGAACAGCTCCAGAAAGAAGAAGCAGTTTTAAAAATTGCATCAATAATCTTTAAATCAAAAAAACCGGAAGACTACACAATAGCTACATACTTTGCTGATGATAATCTTGAACTGGCATTATCAAAGGTTTTATCACATTCACTTTTTGACAGCGCTTCATTGTATGTTATAAAGCACTGTGAAAATGTTACTGCCAATAAAAAAATTCACTCCATGTTCAGGGATTGTGTAGCCAATATCCCCGATGCAAGTTATGTTATCTTTGATACCCAGGAAAATAAACCTCCATCACTTATCCCTGCTGATAGTATGAAAAGTATTCCAGCCGTACAATTTTACAGGCCATTTGCAGAAAATTGCAAAAAATATATTTATAAAAAATGCAATAGCCTCAAGCTCACCATTACCGAAGAAGCAGCAGATCATCTGGTAGAATTTACTGCCAGCAATATTAAAGAAATTGATGATATTCTTAATCTTATCTCATTTTCAGAAACTACAGATATAACCATTGAATTTTTAGAGGGATTTTTAATCAATGAACGCGGATCAATAGAGTTTGAATTTGTTGATACATTTTTTTTAAAAGATAAAAGTGCATTGATGCTGTTTCAGGAAGCGTTACATAGAAACATAAATCAGGTGTTACTGTTAACTTTGTTATTTAATCATGCTCAAAAAATCGAAGCATATCACATCAAGACGCAAAAAGGAAACACCCCGGAATCTTTGATGAAAGAACTCAAGATATATGGAAAAAGACAAAAAGTATTTGCAAAACAAGCTATAGTATTTAATCTTGAATCAATACGAAAATTCATAGCAAATGTATATGTTTACGATTATAAACTTAAAAGTTATCGTTTTAAAGGTATTTTTCAGGAAAACCCTATGTATGACCTTTTACTGCAATATTTAGTGTGAAACTATTAATGTATGGACGTGTTACAAACTATTTCCGAGAATAAAGATAAATTCATTGCTTTTAACAATGAAAAATTTAAGCGGTTCCAGCAGCTTATCCCCAATCCCGCAATGCGACGAATTGTCAATACCATACCCTTTTTACTATGCATTAATAACAAAAAGATGCCTGGTTTTGTAGAAGGTGAAGTGCCACTGGGAATAAAAAATTTTACGCTGGACGACGATACCATGCGTTACCTGCATGGAAGATATCCAGGCACCACCTTCCATGATTTTGAACGTGGTGATTTTATAAAGATGTTTGCTGTAATGGGAAGTGTGGGGACTGTAGCATACAATAAAAAATCAGATCTTGATTACTGGGCATGCATCCATAGAAATACAGTCGCTCAGGAGGCTTTTGATAATTTTAAAAAGAAAGTAACCATGGTACAGGAATGGGCATCAAAAGAGCTGGAAGTACCAGTACATATTTTTATTAACGATATCGAAAGTGTTAAAAATAATATATTTGCTGAAGATGAAGAAGAAGCATTTGGCACAACCGTAGGTGCTGTACTCAAAGATGAATTTTTTAGAAGTTCAATCATCATTACCGGTAAAATCCCGTTCTGGTGGGTTGTTCCAAGTTTTATTCATGATGACGAATATGACGCGCTCTATAATCAACTTCCTGAAGACATGAAACGCGATGATTATATAGACTTAGGGAATCTATTTGAGATATCAAAGGAGGATTTTTTAGGCGCAGCCCTATTCCAGATTATTAAATCACTGGGTAATCCATTCAAATCTATTTTAAAGATTGGCGTTTTAGAAAAATATCTTTTTGGTAAAACCGATTCACCACTGTTAAGTCAAAAAGTTAAAATGCATGTTTTGTTAAGCCGGCTTACCAATTCAATACTTGACTCATACTTATTGATGTTTGATGAAGTATATGATTACTATAGCCAGGTCATTAATGACCCTGCTCTCCTTCAAATTTTAAAACAAAACCTTTATCTAAAAATTGATCCGCAATTATCAAGATATTTAGGCATTAAGGATAAAAAGAATATTCCTTATAAAGTGGCAGTGATGTTTAAGTATGTTCATGACTGGAGCTGGAATCTAAAAATTATTGAAGATATGGATAATTTTGACAACTGGGACTTCCAACGGGTTATGCATTTCTGGGACACTGTAAAACGATTTATGCTCATGAGCTATCAAAAAATATCAGCTCAATTCAACACCCTGAATCTAAAAAAGCAGATGTCCGAATCAGATTTTATTTTGCTGTCACGAAAAATCAAATCATACTTTTCTGTTGAGGAAAATAAATTTGAGAAACTCATCACATTTAAAGATACACCTGCGGAACCCATCCTGTATATTGAACCTATTAATGAAGGCATCCATGAAGTAAAGTGGCGTCTTTTTAAACGCAACCGCAGTGAAAAAAATGTTTTTACCACAACAACGTTGCGCACTGAAAATGACCTTGTTAAATTGCTGGTATGGTTAACTGTTAACAATGTTTATGATCCTTCAATCACCCGTATTAATATACAATCAGGTTATGTGCGTATAAACCAGAATCTTGTTGTTGAACTTCTCAATCAGATGTCACTTTTTTTTGCAGGAAAAGAAAAAATTAAAAATAAATATTATTTAAAACCTACTTTCACCATGCTGCACTGTATTATACTCAATTTTAACAATGAAGCAGTCGACCACCTCGATTCATTGTATCACGTTTATTCAACAAGCTGGGGAGAGCAGTTCATAAAGCGGTATAATGCTATAACCCATATTACCCCTATTTTACAAACCATGCTGCACGATGGGGTGGAATTATCTCTTCCTTTTGACGATTACTGCCTTATCAACAGTCCTGGAACGCATAGGCGCTTCTGTAAAAATTTCATTCAGCTTTTCAAAGAATCATATAAGGCGATAGTTACCGGCAAAACGCCTCATTGCCGATTTATTGGTGAACTTGAAGGTATCTATTTTGCTGCATTGCGAAATACTACTGTTGAGGTGCAGGCATTTGACAATATTGTCAAAGTTTTAACGACACTTACCTTAAAACCAGATGTTGAAACACACTATTCATTTTATGGTGATTCTTTTTATCTCCAGGCATTGCACACTCTTTACAACAAACGCATCCAGAAGGGCATAACAATAGGATACATTGAAGAAAATGACCGATTACAGGTACACATAATTAATGAAAAAGGAAATATTTTTACCTTTTTTGCGCCAAAGAGTAGTAAAATGATTTTTTTATACCACATCTATGGATTTTGTACCAATGTTCTCAAACGCATCCCAAGCTCATCAAGAGAAAGTCAGTCCAGCATCATTTGTTATGGTGTTCAAACAGATCGCAGAGGGGGTATCAACATGGTAGATGAAACAGGGAAGATACATGGGGATTATCTGCTGAATTTTACAAAGTCAAAAGCTTTACGTGTCCAGGTTGCCCGTCACATGGGAAATGAAATATTTTACAATTTTATTTTCCCCGATAATGTATCATCAGGTTTTATGACCATTAAGGAATTATATAGTGTTAAACATAAGATTGCCGAATTAAAAAAGGCGGGCATACCAATCTATTCATATATTGGCGAACTGGTATTTAATGACTTAAACCAGAAAGAAGCTTTATTAGGGTCAAGCATTTATTTTGTAGAAAAATACAAATTGGAATTGATGCTGCAGCGTATACACAATTAATACAAATTACGATTCGCCACCCGGGAAGTTATCCTTAAAGAATCGTATCTTTTTTTTCTGTGTCTCCACTTCCTGTTTGTTTATTGTTCCTTTTTCCAGAGCAATATCAAGTAATTTGACATCCGTATCATCATGGTCATCTAATGTGGAAGGTATTTTTTCCTGCATTGTAGCTATTTTTTTATCAATATCATCCTGCGTAAGCATAGAAAATTCCTGCTCATTGAATGCCTCTTCATCCAGTTCTGATAAAGCATCTTTTGATTTATGCAATTTTTGTTCTTTCTTTTTATTGCCTTTCTTTTTTGGTATCGCAACAAGTGGTTCTTTGATTTCCTCTTCTTCTGGTTGCAAATTAGCCGGCGGGTTGGCTATCTGCAATTCAATTAACTTTATACGTTCACCCAATAAAATATTTATTTGCTTTTCTATTGTAATAAATATTGGTTGCGTAAATGATTTATTGCTCTGTAATGACTTTTCCAGTTTTCGCAGTTCACGAATATCCTGATCAATCATCTCTATACGTTTAAGCACATGAATAACTTTCATAGCTGAACCCCAATTAAAAGAAATTAATAATACTGTATGTAATAGTGAATCTATAATTAAAATAATGTCAATAAACTTTTATGATGCAATCACTTTAAACATCAAAATATATTGTTCTGTCATCATCTACAGTAAAATGGAGATTGCATTCAGGACATTTAAATTTGCCAGAAGCATTAACCTTAACCATTGACTTGCAC
Organism: Spirochaetia bacterium UBA2205; assembly: GCA_002328585.1. Taxonomy (GTDB): domain Bacteria; phylum Spirochaetota; class UBA4802; order UBA4802; family UB4802; genus UBA4802. The sequence goes on from DCUV01000043.1 coordinate 33,676, forward strand.
TTTGGGCATTCGACTACTATAGGGTTATCAAATATGATTGAGCCATGATCTGGTACAACTTTTTGTTTTTCTTCCGTATAGTGTTTGTCTTCATGAGTTTCTCCTGTTGCCTGTTCAGAGATATTCTGGTTGGGCAACCGTTGAGGGATAGTGTTTACTGCTTGCATTGCAAGGTCAACCGAATCAAAAATTGATATTCTAAGTGATACCATGTCAAGTAATGTTTTAACTTCACTATTGCAATTGCATACTACCAATATACCCCCTATGGAATATAGTACCCTTTCCGCATACATCAATGCGCCAATTCCTGTTGAACTGAGATATTCTAACTGCGAACAATCAATAATAACAGAAGAACATTCTTTTGTCAGAGATGATATATATTCTTCAAATTCCACTGCATTTGTATGGTTAACATAGCCTTGAACTGTAACCACTGCTATCGAATGTTCCACCCTATGTTGAATAACCATAATAGCCTACTCCTTTACCGGTATAGCTTCTCTAATACCAGTATGTGGAAATTGTCTTCTTCCCTCATGAAAATGCAATCCTGTATCATAAGACATTGTTCTGTATACCTTTTTTTGCCTGGTATACACAATGACACCAGCAATGAGTGAAGTAAAAAAAGATACTCCACAGATAATCGCTATAATTATCATAATCTCGTTAAAAGAGCTATCAATTATCTGGTATACGGGTTCCTTGACAATAATGCAATTTGCCGTTCCTACTGATTTTCCATTAATAAATACAGCCTTTGATACCAACCAGCTGTTTGTATCAATATCTTTATAAATAAAGCGTTTAATAAATGTACGCATTTCTTTGCTAAAAGGAATTGTTATATCAGGCATAAAATAATCATTTATAAAAAGCTGCCCTGATTTGACGCTATGCGGATAAAGGATCATGTCGATATTATACGTAAATTCATCATTTGCAATATTACCATTAAGCTCTGACTTTTTTGCTTCATCCGAGTGTGCTACAATTGTACCGTTATCCAGCACAAAAAAGATTTCTTTTATTCCCCTCAGCGATTGTTGCTGATGAAACAATGACACAAGCTTATATGTTGATTTTGTTGTATATGCTAAACCTGCTGCATCTGAGTACATCGTAATAAGTGTTTTGGAAATATTGTGTGTTTCAACGACAAAATTTGTAATATCAGCCGTTAATTCCTTATATTTAAAAAAAATGGCGATACTACTTGATAGTATAAACAATGAAATAAATAGTATCGCAACAAACAAATAGGGAAACTTTATAATGTTTTTTTCATTCATAACTATTTGAAATAATGTTTATTAGTATTTATACTATATTAATCATCGGAAAATATCATATTGATATATACAATTTTTATGGATATAGTGGCAAACAACTTTTCCCATTTTATTAACAATTGGGGACAGCATATTTGTTACCGCTGTGTGCCCATAAAAATTATTAATAATTCAGTTTTTTGATGTTCTATGATTAATTGATATAATGAATCTCAGACATGTCATTTTGAACAAGGTGAAGAATCTTGTTGTTTTATGAAAGAATAGATTCTTCGGAACTACGTTCCTCAGAATGGCACAGTATTCTCTTGACAGAGGGGGACCATAATTATAATGACACCACAACCAGAAGAAATGTTAGAAGAATGGGATTGGGAAAAAGGTACCCCAACAGGAAAATCTATACCGCGAAGTGTTGCCCATAAATATGGCATAGCCCATGAAGGTGTTCATTTATGGATTGTTCGTTCTATGCCTGTTCAACAGATTGTGTTCCAGAAACGCGCTTCCCATAAAGATATGTACCCTGGTTATTTAGATATAACGGTAGGCGGGCATGTACCCTATGGATTAGATACCAATAAAATTCAAAAAGAGGCATATGAAGAGATAGGGATAGTACCTGATGATAATAAACTCATTGATTTAGGGTATTTCCGGTATGAAGAAAAAAATGCTACTCTTTTTCACCGCGAATTCCAGAGGGTATATTTGTATATGTCAAATGAACCGTTGACAGCTTATTCATTTAATGATAATGAGGTAAGCGCGGCCTATGCTATACCTGTAGATTATTGCAAAGCTATATTTACCGATGACTATCCCATGGAAGTAGAATCCTACAATGGACATCAGCTATTGTCCACTGTTGTTTCAAAGAATAATTTCCATCCATTGCTGTTTGCACCATCCATGAGTCATTATATGGATGTACTGTTCACAGCCATCGAACAATTGCTACAGATTGGCACAGTAACCATACGCATGTCATAAAACGATAAAAACCTATGCAAATACCATCTATCACATTTTGCGATAGTCGTTCCATAACTGATAAAGTATATGTGGATGTACGAGCACCCGTTGAATACACTAACGATCACATCCCTGATGCAGTCAACTACCCTCTTCTTGATGATGAACAGCGTGAATATATTGGCACGTTATATCATACCAGAGGCAGAGATGAAGCGCTCATGGAAGGAATAGAAATCGTTTCACCAAAATTGAAGCCTATGGTTTCTTTTTTTTCATCACTATCACAATCCAGTCCCACTATTATTGTTTATTGTTTCAGGGGAGGGATGCGCTCCGAATCAGTAGTATCATTTTTAAACAGTATTGGATTTAATCTCTTTAAACTGGAAGGTGGATATAAAGCCTATCGCCAGTTTATAAGGAACTATCTAACAAACTATTACTTTACCATCCCTGTAGTTACAGTTTATGGGCTTGCTGGCTCCGGTAAAACAAAGATACTCCACCACAATCCCTATTCCCTTGACCTTGAGGGATGTGCAGGCAACCGAAGCTCGTTATTTGGCAGTCTGGGAATGCCAGATCATTCACAAAAATATTTTGAAAGCAGGATAGTTCATATATTGGATACTATCAACGTATGGCCCTACTGCTTGCTTGAGGGCGAATCACGCAAAATTGGGAACTGCCATATACCACCAATAATTATGGATGCCATGCAAAAAGGAATAGCACTATGGCTAAATACTCCCATTGACGTCAGAATACAGCATATCTATCAGGAGTATATGCCTTTTATCACTGAAGAAGCTATAGTTGCCATAATGGACAAATTACAACCAGCTCTGGGTAAAACAAAAACGCAGTATTGCAAACAGTTGTTCTGCCATGGTAAGTATTTAGAATTTATACAATTTTTACTGCACCACCATTATGATCCTGAATACCAGCACAGTATCAAAAATATATCATTTACTGCATCTATTAACTACACTGAACCACATGATACTGCAAATACAATAGATGCTTTGATACATTCCATGCTACAATAATAACCGCCATTTTTTTCTTGACTTTACTGCCTATCTATAGTAGTAACTATTTCCTTAGTTCCTTTTTTTATGCAAAACAAGCCTTAATCTCTATAATAATTCAGGAGGTTATATTTATGAAAAAGCTTTCATTGCTATTGATAATTTTTATTATTGGTTTTATAGCCTGTGGTGGTGGCGTGCAATATAAAGATGCAGACAAAGCCGAGGGCTCACGTGAATGGGGACCAAAAGAAATCAAGATGACAGTTAATACAATGGTTGAGTCAATGTATTCATTTTTAAAAGATGAATGGAAAAAACCTGCCTACATTGAAGTAAAACAAATCCGTAATAAAACATCTGAGCACATTGACACAAAAATGCTTGCTGATGAAATAACGACAAACCTTATTAAACGCCGCATAAAATTTATAGACCAATCGCTTACTACTGATGCAATTTCAGAAATGGAAAAGGGTATGACCGGCATGGTTGATCCTGAAAGCGCTATCCCGGTTGGCGAATTAAAATCACCAAATATGTATTTGACTGGTGAGGTAAGGGAAAATGTGCGCACTGTAGGAAGTAAAACAGTTCAATATTTAGTTGTTACCTTAAAGCTTATTAATCTGAAAACGCAGGTGGTTGAGTGGCAAGATCAACAGGAATTTTTAAAATCAGCCAGTAAAAAGAAAATAACATTTTAATACGGAGTAATTTGTATGCGGCAAAAGTTTAAATCTTGTTGTATTTTATTTCTTCTGGTATCATTGGTAACATGTGCTGGCTATGACTATAACAAACAAATCGGCGAAATTGAAAAATTATTTTACTCCGGTCAATATAAGGAGGCAGCCAATAAACTGCTCCCTACAATAAATACAAAATCAAAAGATCAGCTTTTATACATGATGGAATGCGGTTTGATTTTGCAGGTTGCAGGAGATTACGAAAACAGCAACAAAGTTTTTATCGAAGCAGCTAAGATAGCCGACCAGATAACCATCAGTGTAAGTAAACAAGCTGCATCATTGCTACTGAATGAAACAACCACTGATTATAACGGTGAAGATTTTGAGAGGGTTCTTATACACATGTATCTTGGAATCAACTATCTTATGCTCAGCAAACCTGATGAAGCACGCGTTGAATTTAAAAAAGTTAACGATATGTTAAGGGACATAAGTGTAACAACAGGGAAATCATATAAGCAGAATTTAATGGCAAAGTATCTGACAGCTATTGCCTTTGAACAGATTGCAGACCAGGACAACGACATGAATGATCGTGAATTTGCCTATATAGAATATAAGCAAATTTATGAACTCAATCCTGCTCTGAATCTTGTTTACCGTGATTTGCAAAGGCTTGCAAAACAATTAGGAGATACTGACGATTATAACATGTGGATTGGCAAATTTGGTAAACGTGATACAATGCCAAAAGGTGCGGGTGAGCTTATTGTTATAGTACAAAATGGAAAAGGAGCTATCAAGAAATCCCGCGGTTCACTTCTGTCAGATCAGGCTATGAAGTCTTCAATTCAGGTAACGCTCAATGGTATGTCATTAGGAGAAGGAGTTACTATTGCTGGAGTTATGATAGCTCTTAAAAATGCCGAAAATCCAATACCAAAATTTGTAAAACGCGGGGGTACAATAAACTATCTGGTCGTTAATGTTAATGATAAGGATATTGAACGGAGTTATATGTTAGAAGATATTGCAACTACCGCAGTGAAGACCCTGGAAGACGATTATGGGCGAATATATGCTAAAGTAGCCGCTGGCATTGCAGTAAAAGCTGCAGCATCCGTTGCAGCAGGATATGCTGCAAAAAAATTAGCTGAACAGTCAGATGATCTCAAGGGTTTTTCTGGCATAATTGGTATGGTAGCGGGTGCTGGCGTTGGTGTAGGTTTACTATCACAGATAAAACCTGATTTGCGGTGCTGGCATACTCTGCCTGAAAATTTCCAGCTAAGCAGATTATTCCTCCCACCGGGTACCTACACAATCACCTTTAAATATGTTGATAATGCAGGTAATATCATTTCAACACAAACTGAAACAATTACTATAGAAAAGGGAAAGAAGGTTTTCCTCAACAAACGTATATTACCTGTTAAAGTTTCTGATAAGGGTGGTCAAAGATTTTCAGCTATTCCTGAATCAGGAAAAGGCTACTTAGGTGCTAAGGTACAACCCATTACTGAAGAGAAAGCCCAAGAACTTGGGCTTTCAAACTCTTTGGGTGCTTACGTTGATACTATTATACCTGATAGCCCTGCTGCACAATCAGGCATCCAGCCTCACGATGTAATTATAGCAGTTGATGAAAAAACTATTCAAAATCCTCAGGATTTAATCCAGGTAGTTAGAAATTCCTCATCAGGTAAAACACTCAAGCTGACACTGATACGTAACAAATCCAAAATGGTAATCCCGGTAACACTAACACAAGTACCGGAAAGGGTAAATGGAGCCACTTCATCTGATGCAAACATGACTATTAAAGATGTTACACAAGAAAGCTTTGCCCGCGAAGTGCTGCAATGGAGAGGCAAAGTAGTTGTAAATTTTTGGGCACCATGGTGCCGCCCATGTATGCGTCAGAATGCTGTTTTAGAAAACCTTTCAAAATCATCTTCTCAAGCAAAATTTGTTACAATAAATGCAGATGAAAATCAGCAGATTGTCAAAAGCTATAATATTGATGCAATTCCCACAATACTCCTCTTTGAAAATGGTAAAGTTATAGAGAAAATGGCAGGCTTCCAATCCACTGATACTCTCCAGGCAAAACTTTCACAGTAACACTATTTTTTTATATTTTTATTGCAAAAAAATACTTATGTTTTGACATGGTTAACCATGGCGGTACCTTTTATGAGTAGTGAAGATAATGGTGCAACACATATAAATACTACAACTTTGCAAACAGCATCAAATATGGTGCTCATGTTTCAATTACCTGCATGCGTTATCAGCATTTCTGGAGAAGTGATAGCATTGAATACACCCTTCTCTGATTTAATTAATACAAACCAGCTATGCCTTGATATTACCCATCCCTTTTATCCCGAATATCGCAAGCAGATTGCAACATCATATTTAAAAGCATTAAAGGGAATATCCAAGCAATGTTTTGCTGTATTTCGTAACAAAGACAATCAAAGGATATCCGCCGAATTGTACATTTTTCCCGTATTTCAGGGGAAAACTATTGTAGCACTTTTTGTAATTTTGCAGATAGTTGATGAAAGGATTCTGTCATTTGACAAATCCACTGAAACATTGATAAATGACCTTGATAAAAATGATGAGTCGCAACTTTATGAATATTCCCCATTCCCAATTTTACAGATTGATCAATCTGGTAATATAATAAAAGCCAGTTCATCAATCCAGGAACTTATAGGTTACGAGGTAGATGATTTACGGCAAAATAGGAATTTATTATACCGGGCAATGAATCACTATGATTTTAATAGAATGCGTATAGCACTATCGCAAATATTTAATGGAACCATAGCCTACAAACGCATAGGTGAAATACGATTTATAACCAAAGAAAAAGATGAAAAGTGGGTTAACGCTTCATGCTATCTTTACCATTCACCTGATTTTCAACCTGTTGTAGAAATAATATTAGAAGATATTACACGAATTAAACGACTTGAGTATCAAATACAACAACTTAGCAGATTCCATATTATTGGTGACCTTACCAAGGGATTTCTCCATTCATTCAATAATATCATTAATATATTGTTAAACAAATCACAATGGTTACTGCAGATTACTGAAAAACCTCCTGTGCATGAAGGACTTAAACTAATCATAAAAACTGCTGAAGAAGGCATACAACAGGTACGCCGGATTGAAGAATTTATTGGAAGAGATAAGTTAGAAGAAAAAACTAATATTAATATTGTTGAAGCGGTAGAAGATGCAATAGAATTTGCTAAAATACAATTCAAGGTCGATGAAGCCAGCAAACGAAGATATATATCTATTGAAAGGCGATATTTCTCTCTCCTCAGCATGTATGGAGATCCTCATCTATTCCGCGACTTACTTCTCTCAACAATATTCAAGGTTGCATCTGTTATCACTTCAAAAGGAACTATCGAAATAATCTTAAAAAAGAACAGCACATTGTCAATCACAATGCGCACAAAAAAAGATACTTCAGAAGTAAAGGATGATTCGATATTTATTTCAACCATTGATCTGCTAAAACTTGCGGAACAAAACCATGCCAAAATATTAGAAGAAGAATCATTATATGATTATTCAATTTCAATTATCCTGCCCGAGGAAAATATTTCTCCAATTCCTCAAAATGAGCAGCAAGTACCTCAAGCAAAATTACGTGACAAAGATATTTGTATTGTTGAGGACGAGCCTGCTTTACAGGAAATAATGTATGAGGTTTTTGATTCTCTTGGGAACAGAGTTTCAGTATTCAGCAATGCTGACCAGGCTTTAGAATCTTTTAGAATAAATAATTTTGATATTGTCATAGCAGATTATGGTTTGCCAGGAATAACTGGACTTGACTTACTTACAAAAATTAAAGAACAAAAAGAAGAAACGTTAACAGTACTTCTGACAGGCTGGTTGCTCAATAACATCAAGGCGTATAAAAATGTAATCGATATCTATATGCATAAACCTTTTAAGCTGGATATTTTGATTCATGAAATTTCAAATGAATTATACAAACGAAATAAATAACAATGATTAGCCTGCAATAATGTATCCAAAAAAGTTTTTTTATAGCTATTATAATACTTTAACTCATTTGCTCCATCAAATATTTCTTACCTAAAGCTACTATAACATCACCTGCATCAAGAATTTCTGACGATTGCGGATTAAATATCATTTGACCATTTATCTTTTTAATTGCCACAATAATAACACCATAATCTCGTCGCAAATTACTTTCAACAAGAGTTTTCCTAACCATTGATGAGTTATGACCAACTTTTAACTCTTCCATTGCCAATCCTAATTCTGAATCCATCATTATAATAGTTAACGGTTTGACTTCCTGGAAACCTACAGTATTGATAGTTATCATTGTCATATAAAAAGCATCAAATGGTTTCATGTTTTCAAAAATATAATAACCAGTTGTTCCAAAACCAATAGTACATAGAAGGAGAACAAATGCAACACGTAATTTCTGAAACTCCATAATACCCTTCTATACAATAAATTCATTATCAATGCAATCATATATCAATATCGTATTATAGAATGTAAATAATTTTTTAAAATTAAAAATTTTATTTGATTTTTTTTTCTATATAAAATTAAGATAATGAAAAATTATCATTCTTCTTTATATTTATTACTATGTACGTTATATAAGGGGTTTGGGAGCTATATTTTCATTATCTGTCTTAACGCACACTAAAGGTAAAAGCTGCCTTTCTAAATTATTCATAAGATGGGAAGCAGTTCTTTGTAGTACCTATATATAATGTACATGTAGTAATTAAAACTTTTAAAAAAGTGAGGTGAGATTATGGCAACATATCAACATAGTACCGGTACATTTATTGGTAAAGGAGGTGTTGAAATCTTTTTTCAGCAATGGGAAGTTGCTAACCCTAAAGCAGTTTTAATCATTATTCATGGGCTTGGAGAACATAGCGGCCGATATGGCAACCTCATTGATGCTCTCCAGAATAAAGGAATTGCTATCTTTGGTTTAGACCATAGAGGCTTTGGACGCAGTGGCGGTAAACGAGGACATACTGATAGTTTTATGGATTATATATACGATATGAAAATTTTTGTAAATATGATAAAAGACAAAAATCCTAACAAACCCGTTATTATGTTAGGCCATTCAATGGGTGGTGTTCTTGCTATTAAATACGCGCTGACACATGCTGAGGATCTGGATGCACTAATTTTATCATCCCCTGGATTGGTTCCAACAATTGAAGTACCGGCATGGAAAGAAAAACTTGCAATATTTTTGTCAAAAAGGATCCCATCATTTACCATGCCATCCGGGTTGGATGCTTCAACTATCTCCCACGACAAGGAGGTGGTTAAAAAATATATGGAAGATCCGCTTGTTCATGATAAAGTAACTCCTCGTTTTTATGTTGAGATGATGAAAACCATTGAAGAATGTATAAATAGATGCAGTGAAATAAAAATGCCACTTTTACTATTTCAAGGAACTGCTGATGCGCTTGTTAAAGATGAGGCAAGTAAAATAGTTTACCAAAAAGCCAGCTCCAGGGATAAAACATTGAAGCTTTTTGAAGGATTATATCATGAAACTATGAATGAACTGGAGGCAGACCGTAAAAAAGTACTAAAGGTTGTAACTGATTGGATTTTAGCGCACTCAAAAAAAACCTCTGGAGTAAAGCATGCAGCAGCGCCAAAAACTAAAACAAAAGCTGCAGCAAAGAAACCAAAAGCACCTCAAAAAAAAGTATCCAAAAGTAATGACAAATCAAAATCCAAAAAGAAATAAACATGCTAAACAAAGTTAAAAGAACAATACTTACTAATGTTAACCAATAATACGAATAAAGCCGGGTGGGAGTGCCCGGCTTTATTTATAGTGGTGTTACGATGCTATCTCAGATTTATTTATTTTAAAAGCTGTAATACTGTTTGAGACTTTGTATTTGCCTGCGCCAGCATTGCAGTAGCTGCCTGAGTAAGAATCTGGTTCTTTGTAAATTCTGCCATCTGCTCGGCCATATCAGTATCGCGTATGCGGCTTTCTGATGCCTGGATATTCTCATATGCATTCATCAAGCCCTTAGCAGCATGTTCCAACCGGTTGTAATAAGCACCAAGATCAGCTCGTTGCTTTGAAATCTGCCGGAGTGCCTCATCGGCCAATCCAATAACAGCATTAGCTTTACCAGGTGTTGAAATCGATATAAATGTTAGGGTAACAGCATTTCGCAAACCCAATGCAGCAGTTGTCATTGTTTCAATAAATACCCTTTCCCTCTGATGCATATTAGGTCCCATATGAAACCACATGGATGCTGAAGGATGAAGCCGTGCAAATGCACCAGTTAAAAGTTTCATCTTATTAAATTCAGCTTGAGAAGCAATACGATCGATTTCATCAACCAATTCTGAAACTTCAACCTGAATCTGCTGTCTGTCTTCCGGTGTGTAAATACCGTTTGCTGACTGTACCGCTAACACTCTTACACGCTGTAGTATGTCATGAACCTCCTGCAAATAACCTTCTGCTGTCTGAATCATCGACATACCATCTTCTGTGTTACGTTCAGCCTGCCGTAAACCCTGAATCTGTGAACGCATTTTTTCGGACACAGCTAACCCTGATGCATCATCACCGGCTTTATTGATGCGCATCCCTGAAGAAAGCTTTTCCATGTCCTTGGTTATTGCCCAATCGTGGAATTTCAACGTTCGGTGGGCAAAAATTGCGCTGATGTTGTGGTTTATAATCATTGTATCCTCCTTGAACAATATACTATCATCCGTGATAGCATTAACTATATAAATAGTTCATTCCAAGATTCGTCTTATTTCAGAGAAGTGGTGAGGCTGATTAACTTATATTAATGGCATTTATTAACGTTTATCATAAAATATGGTGCTATTTCATATGTTTTTTATTATTTTATGCTATTGAACGCATTTCTTAAGCTTTACGGCATGGATAATTTTACACCACACTATCACCAATAAAAAAATTTTTTATTATTAAAATTCTTTTTCTTGAATATACGCTATAGTAAGTATTAAGTGTAATTATTGATTATAGGTAAAGTTTGTACATCAATTATTTTTTAAAGCAAATTATACAATATGAAGGCACTATCGAACAACAAATAGGGGCAATAATATGAATAGTAGCACAACCAATCCCATATACTCATTTATACAATCTATACCATTCTTAACCAATATTATCAAAAAAGGTGGAATCAGGTTAAAATGGGTCACTGCAGTATCAGCACTCATGGTCATTGTCATAAGTATTATTAGCTTTTTATTAATTACAATTTCTGAGCACGCACTTATCAAAGCCAATGATAAATTATGTCAGACAATAGCTCATACCATCTCATCTTCCGAAAGTTTTTTAACCGCTGAAAAAAGGGCATTGAAACGTTCCATGATTCTGCAGGATATAGTAAAAGGACTGTCAAAAACCGGCATAGAAGGGTTTGTTTATGCTGCCGTCTATGATTTAAACGGAGTACTTGCTGAAAAAAAATATACTTATGCTGCACATACTAATGCGAAACTCCATGGAAAATATTTCTCAAAAGACTTCGTTAAACAATTTGCATCATTAAACACAACCGTAAAAGAAAGGATAGAGTTAACAATAAATTCCGGTCAAACGTGGTGTTATCGTTATCGTATCCCTTTTGAGTTTTTTAAATCAAAGGTAGGGATTATAGAGATAGTTTTTACCGAGGATGCAATATTAGGACCAGTTCACAAAGCAAGGCTTCTTATGCTCATCATCGCGGCAATCCTTTTATCAGCCAGCATATATGCAGCTATGCGGATTGCACGGCAGATGGTACAACCATTAGTGCAATTAACTACAGGAGTTATAAAAGTAAAGGATGGTGATTTAACTACCCGGATTGATGTAACGACACATGATGAAATTGGGATTCTTACTGAAGAATTTAATACAATGATTGATCATCTGCGTGAAAAGTTAAAAATGCAAAAGTTTGTTTCTGAATCAACTATCTCCATGATACACGAAAAAAGAGACGATGAATTGGATTTAGGTGGCACAAATAAGAATATGGCTTTCCTTTTTTCTGATATTCGTGGGTTTACGGCCATGTCCGAGAAGCTTCCTCCAGAACAGGTTGTTTCTATTCTGAACGAATACCTTGACCTGCAAGCTGCAATTATAAAAAAGCATGGTGGTGATATTGATAAATTTGTTGGTGATGAAATTATGGCTGTTTTTGAAGATAAAACAAAAGCAGATACCGCAGTTGAAGCAGCAGTTGATATCATAGAATCAATTCAAAAACTAAACAAACAGCGTGAAAAAGCAGGTGCAGTAACAATGACTGTTGGGATTGGCATTCATATGGGGGATGTTGTTCATGGCAGAATGGGTTCAAAGGACAGGATGGATTTTACATCCATTGGTGATGCCGTTAATCTAGCAGCACGATTGTGCTCACATGCTGATGCCCAGACAATAATCGTATCTCAAGAAATTATAACAAATCTTTCAAAAAAGAAATTTAAAGGGAAGAAGCTGGGACCCATTAAGGTTAAAGGTAAAGAACAACCAATACCAATTTTCCAGATA